>NZ_JBYVZB010000001.1:0-68756 GCF_058211775.1 Vagococcus changpingensis
TGGAAGTACAGTGATGTATGGAGCGGACTAGTACTAATCGGTCGAGGACTTAACCAAGATAGCGGTGGACCATTATATTGATACTAACTTAACATCCAGTTTTGAGTGAATCATCACTCAATAAAAAACATATAAGTGCGGTGACGATGGCAAGAAGGATACACCTGTAACCATGCCGAACACAGAAGTTAAGCTTCTTAGCGCCGAGGGTAGTGAAGGGTTTCCCTTTGTGAGAGTAGGACGTTGCCGTGCTTATATAATTATCCGGCATAGCTCAGTTGGTAGTAGCGCATGACTGTTAATCATGATGTCGTAGGTTCGAGTCCTACTGCCGGAGTACAGTAGTAAAAAAATTAATAATTATCCGGCATAGCTCAGTTGGTAGTAGCGCATGACTGTTAATCATGATGTCGTAGGTTCGAGTCCTACTGCCGGAGCTATCAAAAGCCTAGTTTGTTCTAGGCTTTTTTTATTAAATTGATAATCGTATACTCTTATTTGCTTACTACCTCTTATTCTGTTATTTGTTTCTTGTTCTTGAATATATTTTTGTATTGTCTTTTGATTCAATCTTATCGTGATAAATGTCATCTTGAATGTCATCTTGCTTGTATGTATTAATTAAAAGGAGTTTTTTCATAATAAAGCTATTTCTTACAGGCATGGTATTACATGTTTGTGGCATAAATAAAAATAGTATTGATTAAATGTCCATTTAATCAATACTATTTATTTTTTTAATATCTAGGACTATTTTTCGCGAATAACTTCGATTTTGTAGCCATCTGGATCAATAATAAAGTAGTAAGAAGGTGGTACATTCGGTAAATGTTTTAATTCAGTTATGTTAAAACCTTCCTCTTTATGTTTAGAATGAAGTCCTTCTAAATCATTTGTAGATATAGCAATATGACCATAACCATTCCCTAAATCGTATCCTTCTGAGTCATAATTATAAGTTAATTCTAATTCATAATCATCACCTGGCAATGTTAAATAGACAAGTGTAAATTTGTTTTCTGGAAAATCTCGTCGACGAGATTCTTCAAAGTTAAATGCTTTCTTATAGAAATCAAGAGAAGCATCTAAATCTTTTACTCTGACGCATGTATGAGCCATTTTCATATTTATTATCCATCCCCTCGTATTAAACTAATTTTATACTAACATGATATTGAACTCATTTCTAGTTTTTTGATTTGTTGTTAGATATTATAAAAAGCTAAAGAGATTGTTAAATCGTAAGGAATAAAATCCGTTTTGATACGAATTTTATTGTTATCACTTTTTTTTACTTCTTTATAAGTACCACCAAGAATGGTTGGAATTACTTGTATATTAGTATACTTATTAATCAAGGTATCGGCTTTATAACTGTCTTCAATGGCAATAAACCCTAAATTAAAGTCGGCATCATGATTTTTTTTATTTGGTATAAAAATACTTAGTCGATTATTAGTCGATTTTGGATCATATAACATTTTAGCATAAGCATTTGGAATGACGTTATCATATAGTTCAAAAATTTTGCGGTCATGGTATTCTTCGTAATTTTCAGTTAATTCATTATCTGATATTCCGGCATATAAACTTGAGAAAAAATGCTCTTCTTTTAAAGTTAAGATGATTTCAAATAGTAGTTGTTGCTTTTCTTGTGTTTTTATCTGCGGTATAGATGTATGCAAATATTCTTTATGTCTGATATTTGAAGAAGAAGTATTAATAATCATATGATCAGAATGGGTATCTTTTCTTTGACGAAATGAAGTAATATCATAATGTTTCTTCTTTTTTCTTTTCTGTTTCTTCTTTTTACGAGGAATAGTATAATAATCATCTTCATCATTTAGAGTTATCTCATCATGGCTTTTGAAATACTGAGTAAAAAAATCATTTATATTATAGTATATTTCTGGATTTAAATAGATGATTAAAGTAATAGCTAAAAAAAGCGCAAGGGATGAAATAAAAAGATATGCATACCAAAATAAACTTGGTGTGTAGGTTAAGAAAAGAGCAAATATCCAAAAAATAATGATGATTAATCCAACTGTCTTCAAGGACTTCATAAGCTTACGATACCTTTCTATGTCAAAATATAAAGTTGCGTCTAAATATATTTAACCATAGTTTGAAGGTTAAAACAAACACATACCTAGATTTAGATAATGTTTTTATCTAATGACTTATTATTAGAATATAGTATAATACAATGGTGAGTAAAAACAGAGAGGATTGGGGTAATGGAAGCATCAAGTTTATTTGCCGTTGTAGATATTGAAACAACTGGTACCAATCAAGAAATGGATAAAATTATTCAATTTGCCTGTGTAATTGTTGAAAATCAGAAAATTGTAAATCAAATGTCGATTGATATTAATCCACTACGCTCAATACCAAAACATATCACTGAATTAACTGGTATTTCAAATAAAGATGTGGCAAACGAGCCTTATTTTGAAGATGTGGCTTATACAATAAGACAACTTCTTGATGGCTGCGTGTTTGTAGCGCACAATGTGTTTTTTGATTTTAATTTTTTAAATAGTGAATTAGTGAGGGCTGGTATTGAACCTTTAAAAAGCCCTTGTTTAGATACTGTTGAGATATTTCAAGTATTATATCCAACCTCTAATGGTTTTAGGGTAAGTGACATGGCATCTGAAATGGCATTAGATCATGCTAATCCTCATCAAGCACTAAGTGATGCTTATGTAACAGCTCAAGGATTTATCAAAATGATTGATAAATTAAGAGGGCTACCTGAAATGACATTAGAAAAATTCACTCAGTTATCTAAAGAACTAGGTGTTAATAATCATGATCTATTTCAAATGATATTGGATGAGACACGAAAAAAAGAATCAAAAAAAGAGAATCATCTTATGATGATAGATGGTCTTGTTTTAAAGAAAAAAAATTATGATTATCGTTATAATGTTCGTTGTACAAATGAAACATTTGGTAGTGCATTAGATGTTTTGAGAGCAAATCAAAAAGAGATGTCCGAGGATATTTATCAATTTTTAGCAAAAGAAAGCCAAGAAAAGGATTTCTTTATAGAAGCTGAAACTGGAACAGGCAAGACAATGGGTTACCTATATCCTTTATCTTTTGTTAATAGCTCTAAACAAGTCTTAATTTCAACATCTACTATTATGTTACAAAATCAAATAGTTTATCAAGATATCCCACTGTTAAATAAGTTAACTGGTATGTCTAAATACGGCGTTGTTGTGAAAAGTGCTTCACACTATATTAGTTTGGAGTCATTTAAGCAAACATTAGATAATCCAGTACCTCAAAAAACATATGCTATCTGTCAAATGGCTGTATTAGTTTGGCTTCTTGAAACAACGACTGGTGATTTGGACGAAGTAAATGTTAGTAAAAATAATATATTTTATCAACATGTTCAACATACAGGTAAAATGGAATTATTTGATTCCTCTTTATTTCATGAGGAAGACTTTTTTAATTATTTAAATGATAGATGTCGATTTGCTGATTTTATCATTGTTAATCATGCTTTTTTATTTGCAGATAGCCAAAAAAAAGAGCCATTTTTACCTGAATTTGAATTAGTTGTGGTAGATGAAGCACATCAATTACCTGCTTTAATAGAAAATTTGTCTACTAAAAAATTATCATTTTCTCAATTTGGTTATGAATTAAATCATCTAATTGAACTATCTAGTGATTTGTCTAAGTTTAATGTTTTATGGGAAAGACAAGGGCTTATGATTGGAAATATTAGTCAAGAATTGAGGGAATCTCTAGATTGGTTAGAGGAATGTTTTTTTAATTACTATAGATTACATCAGGTAAGAGAAGAAGTGATGGTTGAGTTATTGACATTTCTTCAACAAGTGCCAATGGTTAAACGAAGTATTCAACAGATTAAAGTATTATTGAGAGAGTTATCACATTTGAAAAAAGATATATTAGAAAAGAGTCAAGTGGGTTCTACTCTAATTGAAAAAGATTTTTTTAATACTTTAAATAGAGTCATTGAAATATCTGAATGGTTTAACCAATTTTTTTATGATTATGATGATGATTTTGTGAAGTGGGCATATCGTAAAAAATCGCATTTAGTTTTATCGATGGTTAACTTTGAAAATTTATCCATTCAACAATATAACTGGTATCATCAAGCTAAAAAAATTATTTATACAAGTGGTAGCCTACAGTTAGATAATGAGTCATCATTTTTAGAAAATAAATTAGGATTAAATAATGTAGCTAAGAAGACATTACCAACTATTTTTGATTATAAAAATCAAGCTAGGTTGTACTTGATAAAAGAGGTTAATTATTCTAATTTATCTTCAACAAAAGAGTTTTCTAAACAAATTTATAAAGTTGTTAAAAAGTTGTATAACACACATGAACAAACGATGTTAGTTTTATTTACCTCGCACAACTTACTTGAAAAAACCTATCAATATTTAATAGATTATTTTAATCAAGGTGAAGTATTAATTCTGGCTCAGGGAATTTCTGGTACGAAAGAAAAAATTTTAAAGAAGATTAACCAAGGAAATAAGTGCATTATTTTAGGTGCTAATAGCTTTTGGGAAGGCATGGATTTTAGTAAACAGTCAATAGATATTGTGGTCATGACCAAACTACCGTTTGAACCACCTAATAGACCGATTGTTCAAGCTAGATATCATTACTTAGAACAACAAGGAGTTAATCCTTTTTATGAGGATGCTATTCCGCAAGCTGGGATTAAGTTACGTCAAGGAGTAGGAAGATTGTTAAGAAGTCCAACAGATAAAGGAATTTTAGTATTACTTGATGATCGATTAATAAATAGTAGATATAGTAACATTTTGTGCTCCTATTTACCAAAAGAATTAGATATTTTACCGGTAACATTACCTGAACTAGTTGATAATAGTAAGCAGTTTTTAAAAAATAAAAGTTAGTAAAATAACCTAAAGGAGAGAGTATATGCGTGAAAATAAATTGTTAAAATATTTGACGATAACTCTTATTGCGATTACTGTAATAATAAGTGCGATTCTTTATCGTTCAACGTCAACTTATCGTTCAACCAAAAAACAAGCAGTGACGATTGCCAAAAATTTAGGTCATATTGATAAGATTGATGAGTTTTATTGGTTTACAAGACAAGAAAATACCTTTAGCATTGTGGGAAGAGACAACAATAATGAAGAAAAAATTGTGATGATACCTGAAAATGGAAAGGAAGCATTTGTGATATATGCTAACAAAGGAGTCACACAAGATGATGCCATCAAGGCTGTTTTGAAAAAGAATGAAACAAAAAAAATCAAAAAAGTATCACTGGGGTTAGTTGATGATAAACCTGTATGGGAAATAACAGCGACTAGTAAAGACGGCCATTTAGTGTATTATTTAGTTGATTTTTACTCAGGAGAAATTAAAGAAGATACACTAAAAATTTAAGGAGATGAAAAAAATGGGGTTCTCTAAAAAAGTAAAAAATTTGAAAGAATCAGCAACATTACAAGCAGCAGCAAAAGCAAAAGCGTTAAAAGATAAGGGTGTAGATGTATTAAATTTGACTATTGGGGAGCCAGATTTTTCTACACCTAAGTCGGTTCAACAAGCAGCCATAAAGTCAATTGAAGATGGTTCATCAAGTTTTTATACACCTGCAACTGGTTTAATTGAATTAAAAAAAGCTATTATTGAACGGACTCGTATTGATTATGGCGTGGAATATCAGACAAATGAGGTATTCATTGGAAATGGGGCAAAATATGTTTTATATGCCCTATTTCAAACCTTATTAAACCCAGGTGACGAGGTTATTATTCCAACACCTTATTGGGTAAGTTATAGTGCGCAAGTAGAACTAGCAGATGGAAAAAATGTATTTGTTGAAACAACAGAGGAAAACCACTACCGTGTAACAGTGGAAGAATTAGAAAGAGCACGAACAGATAAATCCCGTGTGCTAATTTTAAATACACCTTCTAATCCAACAGGTACTGTCTATACAGCTAAAGAGCTGTTTGAAATTGGTAATTGGGCAGTTTCAAATAACATTTATATAATTGCCGATGATATTTATGCTAAATTAGTTTATAATGGTAATGTATTTACATCAATAGTGAGTTTGTCTGATGCGATTAAACAACAAACAATTGTGGTTAATGGGGTATCTAAAACCTATTCTATGACAGGTTGGCGTATTGGATACGCTCTATGTCAACCAGAGATTGTGTCTCAAGTGTCTAAAGTGATGTCACAATCAACAGGCAATCCTGCAACTGTGAGCCAATATGCTGCCATTGAAGCGTTGAGTGGCAGCCAAGATATTGTGGAATCAATGCGTCAAACGTTTGAACAACGATTAAACGATATTTTTCCATTAATTCAGGCAATACCAGGTGTGAAGGTGGAAAAACCACAAGGCGCATTTTATTTATATCTTAATATCAAAGATACAATGGCTATGTGTGGGTATGATAATGTGACAACATGGGTAAATGACTTACTAGAAGAAGCGCATGTCGCCGTTGTAACAGGTGAAGCATTTGGCACAAGTCATCATGTGCGCATTAGTTATGCAACAGATATGGATACTTTGACACAAGCAATCAGTCAAATAAACAAATTCATTGATAGTAAACGAATTTAATATCATTAGTGGGGTGCTAAAGTGGAAACAATAAACATTATTGATTCGAAAAAACATGTTGGGGAAGTTGTTAAAATAGGTGCTTGGGTAGCCAATAAACGCTCAAGTGGTAAAATTGCCTTCCTACAACTTAGAGATGGTTCAGCTTATTTTCAAGGTGTTGTAGTAAAAAATGAAGTAGGCGACGAAACATTTGAATTAGCAAAAAGCTTAAATCAAGAAACATCTGTCATCATCACTGGTGAAATCAGAGAAGATACTCGTTCAAAATTTGGTTATGAAATTGGGGTTCAAACAATTGAAGTGGTTGGTGAGAGCCATGATTACCCAATTACACCAAAAGAACACGGAACTGACTTTTTAATGGATCATCGTCATTTATGGTTACGTTCATCAAAACAACATGCCATTATGCAAGTGAGAAATGAATTGATTCGTGCAACATACGAATTCTTTAATGACCGTGGATTTATCAAAATTGATCCACCTATTTTAACAAGTAGTGCACCAGAAGGTACGACTGAATTATTTGAAACAGATTATTTTGGTTCTCCAGCGTACTTATCACAAACAGGTCAGTTATATCTTGAAGCTGCTGCAATGGCTTTTGGAAAAGTATTTTCTTTTGGACCAACATTCCGTGCTGAAAAATCAAAAACTCGTCGCCATTTAACTGAGTTCTGGATGATGGAACCTGAAATGGCATTTGTTGATCAAGAAGGAAGTTTAGAAATTCAAGAGCAATATGTCGCATTCATGATTGAAAAAGTATTAGAAAACTGTGACTATGCTTTAGACGTGTTAGAACGTGATAAAGACTTATTAAGAAAATACACAGAATTACCATTCCCACGTATTTCTTATGATGAAGCAGTGGAATTATTACAACAAAATGGATTTGAAGATATTACTTGGGGAGATGACTTTGGTTCTCCACATGAAACATTTATCGCCAACTATTTTGAAAAACCAGTCTTCATTTTAAACTATCCAAAATCAATGAGTCCATTCTATATGAAACCACATCCAACAAGAGATGACGTGGTGATTCGTGCCGATTTAATCGCGCCAGAAGGTTATGGAGAAATTATTGGTGGTAGTGAACGTGCCATCGGTTACGACTACTTACTAGCGGAAATTGAAAAAGATGGTTTAGATCGTAAAGATTATGAATGGTATTTAGACTTACAAAAATATGGTGCAGTTCCTCATTCTGGCTTTGGTCTAGGATTAGAAAGAACTGTTACTTGGGTATGTGGTATTGATCACGTTCGTGAAGCAAGTCCATTCCCACGTTTATTACACCGTATTTACCCATAGAGAGTAAAAAGTCCCTTTTTAAAGGGGCTTTTTTGTTTGACAACAGATAAAAAAAGACATACTCTTACATTAACTAATTAGAAGAGGTGAGTAACATGAAACAGAAAATAGCAATTGAAGGCATGAACTGTGGTCATTGTTCTGCTCGTATTGAAAAAGGCTTGTCAGAACTTGATGGTGTAAATGATGTTGATGTGTCTTTAGAAAATAAAGAAGCAGACGTAGTCTATGATGAATCAAAAATAGCTATTAAAGATATAGCAGATAAAATTGAAGATTTAGGTTACATACCAAACCTTTAAATAAAAAAATTCGGCTGAATAATCAGTCGAATTTTTTTGTTTTTTAAACTAAGTGAAAGAGATGTGCGATAGCGGTTGTCAACATCGTAATACCAACACCGATGATGGTTGGAATAATAAATGAAGCGAACGTCCATTTTTTACTTTTTGTTTCTTTATAAATTGTCAGTAGGGTGGTAGAACATGGCCAATGATAAAGAGTAAATAAAATGACATTCATAGCTGTTAACCAAGTCCACCCATTACTTAATAATAGTTGTCTGAATTGATCCAGTGAGCTAAAGTCTGTAATGGTACCAGTTGCCATGTAACCCATAATCATAATAGGAATAACAATTTCATTAGCAGGTAGTCCTAATATAAAAGCCATTAAAATAGTACCATCTAATCCCATAAGTCGAGCAAATGGATCGATAAATCCGGTCACACTCTGTAAAATGGATTGATCACCAATTGAAACATTAGCTAATACCCAAATCACTAGCCCTGCTGGGGCAGCTACAATAATGGCGCGCCATAAAACAAATAAGGTTCTGTCAAAAATTGAGCGAACAATCACTTGCCCCACTTGTGGTTTTCGATAAGGTGGTAATTCTAAGGTGAAAGAAGATGGTATCCCTTTTAAGACAGTTTTTGATAATAAACGAGAAACCATGATCGTAGTAAATACGCCGAGTAAGATGACGCCTGTTAAAAAGATCGCTGATTGGATAGAGCCTAAAAGTCCAACTGCTCCTCCAGTAAAGAAGACGGTGATAACTGTAATCAAAATAGGAAATCGACCATTACATGGTACAAAATTATTTGTCATAATGGCAATAAGTCTTTCTCTAGGAGAATCAATGATTCTAGCCCCAACAACCCCAGCTGCGTTACAACCAAATCCCATACACATGGTTAATGCTTGTTTCCCACAGGCTCCGGCTTTTTGAAAATGTTTATCTAAGTTAAATGCAACACGAGGTAAGTAACCAAAATCTTCTAATAACGTGAACAATGGAAAGAAAATAGCCATAGGTGGCAACATTACTGCAACAACGGTTGATAGAACTTTATACACGCCATTAATCAACACATCACGAATAATATGTGGGACACCCCAACTCGTTGTAATAGCCATAAGCCAATTACCAAATTTGTCAAAATTATCAGCTAGAAAATCTGAAGGACCATCCGCTCCTTCAATCGTAAACCAAAAGATAAGCATTAATAATAAAATCATAATAGGAATACCAGTGCTTTTTTGTGTGAGAAGTTTATCTAATTTTTGGTCTTTTAGATCGAAATTTTTATCTTCAAATATTGTGACTTCTTTTGCAATAACACTTGCTCTATCCATAATGGCTAGTGTTTCAGTTTCTTTATCAACATGGATTTGTCGCAAAGCTTCCATCATAAATGGATTTGATGTAATGTCTCCATTGATCACACCTTTTGTTTTTTCCATTAAGGTATCAAGACCTTGTTTTTTTACAGCAGATGTTCCCACGACTGGTACACCAAGTAATTCTTGTAATTTTTCTAAATTAATATGGATTTTTTTCTTTTTGGCTTCATCTAGTAAATTGACACACACAATAACGTTTGGTGTCAGTTGCATGATTTGCAATACTAGATTTAGATTTCGCTCTAGACTTGTTGCATCACAGACGACGATAGTAGCCTGAGACTCATTTGATTGAATGAAATCTCGTGCGACTTCTTCTTCTACTGAGTGAGCTGATAGGGAATAGGTACCAGGTAAATCGACTAATATGAATCCTTGTCCCTCAAATTCAGTTCGTCCTTGGGCTAAATCAACCGTTTTTCCAGGCCAATTACCAGTGTGTTGTCTTAGTCCAGTTAGTTCGTTAAAAACTGAGCTCTTACCCACGTTAGGGTTTCCAGCTAATGTAATCACAACATCCGATTCTTTTTTACGTTCAATAACAAAGGTCTCTTTTTCTTCAGTTGTCATCGTTAGACACCTCCACATATTGTGCATCAGAATTTCTTAATGCAATAGTTGTTCCTCTCAAGCGGTAAGCAATTGGATCACTTTTTGGACTGATAAGTGATTTTTTGACAGTTGTTCCAGGATAGAAACCTAAGTCATATAGTCGTTGTTTCATATCTGCATCTGGGTGAGAGATGTGAGAGATAGTTGCTTGGTCATTAAGGTTTAAATTTAATAAAGTTTTCATCATTTCGCTTCCTTTTTTAGGTTTGCCTAATTTATCTTTATTTTAAACCTAATTTATAGTTTAATCAACCCTTTCTGTCATTGTGTAAAAATAACCCCTTTTTTACTAATTGTCATATATGATAGAATGAGATATTACTTAAAAAAGGAGTGCAAAAAAGACATGACAAATTTTTATGATAAGTATTATGTGGATCGTCATCAAACAGACTCATTAAAATGGGACGGGGTTACAGAACACTTTGGAAGTGAAGGATTACTTCCTTTGTGGGTAGCAGATATGGATTTTAAAATTCCTGAAGAGGTTCAAAATAAAATGATTGAAAGAATCAATCATGGTGTTTTTGGTTATTCTGTAGTACCTGATTCATATTACCAAGCAGTGAAATCTTGGCAAAAAAACCAACACAATGTTGAAGTTAAAAAAGAGTGGTTACGTTTTACGACAGGTGTCGTGAATTCACTGCATTACTTAATTCAATGTTTTACAAAAGAACAAGAAGCTGTCATGATTTGTTCACCAGTATATTACCCGTTTTATGATGTGGTAAAGGATAATAAACGCAAGTTAGTTGTATCTGACTTAGTGATTAATCAGGGTAGATATGAGATTAATTATGAAGAGATGGAAGAAAAGATAAAAAAAGAAAACGTCAAAGCACTGATTTTTTGTTCGCCGCATAATCCTGTTGGACGTGTGTGGACACTTGAGGAATTAAAGAAAATATCTGATATTTGTCAAAAATATGAAGTCTTATTGATTTCTGATGAGATTCATCAAGATTTTGTAGCAAAAGGTCATACATTTATTAGTTATTTAGGGGTAGAGGGTGTCGATTTTGATAAATTAATTGTGGTGAATGCTGCATCAAAATCATTTAACTTAGCAAGTTTACTTCATTCGCATATTTTTATTCCATCACCTGATTTAAGAGTAAGATATGATGAATTTATCAAGACGAGAATCAGTAATCCAACTAGTTTGATGGGGGTTATTGCTACGCAAGCAAGTTATGATTTTGGAGAACAGTGGCTAGATGAATTGAATCAAACCATAGATGATAATTTTGATTTAATGACTCAATTATTTAAGAAATTATTACCAGAAGCGATTGTATATGAAAAACAGGGGACATATTTATCATGGGTTGATTTATCTTGTTATGTTACACAAGATAAAATGAAAGAAATTGTCCAAGATAAAGCTAAATTAGCGATAGATTACGGTGAATGGTTTGGTAAACACAGTGGGACGTTTATTCGTATCAATTTAGCCACACATCCTAAAAATATTGAGTTAGCTATAAAAAATCTAGAAAAAGTAATAAAAAATTCATAGACTTTAAAAATTATTTAAGGTTAACCTAAAAAAATGATAGGATTAATAATCATTATGGTAAAATTAGTGCTATAAAATTGGTTTTTTTAGGAGATGTGTGATGGGTAATCAACAAAGTAGACGTAAAAAAAATGTTAAAAAGAAGTCAAGTAAATTAAAAAAATCCATAATAGTATTGGTGACAATTTTGTTATTAGTTATAGTAGGATCAGGAGTTTTATTGGCCAAAACCTATTTTGATATAAAAGGCGTGGCGAATAAGGTAAGCGAACCAGTTGAAGGAAGATCCGATGATAAAAATATTCAAGAGGGAGAGCCTTTTTCTGTTTTATTATTAGGACTAGATACTGGTGATTTTGGACGAAATGATGTGGGACGTTCAGATACGATGCTTGTCGCAACAGTAAATCCTAAAGAAAAGAAAACAACTTTAATTAGTATTCCACGAGATACACGGGCTGAAATTGTTGGACATAATTCAGTAGAAAAAATAGCTCATGCTTATGCTTATGGACAAGCTAAAATGGCGATGGATACTGTCGACCATTTATTAGATATGCACTTAAATCATTATGTTTGGATTAACATGATGGGATTTGAAGAATTGGTCAATGCAGTTGATGGAGTAGAGGTAACAAACAAATTTGAATTTGAACAAGATGGTATGACCTTTAAAAAAGGACCAATCAAATTAAATGGTAAAGAAGCACTCGCTTATACACGGATGAGATATGAGGATCCAAATGGAGATTATGGTAGACAAGTGCGACAACAACAGGTTATTGAAGCTATTGCTGACAAGGCATTAGGTTTTACAGGTGTAAAACGTTATAAGGAAATATTAACGGCAATAGAAAATAATATGAAAACAGATTTAGAACCGGATGAAATGTTTGAGATTGCGATGACATATCGTGATAGTTTTAAACACATCGAAAGTGATACCTTGCAAGGTGAGGGAGTGATGATTGATGGGATTTCTTATCAGGAAATTCCTGAAACAGAACTGGCTCGTGTACAAAATTTAATTAAATCACAATTACAATAATAAAAAAAGAGTTAGCCGCTTAAAAGTGGTCAACTCTTTTTTCTATTTTATGCAAGAGCTCCCATTGGATCCCAAGGAGCTAAAACAGTGACATGATCTTTTTCAATGACTTCTTTTAAGTCATCAGAAAGGTATTTTTTGTTTACAACGACTTGATAAGTGTATTCACTCATCCAATCATCACTCATGACAAAATAACCTTTTGTTCCAACTTTATCCCCCCAACTATTTTCAACTTTCCATTTAGTTGGTTTATCATTGATTAAGTTTACGCCTGTTAAGACCATTGCGTGAGTCATTAAACTTTCACCATAATCTAAACGTTCTGCTTTACTCATATCATAATTAATATCTAATGTATCTTGTACACTATAAATATCAGTTGCCATAATACCAGTATCTCTTGTTGACGATTGGCCAACATCACAACCAAACCACACACTTTCGCCATCTTTTAATTGCGCGATAGCTAAGTTTTTGAATGTTTCAATATCAACGTTTAAGTGACGAACTTCTTTACCACCAACGACGTTTCCTAACATATCAACTGTATAAACTTGATTGTAAGGTTTGTCTTTTGTTGGGGCATTGATAATGCTGACATAATCATTTAAATCAGTTCCAATATATTTATCATAGAAAGAAGTAGGAGTTAGCCCTTGTTCTAAGTGATAGTTACCATCATTATCATAGTAAGAATAATCAAATTCAGTTGGTGGTGTACCTAGAGAGGTACTTAATAAATTATAGATTTCTTGTAGTAACTCAATTTTACGAGTTTCAACTTCTGATTCAGAGGCGCCATTAGCAATTAATGTTCTTAATGTTAAGGCATCTTTTCTTAATTTTTTATTTAAGTAAGTATTTAACTCACGACTGCTTGAACTACTTTTTGTTTCAGGCATGATTGTTTTTGGCACAATCCCATATTTTTGGATAATCGCTACTAACATATCCCATTGGCCACCATCTTGTTGAGGGGTTGCAAGTAAAAATGCCACTTCACGACTTGTTAATTCTTGGTTGCTTGTTTTGATAATATTTTCATAGAAGTAATTTGCTTTTTCAAATTTATCCCAGAAAAACGTATAGTTTTGAGATAATTCGAAGTCTTTGATGTGATGATTGTTTAAGACATCATGTCTGAATGTATTAAGGGCTGCAAACATCCAACAACGACCACTTTGTTTTTGATTTGTCACGTTTCCTGTATCTAAGTCGATAGAGAAAACGGGATTGTTTTCAACAACTGCTTTTTGATTTTCTGATGAGGCTAAAATACCATTTTTCATCACTGCACGTTGGCTTAATAAATGCTCACGATTAGCCACGTATTTTTGCTCCATATGTTTGATTTGTTCATTTGAAATAGATTTAACCATGTAACCACACCTTTCTTTTGTTTCTATTCTACTCCAACATTCTTTAAAATAACACTAAATCGATTATTTTTTTATAAAGCGAACTGTTTTGCGAAAGTATGTTCGGTATGATAAAATTGAGGAAATAAGTAAATCTAAAGGAGTTTCAGCATGATTGATAGACAAACAAACAATACCTTTGATTTAGTGTCAAAATATGAACCGGCTGGGGATCAACCGGAAGCGATTAAGCAATTAGTAAAGAATATAGAAAATAATGAAAAAGCTCAAATATTAATGGGGGTAACAGGATCTGGTAAAACGTTCACCATGTCTAATGTAATACAGCAAGTTAATAAACCTACCCTGATTATTGCACACAACAAAACACTTGCTGGACAACTATACAGTGAGTTTAAAGAGTTTTTTCCAAATAATGCAGTGGAGTATTTTGTGAGCTATTATGATTACTACCAACCAGAAGCCTATGTTCCTTCAAGTGATACATATATTGAAAAAGACTCGAGTGTCAATGATGAGATAGATAAATTACGCCATTCAGCGACTAGTTCCCTATTAGAGCGAAATGACGTGATTGTTGTGGCATCTGTGTCTTGTATTTATGGCTTAGGTGATCCTAGAGAATATCAAAATCAAGTTTTGTCATTACGTGAAGGGATGGAAATGGAACGGGATCAACTGCTTAGACATTTAGTTGATATTCAGTTTGAACGAAATGACATTGACTTTCAGCGTGGACGTTTCCGTGTACGCGGTGATGTTGTGGAAATATTTCTAGCGTCAAAAGATGACTTTGCTTTAAGAATTGAATTTTTTGGTGATGAGATTGACCGCATTAGAGAGTTTAATGCCTTAACAGGTGAAATTATTGGAGATAGAGAGCATGTGGCGATTTTCCCCGCGACTCACTTTGTGACGAATGAAGAGCATTTAGAAGAAGCCATCGCTAAAATTCAAAAAGAATTAGATTGGCGCTTAAAAGAACTTAGAAGTGAAGAAAAATTATTAGAAGCCCAACGATTAGAACAGCGAACTAATTATGATATTGAAATGATGCGTGAGATGGGGTATTGCTCAGGGATTGAAAATTACTCTCGGCATATGGATGGAAGACGAGAAGGAGAAGCACCTTACACTTTACTCGATTTTTTTCCTGATGATTTTTTGATAATGGTAGATGAATCCCATGTTACGATGCCTCAAATTAGGGGCATGTATAATGGGGACAGAGCAAGAAAACAAATGTTAGTGGATTATGGTTTCAGATTACCTAGTGCGTTAGATAACCGACCACTTAGATTGGAAGAATTTGAAGAAAAAGTGGACCAAATTATGTATGTGTCTGCTACTCCTGGACCGTATGAAATGGAACAAACAGATGACATTGTGGAACAAATTATTAGACCAACTGGTTTACTCGATCCAGTAATTGAAGTAAGACCAATCATGGGGCAAATTGATGATTTAGTCGGTGAAATATATGAACGTGTTGAACGAAATGAGCGTGTCTTTATTACGACGTTAACGAAAAAAATGTCAGAGGACTTAACGGATTACTTTAAAGAATTAGGAATTAAAGTAAAATATTTACATAGTGACATAAAAACACTTGAGAGAACAGAAATTATTCGCGATTTACGATTAGGTGAGTTTGATGTTTTAATAGGGATTAACTTATTGCGTGAGGGATTAGATGTTCCTGAAGTGTCACTTGTTGCCATACTTGATGCTGATAAAGAAGGGTTCTTACGTAGTGAACGCTCACTTATCCAAACCATCGGACGAGCGGCAAGAAACGCCGACGGTAAAGTTATTATGTATGCTGATAAGATTACTGACTCAATGGAGCGAGCGATGTCAGAAACAAGTCGTCGTCGGACTATTCAGGAAGAATATAATGCCGAACATGGTATTGTACCGAAAACAATTAAGAAAGATATTCGTGATTTGATTCGCATTACAAAAGAAAGCGAAGATGAATCAGCTGATTCAGTGTCTATTAAAGAACAATACAATGCAATGGATAGAGATGGAAAAGAAGCTGTTTTACATGATATTGAGTTACAAATGAAAGATGCTGCCAAGGCACTTGATTTTGAAAAAGCTGCCACATTGAGAGATACGTTGCTAGAACTAAAAGCAAGTAAATAGGAGATAAGGTATATGGCAAATGATAAAATAGTGATTCGTGGTGCAAGAGCACATAATTTAAAAAATATAGATGTAACTATTCCAAGAGATAAACTCGTCGTGGTTACAGGACTTTCTGGTTCAGGAAAAAGTTCCTTAGCATTTGATACGTTATACGCTGAAGGGCAACGTCGTTATGTCGAAAGTTTGTCGTCATACGCACGACAATTTTTAGGGCAAATGGATAAGCCAGATGTTGATAGTATTGATGGGTTGAGTCCAGCCATTTCAATTGACCAAAAGACAACCAGTAAAAATCCTCGTTCAACAGTTGGGACCGTCACGGAGATAAATGACTATTTAAGGCTATTATTCGCTCGAGTAGGTGAGCCTATTTGTCCAAATGATGGTACGAAAATTAGTAGTCAGTCTCCAGAGCAGATGACAGATAAATTGTTAGAGTTAGAAGAAAGAACGAGAATTCAGATTCTAGCACCACTCATTCGTGGGAAAAAAGGACAACATAAAAAAGTATTTGAAAAAATCAAAAAAGATGGGTTTGTCCGAGTGAGAGTTGATGGGGAAACCTATGATATTTCTGAAGTGCCAGAGTTAGAAAAAAATAAAAAGCATGATGTTGAAATTATCGTTGACCGTATTGTGATAAAAGATGGCGTTCGCTCAAGATTGTTTGACTCACTTGAATTGGCATTACGTCTAGCTGACGGCTATGTATTGGTTGATGTTATTGGACAAGAGGAAATCTTGTTTAGCGAGCATTATGCTTGCCCTTACTGTGGATTTACAGTAGGCAATATTGAACCTCGATTGTTTTCATTTAATACGCCATTTGGTGCGTGTCCAGAGTGTGATGGATTAAGTGTTAAGTTGGAAGTAGATGCAGACTTAGTTGTTCCAGATGAGATGAAAACGTTGCGTGAAGGAGCGATTGTACCGTGGAATCCAATCAGCTCAAATTACTACCCAAATATGTTAGAACAAGCCTGCGAACAATTTGGTATTGATTTTGATACACCATTTAAAGAATTAACAAAAGAACAAAAAGATTTATTGTTCAGAGGGTCTGGAGAAAAGACGTTCCATTTCCACTATAAAAATGAGTTTGGTGGCGTGCGTGATGTTGATATTCCTTTTGAAGGGATTTTAACAAATATTAATCGTCGTTATCACGAAACAAATAGTGATTATACAAGAGAACAAATGAAGCTATACATGACAGAATTAACATGTGAAACGTGTCATGGTTATCGACTAAACAAAGAAGCCTTATCGGTAAAAATTGATGGGAAACATATTGGAGAAATCAGTGATTTATCAGTAAATAAATCATTAAATTATATGTCCAAGTTAACGTTTGGTGAACAAGATACCATAATTTCACAGCCAATTTTAAAAGAAATAAAAGATAGATTAAGTTTCTTAGAAAATGTCGGTTTGGGGTATTTAACGCTAAGCCGTTCTGCTGGAACATTATCGGGTGGAGAAGCACAACGTATTCGTCTCGCTACTCAAATTGGGTCAAATCTATCAGGTGTACTATACATTTTAGATGAGCCATCTATTGGATTGCATCAGCGAGACAATAATCGCTTAATTGATTCGCTTAAAAAGATGCGTGATTTAGGTAATACACTAGTTGTTGTGGAACATGATGAAGATACAATGCGAGCGGCAGATTATCTAATCGATATTGGTCCAGGTGCTGGTGAACAAGGTGGAGAAATTATATCAGCTGGAACGCCAGAAGAAGTGGAAAAAGATCCACATTCATTAACTGGTCAATATTTATCTGGTAAAAGGAAAATCGATGTCCCTACAGAACGACGTGAAGGCAATGGTGAATGTGTTAAAATTACTGGTGCCAAAGAAAATAACTTGAAAAATCTATCAGTTGAATTTCCGATGGGGAAATTTGTTGCGGTTACTGGTGTCTCTGGTTCTGGTAAAAGTACATTGGTTAATACGATTTTAAAAAAAGCACTTGCTCAAAAAATCAATCGTAACTCAGCTAAACCTGGTAAATTTGATAAAATTACAGGATATGAATCAATTGAAAAAATTATTGACATTGATCAAAGTCCGATTGGTCGAACACCAAGAAGTAATCCAGCAACTTATACGAGTGTTTTTGATGATATACGTGATTTGTTTGCTAAAACCAATGAAGCCAAAACACGTGGTTATAAAAAGGGGCGTTTTAGTTTTAATGTGAAAGGTGGCCGATGTGAAGCATGTCGTGGTGACGGTATCATCAAAATCGAGATGCACTTTTTACCAGATGTGTATGTTCCTTGTGAAGTGTGTCATGGTCAACGATATAATTCTGAAACATTAGAAGTGAGATATAAAGGAAAAAATATTGCAGAAATATTAGAGATGACAGTGGAAGAATCTGTTGACTTTTTCCAAGCGATTCCTAAAATACATCGTAAGCTTCAAACGATTGTGGATGTCGGACTTGGTTACGTGAAGTTAGGTCAATCAGCAACTACCTTATCTGGTGGGGAAGCACAACGTATGAAGTTAGCCAGTGAATTACATAAACGTTCATCAGGTAAAAATTTCTACATATTAGATGAACCAACAACAGGTCTTCATACAGAAGATATTAGTCGACTTCTAGAAGTATTGAATCGTTTAGTAGATAGTGGCAATACAGTCCTTGTTATTGAACATAATCTAGACGTCATAAAAACAGCAGACTACGTCATTGATTTAGGACCAGAAGGTGGAGATGGTGGTGGAACCATTATCGCAACTGGAACACCAGAAGACATTATTAAAGTAGAAGAAAGTTATACAGGCTATTATTTAAAAGAAGTGATGGAACGTTAAAATGAGGTCTATATTATGACGAAAACGACAGATTAATTTTTGTCGTTTTTTGTTATTTTAAGTAAAGAAATTGTATAAATTTATTAGATTTTTTGTAAAGCGGTTACATTGTAAATTAAATGTAAAAAGACTTGCAATTTATGTTACTAAATTATATGTTTATCATGAGATAAGTCAGAAACTATTTCAATATGTAAATTTTTTGTAAAAATTTAGGGGGGACATTCGTGAAAAGAGTGTTAAAAATGATCGCATCAGTAGGGTTTTTATTGACTGTTACAGGATGTGGCGCAGTTGACAATGGAGAATCTATTAATGCTGTTGGGTCATCTGCCATGCAACCACTTGTTGAGGCAGCTGGTGAACAATATAGTAGTAATCATTTAGGTAAATTTATTAATGTACAAGGTGGAGGTAGTGGAACTGGTTTAAGTCAAGTTCAATCCGGTGCCGTACAGATAGGTGATTCCGATTTGTTTGCAGAAGAAAAAGAAGGAATTGACAGTAAACTATTAGTTGATCATAAAGTAGCTGTTGTTGGATTGACACCAATCATTAATAAAGAAGTTGGTGTGTCAAACATCACAATGGAAAATTTAAGGAAAATATTTACAGGTGAAATTACCAATTGGAAAGAAGTTGGCGGAAAAGATCAAGATGTCGTTTTGATTAATCGAGCTACAGGAAGTGGTAGTCGTCACACGTTTGAACAATGGGTATTGGATGGACAAAAAGCAAAAGGGTCACAAGAACAAGACTCTACTGGGATGGTTAGACAAATCGTTAGTACCACACCTGGCGCAATCAGTTACGTAGCTTTCTCTTATGTTACAAAAGATGTGGCAACATTAAGTATTGATGGTGTAAAACCTACAGAAAATAACGTTAAAAATAATAAATGGGTTATTTGGTCATATGAACATATGTATACAAAAGGAGAACCAAATGGATTAACAAAAGAGTTCTTAGAATATATGTTGACTGATGAAGTACAAGAAGATATTGTTCCTCAACTTGGTTATATACCAGTATCACAAATGCAAGTTGAGCGTGATGTTGAAGGTAATATAAAAGAAATTTCCAAATAAAAATTGTTGTTTCAATAGGAGGATATATTTTGGAAGATATTCAAAGCAAATTGCTAAAAAAGTCAAAAAAAGCAAAATTAGAACAATTTGGTAAGACTATTAGTTTTATTGCCATTTTATTTATTGTTGTCGTTGTCGTTGCCATCTTTTATTTTGTAGCGAGTAAAGGTTTAGCTACCTTCTTTAAAGATAAAGTAAATCTATTCGATTTTCTTTTTGGAAAAGAATGGAACCCAGGATCTGTGAGTGACTCTGGAAAACCATTGGTTGGAGCATTGCCAATGATTACAGGCTCGTTTATTGTGACACTATTATCCGCCATTATTGCAACGCCTTTTGCGATTGGTGCAGCGGTTTTTATGACAGAGATTTCACCAAAATTAGGAACAAAAATATTACAACCAGTTATTGAATTATTGGTTGGTATTCCTTCAGTTGTTTATGGATTTATTGGGCTATCTGTTGTTGTTCCTGCTGTACGTAATGTATTTGGAGGGTCTGGATTTGGTATTTTGGCTGGAACTTTTGTTTTATTTGTTATGATTTTACCAACAGTAACATCAATGACAATTGATGCATTAAAATCTGTACCAAGACATTATCGTGAAGCATCATTAGCACTTGGCGCAACACGTTGGCAAACAATCTATAAGGTAGTGCTAAGGGCGGCAATTCCAGGTATTTTAACTGCTGTTGTATTTGGTATGGCAAGAGCCTTTGGGGAAGCTTTAGCCATTCAAATGGTTATTGGTAATGCTTCACTGATGCCACATAACTTAATTACACCAGCCTCAACTTTAACAAGTGTGTTAACTATGGGAATAGGAAATACTGTTATGGGAACACTTGAAAACAATGCACTTTGGTCATTAGCTTTACTATTGCTATTAATGTCTCTATTCTTTAATGTTGTGACACGATTAATTGGTAAAAAAGGAGAGCTGAAATAATGAATGCAAAAAAAGCGGATAAGATAGCAACAGGCGTATTATACGCCGTTGCAGGTATTATTACATTAATCCTGGCTAGTTTAATTTTGTATATTTTAGGTCGTGGATTACCTCATATCAGTTGGAGTTTCTTAACGACACCATCTAAGAGTTTTCAAGCTGGTGGAGGGATTGGTATTCAGTTGTTTAACTCATTTTACTTATTAATTATTACGATGCTAATTAGTATTCCAATTTCTTTAGGAGCTGGTATTTATTTATCAGAATATGCCAAGAAAAACTTTTTTACTAACGTTATTCGTACAGCGATTGAAGTATTAAGTTCACTTCCTTCAGTGGTTGTTGGTTTATTTGGATTCTTAGTGTTTGTTATTCAAGCTGGTTTAGGCTTTTCTATTATTTCTGGTGCATTAGCTTTAACGTTTTTCAACTTACCCCTCTTAACAAGAAATGTTGAAGAATCATTAAAAGCTGTGCATTATACACAACGTGAAGCAGGCTTAGCTCTTGGCTTATCAAGATGGGAAACTGTCACACGTGTTGTGGTTCCTGAAGCACTACCAGGTATTTTAACAGGCGTTATTTTAGGAGCAGGTCGTATTTTTGGTGAAGCCGCAGCATTAATTTATACTGCTGGACAAAGTGCTCCAGCACTTGATTTTACTAATTGGAACCCATTAAGCATTTCTAGTCCATTAAATATCTTTAGACAGGCAGAAACACTAGCTGTTCACATTTGGAAAATTAATAGTGAAGGTAACATGCCAGATGGCGCTCAAGTATCAGCAGGAGCTTCTGCTGTGTTGATCATTGCTGTATTACTATTTAACTTTTTAGCACGTTTCTTAGGTAAGAAACTCCATAAAAAAATTACATCAGCTTAGATTGGGGATTTAAATGAAAACTTATAATACCGATGATACGCATATCATAACAATGAATAAAGATGAACAGAATTTGGCGTTAGAAACAAAAGATATACATGTTTGGTATGGTGATAATGAGGCGATTAAAGGGGTATCACTAGAATTTGAAAAAAATAAAATTACGTCTCTTATTGGTCCGTCAGGATGTGGAAAATCAACTTATTTACGTTCTTTAAATCGAATGAATGATCAAATCGACGGGACAAAAGTGACAGGAGAAATTATTTATAAAAACATTGACATTAATTCGTCAAAAGTTGATGTTTATGAGATGAGAAAACATATTGGAATGGTATTTCAAAGACCTAATCCATTCAGTAAATCTATTTATGAAAACATTACATTTGCCTTAAAACGTCATGGACAAAAAGATAAACAAACTTTGGATGAAGCAGTCGAAACAAGTTTGAAACAGGCAGCTTTATGGGATCAAGTAAAAGACGATTTACATAAAAGTGCATTAGCATTATCAGGTGGACAACAACAACGACTTTGTATCGCTCGTGCTATTGCGATGAAACCAGATATTTTATTGCTGGATGAACCAGCTAGCGCACTAGATCCAATTTCTACTAGTAAGGTGGAAGAAACATTAATTAATTTAAAAGAAGATTACACGATTGTCATCGTAACACATAATATGCAACAAGCGTCTCGTATTAGTGATTATACTGCGTTCTTTTACATGGGTAAGGTGTTAGAATATGATCAAACGAAAAAAATCTTCACTCGTCCAAAAATACAAGCAACCGAAGATTATGTTTCAGGTCACTTTGGTTAAGGAGGAACGTTATGTCAATAATTGAATCAAACGACTTGCACTTATATTATGGTAATAATGAAGCCTTAAAGGGAATTACGATGGATTTTGATCAAGGTGGCATTACGGCTTTGATTGGCCCATCAGGATGTGGAAAGTCAACTTTTTTAAGAACGTTAAATCGAATGAATGATTTAATTCCATCTGTAACGATTACAGGGAAAGTGACGTATAAAAATAATGATATCTATAGTCCAAAAACAGATATTGTCACGCTACGTAAACAAATTGGAATGGTGTTCCAACAACCTAATCCTTTTCCATTTAGTATTTATGAAAATGTTATTTATGGTTTACGATTGGAAGGAAAGCATTCTAAAGAAGAACTAGATCGTATAGTGGAAGAAAGTCTAAAAGCTGCAGCGGTTTGGGATGATGTAAAAGATAAATTAAATAAAAGCGCACTTTCTTTGTCTGGTGGCCAACAACAGCGGGTATGTATCGCTCGAGTACTAGCTGTTCAACCTGAAGTTATCTTATTGGATGAACCAACTAGTGCTCTTGATCCAGTTTCTAGTGGTAAAATAGAAAATATGTTGTTAGAATTAAAGGATGACTATACAATGATTATGGTAACACATAATATGCAACAAGCCTCACGTATATCAGATAAAACAGCGTTTTTTCTAAATGGTGATTTAATTGAATATGATAAAACGAAAAAAATATTTTTAAATCCTGGACAAAAAGAAACGGAAGATTATATCACTGGTAAGTTTGGTTAACAAAAAAAGATAAGGCAAGATGAAGGAGATGAAGGACATGCTTAGAAGTCAATTTGAAGAAGATTTACAAAATCTACATGATAAATTTGAAAACATGGGTAATGATGTAAATACAGCGATTAGTAATTCTGTACGTGCATTTATTGACCATGATAAATCACTAGCAAAAAATGTGATTGAATCTGATAGCGAAATCAACGCACAGGAATTAGGTCTGGAAAAGAAGAGTTTTGAAATGATTGCTCTACAACAACCTGTTACAACAGATTTAAGACGCATTGTAACAATTATGAAAGCAAGTTCCGACTTAGAACGTATGGGAGATCATGCTGTTTCAATTGCAAAAGCAACGATTCGATTAAAAGGAAACAAACGTGTTTTATCGATTGAAGAGGAAATATCTGATATGGCGACACATGTAATGGGAATGGTTAGTTCTGTATTGGATGCTTATATTCATACAGATAGCGACAAAGCAATCAAAATCGCTCAAAGTGATAGAGTAACAAATGATTATTTTAAATCGATTTATCGTCATTCAATTAAAGCTATGGAACAAGATACTGAAACAGTTATTGTTGGAGCTGATTATTTACAGGTTGCTGGATATTTAGAACGTATCGGGGATTATGTCTGCAATATCTGTGAGTGGATTATCTACTTAAGAACAGGTAAAATATCCGAATTAGCAGCAACAATGCATGAAGATGAATAATCAATTAAAACACTTAGATTTATTATCTAAGTGTTTTTTATATATTTTAAAGATTTTATATTCACTTTAAATGGCCTTTTAAGAATAAATATTAATTTTTACGTTATTTTATGAATAAATATGTTGAGGAGGTACCTTGAAATAGATAATATTGAACATAATTTAATTTGTAGAAATTAGAGGAATATAATATGACAAAAGAAAAAGTAGGTTTAGCTTATTCAGATAGATTGGATACATCAGTAGCAATTAGTTGGTTAAAAAAGAGTATGATGTGGTTGCTGTTTACTTGGATGTAGGTGAAGGGAAAGATTTAGATTTATTAAAGAAAAAGCCTTGACAGTTGGCGCTATTGAATCTTATGTGATTGATGTTCGTGAAGAGTTTGTGACTGATGTTGTCTTACCAGCCTTACCAACACATGCTTACTATGAGCAAAAATACCCATTAGTATCGGCTTTAAGTCGTCTATTAATTTTAAAAAAATTAGTAGAATTAGCGCATCAAGTTGATGCAACAGTGATGGCATATGAGTGTCTAGGGGCGATGACACTCTTACCGGATCATAAAGAAAGTGAAGATTGAACACTCGTACGCGAAGTATCGCATTTTAAACCAATTTTAGAAAACACATTGTCTAATTTAATAGACAATGCATTATGATTTAATCCAGCGATACAAGCGATTTTAGCATACATTAAAGAAACACAAAAAGTAGTTAATGGAACCGCAAAAGTGAAATTATACAAGAGGAGAGCCACTGTTAAGAAGACAAAGAAGGCATGTTTGATACTATTGAGACAATGGGTGTGTCAATGGTTATTTTGACAGATATGTTGGAAACCATGAGACTCAATAAAGAAAAAATGCTTTATTTAGCTGAAAAAGATTGTTCTCATGTAACCGCATTGGCAGATTATTTAGCTTCTAAGTGAGTACCATCTAGACAAGCTCATGAAATCTTAGGGTTACTTGTTCTAGAATGTGCTACTGCTGGTTGTTATTTACAAGATGTTCCTCTAACTCGTTACCAAGAATTATCTCTTTTAATAGATAAGGATATATATGACGTGTTACAGTCCCAAACGGCTGTGAAACGAAGGAATAGTCTTGGTGGAACTGGCTTTGAACAAGTAAAGAATCAAATTTCTCTGGCAAAATCAACGCTATCAAGTGAGTAAAGCGTTCATATAATAGTTGGCGGGTGAAGACAATATGATTAAAAATGTCATTTTTTTGTAACCTTTTTATGATGAATTTATGTTATAGTTTACAATGAAAATAATAAATAGAAATAGAATTGGAGTTAGACTATACATGAGATTTAAAAAAATGATTGCCTTTACTTTATTAACAACAACTCTATCTGGATTTGTTTGTCCGGCTGTTATTCATGCTGAGAGTGTTGATAAAAAAATAGAGGACTCTCAAAAAAAAATAGATGAGTTAAATGCAAAGAAACAGGCATCAGATAAAACGCTATCTGATTTAGATTCAACTATTGCTAAATTGGATAAAGATATCAATAAGGTGTTAGAAGAAAAGGCATCATTAGAAAAAGAAATTAATTCATTAACAAAAGAAATAGATGATTTAACAATCATTATTAATAAGCGGAACAAACAAATAGAAAGTCAAGCTCGTTCTATGCAGTTAAATAGGGAAGATCAAGATTTGGTCAATGTTATCTTAGAGTCAGAATCAATATCTGATGCACTTAGTCGAACAGTAGCCTATTCTAAATTAGTCTCAGCTAATAAAGATATTATGGATGAACAAAAAAAAGATCAAGCTACCTTAGCTAAGAAAAAAGAAACATTAAATAAAAAAGTTGTTGATGTTAACAAGACTGCTAAAGAGTTAAAAACAAAACAAGAAAAATTAGAAAAAAGTAAAGCAGAGCAAGTTGCTTTGGCAGATAAAATTTTAAAAGAGTTATCAAAAGAAACAGATAATAAATCTGCATATGAATCACAAAAAGCAGAAGCTAAACGTATTTCTGAAGAAAATAAAAAACGTTTGAAAGAATTATCGGATAAACAAGCAGCAGCTAAAAAAGCGTTACAAGAACAACGTGAAAAAGAACAAAAAGAAGCAGAAGCTAAACAATTAGAAGCTCAATCGAGCCTTTCCATTTCTAAGCAATCTAGTGCGATTGGAAAGAGTAATAATAATACCAAAACAGATGAAGACAAAAATGAAACAATCTCACTACCAAGTCAAGATGGCTTCTCATTGCCACTTTCTGGAGGGTATACGATAACGAGTGGGTTTGGTTCCAGAACGGATCCAACTGGTTACTCAGGAGATCATCATGATGGAATTGATTTAGCTACTGGAGCAGGAACGCCAATATTGGCATCTAGAGCTGGTCAAGTAGTGGAAGCAAGTTATCATCCAAGTGCTGGTAATCACGTGATTATTTTACATGACAATGGATTGTATACATACTATATGCATATGACAAATATCGGTACAAGTGTTGGCTCAGTAGTTGACGCAGGAGACACAATTGGGACAGTCGGATCAACAGGAAATTCAACAGGAGCCCATTTACATTTTGGTATTAGTTCTAGTTTATGGAGTGGATTTATTAATCCAACGTCTATCTTATCCTTTTAGTCAGTAAGCTATAAAAACCTTAAAATTTATTTTAAGGTTTTTATTTTTTAGAATGATAAACGAATAAGTCTTGGTATACAGGAATAAATCCAACTCAAGTCCTATGACATTTCTTTAAAAATAAGACATAATATGAGTGTAGGTTAGTAATGTGATAGATAAAGAAGTTAAGAGGAGGATATATAATGAACGAACGTGAACGAATTTTAGACTTAGTTAAAAAAGGTATTTTAACAACTGATGAGGCATTAGTATTATTAGAAAATATTGCCACAGAAAAAGATGAAAAATTAATTGATAATGAAGCCAAGCAAGTAAATTATAAATCAGCAGAAAGCCAATCCAAAACAGGATACAATGATAGTAAAGTATTAGAAAGAGTGTTAGAAAAATTAGCAGAAGAAGAAAATAGAAAATCTGTAGAATATGATGAATTAACAGTTGAAATTCAAGGATTAAGACAAGATATTCGAGAAATTGAAGAACAACTGACAGTCTTTGATACAATGGAAGATTTAGATACATTGACTCCTGAAAAAGAAGCTGAGCGAGAGCAACTAAAAAAAGATTTAGCTTATTTAAAAGAAACAGATATTCAATTATCTAATGACAAAGCAGAATTAAATGAAGAATTAAAATCGATAAAAAAAGAGCGTCGTGATGCACAAGAAACAGAAAAAATATTAGGGTTTGATATTCCAAAAGATTGGAAAGAACAAACCAATCAAAAAATAAACCATGCGTCTGGTAAAGTAGAAGAAGCAGGTAAATACTTTGGTGATTTTTTGAAAAAAACAGTGGATGCGGTTAGTTCTACCGTTTCTGATAATGTGGAATGGAAAGACGTGAATATCAAAGTACCTGGTGTAAGTTCTCATAGTTTTACACATGAATTTCTTTATCCAAATAGTACAGCTACGTTGATTGATGTCAAAGTAGCAAATGGTAAAGTTAAATTTAAAACATGGAACCAACCAGATGTTAAGATCGTTGCAAACATTAAGTTTTATGGTAAATTAAACAATAACACACCATTTGAAGCATTCATTGAGCGTAGTGAAATTGTTGTAGATGAAGAAAACATTTCATTTCAAGTACCAAACAAACGACTAAGTTGTGAATTAGATTTTTATTTACCACAACATTTATTTGATCATGTGTCAGTGAAAATGTTAAATGGCGATATTAAAGTTGAAGATATGTTACTGGGTGATATTTTCCTCAAATCAACAAATGGTAAAATGAAGGTAAAAAATATTAAAGCAACTATGCTTGAAGTTGAAGGTGTTAATGGTGATATTCAAGTAGAAGATAGTGACATTGTAGATTTTATTGGTCAAACTGTTAACGGTGAATTAATCAGTAAATCCGTTATTGAGCATACTAATGTATCATTAATTAATGGCGCAGTAAAAGTTACTTCAAATGATTTAAAAACAAAAAAAATTAAAGCAACTGTGGTAAATGGAGACATCAAAGTTTCCCTTGCAAAACAAGCAGGTATTCAAGCAGATTGCCAAACGAATTTTGGCTCAATTAAAAATCGTTTTAGTAACATTGATATTTTAAAAGAAAAGAAAGAGCGAATGAATCAAATGGTTGAATTTGTTCGACAAGATGATAATATGGTTCAATTATCTTTAAATACGACAACAGGAAGTATTTACTTGAAAGATAATGACTAATAGATGGAGTGAAAAAAAATGGGAAGAAAACTAACAAAATCAAGTAATAATATTGTTTTAACAGGAACATTAGCAGGTATTGCAGAATATTTTAATATCGATCCAACCTTGGTAAGAATCATTTATGTGATTTTATCAATGTTTACACTAGGTTCACCAATTATTTTATATATTTTGCTAGCCTTAATTGTTCCAGGTTCAAATAAACAAAGTAGACCACGTTCTCCATATGAAGGATATGGCGGTTATAATTATGAAGAATCATCTAAACAATATAAAGCAAAACGACCAAGAAAAGAAGCACAAAAAGTAGAAGAAGATGACTGGAGTGACTTTTAGTGACATACTTTCAACGTCTAATTATTAATACGTTGGCGTTCATCTCATTATCTGTATTATTTCCTTCCATGTTTTATGTTAATAGTTTTATGATAGCCATTGTGGCAAGTGTTGTTTTATCGGCATTAAATGTATTAGTAAAACCCATATTACATATCTTGTCACTACCTATTACACTCATAACATTTGGTTTGTTTAGTTTCGTAATAAATGGGATGATGTTAAAATTCACATCTGTGATTGTCGGTGAACAAAACTTTGCTTTCTCTAGTTTAGGAGCAGCAGTATTTATTTCGCTACTTCTTTCATTGATTAATTCCATTGTGATTAATAGACATGTCGATAGATATTAAAATTGTATGATAGTGAAGCATATAGTGTGTTAACACTGTATGCTTTTTTGTTTATTTATATGATTATCCGTTAGTTTATCTCTTTGCTAGATTTTTTATGTCTTTTGATTTAAACTGGTATTTATGAAAAAAATTTGAAAATGAACTATAAGAACAGATAAAGAAAGTCAGATGGAAACTCTTTTAAAAACTGATGGTAATGGTGTTAATGGGTTGGCAAAAAACATACCATTTACCCAATCGCTTCCAGATGTGGGGTATTTGCTAAAATAGATGTGCAATCATCGATTGAATCGTATTCGATTGATGTTAGCAACCGCTAAGAAAAATATGTAACCAACTGTTAAATTTTATAGATAATCTAAAGTAAAAACAAAACTTGATTTTTACTATAAAGTTATTTTATTATTTTTCTATCAGTGTATATGAGATAGGCTAGAACTATTGTAAATAGAGGAGAGTATGAACCTGTTTAATTTATCAGTAGATGAGATGATCATCCTTTTCAATTTCTAAGAACAGTTGTTTAATGTTAAAGATTAATCATGTGGGAGAGAGTAATGAACCAACAAAAATTAAAAAAAATTTATTTACTCATGATGTTTCTATTGATTATTATTTCAATAGTTATCAATGTTATTAATTTTCAATACAAAGAAATAATAGATATCATAATATTGCTTATTTTTGCTTTAGATAGTTTTTATACATTATGGAAAACCGATAATAAAAGGGATTATTTAAAACATCATTTTTTAGATTTTATTGCGATTATCCCATTTCATCATGCATTTCGTTTGGTAAAATTTTTTCCGCTTATCATGCAGAGTATACAAATCACTTCGCTTGGACAACGGTATTTATTACCTGTATTTTTGAAATTAAGAGAAACAGGTACAGGAAAACTTTTTAATACTTTTTTGATTATTTTTATTTTTTTACCGTTACCGTTACTATGGATCGAGCCTAATATTACAAATTATGAGGATTTGATTTGGTGGGAGATGCAGACTGTCACAACTGTTGGTTATGGGGATATTATGATTCAAACTGGGTTAGGAAGACTTGTCGGTGGGATATTAATGGTCTTAGGTGTTGGAATTATTTCAACTTTTACTAGTAACTTAACGCGGATTATTAGTCATTCTAAGAAGCCCAATCATAAAAAAGCAGATGATGTCATTGAAGAATTACTAAAACAAAAATCGTTTAATAAGGAAGATTTAGAAATCATTGAAGCTTGGCTAGAATTAGAAAAAAAGAAACAACAAAAATTGAATAACACAACAAAATGATAAAAAGTCTCGTTTTATGCGAGGCTTTTTTGTTTGGTATTGTGATATAATTAAAATTAAATGAAATAATTATGAGGAAGTTGAGGTGTAAAATGAGTAAAAAACAACGTATTGTGTATGTGATACTGTTTTTTATAGTGATGACAGGAATCTTTATGATTTCTCAGCAGAAAAATAGTTATCGTCTGAAAGAATTAAATCAAGCTGAAACACTTCAAATCACGGTTGCCCTTTTAGATTATCGAAATGTGCCAAGTGATGAAGGGGGAACGCTGTATCAAAATTTATTACAACAAACATCAGCGATAGCAAGACAGTCTAACGCATTATTATTCGAAGATGAACAAAATTATATCGACACAACCATTGAATTGACTGATATTCGTAAACAAGCTAGGCAGTTGGATGGCTTTTCCGATATTACCTCCCTTCAGTTATCAAAAGAGCAGGTACAAAGAGATGAAACGTATTACAAGGCGTTAAAAGAATCAGGTGAGACCTTACCGTTGGAGTCATTAACATTTGGTCGGTTAATTATCTCTTTATTAACAATACTAGGTGTAGCATGGTTTCCATTGATATCAGTAGTTAATGCAAGATTAATCGTAGATGAAAAAGAACATGAGAGTCTGTTGAAAGGACAACCTCGAAGTTTAACACAACGATTGATACGTAATTTTATTAAGAAGAGTTTGATATTAGGTGGATTACTCGTTTTAAGTATTTGTTATTTAGCTATTTTACAAAGTATTAGTGGAAATGGATTTGGTGATTTAAGCTTGATTGAAGTCGTTTACCAAAATAAGTTTGTTATCACAACAGTGGTTAAGAAAATTTGCTATTATATTTTATTTGGCTATTTAATGTTTATGCTATCATTTTTAATCAGTTCAGTTTTAAATAATATGACCAAAAATAGTTATGTCACGGTGATTATTGAGTGTATGGCCTATGCCTTTATTTGGTTGTTTCCAACCCAGCTTAAATTAGCAACAGTTCTTTCCCCATCTTTAATTATTGAAGGCACTTCATACGTTTCAATTAATCAAGGTGTGATGTATTTACTTGGCAGTATTGTGGTGTTAATCGTTATCTTTTTTATCCAACTAAAATTAAGTAGGGGAGGAAGACACAATGATTAATTATTTGAAACAAGAATGGCAAGATTTTTTTCATAATAAAAAAAATATCGCCTTATACTTGATTGTGGGGTTTCTTTCCTTATTTTTTGTGATAAAAATTGAACCCAACTTTAAGATTTATGAAACAACGAATTTAAAAAAAATAGAAGCAAGCTACCTAGACAAAAAGCATTTTTTAGAAACAGTGAATCTTGAAGGTGAGACACACCCAGACACTTTAAGTGCTGTTGAATCATTTCGTATGTTATTGCCAATTGAAGAAAAAAGATATGAGGCTCTAAAAAAGCAAGACTTCAAAACATATGCGAAAGAAACTGCTGAATGGTATGAAGGTGGTAGGAATCTAAACCCATTATATTACACATATGGTAATGATTTCGCGGAGTTTGACAATTTTTATGGTAATAGAAGTATGGGTCCAAAAATGGCGCAGTACGCTAAACAAACGAGTAAGTTATCGTTAAATCAGTTAAATGAAGAAACAGCTTGGCAAGTAGTTTCTCGCCTAATGCACCGAATATTACCAGTCCTTTTTAGTTTGTTAGCTATATTGTTTTCGGTAGATATGATTAGTAAAGATCGTCAGCATAAGAGTTTAGTAAATGGCTACCCTTTGAGTGTATTTAAACGACTAATCGCTAAATTGATTATAACGTTTATCGGACTCTTTTTAATGATAATTCCTCTTAGTATCGGGTTTATTTGGATAGGATTACGCCGAGGATTTGGTTCATTAAGTTTACCATCAAGCTACAGTGTCTTTCCAATTGATGCCGTGTCTAATTTGAATTCAATCTTTTCTAGCGAGACAATCGGTTTGTTTTTAGCGAAGAGTTTAGGTTTGATGGGATTAAGTTGTCTAGCCATTGTATTGTTCACGTTTTTAATTTCTTTTTGGCTAAAACAAGATTTTATCAATCTGGTCGTGATTGTGTTAATAACATTTTCCAGCCTGTTTTATCAACGACATGGATTAGGAGACATCTACGCACTTTACTATTCACCTACTAGTTACTTATATAGTGGTGATATAGTGTCAGGATATCAAGGTTTCTTTTGGTCCACCCCTTACCTTACGACAAATCAAGGATACCTTGTCGTTGGAGTGACAGTGTTGTTGTTGATTCTATTACTTAAATTAAGTACCGTAAAAAAACGTCAACTATAAGGAGAAGTCTATGATTAAATTAGAGAATATTAGTTTTTCGTATAAAAATAAACCAATTTTAAAAGATATTACTGAAGACTTTCATGCGGGCGAAATTGTGGGATTAGTAGCACCTAATGGAACAGGGAAAAGTACCTTGTTAAATGTTTTAATGAATTATGAAACGCCACACAAAGGTCAACTAATCATAGATAAAAAAGGAACTTACAAATCAGCTAGAAAGCAAATTAAACTTTATAAAAAAATAAGTATGATGCCAGACCAGCAAGATTTGTATAATCATAAAACTGGTTTAGAGCATTTAACGATGTATAAAAAGATTTGGAAGTCTAAAATTCCAGTTAAAGAGTTAATTAATGAGCTAAATATGGCAGATTATATTAATGATTTAGTCGGTAACTATTCACTAGGTATGAGACAACGATTATGTTTTGCTATGCAAATAGCAGCTGATACGAAAATTATGCTAATGGATGAAGTAATGAATGGGCTAGATCCAACAAACGTGACACTTATTTCAACCATTATGGCGAAAAAAAGAGATGAGGGAAAACTAATCATTATAGCGTCTCATCTGTTGGATAACTTGGAACAGTATGCAGATCGTATTTTCTTCCTATCAAATGGTCAATTAGAATTATTTTTTGACCGAAAGACTGGAACGAAAGATCAAACAAGGTATCTAAAAATAAATCAAGCGGATTGTCGTTTTTTATCAGAAGAGATCATAGAAAGAGGTCAATTATTAGCGGGAGGATTATTTTTACTACCATTAGATAATGGTGATGAGAAAGAATTATTCCTTAATCTACCTTTAGAAGAAATGAGTAGTGTGACGGTTTCAAGGCTCTCTTTAAAGGAAGCCTACGACATAAAATTTGGGTTAAATAAAAAAGATTAACCTGTAAAGAAAAAACACTTTACAAGAGTAATTAAAACTGTTAAACTATGCTTTGTGATTAAAACAAATCAAAAAATTTTTGGAGGTGCCTTAATAATGGCAGTTAAAATTCGTTTAAAACGTATGGGTTCTAAAAAGAAACCTTTTTATCGTATGGTAGTAGCAGATTCTCGTTCACCTCGTGATGGACGTTACATCGAAGTAGTGGGAACTTACAACCCATTAACAGATCCAGCTCAAGTAAAAGTTGAAGAAGACTTAATCTTAGACTGGTTATCAAAAGGAGCTCAACCTTCTGATACAGTACGTAACATTTTATCTCGTGAAGGAATCATGAAAAAACATCACGAAGCTAAATATACTAAAAAATAAGGTGGGCTTATGAATGACTGATGTAAAAGATTTGGTATTAACCATTGTCCGTCCGTTAGTTAGTCAACCCGATTTAGTTCGCCTAGATGTAGAAGAATCTGAGGAATTTATGGAGTACAATTTAAAAGTAGCTTCAGAAGATATCGGTCGTATCATTGGAAAACAAGGTCGTGTGGCAAAAGCAATACGTACAATTGTTTACAGTGTTCGTACGGATCATTCTAAGAGAATTCGTTTAAACATTCTAGATGACAACAATTAAAAAGCAAGTGTTAGAGTTAATCTAACGCTTGCTTTTTTGTCATCTATAAGCAGTAAATCCTTTACCAACAACCTCATGAGCACTTGTAACCACGACAAATGCTTCTTCGTCGATATATAGTATTGCTTGTTTTAGTGCGATAAATTGATTTTCCTGAATAACGACCATAATCATTTTCTTCTCTTCAAGATTTAAGCCACCTTCTATAGGAATAAGAGTAGCTCCTAAATCTAAATCAGAAATAATCTGTTCTCGAATTTTTTTATAGTCATTAGAAATAATCATGACATTTTTAGATGATTCAGGACCAACTTGGACAGTGTCAACCATACGACTAGTTAAATATAATGCAATAAGAGCAAACAAAACCGCCTGCACATCAAACACAAAAAGAGCACTTAAAATAACTAAACCATCACAAATTCCTAAAATAATTCCTAATTTAATTGGAATATATTTTTGGACAATCAATGCAATTAAGGCAGTTCCTCCAGTTGAGCCTTTTCCTAAAAAGACCAAACCAACACCAAGACCAACTGTAATCCCACCAAAAATAGCAGCTAAAATAGGCTCAATATGACTTAGAGCCACACCGTGTAGTAATGACACAAATAATGGCACAAGAAAACTGCCTAAAATACTTTTGAAAAAAATTTCTTTCCCTAATAAAAAGAAAGATAGTGTCAGCAACACAAAGTTAACTGAAAATAACACAATACTGGGTGTTAAATGAAGTGTCTCGTATAAAATAATGGTTAATCCATTGATTCCTCCAGACACAATTCGATTGGGCAATAAAAAAGCATTGAAACCAAATGCAACAAAAAGTGTTCCAATGACAATAAATAAGGTATCACTAAAGCGTGTCCCCATCTTTTTTTGTAAAGTTTGTACCATATTGACTCCTCCTTGAAAATATATCGTAACTTATTTCAGAAATTTTTTAAAGTAGTTTTACATTAATTTGTGAATGAACATTCTAATAAAACCTATTAATTATCTATTGATTTTATATATGACGTACTATATACTAAATAATAGGTATTAATAAAAGTTAATTGGAGGTATTAGTGTGTTAAAACAAGTATATCAGTTTGATGAAGGCAATGCAGATATGAAAGACCTATTAGGTGGTAAGGGAGCAAACTTGGCTGAAATGACACGCTTAGGCTTACCAGTCCCACCAGGGTTTACTATTACGACTGAAGCATGTATGTCATTTTTAAATACAACAAAAGAATTATCAGATGAATTAAAAAAAGAAATAGATGAGCATTTGAGTTTGTTAGAAAAGAAAACCAATAAATCATTTGAAGGCGATAACGATTTATTACTTGTTTCTGTTCGCAGTGGAGCAAAATTCTCAATGCCGGGTATGATGGATACGATTTTAAACTTGGGGTTAAATGATGAAACAGTAGAACAACTTGCTTCATTAACAGAGGACGAAGCATTTGCCTACGATTGTTATCGACGTTTGTTACAAATGTTTGGAAACGTTGTCTTTGGGATTGATATGCAGTATTTTGAAAACTATTTAACATTTTACAAACAAAAACACGGGGTAAAATTAGATAGTGAGTTGACTGGTGATGATTTAAAGAGCATTGTAACTGAATTTAAACGTATTATTTTGGAAATTAAAAAGAAACCGTTTCCGCAATCTGCGAAAGAACAATTACATTTAGCGATTGAAGCAGTCTTTCATTCTTGGAACAATGAGAGAGCTCATATTTATCGCGAGTTAAACCATATTCCAGACGATATTGGAACAGCTGTTAATATTCAATTAATGGTCTTTGGAAATAGTGGAGATACCAGTGGAACAGGTGTTGCCTTTACAAGAAATCCAGCGACTGGTGAAAATAAATTATTTGGTGAGTACTTAATCAATGCACAAGGTGAAGATGTTGTAGCAGGTATTCGTACGCCAGAACAAATCGAAAAATTAAAAAATGATCTACCTAAAGTTTATGAGGAATTTGCTCGTCTAGCTCATTTGTTAGAACAACATTATCGTGACATGCAAGATATCGAGTTTACTGTGGAAAAAGGGAAATTGTATATTTTACAAACACGAAATGGAAAACGGACTGCACAAGCCAGTGTGAAAATTGCCGTTGATTTGGTCGAAGAAGGATTAATTCAAGAAGAAGATGCTTTACTGACATTAAATCCTGATATGATTAGTCATTTACTTCATCCAGAGTTTTCAAAAGTAGCCTTAGAAGAAGCAGTAAAGGTATCTGACGTTGGGTTACCAGCTAGTCCTGGATCGGCTGTTGGGAAAGTTTGTTTTGATGCAGCAACAGCAAAAGAATGGGCAGCACAAGGTGAGAAGGTCATTCTAATGCGTCAAGAAACGTCTCCTGAGGATATCGAAGGAATGGTAGCAAGTGAGGCCATTGTCACAAGTCGTGGTGGTATGACATCTCACGCAGCAGTTGTTGCTCGTGGAATGGGAACATGTTGTGTCGCTGGATGTAGCGAGTTAGAAATTGATGACTTTTTAAAACGTGTGGTGTATCCGGGAGGTCAATTAAACGAAGGTGACGTGATTTCAGTCGATGGCTCTAATGGTGTTATCTACCTTGGAGAATTAGAAGTGGAAGTAACAGGGACCTCTCATTATTTTGATACGATTATGGCTTGGGCGAAAAAACATGCTCGTCTTGATGTAAGAATGAATGCTGAAACAGTCAGTGATATCAAAACAGGACTGTACTTTGGTGCAGATGGTATCGGATTAATTCGTACAGAACATATGTTTTTCGGTGCAGAACGTTTGATTCAAATGAGACGTTTCATTTTATCAAATAGCTATATTGAACGCGAAAAAGCGTTAAAAGTTATTTTAGATTATCAAATGGATGATTTTAAAGAAATATTTGAGACATTAAATGAGTTGCCAGGTGTGATTCGTTTACTAGACCCACCATTGCACGAGTTTATGCCAACGAAAGAAGAAGATATTGTTCTTTTAGCTCAAGAGATGAATGTGAGTAAAAATGAAATTGAACGTCGTTTGAAAGAATTACATGAAGTGAACCCAATGCTTGGACACCGTGGCTGTCGTTTAGGTATGACGTATCCCGAACTTTACATTATGCAAAGTGAAGCGATTATTCGAAGTGCCATTGCGATGAAACGTGAAACTGGTTTAGACGTAACACCTGAAATTATGATACCATTAGTAGGAACAACAAAAGAGTTAAGTGAACTAAAAGAAAAAATTGAATTGTATCTAGATGCTTTGATGGAAGAAGAAGATATCAATGTCTTTTACCGTATAGGGACAATGATTGAACTACCTAGAGCCTGTTTAATTGCCGATCAACTTGCTACAACTGCGGATTTCTTTAGTTTTGGAACAAATGACTTAACGCAAATGACGTTTGGTTTTTCAAGAGATGATGCAGCAAAATATATTAACGAATATGTTTCAAAAGGCGTGTTACCAGTTGATCCATTCCAAACAATTGATAAAGGTGGGGTGGGAGAATTGATTAAGACAGCCGTTGAAAAAGGTCGTTCAACAACACCAAATATAAAAATTGGTGTTTGTGGGGAATTAGGTGGTGACCCAACGTCAATCGAATTCTTTGATGACATTAACTTAGATTATGTGTCATGTTCACCATACAGAATTCCGATTGCTTATATTGCAGCAGCTCAAAGTACCATCCGCCGTGCGTCTAATAACGAATAAAAGAGGTGTCTTTGTGGAACTAAGTGAGCGACAAAAAAAGATTATCGAGATTGTCAAAACGAATGAGCCGATTAGTGGAGATAAAATCGCAGAACAATTAGGATTAACTAAACCAACATTAAGAAGTGATTTAGCTGTGTTAACGATGACAGGAATTCTTGATGCCAGACCAAAAGTAGGCTATATCTATTCAGGATTACCATTTGATCCATTATTACAAGAACATTTATTTGATGTCCAAGTGGATGAGGTCATGTCAAATCCTGTCATTATCTATCCTCATACAACAATTAAAGATGCTACCACATCCCTATTTATGTATGATTGTGGGTCACTTTATGTCATTGATGAAGAATCAAAGGACTTAATCGGTTTGGTATCACGAAAAGATTTATTACGAAGCTTGTTAAATAATCAAGATTTAGATTTAGCGATTGCGATTATTATGACTCGTATGCCTAATCTCGTGGTTACTTACCCAGATATGACCATTTTAGAGGCAGGTAGTTTATTGAGCGCCCATGAAATTGATTCACTACCCGTATTAAGCCGAGAAACCAATCAAGTCGTTGGTAAATTATCAAAAACAAAAGTGGTACAGCACTTTATTAAGTTAGGGAGAGAACTAAAACATGAACAACTTTAGAGAGAGTAAATTTAAGCAATTACAACTATTTGTTATATCAGATTCAATTGGAGAAACAGCCCAACGCATTATAAATGCCGTATTAGCACAGTTTCCAAAACTTGAAAACTATGATATTAAAAAATTTCCCTTTGTGGATTCAAAAGAAGTATTAATGCAAATATTAGCTGATGCTTTAAATGAAAAAGCGATTGTGGTGACAACACTAGTTGATAGTGAATTAAATAAAGTTTGTGCCGATTTTGCTAAAAGTACGGGTCTTGAATATGTTGATTACATGACAGAATTAATGACAAAAGTATCACATAGAACACATATGGAACCAAGTCATGAAAGTGGCTCACTTTATTTAATGGATCAGGAGTATTTTAAACGAATTGAAGCGATTGAATTTGCTGTGAGATATGATGATGGGAAAGATCCAAAAGGGTTTAGAAAAGCAGATTTAGTGATTTTAGGGATTTCACGTACATCTAAAACACCACTAAGCATGTATTTAGCTAATCGTTCGGTCAAAGTCGCAAACTTACCATTGATACCAGAAGTCCCAATTCCAAAAGAATTATTCCAATTGAACAAGGTGCCAGTCATAGGCTTAACAGCTAGTCCAGAGTATATTATGCGTGTGAGACAATCACGTTTAGATTCACTTGGACTAAATGGTAGCTCATCTTATGTGGCACTTGATAGAATCAAAGAAGAGTTAAATTTTGCACACGAATTGTACGAATCATTAGGTGCCATAATCATAAATGTTGAAAATCGATCAATTGAAGAATCTGCTCAGTTAATCGAAGAAGCATATAAAAGTCAATAAAAAGAAGCGATACGTGTCAATGCGTATCGCTTTTTCTATATAAAAGATTCAATTTCTTTGTTAACTATTAGGGGACGAGTTCTTAAAATCGAGTGGCCGGTTTTATTTAATACGATTAACTTCGCTTGTTTTAAGGAATCAATAAAAGGGCTGACCTTTTTTAGATCAATGATGTCCCGATCACCAAAAATAAATAAAATGGGCATCTTTAACTTCTCACGATAATTTGAGGTGAGAGGTAGGTTTTTCATGGCTAGACGTAATACCCTAGACTCTTTTTTTAATCTTAGTAAGTATTCACTAACGACTCGCAGTGATTTATAGAGCAGTTGCTTGCTTTTTTTTAGTTGGTCAAAACGAATATTAGGGGAAATTAATACCATTTTTGATACACGTTCTGGGTAATAATTGGCAAATGAGAGGGCAATGTTTGCACCATCGCTAAATCCTACCATAATGGTTTGTTCAATTTGCTCATTTTCCAAGATAGATAGTATATCATCAAAAATGGCTTGAAAATCAAGTTGTTCACTTTGATTTGTTGAGTGGCCATGATCTCTTGTATCCATCAAAACAAGTAGATGGTTTTTTTGAAAGACGTCGATTTGTTTTTGAAAAGCTTGATGTGAGCCGCTATTTCCATGAATGAAGAACATGGGTGTCCCTTGTCCTAATACTTTGTAAAAAATATGACTTCCATCAGTTGATGAGACGATTTTTTCCATAAGATTTCCCCCCAGTAATGACTTAGAATTTTAGTTCATATATTTTTGATGGTCGGCCAACACCAGTTGCACGTTCTCCAATTTCAGTAAAGTAAGGTAACATTGCTTTTTTAAAGTTTGAATGATCAATATCTTTAAAGTTGACACCTAAAAATTTAGCATAGACTTTTCTTGCCTCACTAATTGTAAAATCTTTTCCTAAAACACGCAAAACTTGAGGCTCGTGATACATTTTATTGCACACACGGTTAAAGGCTTTAATAATAATTTTGGCATGGTCAAAGGCTAGTGAATTCTCTCCAATTGATTCACCAGTATCTAAATTAACACAGATGTTTGCATCAAGATGATTGGTAAGGTATAACAAATTTCCCTCACGTGTTAAATCGAACCAAGATGCTTTTGCCGCTTCATCTCCTGCAACAAGAGGTTCTTCTCCAATAAAAGCTAAATAACTGACTGTAATCACCCATCCACGTGGATCGCGTCCAGGAGTACTAAAGGTGTGAAGTTGTTCTACGTGTTCACGGGTAATTGTGACGTTGGTTTCTTCTTTTGTTTCTCTAATGCAACTGTCTGCCGTTGCTTCTCCAGGAATAACAAATCCTCCAGGAAGAGCCCATGAGTTTTTGAAAGGGTGAGTACTACGTTTTATAAGCAGTACTTTTAAGGCATCTTGTTCTTTATTGTAACAAAATATGACATTATCAACTGTGACAGATGGCATATCTTGTGTCGGGAAATGCTGCTGTTTATACCAATGTAAATATTCTTTTTCACTAACTTGTGTTTCATAGTAGTGCTGTTCTGTTGTTTTTTTGTCGAAAGTCGACATAATCTAATTACCTCTCTTTATATACTTACTAATCTGTTTCTATTTTATCAGATTCAAATCAATTTGAAAGCTATTTACATTGAAATAGGTAAAAAATACATTAAAAAAGTGAGCAGATTACTTTTCTTTTTATAGGGTAGGGGGTATATTAGTTGTGTAAGACGCAAATATCTAGGAGGAATATATGTTTTTATTTAAGAAAGTGCCAAGTATTTCAGCACAAGAATTACAAGAAAAGTTGAAAAAACCGATTGAATTAATAGATGTGAGAAGTCCAGAAGAATTTGCTCAAGGGCATATACCTAAAGCAAAAAATGTTCCATTGGATACGCTTCAACAATATAAACCAAAAGGAAAAACGGTTTATGTGGTTTGTGCATCAGGTCCTAGAAGTAAACGTGCCACACAATACCTAGTTAGTCAAAAATATGATGCCTACAATATTGAAGGTGGCATGATGATGTGGAATGGAACATTGAAAGGGGGGGATAAGTAATATGAGAACAATTATTGTCGGTGGCGTTGCAGGAGGAATGTCCGCAGCAACAAGATTAAGACGTTTAGATGAAGAGATGGACATTGTGATTATTGAAAAAGGACCTTATGTATCATTTGCTAATTGTGGATTGCCATACTATGTTTCTGGTGAAATTAGCAATCGTAAGGATTTATTAGTTCAAACTCCTGAAACATTAAAAGCTAGATTTAATTTGGATGTCAAAGTTAAAACAGAAGTGATTTCAGTTGATGCAGATAAAAAAGAAGTGACACTGTTACATAATGGTCAAGAGGAAGTAATGAGCTATGATAAATTAGTTCTCTCACCAGGAGCTAAACCATTTATCCCACCATTAGACGGCATTAATGACGCAACAAACTTATTTACATTAAGAAATGTCCCTGACGTTGATCAAGTAATGACTTATTTAAACAATCATAAACCTACAAAGGCTGTGGTTATTGGAGCGGGATTTATCGGCTTAGAGATGGCAGAAAATTTAGTTCATCGTGGATTAGACGTGACCATTATTGAGATGGCACCACACGTTTTACCAACAGTTGATGCTGAAATGGCTTCGTTTATTACGAACGAGTTGCGTGATAAAGGGGTGAAAGTTCTAACTAGCCAAGGTGTTGTAGCAATGGAAAATAACGGACAAACGCTTGTATTAAATACTGGTGAAAAAATAGGCACTGATTTAGTCTTGATGTCAGTTGGCGTTCGCCCTGAAAATGGATTAGCTGAATCTGCTGGTATTGAGTTGGGTATGCGTGGGGGTATCTTAGTTAATGATTCTTATGAAACAAATGTTAAAGATATTTATGCAGTAGGTGATGCGATTATCGTTAAAAATCAAATTAATGATGAAGACGCCATGATTGCACTAGCTTCACCTGCCAATCGTCAAGGTCGTCAAGTGGCAGATGTGATTGCTGGTATGCCACGTAAAAATAGAGGCAGTATTGGAACAGCCATTGTTCGAGTATTTGAGCAAACAATAGCGTCAACTGGTTTAACAGAAAAACAAGTAAAAGATTTAGGTTATGAGTATCATGTGGTTCATGTTGATGGAAAAAACCACGCAGGATATTACCCTGGTGCTAGTATGATTTTCTTAAAGTTGATATTTAATCCAACAACAGGTAAAATTTATGGTGCACAGGCTGTTGGAAAAGATGGAGCCGATAAACGTATTGACGTTTTAGCAACAGCTATTAAAGGTGGTTTGACTGTTGAAGATTTACCAGAATTAGAATTAACTTACGCGCCACCATTTGGTTCGGCAAAAGATATTGTGAATATGGTTGGGTATGCCGCATTAAACATTATTGAACATTTAGCCGAAAATATTCAATTAACTGAATTAGAACAAGTGAAAGCATCAGGAGCAATGTTAGTCGATGTCAGAACACCAGAAGAGTTTGCGCAAGGAACGATTGATGGGTTTATTAATATTCCGCTTAATGATATTCGTCAACGTGCAAACGAATTACCAAAAGACAAAGAAATTATTTTAAGCTGTCAAAGTGGACAAAGAAGTTACATCGCACAACGTATGCTTGCACAAATGGGTTATGACGTGAAAAACTTAGATGGATCATATCTGCTGTATAAGGCGATTAATGGAATTTCATAAATAATAAGGAGTGGTCACAATGGAAGACACAAAAAGAAAAGTTAGTAATCGTTTGAAACGTTCGGAAGGACAAATTAGGGGAGTTCTTAAAATGTTAGATGAGGACAAGAGTTGTCGTGACATTGTGGTTCAGCTATCGGCTATCCGCTCAAGTATCGATCGTGCTATTGGTGTAGTTGTAGCAGAAAATTTAATTGATTGCATAGAGGAAGAATCAATCACTCAAGAAGACCGTGATGAAAAAATCAAAGAAGCCATTGATTTAGTGATAAAAAAATAAAAGTTTGAACCAGCTATTTGTCTTGACGGATAGTTGGTTTTTTACTACTTGTTGGATACCTGATAACGTTAGCTGAGAGTTGATGTGGTACATAAAATAAGTTGGATGCCAATGTATACAGTCAGCAATGATATTGCCTTAGTGAAAGATAAAAAACAACCCTATTTTATTACTATCATGACAAGTGGATATGATAATTCATATAGCGAGCAATCCGTTTCAGATTTAGCTGAAATTATTGATAATTATATGTTGCAATTAGATTTATCGAAATAATAGAAAACACATTAAGGTGAGTGGTGTCTTGATGTGTTTTTTTATGTTTATTTAATAAAAATGACTCTTTTTTGACAGTTTTATGTATAATAGCACTAAGGATAGACGATACTATATTTTTAAGGAGATAGTGATGGGAAAAGTAAGAATTAATAACATGCTAGTTTATACTTATAACGGTGTGATGGGAGAAGAAAAAGTACTAGGACAAAAACTAGAATTAGATATAGAATTGACATTACCATTAGAAAAAGCAGGTAAAACAGATGATTTACATCAAACAATTAGTTATGCTGATGTGTACACGGATGTAAAAACAGCTTTGGAATCTAAATCATTTGATTTGATTGAAGCTGTTACTTATTATGTGCTAGATATATTAGGTGAAAAATATGGTGATATGCTTGAACATGCTCTAGTTAGAACGAGAAAATATCATGTCCCAATTGCCGGTTTTTTTGATAATGTCGAAATAGAAATGGAAAGAGATTATTAATATGGAAACCTATTTGGCACTTGGAAGTAATATGGGGGATTCACGTCATTATCTAAAACAAGCAGTGGAACAGTTGAATCAACATAGTGAGATTAGTGTTTTAAGTAAGTCAGATATATATGAAACAGATCCGTATGGTGATGTGCCACAGGATGATTATTTAAATGCTGTCATAAAAATTGAGACAACATTGTCTCCGAATGAGTTATTAAAAACGGTGAATGACATCGAAGCCAATTTAGATAGAGAACGTTTGGTGAGATGGGGACCAAGAACGATAGATATTGACATTGTGTTAATGGGAGAGTTAGAAATTGAAACACCTGATTTAATCATTCCACATAAAGAAATCACGAAACGCTCTTTTGTGTTGATTCCTTTAAAAGATGTTTACACTAAAGAAATGCTTAAAGGAAAATCACTTGATGAATGGATAGAGTTATCAGGAAATGCTGGTGAGGTCAGACAGACAAATGAAAGTTGGGATTAGGATGGAACAAGACAAACAATGGCAGATTGAAGAAGCAGTAAAGACGATTTTGACAGCGATTGGAGAAGACGTTGATCGCGATGGATTGAAAGAAACACCAAAACGTGTAGCAAAAATGTATGCAGAAGTCTTTTCTTCCGTACGAGAAAAGGAATTTACTAATTACAAAGTCTTTCCAAGTTTGAATGAAGATGACATGGTCTTGGTTAAAGATATTGAGTTTTATTCAATGTGTGAGCACCATTTACTTCCCTTTTTTGGAAAAGCACACGTTGCCTATATTCCAAGTGATCATAAAGTATTGGGTCTAAGTAAAGTGGCTCGAATGGTTGAATTTTGTGCGAAACGACCAAATGTTCAAGAAGATTTAACAATCCAAATTGCCAATTTAATCAATGAAAAAGTTAGAACAAAAGGCGTTGCCGTATCGATTGAAGCAGAACACATGTGTATGGCAATGCGTGGCGTAAAAGCTCGCGGTAGTGTGACGAAAACATTCCATTATCAAGGTGTTTTTAAAGAAGATAAGGATGTTAAAGACGATTTTTTACGAGCGTTAGATTAGTCATGCAGTTAATTTTAGCTAGTAATAATAAAAATAAAATACGCGAATTACAACTGGCATTTCCAAGTGAAACGATAGAATCCTATACAACATATAGTGAACCAATCGACATCGTGGAAAACGGTAAAACCTATGTAGAAAATGCGTTGATTAAAGCTAAGGAAATTGCGATGATTATTCAAAAACCTGTCATAGGAGATGATGGGGGATTAGAATTGTGTGCGTTTCCTGATAAGTTGGGGATTCATACAGCACGTTTTTTTGAAAAGGGATTAACAGACAGGCAAATGAATGAGCAATTATTGAATTTATTAGAATACGAGAGTGACAGACGATTTAAATTGCACGCTTGTTTAGTTTTATATAACCTTGAAGATAAACCAATCATTGTCGAAAAAGTATTAACAGGACGGGTATCAGAGACCATCTGTGAAGGTGGCGGATATGGGTTTGATTCGATTTTAATTCCAACTGGATATACTCAGACTCTTTCGTTACTCAATATGGAGCAACGTGATGAACTTAGCCCAAGAAATCAGGCGTTTAATGAATTAATACGGAGGCGTTAACATGTTTAAAGATAAACCAATTATGGGCATATTAAATGTGACACCAGATTCTTTTTCAGATGGTGGTGACTATACAGATGCTGAAATAGCCGTGGAACATGCAAAAGAGATGATTGCTGAGGGTGTTGATATTATCGACATTGGTGGACAATCGACTCGACCAGGTTATATGGAGATTAGTTTTGATGAAGAGATGAAACGTGTGATACCTGTCATTCAGGCTATTCGCACGTTTAGCGACGTTCCAATCTCAATTGATACCTATTTCCCAGAAGTAGCAAAAGCAGCAATCGAAGCTGGAGCAAATATTGTCAATGATATTAAAGGGATGGATATGGATGGTATGGCAGAAGTAGTGGTGTCCTATAATGTACCAGTCATTATCATGCATTCACGCCCTAGACAAGAAGGGGTATCCATTTTTGATGACTTAGCTCAGTTTTATCAAGAAAAAATGGAACAATGCCAATCATATAATATTCCAAAAGAAAACATTTGTTTTGATCCAGGGATTGGATTTCATAAATCAATGGAAGATAATGAACTCATTTTATCTTACCCAGAAAAATGTCGTTATGAGGATTATCCATTACTTTACGGGGTATCCAGAAAACGGACAATCGCCCATTTAATTAATGAAGATAAACCAAAAGAACGAGATTTTGGAACAGTAGCAGCTTCTCTTTTCTCATTGGAAAAAGGAGTAGAGGTGGTTAGAGTCCATAATGTCAAAGGAATGAGTGATGCGTTAACGGTTTGGAATAAATTAAAACGATAAACAAAAAAGACAAATCTATGATAATGATAGATTTGTCTTTTATTTAGTGGTTGAAATATCATAATAAGAAAGTGTTTGCTTCATGTTATCAATTAAATATTTTTGGATATATTTTGGTGAAATTACTTTAACATGGGCACCTTGTTCTAATAACCACATTTTAACACCATAACCATTATTAGCAGGTATTTCAATACGGTGACTCCCATCTTTATTGACTTGTTTTATGACAGAATGGGGGAATCTATCTAGAACATAAGCAGGCTCGTAATAAAAGTCGATAATTAACGTAATTGGATCACCAAAAAAAGGAAGGGCGGTTTGATTTCTTAAAATACCTCCTTGAAAACGATTTGCGTATTCAACTGGTTTATGCTCATTTAGAACGTTTATTTGTTTCATATTATTAATACGAAATTTATTTAATGCTTCAAAATCAGTATCATCTTTTGCGGTATGTTTAGCAGAAACCATGAAAAAATAAAGATCAGAAAAGTAAATATCCATAGGTACTCGTGTGAAAATTTTTGTTTCACCATTTTTAGTATAAGAAAATTTGACTTTTTGTTGATTTAACATGGCTTTTAATAATAAGGTTAGGGATGGATAAATAGTTGATTCTGGAACGCCTTCATAATAAAATCGTTCATTAGCCAATAATTTATCCATGGTGTGCTTATTTTCAACGTTATTAAATAATTTACAGTAGATCGTTTTTAAGTCATTTTCGTGAAACCCCCTGCTAGCAAATAATACTTTAAAAACCATAAACAGTTCTTGATCCGTCATATAAGATCTCTCTTTAAAAGCAGTTAGTTGATAGAAGCCACGTTTTTTACGATCTAATTCTCCAATTTGTCTAAAAGGTGACAATTTCGATGCTGGTAAACTAGTATTTATTGTATGTAATAACTCATCTATGATGGCCATATCTCGTTGAATAGTGCTCCCATTTTTTTGAAATTCTGCCATCAAATCAGCTTTAGATAGCCTATTTCCTTGTAGGAGTCGAATAAAAATTATTAAGATTCTTTCCTGACTAGACATATAACTCTTCACCTCACCAGTTAATTTTTCTTATATATTTTTTTAACGGAGCTAGGTTGATTAAATATGTAATGAGTAAACATGAAATGACTTTATCACCAACTAAATCAATAAAAGTACTAAAGTACACAGATGAAAAATAAGTAAAACCTGAGTGATTAAACATGATAAAAAATAAATCACTAACAGATTTTTGCATTCCTTTAAATCCACCATACAAAAGAATTCGAATAGGCGTGCTAAAAAGAGCACCCACAATAGCAATAATAATTCCAGCTAGGATAGCTTTTTTATAAGAATGAATAAATGATTTGAAACAGTGTGAAACGATTGCAATGGATAGACTAACTAACATAAAAGGTAAGGCCAGTGGTCCATGGATGACAGATAATAAACAGTGAGTACTAACAGCGGTGAGTAGACCATATTTTAATTTGAAATGTGTTGAAATAAAAATTGTTCCAATGGAATCTAGAAATAAAAAAGGAACCCCTGAAAAGGTGATAATAGAACCTAGTACCGTATTTGCAGCAATAGCTATTGTTAAGTAAGCTATTTGTTTTGTTGAACGTTGTGTGCTAATCATTTTCAATTCTCCTTTATTATGTCATTATATTATATAACATAATAATAAACATATAATGAACTATATATTTATTTATCATATATTGTTGGCGTTGTAAATACTAAACAGTTGTTTAAAACTCATAAAACATCATTTTTTATAAAAAAAGATAGTATAATGTGTCTATATCTAATATTTATCTTCTTTTTTTAGAATTGTTTTAGAAAATTATTTGACTTAATGTGTCAAATAACTTAATATACTATTAATATTTATTAGAATTTTTCTTATGTTTGTTTTTTTATAAATAAAAAAACAATAAAATAACTATTTTGATAAAAAATGGATAAAAAAACCGTATATTATTAAATATAAAAAATAAAAAAGTTTGATAAAAAACGACTGGAGGTATTTGGATGATATCATTTGCGAATGATTATCTTGAGGGAGCTCATGAAAAAGTATTACAACGTTTAATAGAAACAAATATGGAACAGGAATACGGTTATGGCTCTGACTCCTTCACAAAACAAGCAATTGAAAATATAAAAGAAGTGATAGAGTGTCAAGATGCCTCCGTTCATTTTTTAGTTGGTGGAACACAGACAAACCAAATAGTGATTGATGCATTGTTGAATAAGTTTGAGGGTGTTATAGCACCTGAGACTGGTCATATTAATGTAAGAGAAGCTGGTGCCATTGAATATAGTGGTCATAAGGTATTGACGTTACCATCAGTAAATGGAAAGATATCTGCTCATTCTGTTAAAGAGTATCTAGAAGTCTTTAATGCAGATGAGACTAAAGAACATATGGTTTTACCTGGTATGGTCTATATTTCTTTTCCAACAGAATATGGGACTCTTTATACATATGAAGAGTTAGAAGATTTATCAAGAGTTTGTCATGACAACCAGTTGCCATTATTCATTGATGGGGCACGACTAGGATATGGTTTGGTTAGTGAAGAATCAGAGGTAACAATTCAAGATATCGCTCGATTTTCGGATGTGTTTTATATCGGTGGAACAAAAATTGGTGCGTTATGTGGTGAAGCAGTTGTGTTTACTAAAAATAATGAACCAAAACACTTTATTTCTACTGTAAAACAACATGGTGCACTACTTGCAAAAGGACGATTATTAGGGGTTCAGTTTTTGGAACTATTTACAAATAATTTATATTTTGATATTAGTCAACATGCTGTTGCTATGTCTTTAAAAATAAAGCAAGCTTTTTTAGACAGAGGTTACGAGTTATTTTTTGATTCTCCTACGAATCAACAATTTATTATTATGACAAATGATCAAGTAGACAAATTAAAACAGCATGTGTCTTTTGCAATATGGGAAAAATATGATAATGATCGTATGGTTGTTAGATTTGCAACAAGTTGGGGCACATTAGAAAAAAATGTAGATGAGTTAATAAGTTACTTATAAATAAAAATTGTGAGGTGATTAAGATCACCTCACAATTTTTATTTAGTGGAAACCTATCTGAAAATGTCAGCAGAATATAATTATTCAAAATCAGCTGCAAGACATACACCTGAAGGTCGAGATTATGTTGACTATTTTTTGTTTGAGTCAAAGATAGGGTATTGTGATAATTATTCAACCGTTATGAATGTCATGTTAAGAAGTATTGGTATTCCAACTCGCTGGGTGAAAGGATTTAGTCAAGGAGCGATAAGAGAAAAAATACAAGAAGAAACCATTTATAATATTCGAAATTCAGATGCGCATTCTTGGGTAGAAGTGTATTTTGAAGGAAGTGATTGGGTTCCCTTTGAACCAACGCCAAGCTTTACAAGAACTCAGGCTACAGTGGATAATAACACTATAGAAGAGACTGCACCTACGCCTTCTTCTAGTGAGAAAAATGCTGACAGTAAACCAATTGCCTACTAGTCAGTCTAGAGAAGAAAAATTAGAAAATAATGATTTAAATAATAAAGAAACCACCTGGATGAGATTAACAACTTTTTTTGATAATAACCAACGTATTTTGATGCTTATTATAAAGATTATTTTATTAATTGTCGTAATAATTGGCTTGGTACTGTTCTGGAAATATAGATATGTTATTAGTTTGTGGATGGTCATAAAAATATTACATTGGCCCTTTACTAAAGTGTATTCATTGTTATTAAGACAGATGACTCTTATATTAAAGAGAGAAGAAAGTATTTCTCTAAGTCAGTATGCCAAAAATGTGACTACTAATATACCTAAAATAAGAAATAAATTTAGTCAATTAACAAAGCAATATGAAACAATTGTTTATGGGCAAGAAAAAGATACGCGGCTGGATTCATTTGAAATGAAGGAAGTATTGAGGATATCAAAACAATTAGTGAAAGAAAAAAGAACACCTAGCTAAAATCTAGGTGTTCAGGAAAATCAGGAACAAATTGACTAGGTGATATTTCTGTGGTGTTTTCTGTTAAGGAAACTTCTTGAAATTGACAAGAATCAATCCAAACCTGGCCTTCGCCTAGTAATAAAATACCAATATTGATAATATCTGCTTGGGTAGGGACGTCAAGTACGCATGAATAAAAATTCCAGTCAGTAGTATTGGTAATTAATCGATCTTTCATATTGTCAAAAGCAAGCATATCATAATATTTTGAATCCACTCTTACCCACAGACCAGCTGAACCTGTAAGTAATTCTGTTTTTAAAAAGGCAGAAAATTTTACACGTTTTCCAATAAACGATTGGGCCTTAAATTGTTGCATGATAGTCCCAAACTCTTCTTCTTCGAAATTATCTACTATAGAAAACAATTTAGCTGACTGTGGATTAATATGTAAAACAGAATTGTCAATGGTCATATCGTATTTTTCACTAGCTGAACCTGATTTAAACCAACCATTAATATTAGATGATTGTTGTGACATAAAAATCTCTCCTTTACGTGTTATGATTTGATTAAGTGTGCGATACTTTTTTGGTGGTAATTGAAATGTTTTTTTAAAAGCACGTGTAAAACTTTCTTGTGACTGAAATTTTGATTGATAGGCTATCTCTAAAATAGGTAGATTGGTGTATTTTAAGAGCATAGAAGCTTGTATTAAACGTTGTTGTTGGATATAGTCATACAGAGATAGCCCTGTTTCTTTTTTAAATAACCGATGAAAATGATAACTTGAGTACCCAATGTAGTCAGAAATTATAGTAAGTGTTAAGTCTTTATTTAAGTGTTGTTGAATATAGGAAATCGCTCGTTTGATGTAGTGGGAGTAATTTATTAAGATGACCTCCTTTTCTAGTAAAAGTGTATCATAGGTAAATGAAAAAAATTTGACCAATCTTGCTAAAAGTGTGATGGGAGTGAAGTATATGGAAAAATCACAAAATAGCCTTTGAAGATTTGAAGTGAAAAGTTGTTTATGCTACCCATCATAAGGATAATAGTAGCTCAGGGAAAGTTACGCAAAAAATTGGGATGAAACCATGGGGAAAAGATTATTATTTTCACTTTAAAGAAGAACCTTTAGTGGAGAGTGTCAAATACGGGATGACGTATGAAGAATATATTAACATGAGTCATCCTAAAAAATAGTTTGACAAAAAAGCATTTACTAATGAGTAAATGCTACTATCTACTGTTTAACTTTACATGTAGTTGTTCTATTTAAAACATACATAATAATAAACCATATGATACCAATGATTTGGATCATACCACCAATTTTAAAAACCATTTGACTGTATGACGTATTATTAAATAATGTCATAATGATTAGTGAAGTAGCAATTAATATTTTTGATGGTAAACTTTTTTTACAATGACATCCCATTAAAAAATCTCCTTAAATTTATATACTACAAAGGGTATCATATTTTAAGGTATAATAACAATTATATTGATTAATTAGCTTAAAGATAAAGGAAGAATAGTATGACCAAAAAGAAGATTACAATAAAAGATGTAGCAAAACAATCAGGAGTATCCATCACGACAGTGTCTCAAATTTTAAATGGAAAGTATCGTCAATTTCATCCTGATACGGTGAAAAAAGTTTTTAAAGCAAGAGATGATCTGGGGTATGCGCCAGATTATTTTGCTAGACGAATGGTGATGAAAAAAAGCCAGACAATTGGAATTATTGTACCAGATATCACCAATCCTTTTTTCGCTACTTTAGTAAAAGGAATAGAAGAGGTGTTATTTAAATCTGATTTTATGACTATTCTATGTAATGTCGATACAGATGATGAGAAGGGCATTAAAGCATTGGAAGCGTTAAACCACCGAGGAGTAGATGGTCTGATTGTCGCAAGTTCTGGGGTATCTATGGGTGAACTAGTTAAACAAGAAGCTTTAAAAAATATCCCAGTTATTGAGCTAGATAGGCAATCAACGAGTCAGATAAAAGATTCTATAAAGACAGATGATTATTTAGGTGGGAAATTGGTAGCTAATCTTTTAAATGATTTGGAGCACCGTATTGTTGCTGTACTATTTCCAGAATCATCTAGCCAAAATATTTTAAAACGATTAGAAGGATTTTCAGCTAATTTTTTGGGCGATGTTATTTATTTTGCGACGGATTTAACAAAATCAAGTGGAAAAAAACGAGTATCAGATATTTTACTTACGGAGGCAACGGCTATTTTTGCGGCAAATGATGAAATAGCCTTTGGTGTCTATGCGGGATTAAGTGATTGTGGCAAAAAAATACCAGATGATTATAGCGTAGTAGGTTATGATGATATAGAAATGAGTTCGTATATTTCTCCGTCATTGACAACAGTGTCACAGCCTATTTTTGAACTTGGTCAAAAGACAGCCAATACATTAATTCAACGTATAGAGCATCCTGAAATGGATGAGACTGAAATAGTTTTACCCGTTCAGTTAATTCAAAGATTATCGGTAGCACACACTTGAAAACTATTTCAAAGTGTGCTATATTTTTTTCGAAGACAAAATTAAAACGTTTTACTAAAACGTTTTAATAAGAAAAAATAGGAGGAACTTATAATGAATCATGTTACTGTTATTGGAAGTATTAATCTAGATACAACGTTAAGAGTTAAAGAAATGCCTAAACCTGGTGAAACCATTCATGCGATTGAACATTTTACTGCAGGTGGTGGTAAAGGAGCCAATCAAGGAGTAGCTAGTAAACGATCTGGAGCTAACACTAGTTTTATTGGTGCCATTGGTAATGATGCAGCAGGCAAAGTCATGTTTGAATTGCTTGAAGGTGAAGAAATAAATGTATCAGGTATTAAAACAATTGATAATGAATCAACAGGTCAAGCATTTATAACGGTTGACGAATCTGGCGAAAATAGTATTATGATTTATGCAGGTGCAAATAATCATGTTACTGAAAATTTAGTGGAAGATTACAAACAAGTAATTGAGACAAGCGATTTTTTAATTGCACAGTTTGAAAGTGCTATCAGTGGGACATTCAGAGCTTTTCAACTGGCAAAAGAAGCAGGAGTTAAAACGATTTTAAATCCAGCACCAGCAGTCAAAAATATTTCTGACGAACTTCTTAAGTTAACAGATATCATTATTCCAAATGAAACAGAAACAGAATTAATTACTGGAATCTCTTTAGATGATGACCAATCAATTGAATTAGCTGCAAAAAAATTACAAGAACTAGGTGTTGAGTTAGTAATTATCACGTTAGGAAGTCGTGGTGCCTACTATAATTTTGGCGATCAATCAGGTTTTGTGTCAGCTTATAAGGTAAAAGCAGTTGATACAACAGCAGCAGGGGATACTTTTATAGGAGCTTTTGCTAGTCGATTAGAAAAAGATTTTTCTAATATTGAAGAAGCCATTGATTATGGAAATAAAGCATCATCCCTAACCGTGCAACGCTATGGAGCACAGCCATCAATACCTTTTGAAAATGAAATAAAGGAGATAAAATAATGAAAAAGTCAGCAGTTATTAATAGTGATATATCAAGAGTTATTTCGAAAATGGGTCATTTCGATTTATTAAGTATTGGAGATGCTGGTATGCCAGTCCCATTTGGAACAGAAAAAATTGATTTAGCTGTTACAAATGGTATCCCTAGTTTTCTTGACGTTTTGGATAATGTATTAGAAGAATTAGAAGTTCAAAAGATTTATTTGGCAGAGGAGATAAAAGAGGCTAATCCAAGTATTTTAAAACGTATTGAAGAACGTTTTACTGACACGCCGATTGAATTTATCCCACATAGTAACATGAAACAAAAATTGAACGAGACACATGCGTTTATTCGAACTGGTGAAATGACACCTTATGCGAATATCTTACTTGAAAGTGGCGTAACATTTTAATTAGAAATTTTACCAGGAGGATTTTGTAAATATGACAGCTTTACTAATAGGGTTAGGACCATTACTAGGTTGGGGATTATACCCAACTATTGCATCAAAAATTGGTGGCAAACCAGTTAATCAAATTGTTGGATCAACGCTTGGAACATTAATTTTTGCCATCATTTTATTTTTTGCTAATGATTTAACATTGCCAACTGGCATGGATTTAACATTAGGTATCGTATCAGGGATTGGTTGGGCAAGTGCACAAATTTTAACATTTAAATCATTTGAATTAGTTGGTTCATCAAGAGCGATGCCTATCACAACAGCATTTCAATTAATTGTTGCTTCTTTATGGGGAGTGGTTCATTTAGGAAACTGGCCAACAATAACGGATAAATTGATAGGTGCTTTAGCTCTTGTATTAATTATCATTGGTGCAAGGTTTACAGTGTGGTCTGAAAAAAAAGACAGTGCTAATTCTAGTAACATTAAGAAAGCTGTGATTATTTTAGCAGTTGGTGAAATTGGTTATTGGTTATACTCAGCAGCACCGCAAGAAACAAGCATTACAGGAATGAATGCATTCTTACCACAAGCCATTGGAATGGTGATTGTGGCGGTTGTTTATAGTTTAGTTATCGCTATAAAAGAAAAAGAAAATGCATTGACTCAAGTAGTATCTTATAAACAAATTATTTCAGGATTTTTCTTTGCTTTTGCAGCTTTAACATATTTAATATCAGCTCAACCTAGTATGAATGGATTAGCAACAGGATTCATATTATCCCAAACATCTGTTGTATTAGCGACTTTAACAGGTATTTGGTTCTTAGGACAAAAGAAAACATCAAAAGAGATGAAAATAACCATTGTTGGGCTTATCCTTATTTTATTAGCGGCAACATTAACAGTTATTGTATAATTAGTTTCAAGGCCTTCTTCGTGAAGGCCTTTTTTCATGTTTATCAGTTAACATTCATTAAGACTTTGGGATGATTCGTTTTCTAATAAGGTTAGATAGATGATTAGAGGTGGAAATATGAGAGATAGTAAAAAGGAAAAAGTTTTATTTATAGGATATATCATTAGTTTAATTTGGGTATTATTATTTAAGTTTTCATTATCATTTGATGACTTAATGATTCAATTCAATAATCAGTCATAGTTAACCAAAGAACAGATTTATCAGAAATCATTAACAAGGTCATTATTTTCATCCCTTTTGGTGGACTGTTAGGAATTAATAATAAAAAAGAATGCTTATTTTTTATTCTCACTTGGAATAGAAGTGTTACCAATTATTTTTGGTTTAGGAGCGACAGATATTACTGACATGATAACTAATACATTAGGAGGAATTACTGGTCTTTTAATATAAAATTAGGATTTAAAGAAAATACATTGAGAGAGATTAAAAATTTTGATATTGAAATTTTAACACCATTTAATGAATACTGCCTTAGCTTTGAACATGAAAAAAAATTCTATTTTTATATTAAAAGTAAAGAAAATATTTTAGATAAAATTAGTGATAATGAAGAGCTTTCTCTTAAAAATTTCAACTCTCTTATTGAAAAAAATTTCTTTGGGCTTTTAAATAGTTAACCTAATAATTAGTTGTTTTATCATTAGGTAAACATAAATGACGTTATGTCGTGCTGTAGACTTACCATGTATTACAGACGACAACATTATGACTCTGAAAAGGTCTACCTCAAAATTAAAAAAGAAATCTTATTTGTAGGGTTTCTTTTTTATGAAGATAGTGAAATATTAAAAATAGTTTTAGTAGAAAAAGTTATTGAACCAACTCGTGTATAGAAGAAGGCTTTGAGAAAACTATTCTTATTTATAAAGATTAATGAATAGTTAGTTGTCAACTATCCGATAATGAGTTTTTTCTGACAAAAAGAATGGGTATGACTTTCAACACATCACTCATATAGCAACAAAACATGTAACTTTGCTATAATAAAATAAAATAGATACAATAGAGGAGTATTAGTGATGGATTCGATGGATATTATAAGTAACTTGAAAAATCAAACAATCAATTATGATAGTGTGTTGTTAAAGTTAATTCAAACATGGCAAAAAGAGGAAACACGTCCAACGATATTGCTACACAGTTGTTGTGCACCATGCAGTACCTACACATTAGAGTTTTTAACGGATTACGCAGATGTCACGATATACTTTGCCAACTCCAATATTTATCCTGAGAGTGAATATAAAAGGCGAGCGATGGTTCAACAGGAGTTTGTAGAAACATTTAATCGTGAGTATCATAAAGAAGTGGCGTTTATCGAAGCTGATTACGAACCAAATGAATTCATTAAAATAATGACTAAACAGGGATTAACATCTGAGCCAGAAGGTGGAAAAAGGTGTACGAGTTGTTTTCAGATGAGATTAGACCTAGTGGCTGAAGAAGCGCAAAAAAGAGGATTTGATTATTTCGGTAGTGCCTTAACGATTTCTCCAAAGAAAAATGCTCAACTGATTAATGAAATTGGATTAGACATTCAAAAGATTTATGACGTCAATTATTTGCCAAGTGATTTTAAAAAAAGAGGTGGCTATCAAAGATCAATTGAATTATGTAGAGAATACGATGTTTATCGTCAATGTTATTGTGGGTGTGTTTTTGCTGCTAAACAGCAAGGGATAGATTTAAAAAACATCAATAAAGAAGCAAAGCAGTATTTAAAAGAAGCTGAATTATAAAAAGCATTTCTCTTTTTCTCGAGAAATGCTTTTTTATTTAAAATGTCATAGGTGTTAATGAGTCAGTATAGATAGCTAATACATCATCAGCGCTAAGTGGTACATAGGCTTTTGTGCTGATATTTGAATGCTTCACTGATTGTTCAGCCATTTCATTTAAGAGCGAGTCATCTATACCGACTTCTGGTAAGGTCATTGGAACGCCCCACTTAACAAAAGTGTCATAAGTTTGTTTAATGGCTTCTTTTGCTATGATGTATAGGTCGTCATTTAGCTCTAAATCAAACACACGGTGTCCGTATAAAGCGAAACGTTCGACTGTGTCATCATTTAAGACGTGTTCCATCCATCTTGGTGTTAAGATAGCTAAACCAATACCATGAGTAATATCGTAATAGGCACTTAATTCATGTTCCATTGGGTGACATGACCAAACGCCAGTTTTTCCATTTCCAGTTAAACCATTAAGTGCTAAAGAGCTTGCCCACATTAAATTAGCGCGAGCTTCATAGTTTGTTGGATCGGTTAAAGCTGTTGGCGTGTAATGCAACACTGTTCTCATTAAGCCTTCAGCAATGCCGTCTTGAACCATGGTATCTGGTGTTTGATTAAAATAATTTTCAATTAAATGACTAAAAATATCTGCTGAACCAGCCATTGTTTGATAGGTTGGAACAGAGAATGTGTAAGTGGGATCTAAAATTGATACTTTGGGTGTGACCAGGCGTGTATGGAAACCTAATTTTTCTTTTGTTTCTTCATTTGTGATAACTGCTCCCCCATTCATTTCTGAACCTGTTGCGGCGATCGTTAATATTGTCACAATGGGTAAAGCGTTTGTCAACTTAATCTCATTGTTAACAACGAAGTCCCAAGGGTTTCCATCGTAGAATACACCTGCAGCAATTGCTTTGGAGCAATCAATTGTTGAACCTCCTCCAACAGATAAAATAACATCAACATTATTTTCTTTACAAAGGTCAACACCTTTTATAACAGTACTAAGTCTAGGATTTGGCTCGATGCCACCTAATTCGATGATTTTAGTGTCCGTTCCAATTAAGCGGTAAATATCATCGTATAATCCATTTCGCTTAATACTACCACCACCATAAGTCAATAATACAGTTTTTCCATATTGCTTTAATACAGTTGGTAATTGGTTAATTTGATTTTTTCCAAATAAAATGTTGGTTTGTGCGTGAAAATTAAAATTCTTCATCAATATTCCCCATTTCTATTATGATATTGTCTTATTTTTGGAAAGATTTGTCAATAATATACTCTTTTGGCTTATATTATGATTAAGTTTTTAACTATTATATAGGCATTAAAGTGTTTTATATAATGATGTATTAATTAGTTAAATTTATAAAAATAAAAAAGATGTATTTATTTAACTTTTTAATATGTTAAAGTTTAAATAGTTATATTATTTATTTTTTATCTTGTTTATTAGGTTATTTTTATTCTTTTATACCTATTATTAGGATAGTAGGTGTCTTTTATTTAGTTTTTGTGTATTCTAAATTGAAAATGGAAGGTATAACATGGATTTATTGAAACATTTTGTCGCTATTATTCCGATAGTATGGCTGATGTTATCATTGGGTGTTTTTCATATACGAGGAGATTTAGCTTGTATGATTGGATTTGTCGGCACGATTATTTTGAGCATAGTGGGTTTTGGGTTCTCTTTTGTGCATAGTATCACAGATGGTCTGGGAGGCGTTATGAATTAGCCTTAAAAAAGCGATGTTTTATTGTCTTTTATACACAATCGTTTTATGCCTCGTTGTTGTTGGTATAGGAAAAATGATGAATTACTTATAAAAATAGTACAGAAACAGTAAAAAATTGTTTGTGAAAGTGTTTGAATTAGTCTGAAAGTAGTAAAATAAAGTTGTATTAAAAAAATAAGTTGTTGTTTGGAGGAATCAGAATGAGAGTAAGCATATTTACCAGCTGTGTCGTCGATTTAATGTTTCCAAATGTTGGAATAGCCATGGTAGAGGTACTAGAACGATTAGGATGTGAGGTCGATTTTCCAGAAAAACAAATTTGCTGTGGTCAACCAACGTTTAATAGTGGTTATGAAAAGAAGAGCAAAGCAACACTCATTAATCAATTAGAAGCATTTGAAAACTCAGATTACGTAGTAGGTGGAGCAGGGTCTTGCGTGGGGATGTTACGTGAGTATCCAGAGTTGTTGAAGGATGATGAGGTGTATTATCCTAAAGCAGTTGAATTAGCAGAGAAAACATACGAATTTAGTCAGTTTATTTACCGGGTATTAGGACTAACAGATGTAGGTGCGTGTTATGAAGGTAAAGCAACCTATCATCGTTCTTGTCACATGACACGTCTGTTAGGTGAAAGGGAAGCACCATTTGTATTATTGGATAATGTTGAAGGGTTAGAAATGATTCCATTAGGCCATATTGAAAATTGTTGTGGTTTTGGTGGAACTTTCTCCGTCAAGATGCCAGAGATATCTGAGCAAATGGTGACAGAAAAAATGAACGATGTCATTAATACAGGTGCTGATACTTTAATTAGTGCTGATATGGGATGCTTGATGAATATTGGTGGTAAGTTTAACCGAGATGGTAATCCGATTAAAATCATGCACATCGCAGAAATATTAAATTCAAATGTCGATACTAGTCGAATTCAATTATCTAGCGGGGTGGCAAACTAATGGGATTAACAACAAGTACAAAACCATTTAAAGAGCGATTAGAAGATAGTAAAAAAGATGTCTTCATGCAACAGGCCGTAGCTAAAGCTCAGGATGCTCAATGGGTAAAACGTGAAGGTGCTCGTGACAAATTAGGTAATTGGCAAGAGTGGCGCGAGTTAGGTGAGAGTATCAGACAACATACGATTGCTTATTTGCCAGACTATTTGGAGCAATTTAGTGATAATGTTGCCAAACAAGGTGGGCACGTTTATTTTGCTCAAACAGCAGAAGAAGCTAATGAGTACGTTAAACAAATCGTCTTAGATAAAAAAGCAAAAAAAATTGTTAAATCAAAATCAATGGTCACAACAGAAGTCGATGTTGATCCTATGCTGTTAACACTTGATGGCGTGAGTGTCATGGAAACTGACTTAGCAGAATTTATTTTACAAATGGATGATTGGGATGAACCATCACATATTGTGTTTCCAAGTATTCATAAAAATAGAGAACAAATTCGTGCGGTCTTTGAGAAAAAACTTGGCTACAAAGGGGATAATGATCCAGTAAATTTAGCTAGGTGTGCTCGTGAAGTCATGAGAAAATTTTTCCTTGAAGCAGAAGTTGGGATTACAGGTTGTAACTTTGCAATTGCTGATAGTGGTATGATTAATTTGGATACAAATGAAGGAAATGCTGATTTGACGATTAGTATTCCGAAAACACAAATTGTCTTAATGGGAATGGAACGAATTGTTCCAACGATGAAAGAAGCAGAAGTGTTGGATAACTTATTGGCTCGAAGTGCGGTTGGTCAAAGTTTAACGACTTATGTGACGTTTGCTGGACAAAAACGAGCAGATGAATCAGATGGACCAGAAGACTTCCACGTGATCATCGTGGATAATGGTCGTTCAAATGCGTTAGGAACAGCTTTCCAACCAGTCCTACAATGCATTCGTTGCGGGTCATGTTTGAATGTGTGTCCTGTTTATCGTCATATCGGTGGACATGGTTATGGGTCTATTTATCCAGGTCCAATTGGTGCTGTCTTATCTCCAGTATTAGGTGGATACAAACAGTTTGGTGAATTACCTTATGCATCAAGTTTGTGTGGTGCTTGTACAGAAACCTGCCCTGTTAAGATTCCGTTACATGAATTATTAATTGAACACCGTAAAGTGATGACAGATGACTTGAAAATGAAACACGGATTTGAAGATTTCCAAATGAAAGTTATTGGTAGTGGGACTGCTTCACCATTTTTATTCAATTCAGCGATTCACATGGCACATGGTGGAATGGGTGTATTAAGTAAAAAATCACCAACCTCCGTTACAAATATGTACCAGTTTGGTGGCTTTATCAATAAAGGTCCTGGACTTGTAAAAGGTTGGACAGATGTGAGAGATTTACCAAGACCACCTAAATACAAAGATAGCTTTAGAAAATGGTTTAAAGATCATAAGGCAGGTGCAGACAATGACTAATATTTATAATCGTGATAAATTTTTAGCTAACTTACATGAAAAATTAGGGACAACGCCTTTAAATGTTGCAGAACATCCTTATATTCCCGTGAATGATTTGCCACAAACACACTTATCAGATAAGAATGTAGACGAACTACTTGGCATTTGTAAAGAAAAAGTCAAAGATATTCATACTGAGTTGTTAGATATTCCATCAAGTGAGTTACATAATACATTGAAAAAATTGATTGAACAATCAGGAAATGGAAATATTTTATTACCTAAAGATGATCGTTTTTCTAAAGAGTTATTAGATTTTCTAGAAACAGAATATAGCTCTGATATTTCTTATTGGGATGAGGGAGAAGAGTTTCGTGATAGTAACATAAAAAAAGCAGAAGAAGCCAATGTCGTGATTGCTAATGCTGATTTTATGCTAGCGGAATCTGGCTCGATTGTGGTAGAAACAACACCAGGTCAAGGGCGTTCACTACACTTTTTACCAACACACTATATTTCACTGATTAAAAAAAGTAGCATTGTGGCTCGTTCAACACAAGCAGCCAACTACTTTGCTGAAAAAATTGAAAAAGGTGAATCTGTTGGTTCTGCCATTCATTTTATTTCAGGTCCATCAAACTCTGGTGACATTGAGATGCAATTAGTTGTCGGACTTCATGGCCCGTTAAAAATGTATTATGTTGTATTAAATGATTTATAGACAAGCAAAAAGCATGTAGAGATTTTTCTACATGCTTTTTTTAAACTGTTTGTCCCTGTACAAAAGTAACTGGTAAAAAATAATGGTCTTCTAATTTTTTCTCCACGTCATCAATTCGTTGCATTAACAAGTCAATTAAGATATCGGCATAATCAGTCAGTGGTTGCGCGAGAGTGGTTAGTTGAGGGAAGTAAGTTCTGACAAACTTTGTTCCATCGTAGCCAATCAATTTCATATCTTCAGGAATCGAAATACCTAGTTGTTGGCACTGGTTGTAAACTAAGATAGCTGTTAAATCATCCGTGCAAAACAACCCATCAATGTCTTCGTTTTCTAAAATTCGTTTGATTTCGATGTTTTTTAAGGCAGCTGATTGATAGCTTTGGTCAAACTTAAATACTTTAGGCGTTAATTGATGCTCTTCAATGAACGAAAGGTACCCATTCAGTCGTCTATTAGTTGGTGAGTTTGAGCGTTGGGAGCCAGTTAAAATAGCGATATTTCTTGCCCCTTTTAGAAACAGGGTCTCTGTTGCTAAATATCCCCCTTGAAAATTGTCACTACCAACAATTGGAATGCCATCTGCCAAATATCGATCAAATGAGACGATGGGTAAATCAATGTTCTCGTATTCTTTGATACCAAGATTGTGAGCCCCAGCGATAATCCCATCTACTTTATTTGCTGCTAGCATATTGATGTAGTTTCTTTCTTTTTCTTTATTATTCGCACTGTCGCAAATAATACATTTGTAACCTTTCTCGAATAATCGCGTTTCAATTTTATCAATTAATTCACCATAAAAAGGATTAGAAACAGTTGGAAAAATTAATCCAATTAATTGTGTTTGTTTACCTTGAAGGGATCTGGCTAAACTATTTGGTTGATAGTTTAGCTCCTTCATCGCTTGATTGACTTTGTTAATTGTTTTTTGACTTAAAGAGCCATAGTTATTAATGACACGAGATACAGTTGTTGGCGATACGCCAGCTTTTTTTGCAACATCTGTTAATTTAATTGCCATTGATGCTTATCTTCCTTTATCTATTTGTTTGTCGTAGTTCGTAATAAGTGATAGAAGAAGGAACATTGGTATTAACAGTGATATATGTATGATTTGCTTCAGCTTCTGGAAAGACACGAGCAGTTGCTACTTGTTCACCATCATTAATAAAGACTTCCACTAATGATTCATCTACAAATATTTGGAGAGTTAATGGTTTTTGGCTAATAGAAAACTCTCTTGTTTCTCCGTATTCTCTTGCAAAACCATTCCCTATATGACTACGATCGATAATTATTTTACCACAAGTTGTATCAAAGGAGATACTTAATCCGTTCTCTCCATTTTCTTGAGTCATTAATTTAATTTGACCCTTTTCAGAGTCATGGCAATCAATCTCTAATTCATAACAATTTGTTTTTGCATCGTAATGTATTGTTTGGCTCTCAGGTAATTTTATGCTATTTAGACGCAAAGTTTTTGTTTCTTTTGCGGGTAGTTGATATAGTTTATCATCTTTAATAATTAGCTCTTTAATTATGCTTAAGCAATGAGCCCAACCATAGTCATCTGTCGGATAATTCACTTCAGGTAAACCAATCCAACTTACTGCTAAGACACGACCATCAGGACTATTAAATGCTTGTGTGGCATATACGTCAAACCCTTCATCTAAATTTTTTAATGCTGTTGGATTAGTAATGGCGTTAGTTTCTAAATCATAACTATCGCCAATAATATACATATTTGGATAGATATTATCATAATGACAAATGGATTTATCTAAACCTTGTGGACAGAAAATAAGCAACGCTTTGTCATTAGAAAAAACAAGGTTTGGGCATTCAACCATGTATCCCATTGGTTCATTAGTAAAATTTAACTCACCATTTAAAGTCCAATTTTGTAAGTCTTTACTAGTATAAGTTAGTGCTTTTCCTTTATTATCAGTTGTCTGAGCACCGATAATCAATAGATAGCCATCATTGAATGGAATAATTTGTGGGTCTCTAAAATCATGAGAAAAACCAACAGGTGGATGATCAATTAAGGGTTCATCGATTTTTGTAATATGATTAGTTGTATCCATCCATGCACCGAGTTGGTAAGAACGACGTTGCCAATTATCATCACGCACATTTCCAGTGTAAGCTAGTAATAATTTATCATTAACTGGTAAGGCTGATCCGGAATAAACCCCGTGACTATCAAAAAACGTATCAGGTTCTAATGCTAAACCCTCATACGTCCAATCGATTAAGTTATCAGAGGTTAAATGCGCCCACGATTTAACCCCATGAACAGGTCCGATTGGATAGGCCTGATAAAACAGTTGCCATTTTCCATTAAAGAAAGAAAAACCATTTGGGTCATTTAATAAACCTGTTTTAGGTTGGATATGATAACCTAATCGCCATGGCGAATGAGTAACAGTTGTAATCAATTCTTTTATATAGTCAGTGTCCCAATCATTATATTTTTTGTATCTATCAGGTGTTGTCCATTCTTTTTTTAAAACCATAATGTTCCTCCTAGTAAGCGTATTCGACACATAAATAGTAAGGTATTTATTCTTTTTTGTCAAACGTATATCAATTTAAAAAGCACTTTATTTATAAGGAAATGTCATTAAAAAAAGATATCATGAATATTTTTGATAAACGTTTGACATTTATGGGAAAAGATGACATAATCTAAATCGAGAAAAGCGATTACATTATAAACATGTTGTAGGAGGAGAAACAATGGATTACAAAAAAGTCGCACAAGAGATAAACAATGCTTTAGGGCAAGATAACTTACAAGCAGCCGCTCATTGTGCCACCCGTTTAAGGTTAGTGTTAAAAGATTCTGGTAAAGTGAATCAAGCTGCTTTAGATAATATTGATGCAGTTAAAGGAACGTTTGAAGTAAATGGGCAATTTCAGATTATTATTGGGGCAGGTGAGGTGAATAAAGTCTATAAAGAATTAGTTGCTTTAACCAATGTCAAAGAAGTATCAACTTCAGAAGTTAAAGAAGAAGCAGCAACTGGAAAAAAACAAAATCCAATCATGGACTTTATTAAAGTATTATCTGATATTTTTGTTCCAATTGTTCCAGCGTTAGTTGCTGGTGGTTTGTTGATGGCGTTAAATAATGTCTTAACAGCTGAACAGTTATTTGGCCCTCAATCAGTGGTTCAAATGTACCCGGTGTTACAAGATTATGCAGGAATTATTAATTTATTAGCTTCAGCACCGTTTGCTTTTTTACCAATACTAGTTGGGTTTTCTGCAACCAAACGTTTTGGTGGTAACCCGTATCTAGGAGCGGCCATGGGGATGGCGATGGTTATGCCAGATTTAGTCAATGGGTATGGTGTAGCAAATGCTATCGCAGATGGTACAATGAATTATTGGCATATTTTTGGTATGGATGTTGCACAAGCTGGCTATCAAGGATCTGTTTTACCAGTTTTAGCAGTATCGTGGATTTTAGCTACTTTAGAAAAATTTTTCCATAAACGTATTTCAAATGCTTTTGATTTTACGTTTACACCGATGCTAGCATTGATTATTACAGGGTTCTTAACGTTTATGTTCGTAGGACCTGTCATGCGTGGTGTATCTGATGGATTGACTGATGGTTTAGTATGGTTATATGATACAACAGGAGCAATTGGGTTAGGAGTATTCGGTTTATTTTATTCACCGATCGTGATTACTGGTTTACACCAAAGTTTTCCAGCTATTGAAACGACTCTTTTAGCAGAAGTAGCTAAAACAGGCGGTTCATTTATCTTCCCAGTGGCTTCTATGGCCAATGTGGCTCAAGGTGGGGCGGCTTTAGCCGTGATGTTTTTAACAAAAAATGAGAAACAAAAAAGCTTAGCAACTTCAGCAAGTATCTCAGCCTTACTTGGTATTACAGAACCAGCCATTTTTGGGGTTAACTTAAAACTTAAGTTTCCATTTATCTGTGCAATGATAGCTTCAGCCGTTGCAACAACATTTATTGGATTCTTTCATGTTTTAGCTGTTGCAATGGGACCTGCTAGTGTGATTGGCTTCATTTCAATTGCACCAAAATCAATTCCTTATTACATGATAGGAATTGTCATTAGCATTGTTGTAGCGTTTATCACAACTTATTTATATGGTAAGAAAAATGGTCATCTGTTTGCAGAAGCTACTGTATCTGGAGCTGCAACTAATACAGCAGTAGAAATAAATGAAGATCCTGAGGAAAGTATTAAAACTGTACAAGATGATGTGTTAGAATCACCAATTGCTGGTGAAGTTGTTCAATTAAAAGAGGTCAATGATCCGGTATTTTCTCAAGAGATGATGGGGAAAGGGATTGCGATTTCTCCGACTGATGGCAACGTGTATGCCCCTGCTGATGGTGAATTAACTGTTGTGTATGATTCAAAACATGCGTACGGTATTATGACAGATAAAAAGGCTGAGGTATTGATTCATATCGGTATTGATACAGTGCAATTAAATGGTGAAGGATTTACAACTGAAAAAACAAGTGGTGACATAGTTAAAAAAGGTGATTTATTAGGAACAGTTGATTTAGACTTGTTAAAAGAAAAAGGCTATGATCCTACTGTGATGATGATTGTTACTAATACAAATGCTTTTAGTAATATTGAAGCATTAAATAAAAAAGAAGTAGCAGCTAAAGAAGATTTATTAGTTGTGACACAACCAACTGAATAATTTAAGAAATACTTGTTATTGGGCTTACTAAGGTTGCCTGATAACAAGTTTTTTTATTATATACAAGGGTTTATTTTAATATCCATCTTTAGGGACTTGACTTGATTCTTTCTAACGTTATAATTTAGATTAACAAAAATAAAAAATTAGGTATACCTAAAAAAGGAGAATAGAATGAAAAAAGTTTTATTATTGAGTACATTAATTTTGGTTGGATGTCATATAGATAGCAGTGTTGTAGAGGCATCAGATATAAGAGATGAAGTCGTTATGTTGGATACGGAACAGGCAACACTTTTTAAAGATAGTCAAGGAGTCATATACAAAATCATTAATGATAAAGAAAGTCAATTAGAAGTTCAGGTGGGGGATGGTGAACAGCCGATTCCTAATTTATCAACTAATGTCATCATTCCCTCATATGTTGAGTTTGATGGAAAAGAATATGCGGTGACTCGTGTAGGGAGTTTTGCGTTTACAACGTATGAGGATGAGGCAGGTCAGATTTCTGAAGCAGGTTCAAATGTTGAAACTCTCTCGTTGCCAAGTAGCATTAGAAAAATAGAAGAAAAAGCGTTTTATAGTGCTATTAATTTAATGTCTGTTTCAATTCCAAAAGAAAGCCAATTGGAGTCAATCGGAGATAATGCCTTTGCGTTTTCAGGGTTAAATCAATTTTCTTTACCAGACTCAGTAACAACTATTGGAAAGAATGCTTTTACATTTAATCACAGTTTATCTTCCTTTGATATTTCGAAAGCGTCTAAATTGACATCTATTGGTGAGGGAGCTTTTAGAACAAATAAAAAATTACGTTCATTCTATCTGCCGAAAAATGTGACCACTATTGGTGCATTTCCTTTTTCAGGTGCAATTGCTCTAGAAGATATTTCAGTTGATGATGAGAATCAAGTGTATTCATCAAATGAAGGCGTATTATTTAATAAAAATCAAACAGAATTAATCACGTATCCTGCTGATAAATATGCAAAGGAATACGTTGTTCCGGATACAGTGACGTTGATTAGTGAGAATGCATTTGAATACAATACTGGGTTAAAAAAGATTGCCTTAAATAATAACTTGGAAAAAATAGATAATTTGGCATTCAAAAACATGTTGAAATTAGAAGAAGTATCTCTGGGTAATAAAATCGAGCATATTGGTCGTTTAGCATTTTATAGTATTCCTAATTTGAAAAGCTTAACCATTCCTGATTCTGTTGTGTCATATGGAAAAAATCCTTTTTATGAATTAAGTGGATTAACCGACATTACATTTGGTAACCGAACACAAGAGATTCCTAATGGATTTATGGGTGGAGATTTTGCTAGTTTAGTATCAGTCGCATTTTCTGCACCAAATTTATCGGTTTCTGAAGAGGCATTAAATTTTTCGTCTTATACAGATATTAATAATATTCAATTTGTGGTAGCAACAGATAATGATAAAGTAAAATTAACGAATGCTTTGAAACTTGATGAGAATAATGTTTTAGTGGAAACACCAAGTGAAGTAGAAACACCAAGTGAAGTAGAAACACCAAGTGAAGTAGAAACACCAAGTGAAGTAGAAACACCAAGTGAAGTAGAAACACCAAGTGAAGTAGAAACACCAAGTGAAGTAGAAACACCAAGTGAAGT
>NZ_JBYVZB010000001.1:68766-887280 GCF_058211775.1 Vagococcus changpingensis
AGTAGAAACACCAAGTGAAGTAGAAACACCAAGTGAAGTAGAAACACCAAGTGAAGTAGAAACACCAAGTGAAGTAGAAACACCAAGTGAAGTAGAAACACCAAGTGAAGTAGAAACACCAAGTGAAGTAGAAACACCAAGTGAAGTGGAAACACCAAGTGAAGTGGAAACACCAAGTGAAGTAGAAACACCAAGAGAAGTGGAGACACCAAGTGAAGTAGAAACACCAAGTGAAGTAGAAACACCAAGTGAAGTGGAGACACCAAGAGAAGTGGAGACACCAAGTGAAGTGGAAACACCAAGAGAAGTAAAATCATCAAGCCAAAACGAACAAATTCAACAGGGTACTTCTATAAATAATCAGATAAAAACATCTATCAGTCATCATACAGTGGATGAAAAACAAGTTGAGACAAAAACGAAGACACAAAAAAGTCTCCCACAAACATCTGATAAAAAATCAAATCTGTTTATCATGAGTTTAGGAATGTTATTGTCAATGTTAGGATTAAGATTAAAATTAAAATAAATAAAAAGCATGCCCTAGTTTTTAGGACATGCTTTTTACGATAGCTAAGAGAATTAAGAAAGTATAGGAAATCTTTTTTCTAAAGCATATTGTATTTTTTCAATTAATATACAAAGTAGCCAATAAATACAGGCGACTAAAAAGTACATGGATAAGAAATTGAACTCTCTTCCACCAATGATTTTTGCTTGCTGAAAAATTTCAGATACCGTAATCATTGCTGCTAGAGAAGAGCCTTTCACTAAATCAATCGCGACGTTGCTCATAGGACCAATGGCAATTCGGATGGCTTGAGGCATAATGATTTCTCGAATGATTAACAATTTTTTCATACCTAGAGCTTTTGATGCTTCCCATTGCCCTTGATTGACACTACTCATGGCACTACGAAAAATTTCAGATAAAAAAGCGCTACTCGTCAAACCAAAACACAGAATACTTGCTATAATAGGATTTAGTTGCATAGGTAAACCGAAATATAAGGCAAAAAGTAAGACAATAGCAGGAATACCCCTAAAAAATGACGAGTAAATAATTAGAAATTGGTTGATTACTTTGTGATTGAGTAATCGTAATAAATAAATCACACTCGCTAGAATATTCCCTAGAAAAAATGAGGCGATACTGATTAATAAAGTATAAGGTAATCCTTTTAATACAAAGGGGATAGACTCAACCATTAATTTTGTATCAATTATCATGGTTATTCAACCTCAATTGTTTTTGAAATGGTGACAGATGGCTTTTTAGAAATATCTTCACCATAAAAAGATGTGGCAATTTTTGCTAAAGTTCCATCTTTTTTCATGTCAGAAATTGCTGAATCAATGTCTTTTTTTAATGCTGCATTGTCTTTGTTTATAACAAGTCCTGAAGATGACGGATTAAAATAAACATCTTCTAAAATTTTGACAGGCATATCAGGTAGGGCAGCAACAGCCATTTTTTGTAAATAATAATCGTTTAAGATGACATCTGTACGCCCTTTAACTAAGTCAGTCATGTATTGATCATTTGTTGCGTTGTCGTAATTCACTAAGGTAGCACCTAAAGACTCAGCAACTTTCATGTAGGTAGTAGACGCTTCGCCGGCTGCTTTTTTTCCTTTTATGTCGTCTAACGAGGCAATACCTGAATTATCTTCTTTTCTAACAACCATGCTACCGAATGAATACTTGATGGGTTCTGATAAGCTAAATTTTTCTTCACGTTTTTTATTGATTGAAAAATCATTTGCTGCCACATCAGCTTTATTGGTTTGAACAGCTGATAGCATCCCATCAACGTTAAATTCTTTAAAGGTTACTTTTTTATTTAGTCGTTTCCCAATTTCTTTTGTTACTTCTATGTCATAACCAGTGAGTTCATTTTTATCATTGTAGTATGAACTTGGAAATAGTGTGCCAGATGTGGCAACCACTAATTCATCTGATTGTTTCTTGTTTGATTCAGTTGCTTTCTTTTCGCCTGTACAACCACCTAAAATAAGTAATAAAGATGTAGATAAAATAAGTAATGTTTTTTTCATGGTGTCTCTCCTTTTGATGTTTAATGCACGTATGAGTATAGTGAGAGTTAACGTTAAAATCTATTTGTTTGGCTTACTATCATTACTTTTAGTTAAAAATAAGGTTAATAGGTCGAAAATAGAAACAATATTGTCCTTTTGAAATTTTAGACTTATCATAAGGAAATTTGTTATAATAGGGTAAAAGAATAAGAGGAGTGTTTTAATATGCCACTTGTCCATATTGAATTATTAGAAGGAAGATCACTAGAACAAAAAGAAGCATTAGTAAAAGATGTGACTGAAGCCATTGTTAAAAATACTGGAGCCAAAACTGAAAATGTGCATATTGTTATTTCTGATATGACAAAAGGAAACTATGCGGTAGGCGGTAAGATGGCATAATCTTCTGTTTGTTTCGCACTGGTATTATTGAAAAAGGTATGATAAAATTGAACAGATGATTAGAGATCAAGATAAGGAGAGTTAATATGTATCAATTTCTATTAACCCTAATGTTAGTTTTATCCATTTTAATTATTATTGCTGTGATGATGCAACCAAGTAAGCAAAATAGTGCTGCTAGTGCGTTTTCAGGTGGTGCAACTGAATTATTTGGTAAAACAAAAGCTCGTGGGTTTGAAGCATTTATGAAACGTGCAACAACGGTTATGGGTATTGCATGGGTTGCAGTGGCTATTGCGCTTGCGTATTTGTCATCAAAATAATGTTAATGTATCTCCTGTTATGACAGGAGATTTTTTTATTGTTATAATAACTTAGCAGATATGTTTGAAGGGAGTTAAATAAATGAAAATAGAACCATTTTATTCAAAAGTAAGCAATAAAGCTGTGTTATTATTCCATGCTTATACAGGGAGTTCAAATGATGTCAGAGCATTAGCTAGAAGAGTTGAAAGAGCAGGTTATTCTGTTTATGCTCCAATGTTTACAGGTCATGGGACAAATGATCCAATGGATATTTTAGAACAAACGTCTGATGTATGGTGGCAAGATGCTAAGCGTGCGATAGACTTTTTAAAAGAAGAAGGACATACACAATTTGCTGTATTTGGTTTATCAATGGGTGGATTATTTGCAATGAAGTTGCTTGAAACTTATCCTGATTTATTTGTTGGTGGAGGAGCATTTTCTTCTCCACTTGACCCAACGGATACAACCAATATTTACCCTAATTTTTTGAAATATTGTGAATACCGTTATGATCAATTAAATCTTTCAGTAGAAGAAAAAACACAAAAAATTGATACGATAAAAGAGCCTTTAGATACTCAACTAAAGGATATCAGTGGAACAGTCCAAACCGTTTATGACGGATTATCTGATGTAGAAAAACCAATTTTTCTCGCACAATCAGCCAAAGATGAAATGGTGCGTGCAGAAGGCGTTTATGATGCAGCAAGAGGTATGAAAAAGGCGTTTGTTGAAGTCCATTGGTATCCAAATAGCACTCATGTCATCACAGTGAGCCATGATAAAATTCAATTTGAACAAGATGTGGTTCAATTTATTCAAAAACTATCATGGGAATAGGAGGAAGTATGAGAAAAACATTAAAAGAAACAATTTTAGAGACAATGACCTCTAGTAAAAAAAAGTCATTTTCAGTCGAACAATTAGCAGAAATGCTGGATTTACAAAAAAGCAATGATTTTAAAGAATTAGTTCAAGCTATCGCTCAGATGGAAAGAGAGCAACTTGTGACGTTTAATCAAAAAGGAAAAATAAAATTAGTCACAAAAGAAACGGTTCTTGAAGGCGTGTTTCGTTCAAATGAACGAGGATTTGGCTTTGTTACGGTTGAGGGAGAGGATTCAGATGTCTTTATTAGTCGAGATGAGACTGGTTATGCTCTTGAAGGAGATAAAGTTGAAATCGAGATATTAAAAGCAGGTAATCCATTGGAAGACCAAGCACCAGAAGGAAAAGTAGTTAAAATTATTGAGCGAGGCATCAGCCAAATAGTAGGTATTTTTACACTCTTTACAGAAAGTGAGCAGCAAGAAACGGGTCTTTATGGTGTGGTAACACCAAAAGATAAAAAACTAAGTCGTTACAAAGTGTTTATTGCTTCGGAAGGGATTTTACCTGAAGATGGGAGTGTCGTGGCTGTCGAAGTGACGCACTATCCTGAAGTTGGCTATACTAATAGTTTTGAAGGATTAGTAAAACAAGTGGTTGGCCACAAAAATGATCCAGGAATGGATATTTTGTCGATTGTGTTACAGCTAGGAATTCCTACTGACTTTGATGAAGCCACATTAAAACAAGCAGAAGAATTACCAGATGAAGTATTAGAAAGTGAGTTACAGCATCGGGTGGATTTAAGAAAAGAAGTAGTTGTGACAATTGATGGAGCGGAAGCAAAAGATTTAGATGACGCCGTTCGGGTTGAGAAATTAGACAATGGCAATTACTTTTTAGGTGTGTATATTGCAGACGTGTCACACTATGTGACAGAAAATAGCCCGTTAGATGCTGAGGCAAGTGATCGCGCAACGAGTGTGTATTTGACTGATCGTGTGATTCCAATGTTACCTAGAAAATTATCAAATGGTATTTGTTCACTTAATCCAAATGTAGACCGCTTAGCCATGGCATGTGAAATGGAAATAAATGGTGAGGGGGATGTCGTCTCACATGATATTTTTGAAACAGTGATTCATTCAACGGCTAGAATGACCTATGATGAAGTGAATGATATTATTGAAGGAACGAATGATGACACAATCAAACAATATAGTAAACTTGTTCCAATGTTTCATTTGATGAATGAGTTACACGAAATTCTAGAGAGCAAACGAGCAAATCGTGGGGCAATCTCGTTTGAAGATAGAGAAGCCTATATTGTGGTAGATGCAGAAGGTCATCCGGTAGATATAAAATTACGTACAAGAAAAGCAGCTGAAAGACTAATTGAGTCCTTTATGTTAGCTGCAAATGAAACAGTCGCGAAGACTTATACGGATAAACAATTGCCATTTATTTATCGTATTCATGAGCATCCAAAAGAAGAAAAAGTTCAGCGTTTCTTAGAGTTTATGACAAATTTTGGTATCATGGTAAAAGGGAAAAAAGATGCGGTATCACCAAAAGAGCTGCAACGAGTGTTAGACCAAGTGAATGGACGACCAGAAGAACCGGTTGTGAGTATGATGTTACTTCGCAGTATGCAACAAGCAAAATATTCGGAAGATCCAGTGGGTCATTACGGATTAGCCGCAGATGACTATACCCATTTTACTTCACCAATTAGACGTTACCCTGATTTAATTGTTCATCGATTAATTAAGTCATATGAAAAAGAAAAAGTAACAGATAAAATCAAGCAAAAATGGGATGAGTTAATTCCAGATATTGCGGATCATAGTTCTAAAATGGAGCGACGAGCAGTTGAAGCTGAGCGTGAAACCGATAAACTGAAGAAAACAGAATTTATGCAAGATAAAGTTGACGAAGAATTTGATGGTATTATCACATCTATTACTAAATTTGGTATGTTCATAGAATTACCTAATACAATAGAAGGATTAGTTCATGTTAATCAGTTGAAAGATGATTATTATCATTTTATTGAAACTCATATGGCGTTTGTTGGTGAGCGAACAGGTAAAGTATATAAAATCGGTCAAAAAGTTCGTGTGAAATTAACTAAAGCGGATGTTGACACACGAGAAATTGATTTTGACTTGTTATCAGCTGAACCATTGACCGAAAAAATTGAATTACCGAAAAAAAATAAAAAGTCATCTTCATCAAATCGACGCAAAGATCCAAAAAAATCATTTGGCAAATCAGATGATTCTAAAAAGGGAAAAAAAGGCAAGAATGGTAAAAAACCTTTTTATAAATCTGTGAATAAAAAACCGAAGAAAAAGAAAAAGTGAGGGATGACTCATGCCTAAAGGTGAAGGAAATTTAATTGCTCAAAATCGTAAGGCTCGTCATGATTATGCAGTATTTGAGACTTTTGAAGCTGGTATTGTGCTTCAAGGAACCGAAATAAAATCCATTAGACAACGCCGTGTTAACTTAAAAGATGGTTTTGCTAGAGTTCGTAATGGTGAAGCCTATTTAATGAATGTTCATATCAGTCCTTATGAACAAGGGAATATTTTTAATCATGACCCATTAAGAACACGGAAATTATTACTTCATAAAAAACAAATCATCAAAATTGAAACAGAAATGAAAAATCCTGGTGTGACGTTGATTCCGTTGAAGCTATACATTAAAGATGGTTTTGCTAAAGTGTTACTAGGGTTAGCAAAAGGGAAAAAGCAATATGATAAACGAGAAGATTTAAAACGAAAAGATATGAACCGTGAAATTAACCGAGCTTTGAGAGACAAACAACGTACATTTTAGTCGTTGTTTGTCTTTTTTTTTACTAAGCATGTTAGCATGGGGAGACATAAGGATGTTGTTCCTTATACAGGCTCGGTATTTCTGAGCTGATGACACTTGCTAAAGTGGATTATCAAACGATCAAAGTTTAATTCTTTGTGTAAAGATAATCATTTTGGAAGGTGTCTTTATACTTTTTTTATGGAGGTGACTAATTAGGGGGGTAAAGTAAGACTTTTTAAAAACAACTGGATTAACAAAGAGGTTAAATTTCATTATTTTGAGTATGTTTTAACCAAGTTTTCATTTGTCAATTTTTTTGTATGAAAGTTGTGAGAATTCTACTGATTTACTTTGTGTTATTTATCATTTGGTGGTATTATAGTTTCGATAGTAACAGTCTATCGATGTATTCCTATGTGGAAAAATGTATGTATCAAAAAACATTTTTTCATACACTGTTACAGAAGCTAAAAAACTTCTGAATTTGTTTTAATATTGAGAAGAAAAGGGGTGAAATGTGGTGGAAGAAAAATCCTGGTTGTTTACCATTGGAGGTTTAACATTTGATGGAACGGTCGTAAGTATGACTATATTAACTTGTTTGATTGTCTTTGGATTAGTGTATTTTTGTACACGAAACTTAAAGCTTAAACCTACTGGTAAACAAAATGTCATGGAAGCACTTGTTGACTTTGTTCGTGGTATCGTAGGTGATAACGTTGAGAAGAACGAAGTAAAAGAGTACCATTTATTGGCATTTACTTTTTTCATGTTTGTGCTAGTATCAAATACTTTAGGACTCATTACAAAAGTGACTTTATTCCCAAGTGATGTATCATTATGGAAGAGCCCAACCGCTGATCCAACCGTAACTTTGACACTCGCATTTATTGCGATTATTTTGGCTAATTATTATGGGGTCAAAAAACAAGGTGTTAAAGGTTACTTTGTTAATAGTTATATGAAACCAGTCGGCTTTTTATTACCAATCAAGTTAATAGAAGAATTTACTAATGTATTAACACTTGGTTTACGTCTTTACGGTAATATTTTTGCAGGTGAAGTGTTACTATCGTTAATTGCAGGGTTAGGATCAAGTAGTCCAACGAAATTTATTTTGGCTCTGCCACTTGAAGTGATATGGCAAGCCTTCTCGCTTTTCATTGGTGGAATTCAAGCATTTATTTTCGCTACTTTATTGATGGTTTATATCTCACATAAAGTAGAAGTAGAAGAAGTATAAGTAAACGTATAAAAACATTTTTAGGAGGAGAATTGTTATGCAATATATTGCAGCAGCTATCGCAGTTTTAGGAGCTTCTATCGGAGCAGGTTATGGTAATGGTAAAGTTATCTCTAAAACATTAGAATCAATGGCACGTCAACCAGAATTATCAGGTCAATTAAGAAGTACTATGTTTATTGGGGTTGCCTTAATTGAAGCGATCCCTATCATTGGTGTCGTTATTGCCTTATTATTATTATTTAAATAACATATACAAGCAAGGGTTAAAAAGTTGTAATTAAATGAAAGTCAGGGAAGGATGTGTCGTAATCACATGATGAATCAATTAGTGATTGCAAGTTCTGGACAAACAACGTTTAGTACCATTTTATTTGTCTCTGTTTCATTTCTTGTATTGTTATTAGCGTTAAAGAAATTTGCTTGGGGACCTCTAACAAAGATGTTAGACGAACGAGAAAACAAAATAGCTGGCGATATTGATAGTGCAGAACAATCAAAAATAGACGCTGCTAATTTAGCCAAACAAAGAGAAGTGGAATTAAAAGAAGCTCGTACTGAAGCACAAAGTATTATTGCTCAAGCAAAAGATGTTGCTGAGAATAATGCTCATGCGATTATTGTAGAAGCTCAAGAACATGCAACAAGAATGAAAAAACAAGCCCAAGAAGATTTACGTCTTGAAAGAGAACGTTTATTGGCGGATGCTAAAAAAGAAGTCGCAGACTTATCTATTGAAATTGCTTCTAAAATACTTAAAAAGGAATTGTCAGCTAGTGCTCATCAAGAGTTGGTTCAATCAAGTATTGATAAGCTAGGAGTTGATGACAATGAATAAGAAATTTAGTGTCGCAAGAACTTATGGTAAAGCGTTATTTACCGAAGCAACTCAATTAAATATGATAAATGAAATCTACCAAGAATTATTACAACTTAGAGAAATTTATCATGAAGTACCAGATTTAGGTGATATACTATCAGATGATCGTTTATCCATTTTTGAAAAAGTGAATATTGTAAAAGATTTAGAAAATAGTTTTAGTGATACATTGGCCAAATTTATCCATACGGTTTATGATTATGGTCGTATGAATGAAATGCTTGATATTATTGATGAGTATGAGCATCTTTATTATGATCAATTTGGTATCATTGTAGTAAATGTAACCACAGCTGTTGCATTATCACTTGAACAAAGACATGACTTAGAAAAACGTTTGGCAAAACAATTTCATGCAAATAAAGTTGTTTTACGACCAAAATTAGACCCAAGCATAATGGGTGGAATGATTGTCGAATCAGAACATCGAATCATTGATCAAAGTGTGAGAACAGAATTAAATAATATTCATGCTAAATTATTGGCTTGATGTTTATGTTTAACGACAAGGTGAGAGGTGAGATACATGAGTATAAAAGCGGAAGAAATTAGTTCGCATATTAAACAACAACTTGCTAAATACGAAGAATCGTTAACAGTAGATGAAGTTGGAACAGTTTCCTATGTTGGTGACGGTATTGCTCGTGCTTACGGATTAGAAAATGCCATGTCGGGAGAATTATTGGAATTTGATAATGGTGTTTATGGTATGGCTCAAAACTTAGAAAATGATAGTGTCGGTATTATCATTTTAGGGGATTTTGAACAAATACGTGAAGGCGACAAAGTAAAACGTACACGACGTATTATGGAAGTACCTGTTGGTGAAGCATTAATTGGACGCGTGGTTAATCCTTTAGGACAACCTATTGATGGTATGGGCGAAATCGCTACAACCAAAACACGACCAATTGAAGCAGCAGCTCCTGGTGTTATGGCTCGTAAATCAGTATCAGAACCACTACAAACAGGATGGAAAGCAATTGATGCATTAGTACCTATTGGACGTGGACAACGTGAGTTAATCATTGGTGACCGTAAAACTGGTAAAACTACCATTGCGATTGACACAATCTTAAATCAAAAAGATCAAGACATGATTTGTATTTACGTTGCAATTGGTCAAAAAGAATCAACTGTACGTAACCAAGTTGAAATCTTGAAAAGATATGGTGCAATGGACTACACAATTGTTGTGTCTGCCAGTGCATCACAACCAGCCCCATTACTTTATTTAGCACCTTATGCTGGAGCAAGTATGGGTGAAGAGTTTATGTATAATGGAAAACACGTATTAGTCGTATATGATGATTTATCAAAACAAGCAGCAGCTTATCGTGAAATCTCATTACTATTACGTCGTCCACCAGGTCGTGAAGCGTTCCCTGGAGATGTATTCTACTTACATTCTCGTTTACTTGAAAGAGCAGCGAAATTGAGTGATGAATTAGGTGGCGGATCAATGACTGCCTTACCATTTGTTGAAACACAAGCGGGAGATATCTCTGCTTATATTCCAACAAACGTTATTTCTATTACTGATGGACAAATCTTCTTAGAAAGTGATTTGTTCTACTCAGGTGTTCGTCCTGCGATTGATGCTGGGTTATCAGTATCACGTGTTGGGGGATCTGCTCAAATCAAAGCAATGAAAAAAGTTGCAGGTACACTTCGTCTTGATTTGGCAAGTTACCGTGAGTTAGAAGCCTTTACTCAATTTGGTTCTGATTTGGATGAGGCAACTCAATCTAAATTAAACCGTGGTAAACGAACTGTTGAAGTACTAAAACAAAATGTGCATGAACCATTGGCTGTTGAAAAACAAGTCTTAATTCTTTATGCCTTGACTCATGGATTTTTGGATACTATTCCTGTAGTAGATATTTTACGTTTTGAGCGTGAATTATTTGAATACGTGGATAATAACTATCCAGCAATCTTTGATACGATCCGTACAACAAAAGGATTACCAAATCCAGAAGATATGGATAAAGCAATCGATGAATTTAAAGGAATTTTTAGTTCTAGTGAATTCTCTGTTGCAGATGAAGTAAAACAATCTTAGAAAGTGGTGATTGAACATGGGCGGCTCACTTATTGATATTAAGAAGAGAATAGCTTCAACAAAAAAGACCAGTCAAATTACAAGTGCCATGCAAATGGTCGCAGCTTCTAAATTGACGAAATCTGAACAATCATCAAGACGCTTTCAAGAGTATGCTTCTAAAGTAAGAAGTATGACAACTCATTTGGCTTCTTCACAGTTAACTGCGATAGATAATTCTGATTTTTCTGGTTTTGAGCAAGAGATGGAAATGTATCAGCAAATGCTTATTGCTCGACCAGTTAAAACAGTTGGATATATTGTAGTAACTTCTGATAAAGGTTTAGCAGGTGGTTATAACAGTTCAATTTTAAAAAACATGTTAGAAATCATCAAAAAAGACGAAGAAGACGGCATGAATGTGGTGTTAATGGCTATTGGAGGAACAGGTTCAGATTTCTTCAAGCATCGTGATTTACCAGTCGCTTATGAATTAAGAGGATTAAGCGACTACCCAAGTTATAGTGAGGTAAGACGTATCGTAAACTCTGCTTTACAAATGTATAATAGTGAGATGTTTGATGAATTGTATGTATGTTATAACCATCATGTTAATACACTATCCTCATCGTTTAGAGCAGAAAAAATCTTACCAATCGTTGACTTAGATGCTAAAGAAGCTGAAACGTACGAACAAGAGTATACTCTTGAACCTTCAGCAGACGCTATTTTAAATACGTTACTGCCCCTTTACGCTGAAAGTTTAATATATGGAGCAGTTTTAGATTCTAAAACTGCAGAGCACGCTGCCCGCATGACTGCTATGAAGAGTGCCACAGAAAATGCGACAAATATCATTGATGATTTGACCATTTCTTATAACCGAGCACGTCAAGCAGCCATTACAGAAGAAATCACAGAAATTGTTGGTGGAGCAGCTGCTTTAGAATAATGACGGGGAGGAATTGTTGAGATGAAAGTAGGAAAAATAGCCCAAGTCATTGGTCCCGTTGTTGACGTGGCTTTTCCATTAGACCAAGCATTACCTGATATAAATGATGCGTTAATCGTTTATAAAGCTGGAAGTAAAGATAAAGTTGTGTTAGAAACAACTCTTGAAATTGGTGATGGAATCGTTCGAACAATTGCAATGGAATCTACAGACGGACTACAAAGAGGAATGGAAGTTCTTCATACAGGAGGTCCTATCAGTGTTCCAGTTGGTCCTGAAACATTGGGTAGAGTCTTTAACGTATTAGGTGAAACTATTGACTTAGGTGAACCTATTGGAGACGAAATTGAAAGAGATAGTATTCATGCAAAAGCACCTGCTTTTGATGAATTAAGTACAAACTCTGAAATATTAGAAACAGGAATTAAAGTTATCGATTTACTAGCGCCTTACTTAAAAGGTGGTAAAATTGGACTGTTCGGTGGTGCCGGAGTAGGTAAAACAGTGTTAATTCAAGAGTTGATTAACAATATCGCTCAAGAATTAGGTGGGTTATCAGTGTTTGCCGGTGTTGGTGAACGTACACGTGAAGGTAACGACCTTTACTTTGAAATGAAGGAATCTGGTGTTATCAAAAAAACAGCCATGGTGTTTGGACAAATGAACGAGCCACCTGGTGCCAGAATGCGTGTAGCTTTAACTGGTTTGACTATGGCAGAATATTTCCGTGATGAAGAAAAACAAGATGTGTTACTATTTATTGATAACATTTTCCGTTTTACTCAAGCAGGTTCTGAAGTGTCAGCTCTTTTAGGACGTATGCCTTCAGCCGTTGGTTACCAACCAACGTTAGCAACTGAAATGGGACAGTTACAAGAACGTATCACTTCGACAAAAGATGGATCAATCACATCAATTCAAGCGATTTATGTTCCTGCCGATGACTATACTGACCCGGCTCCAGCAACAGCCTTTGCGCATTTAGATGCAACAACTAACTTGGAACGTCGTTTGACAGAACAAGGGATTTATCCAGCGGTAGATCCGTTGGCATCATCTTCAAGTGCCTTAGAGCCAGATATTGTTGGTGAAGAACATTATAAAGTGGCCACAGAAGTGCAACGTTTATTACAACGCTATAAAGAATTGCAAGACATTATTGCGATACTTGGTATGGATGAGTTAAGTGATGAAGAAAAAGTAGTAGTAGGACGTGCTAGACGTGTCCAATTCTTCTTATCACAAAACTTCCACGTGGCTGAGCAATTTACAGGACAACCTGGTAGCTATGTACCATTGAATGAAACAATTAGAGGATTTAGAGCAATCTTAGACGGCGAATATGACCACTTACCTGAAGAAGCCTTCAGAAGTGTTGGGCGCATTGAAGAAGCAGTTGAAAAAGCAGAAAAAATGGGCTACTAACAAGGAGGGAAAGTCATTATGAGTACCTTTATGGTTAATATTGTTACGCCAGATGGATTGATTTATGAGCACGAAGCAAAATTTTTGGTTGCAAATACTCAAGCAGGTTCGCTTGGTATTTTGCCCAAACATTGCCCGTTGATTGCCCCTTTAAAAATTGATGCTGTACGGATTGATAGAGAAGAAAATGTTAACGACTGGGTTGCAGTAAATGGTGGCGTTATTGAAGTGCGTGACAACGTGGTTTCAATTGTTGCTAACAGTGCTGAAACAGGAGAAAATATTGATATCTCACGAGCTGAACAAGCTAAGAAGCGTGCAGAACAAAAAATTGAAGCTGCTAAAAACGAGCAAAATCAATCGATTGATATGGCTAGGGCTGAAATAGCACTCTATCGAGCGTTAAATCGGCTTAATGTGGCGAATAAAAGAAGGTAAAGAAACATTTGTTTCTTTACCTTCTTCTCTTTTATAATGAAAGTGGAGGTGAGGATATGTCAGTTTTTGGAATTGATGCGTTAGTTAGGATCTTGAGCCATTTTATTTTTATTTACTTAACCTTTTGGACGTTAAATTCGTTGCGACTTGATGTTCTATTTAAAAAAGGAGTACAGTATGATAGACAAATCCGTTTAGCATATGTTTTTTTATCTGTAGCAATTGGGTTTCAAGTGAGTAACTTCTTTTTAGAAGTAATTTTTCTAGTGCGAAATTTTTTTGAGGGAATGGTTCTCTAAGAAAATTATTAGGAAAATATGAATGAATTTCTTTTTCCATAAAATCATGGTATACTGATTAGGATTTGTAATAAGTTCCTTATATTTATGGAGGGAAAAATTAATGGAATATATAGCAGTTCGCGGTGGAAATCGCCTAGAAGGAAGCGTTAAAATCGAAGGAGCAAAAAATGCTGTATTGCCTATTTTAGCGGGAGCATTACTTGCTAATAAAGGAAAAACAACTATTACCAATGCGCCAATTTTGTCTGATGTATTTACAATGAATAATGTCATTAAGTATTTAAATACAGATATCGAATTTATTGAAGAAGAAAACACGATTAAAATCGATGCAACAAAAGAATTAGAAACAGAAGCCCCATTTGAATATGTTAGCCAAATGAGAGCCTCTATTGTTGTGATGGGACCACTTTTAGCTCGTACTGGTCGAGCTAAAGTTGCCATGCCTGGTGGTTGTGCAATTGGAACACGACCAATTGATTTACATTTGAAAGGGTTTCAAGCATTAGGAGCTAAAATTACGCAACAAAATGGATACATTGAAGCTGTTGCTGATGAATTAGTTGGTGCCAGAATTTATTTAGACTTTCCAAGTGTGGGTGCCACTCAAAATATTATGATGGCTGCTGTCCGTGCAAAAGGGACAACAGTGATTGAGAATGTTGCAAGAGAACCTGAAATTGTCGATTTAGCCATCTATTTAAATAAAATGGGAGCTAAAATCGTTGGTGCTGGGACAGAAACGATTCGCATTGAAGGGGTAACTGATTTATACGGGACAGAGCATAGCGTGGTGCAGGATCGTATTGAAGCCGGGACCTTTATGGTAGCAGCAGCTGCAACGCAAGGAAATGTTTTTATTGAAGATGCTGTGGCAGAACATAATAGTCCGCTGATTTCTAAATTAGTGGAAATGGGTGTAGATATTATTAATGAACAAAATGGGATTCGTGTCATTGGACCAAAATATTTGAAACCAACGGATATTAAAACACTACCACATCCTGGGTTTCCAACAGATATGCAAGCACAAATGAGTGTCTTGATGGTATTAGCCTCAGGGGATAGTGTGTTAACAGAAACTGTTTTTGAAAATCGATTCCAACATTTAGACGAATTACAACGTATGGGTGCTAAATACCGTATTTCCAATAGTGTGGCTTATATTAGTGGTGTTCCAAAGCTTCAAGGAGCACAAGTTAGTGCAACAGATTTACGTGCAGCAGCAGCTCTGATTATTGCTGGATTAGTTGCAACAGATGAAACACGAGTGACTAGATTAGAGCATTTAGACCGTGGATACTATAAATTCCATGAAAAATTAGCCAACCTTGGTGCAACAATCGAAAGAGTTGATGAAGATGTTGCTCATGAATCAATGGCAGAAGTAGTAAGTTAAGCTCTATAATGAAGGAGGAAATTTAATTGAGTTCAATAACTAAAAGAGTAGTCATACAATTGATGCTAGTTATTTTTGTGATTCTATTATTGATTGGATTATTTTTCCTAGGTATTTTTATAGGGTATGTCTATGTTGGAAAAGGGCAATCAAGTGATGCCTTTAATCCATCGACATGGCACCATATACTAGATTTTGTAAAATAACTAATGACCATCAACTCTTATGTTGGTGGTTATTTTTTAAATTGTTAGGAAGATATGATGAAAAAAATTATCATTTTACCTGTTCGTTTTTATCAAAAATTTATTTCTCCTTTATTTCCTAAAAGTTGTCGTTATCATCCAACGTGTTCTCAGTATATGATTGATGCGGTAAATTATCATGGAGCGATTAAAGGATTTATCATGGGTACGGCTCGTATTTTAAGATGTCACCCTTTTGTTAAAGGTGGCATTGACTATGTACCACCAACATTTAGCATCAGGAAAAATCCAGATGAGACATATCGTGGACCATATAAAAGAGAAAAAAATAAATGACTTAAAAGTTAACTTAGACCTTTTTTATTAACGGTCTATTTTTTTATTTTAGAATTGTCTGAAAATTCTGTTGACTTATATTTAATATTAACTTATATTAATAAATAACTTATTTAATTCTAATAAAGAAGTGAGGAAAGTAAAATGAAAAAAATTCTAGGAATGCTTATGGGTGCAACGTTATTGTTATCTGCTTGTGGAACACCGGGTGGAGGAACTGCTCAAAATACGAAATCACAAAAAGATGCTGATACAGTCAAAATTGGTTTAAACATGGAATTATCTGGTGCAGCTGCTGGGTATGGTAACCAAGAAAAAGAAGGTGCCGAACTTGCAGTGAAAGAAATCAATAAAGCCGGTGGGATTAACGGTAAGAAAATTGATTTAGTTGTCAAAGATAATAAAAGTGATACGGCCGAAGCAGCAACAATTGCAACGAGTTTAACAACAAGCGACAATGTCATTGGAATGATCGGTCCAGCAACATCCGGTGCGACAAAAGCAGCTAGTCCAAACGCAACAAAAGCCAAAGTCCCAATTATCACACCATCTGGGACCGATGATTCTATTACAGTAAATAATGGAACAGTTCAAGAATATATTTTTAGAACATGCTTTCAAGATTCTTTCCAAGGGGTTATCTTAGCTAACTATGCAACTGATAATTTGAAAGCGAAAAAAGCAGTGATCATTGGAGACGTATCAAGTGATTATGCAAAAGGATTAACTAAATCATTTAAAGAGACATTTAAAGGTGACATTGTGGCTGATGAAAAATTTAATGCGAAAGATAAAGATTTTAAAGCCATTCTAACAAAAATAAAAGACAAAGATTTTGATTTTATTTACTTACCAGGCTATTACGAAGAAGCTGGTTTAATCATCAAACAGGCACGTGAAATGGGAATTGAACAGCCAATTATCGGGGCTGATGGATTCTCAGATTCTAAATTAATTGATATTGCTGGTGATGAAAATATGAGTAATATCTACTATACGGCTCATTTTTCTGAAAAAGCACCTGCTTCAGATAAAGTAAAAACATTTATTGAGACATTTAAAAAAGAGTATGGTAAAACACCAAGCTCATTTAATGCGTTAGCATATGATTCTGTTTACATGGTTAAAGCTGCTTTAGAAGCTGAAAAAGAAAATACAAGTGAAGCATTAACAAAAGGTTTAGCAACATTAACAGACTTTGAAGGTGTGACAGGTACCATGACAATGGATAAAAATCATAATCCGAAAAAACCAGCTGTTGTAATCGGACTTGAAAAAGGCGAAGAAAACACAGCAGAAGTGGTAAATCCGTAAAAAATCATGAAAACCAAGGGACTGGACAAGAGTTCCTTGGTTTTTCAAAAGGAGGAGAAACAATGAATGTCCTTCAACAATTAGTCAATGGACTCTCATTAGGAAGTATTTACGCACTATTAGCCCTAGGGTATACAATGGTGTATGGAATTATAAAGTTAATCAATTTTGCTCATGGTGAAATATATATGATTGGTGCTTTTATTGGGTACTATGTGGCTAATAACTTTGGTTTTGGCTTAGTTTTAACACTTTTAACATCTATGATTATCTGTGCGATTTTAGGGATGTTGATTGAATTTTTAGCTTATCGTCCACTTAAAAATTCAACACGTATTGCAGCGCTTATTACAGCAATAGGGGTATCATTCTTACTACAATCATTAATGATCTATTTCGTGGGAGCAGATACAAAACCTTATCCTCAATTAATGAAAAATATAACTTATGATTTAGGCATATGCCAAATTAGTAAAATTCAACTCGTGATTATCGCAACGTCAATTTTCTTAATGCTGTTATTACAATTTATCGTGCAACAAACAAAAATGGGGCGTGCCATGCGTGCAGCAAGTGTTGATCCCGAAGCAGCTCAATTAATGGGGATAAATGTAAATTATACCATTTCATTTACTTTTGCACTTGGCTCGTCATTAGCTGCTGCAGGTGGTGTATTAATTGGTCTTTACTATAATAGTATAGACCCAATGATGGGTGTTGCTCCTGGTCTTAAAGCGTTTATCGCTGCCGTGTTTGGTGGAATAGGGATTATTCCAGGTGCCGCACTTGGTGGGTTTGCGATCGGTATCATCGAAACGGTCGTGAGTGCTTTAGGGTTTACAGCTTATCGAGATGCAGCCGTTTACTTGATTTTAATTATTGTATTACTTGTTAAACCATCTGGATTATTAGGTAAAAATATTAAGGAAAAAGTGTAGGTGATAACAATGAAAGAACGATTGAAAATAAATGGGATTTGGTTAGCGATAATGGTCGTTATTTTTGCGATGCTGGCAATCACTTACTCGACTGGATTGATGTCACCTGTTGTCGAAACAACATTAGTAATGATTGGTATCAACATTATTCTAGCGGCTGGACTTAACTTGGTTATTGGTATTTCTGGTCAATTTTCTTTGGGACATGCAGGATTTATGGCGATTGGAGCTTATACAACGGCAATTATGACAATAAAGATGCCGTCAATTGTTGGGTTTTTAATTGGATTAGTTTTAGGTTGTATTCTTTCAGGAATTGTGGCACTTTTAGTTGGTATTCCAACTCTGCGTCTTTCTGGTGACTATTTAGCCATTGCAACATTAGGTGTATCTGAAATTATTCGCTCATTGATTATGAATATGGATCAAATCACTAATGGTCCAGCCGGATTATTTGGTATTCCTCCTTTTGTAACATGGTCAATGGTTTATTTATTTGTTTGTATCACATTGATTTTGATGACAAATTATATTCATAGCGCAGCAGGACGTGCGACGTTATCTGTTCGAGAGAATCTAATCGCAGCAGAATCTATGGGTGTGAATGTGACAAAGTATAAAGTGGTTGCTTTTGTGATTGGTGCCATGACCGCAGCCGTTGCTGGGGGAATGTATTCAAGCTATGTTCAAACGATTGTGCCAGGGAACTTTGATTTTATGAAATCAATCGATATTCTAATCATCGTAGTATTTGGTGGAGTTGGAAGCATGACAGGAACTGTTGTAGCGGCCGTTTTACTTGGTGTATTGAATATGTATTTACAAGATTTTGGTGCCATTCGTATGATAATTTATGCGTTTGCTCTAGTTATCATCATGATTTTCAAACCTTCTGGCTTATTAGGAACAAAAGAATTTTCAGTGAAAAAATTATTGAGTAAAGGAGGTAAACAACATGTCTGAGTTAAACATTAGTCATTTGACAAAGAATTTTGGTGGATTAGCTGCCATTCAGGATTTAAATTTACATTTTGGTGATAATGAGTTGATTGGTTTAATCGGCCCAAATGGAGCGGGAAAAACGACGCTTTTTAACTTGATTACAGGTGTTTATGAACCAAGTTCAGGAAGTATTGAATTAACACATGATAGTAAGACAATGACGTTAAATGGTATTTCTCCGTTTAAAATTGCGCAATTAGGTATTAGTCGAACATTTCAAAATATTCGCTTATTTAAAGACCTAACAGTTCTTGATAATGTATTAATTGCTATGACAGCTAATGCTAAAGAAAGTGTACTATCTGGTATGTTACGTTTGCCTTCTTTTTATAAAAAAGAAGATAAAATGATAGAAGAAGCAACGAAATTATTAGGTTTGTTTGAATTAGAAGACAAGAAAGATAACTTAGCGAAAAATTTACCTTATGGGGAACAACGTCGCTTGGAAATCGTCCGAGCGTTAGCAACAAAACCGAGCATTTTATTTTTAGATGAACCGGCAGCTGGGATGAACCCACAGGAAACTGAAGAATTAACCCAATTAATCAAACGAATTCAAAAAGAATTTGGATTGACTATTGTCTTGATTGAACATGATATGTCGTTAGTTATGGAAGTCTGTGAGAGACTTTATGTATTAGAGTATGGGGCATTGATTGCCTCAGGGACACCAGAAGAAATTAAGCAAGATAAACGCGTTATTCAGGCGTATTTAGGTGGTGAACAGTAATGTTAAAAGTTGAAAATTTATCTGTGCATTATAGCATGATTCAGGCAGTAAAAGATGTGTCTTTTGAAGTAAATCAGGGTGAAATAGTTAGTTTAATTGGGGCTAACGGAGCTGGGAAAACGACTATTCTAAAAAGTTTATCAGGATTAGTTAAACCTTCAGGTGGTTCGATGACATTCAATAATGAAGATCTAACGAAAAAGTCAGCTCCAGCTATTGTGAAAAGTGGTTTAGTTCAAGTGCCTGAAGGTCGTCATATTTTTGCGGGGATGACTGTTATGGAAAATTTAGAGCTTGGTGGCTTTATTCATAATAATCATGATGAGAAAAAAGAAATTTTAGATTATATTTTTGAAACGTTCCCTGTGTTGAAAGAAAGATTAAAACAAGATGCCGCAACACTTTCAGGTGGAGAACAACAAATGCTTGCTATGGGGCGAGCGTTGATGACTAAACCAGATTTATTATTACTGGATGAACCATCAATGGGACTTGCACCTATCTTTATTCGTGAGATTTTTCATATTATCGAACGGATTAACAAACAAGGAACAACCATTCTTTTAATCGAACAAAATGCCAATATGGCGTTGAAACTTTCTGATAGAGGATATGTATTAGAAACAGGTCAAGTGGTGCTTAAAGGAAGCGGTAAAGAGTTATTAGAAAGTGAAGAAGTACAGAAAGCTTATTTAGGAGGATAGAGTTATGTTAGTAAAAGACTATATGTCAACAGAAGTGATTACGACTTCCCCTGAAACACCTGTTTTTCAAGCAATGGACTTAATGAAACAAAAAAATATTCACCGTTTGCCAGTTGTAAAAGACGATCAATTAGTTGGATTGGTCACTGAAGGAACAATTCAAGAAGCGATGCCGTCAAAAGCAACCAGCTTAAGCGTGTATGAAGTGAATTATTTGTTAAATAAAATGACTGTAGCCGATGTGATGATTAAAGACGTTCATACTATCAAGGCCGATGAATTTATTGAAGAAGCCATCAAGATTATGCGTGAGTATAATATTGGTGTGTTGCCTGTTGTGGATGTTAACAGGACTATTCAAGGTATTATCACTAGTACAGATGCATTTGGTGCCTTTTTAGCTATTACTGGTTATGGAGAGAATGGGACGCGTGTTGCGATTTCAATTAAAGACGATCATCCTGGTGTGTTGGCTGATTTAACGAAAGTATTAGCTCAAGATAAATTTAATATCGTTCAGATTATTGTGTATCGTCAAACAAAGAATGTTATTATCGTGATACAAGTTGTCGAAAAAAATGCCACTAAATTAGAAAAATCACTAATTGACAATCAGTATGATGTTATTATGTGTTTAGAGACTGAAAGAAGCTAAAAAGCTTCTTTTTCTCTTAACAAAGGCAAAAATATATGGTATCCTATATGAGTTCGATGCATGAAAGGACTGAAATATTACAGATGAAAAAAAATAAACCAGTTGAAGTTGAAATTAAAGAATTATCAACTCATGATGAATTGTTAATTGGAAAAAAAGTCATTGGAAAAGTAACAAAATTGTCAGATAAAAAATTTGAAGTTGAAACAACAGATGGTATTTTAGGTGTATACAAAACACAAGACGATGCCTACGAAGAAGCATTAAAATATTGGAATTTAAATAATTAAAAAAATTTAAAAAAGTACTTGATTTTTTTTTTGAAATTAGTTATTATATGGAAGTCGGGTTGATAAACTTGATTGATACGGAGGGGTAGCGAAGTGGCTAAACGCGGCGGACTGTAAATCCGCTCCTTCGGGTTCGGCAGTTCGAATCTGCCCCCCTCCATTTCTTATTGGGCTATAGCCAAGCGGTAAGGCAACGGACTTTGACTCCGTCACTCGTTGGTTCGAATCCAGCTAGCCCAGTATTATCTAACACTGAAATCGGTGTTAGATTTTTTTTTATTTTCTTTTGTGGTATGATAGAGGTGTATTAACTTAACTATAAAGGAGATTTAATCACATGGGCGAATTATCTGAAAAATTAGTATCTCAAATTCTAGAATATCGTGACATTTTATCGAGCAATGAAGTAATGGAAACTATCAAAGACAAAGCTCAAATGGTATTTCCAACAAAAGAATACGATGCACCAACTAAAACTAAAAAATTGAAGCAAAATCAACGTAAATGGCGTGCAAAAAATCATTATTAATTAGTCATTAAGTTATTAGGAGTAGGGAACTACTCCTTTTTTCTATTTTATTTCGTTATGATATATAATGTTGTCATTGATTATAAAAATAGCTATAATATAGATAATGACATTTAAAAGGACGTGAATAAATGACTCCAAAGTTACCTGTTTATATTCAGATACATGATAAGATAAAACAAGAAATAGAAGATGGTATCTGGAAGATTGGTGACAGGTTACCTTCTGAAAGGGAATTGTCTGAAGTATTTGGCGTGAGTCGTATGACACTAAGACAGGCTATTCAAACGTTAGCAGATGAGGGAATACTGGAGAGAAAAATTGGTTCCGGTACATATATTGCAAGGCAAAAAGTACAAGAGACGATGATAGGAACGACTAGTTTTTCAGATATTATTCGTTCTCAGGGAAGCCAACCTTCTAGTAAAACATTGTCTTACTTTGTGACTGCACCAAGCTCCAGTGAAATGGAAAAACTACGATTGACAAAAGATCAAAAGATTTTAAAAATGGAACGAATACGTTATTCAGATGATATACCAATTTGTTTTGAAGTAGCAAGCATTCCTCATCATTTGATTGAAGATTTTAGTAAAGAGGAAATCACACGTTCTTTATATAACGTAATGGTTAGTCAAGGACATGGAGTGATTGGAAAATCTTCTCAAACGATATCTGCGCTAAATGCGTCTGAAAAAATCGCACATTATTTAGAATTGAAAAAAGGCGATGCAGTCTTACGTTTACGACAAGTATCTTATTTTGATAATGGCACACCGTTTGAATACGTTAGAAGTCAATACGCAGGTGAGCGTTTTGAGTTTTACTTAGAAAAATAAAAAATAAATCCTGGAGCAGTAGTGCTCTAGGATTTATTTATTGGAACCTCACAGTAGTCTAACGCCCCTTTTTTTAATGAAAATTGAGCATTCAGTAGGTTTGTAATACTTTCTTCAAAAGTTGTCACACTGACTTCATCTACCATAATGTGTAAGGTAACTGTATCGCTAAATTCAGTGTCGCTAAGGGTGTATTCGGGGTGATTAGTTAGAAAATGTTCTAACTTACCATGGATGGAATAGTCCACTGTCACAATCATCTCTTGTTGCAATTTTCCTTCGACTAACCCGATGTGCTCAATGGCTTCAGAAACAGATGAACTATAAGCACGAATCAAGCCACCAGCACCAAGTTTTGTACCACCAAAGTATCTTGTCACAACAGCTAAAACATTTCGTAGTTTTTTTACCTTTAACACTTCAAGCATCGGGACACCTGCTGTTCCACTTGGTTCACCGTCATCGCTTGAACGTTGGATTTCTTGTTTATCTCCAAGAACGTAAGCGACACAATTATGATTAGCTTTCCAATGTTTTTTTTTGATTTGTTGAATGATTTCTTTTGCTTCATCTTCTGTTTCTATTCGCCTTAAGTGGCAGATAAAAGACGATTTTTTTATGACGATTTCATAATCGCCATCTTGTTTTATGGTATAGTAATTTAATAGCATATAGGTAACCCCCAAAAAATTAATTTAGTAAAATGTTTTAAAAGGAGAATGATTATGCAAAAAAAACGAATAGGGTTGTTAGTGTTAGTCATGGTATTCGTCTTAAGTGCCTGTACATCTACAAAGAATGACACCACACATGATTCAAGTACAGATATGACAAGTGACATTAATAAAAAAGATAAACTTGTTTATACCTTAGAATATGATCATCATCAATATCAGTTTAACATGCTTGATGGTTGGCGTAAATTTCCAAACAGTGATAAGTCGATTGCTTTTTTATTGGGAAACAAAGATTCTAAGTCATTTATGTCTGCGGGATTTGAAGAAAAAGGAAATAAGACGTTAGAGGATTATAAAACAGACTATTTAAAAAAATTAAATGATGCTAACGCGACTGTTGTGATTGAACCAGAAAAAAAAGAACTAAATGGGTGGGATGCCTATTATCTTGGTGTTGAAATGAAAGATAATAAAAATCGTGTCTTAACCTATCGAATTTATTTGGTAGAAACACCTGATTATTTTATTAACCTTGGTGCATGGACAAGTGAAGAGAATCCAAAAGAAGCAACTATTCAAGGTCTAGATGATATTTTATCAACCTTTAAAGAAAAAGATTAGAATAAAAGCATGACTTTTCAATAATAGAAAAGTCATGCTTTTTTCTATAGTCGGTGACGTATCCAATCATAAATATCTAATGTGACATCTAACGATTCTTTTTCATTTAATATTTCATGTCTTAAATCATTATATAAGCGAAGCGTGACATCCTTAAAGTAATTGTCACTCAATTCTAGAGCTAATTTTCTAGGGCCTTTTCCATAGTTTCCAACAGGATCTTTTTCGCCGCTAATAATTAACACTGGCAAATCACGTTGGATGGTGATAAACCAATGTTTTTTTGTGGCGTCATCCATAAGAGAAAGAAGTGTATAGAATCCATTATTTGTAAAAATAAACCCACACTGTTCATCTTGTTCGTAAGATTCGACGTTATCAGGGTTTTTAGAGAGCCAACTAAAAGGAGAATGAGCTGGTTTAAACTTTTGATTAAATGAACCAAACAATAATTTATCCATGGCAGGATTTTTTGTCTTAGGAGAGACTATATTCAATCCTTTCGCCATTTTAACCCCAAAACTTATCTCTTTGCGTCGGTTAGTTGATCCCATTAAAATAGCGCCTTTAACAAGATGTGAGTATTTCTTTAAATAGTTTCTCACCACAAAAGATCCCATACTATGACCTAAAATAAACAAAGGAGTATCCGGATAACGACTTTTTGCATATTGGGTAATTTGAAAAGTATCCTCCACTACAATAGAGGCACTGTCACCTTCACAGAAAAAACCATGTAGAGGATTATCCATATCCACTGATTCACCATGACCTAGGTGATCGTGTCCAATGACTAGGATGTCATGAGCAGATAAATAGCGCGCTAATGGGTCATATCGTTCGACGTACTCTGCCATCCCATGTACGACTTGTAAGATTGCTTTTGGTTTTTTAGTGGAATTATGCCAGATAATACCATTTAAATCTGTATTACCATCTAAAGATTCAATAACAAATTTTTTCTTCATAATTATACCCTTTCTATAATCCAATTTATCCTTATTATAGTCTATTTAAAAGTGAGTCACTAGTATAATGCGTAGATTATTTATAGGAGGAGATAATATTGTATAAAACATTGCAGGGACGTCAGTTATTAAAACAAGAAATACCTCATCCATTAAGAAAATACTTAAAAAAGGATAACAGCATAAAAAAAGTTAAAGCGATGACGTATAGTAAAAAAGATATTACCTGTCGTCGTTGTGGACATGTCAATAATCAAGATTCTTGTCAGATAAATGGTGGCTTTTATTGTGATTATTGTCTTAATATGGGAAGGGTGACAAGTGAAGATGTTTTATATCGTATCCCAAAAAGCCCTCGAAAAACGTCACAAAAAACACATTGTTTTTGGCAAGGAGAACTAACTAAACAGCAAGCATGCATCTCTCAAGAAATATTAGATTCTTACCGTCGTAAACGACATCATTTTGTTCATGCAGTGACAGGGGCTGGTAAAACAGAGATGCTATTTCCTTTAATAGAACAAGTGTTGACAGATGGAAAAGTTATTGGAATAGCCACTCCACGCATTGATGTGTGTTTAGAATTGTATCCCAGAATGAAAGAGGCATTTCAAGATACGACAATCAATTTGTTATATGGCCATTCTTCTCAAACATATAATGGCGCATCTTTCATTATTTGTACGACACATCAACTTATGCGTTTTTATCGTTATTTTGATGTATTGGTTATAGATGAAGCCGATGCGTTTCCTTATGTTCATTCTGATGAATTACAGTATGTAGCAAAACAGTCATTAGAAAAAAAGGGATGTTTTGTTTTTCTAACTGCTACGAGTAATCCAAGACTAGAACATTATTCTAATACGGAAAAAAGTATGTTAGCTAAACGGTTTCATGGACAAGACTTACCTGTTCCTAAAACAATCTATTGTCGGAATTTAGCCATAAATTTACGAAAAGGAAAATTGCCTAAAAAAATGAGGATGGAAATAGAAGCAAGTGATCAATCTTATATTCTTTTCTTTCCGGATATTGCTTTAATGTCTATGGTTTATCCTGTTGTTAAGAAAATATGGCAGAAAAAAAAGGTCGCAATGGTACATGCATCATCTGATACTAGGGAACAAGTGGTGAAACAAATGAGAGAAGGGAAGATTGATCTGTTACTAAGTACAACGATTTTAGAACGAGGGGTTACATTTAAAAATATTTCCGTCATGGTAGTGTGTGCGGATCATCGAGTATTTAATCGTGCGAGTTTAGTTCAAATTGCAGGACGAGTGGGCCGAAGTGTGAATTATCCGACCGGACACGTCATCTTTTTGCATGAAGGAAAAAATCAGGCCATGGTATCAGCTATAAAAGAAATAAAACAAATGAATAAAGAGGCTAAGAGATGAAGTGTGTGTTGTGTCACGGGGTATTAAAGAACCAAGTAACATTTCGAGAACTGTTATTAGGTAGTCAGGTTAAAAATCATTGTTGCGATAAATGCCATAGTCAATTTCAGCCAATTAATCCGTTGCTTGAAAAGAGATGTATCTATTGTCGGAAAGTGTCACGAAAAACTGTATGCGAAGATTGTTTATATTGGGAAAAAAACCAAATAATCTTAGAGCCACATCATGCCTTATATGAGTACAATGAGTCTATGAGTGAATTTATGACCAGTTATAAATTTCAAGGAAATCGTACACTAGCAAAAGCTTTTAGTTCTGATATTAATCAAGTGTTTAAACAGTTGACTTATGATATGGTTATCCCCATTCCTTTATCTAAAAAACGATTAGCTGATCGTGGGTTTCATCAGGTGGAAGCACTGTTGGAAGATGCATATGTTGATTATGAGTCGATATTAAAAAAAAGAAGACACACGAGAAAACAATCAGGCAAAACAAAAGAAGAACGACTTAAAACGATTCATCCGTTTTACTTAAATCAATCTGACCAAGATATTATTTATCAAAAAACGATTATTTTAGTTGATGATGTTTACACAACAGGAAGTACGATATTGCAGGCAAAACGTTATCTTTTGAGTAAACATGCTAAAAAAGTCATAACGTTTTCCTTAGCAAGGTGAAAATAATGAAGCGTTTTCTATCAAAGTGTTTGTCATTTTATGATAAGTTCGATATAATAAAGGTGGGAAGATAAGGGGATTAAATTAAGTTTTAAACGTTCTTATCTTTTTAGTTTTAGTGATAGATGAAAGGGGTAATAGTTATGTTTAGATACAATGTAAGAGGCGAGAACATTGAAGTTACTCAAGCCATAAGAGAATATGTAGAGAAAAAAATTGGCAAATTAGAAAAATATTTTACAAATGTGCCGGAATCAACAGCACATGTTAATTTAAAAGTGTATTCTGATAAAAATGCTAAAGTGGAAGTAACCATTCCATTACCATACTTAGTACTTAGAGCTGAAGAAACTTCTCCAGATTTATACGGAAGCATTGACTTAGTGGTCGACAAGTTGGAGCGACAAATTAGAAAGTACAAAACAAAAATTAATCGTAAATCAAGAGAGACTGCCTTAGATGTAACCAAAGAAATGGTATTTTCTCCCAATAATTCTACAGAACAACATGACGAACCAGATTTAGAAATTGTTCGAACAAAACGTTTATCATTAAAACCTATGGATAGTGAAGAAGCAGTCTTACAAATGAACATGTTAGGTCATAACTTCTTTATTTTTGAAGATGCAGAAACAAATGGAACAAGCATTGTTTACAAACGTAAAGATGGTAAATATGGTTTAATTGAAACAAATTAATAAATAAAAACACTTCGCAGAAAGTCATAAAATACTTTCTGCGAAGTGTTTTTATCATTTATATTATCAAGTACCCCATACGATATCAACTTGTGAAGGGAAGATAAATCTGATAAACTGATTAGGATTAAATAGAGACGGGTGATCAGATGAAGCTTTTACGAGCAGATAATTTAGATAAAAATTATGGAACAAAGCAATTATTAGATAATGTTTCTTTTTTAATAAAAGAAAAAGATCGTATTGGGTTAATCGGAATTAATGGAACAGGTAAATCAACGTTGATTAAGATTTTATCAGGAAAAGATCATGCAGAAAAGGGATCGATTGATTACCCAAATGATTATAAAATTGGTTATCTTTCGCAAGATACCATCTTTTCTGAAGATATTTCAGTATTAGATGCTGTCTTTGATGATGATACACCTGTTATGAAAGCTATTCGTTCGTATGAGAAAGCATTGGTTGATTTGGCACAAGATGGAGAAAATCCAGCAGTACAAAAAGCTTACGAAAAAGCTGAAGAAGCAATGAATAAAGAAGATGCTTGGTTAGCTGAGACAAGTGCTAAAACCATTTTAAATAAATTAGGCATTTTATTTTTAGATAAAAAAGTATCAGAGCTATCTGGAGGCCAACAAAAAAGACTAGGATTGGCACAAGTCTTAATCCAATCACCTGATTTACTTCTTTTAGATGAACCAACCAACCATTTAGATTATGAAACCATTCAATGGCTAGAAGATTATCTGAATCATTATCAAGGGTCACTCATCGTGATAACGCATGATCGCTACTTTTTAGATCGTGTGACGAATCGAATATTTGAATTAGCTAACGGAACATTACACGAATACACAGGAAATTATCAAGCTTATTTAGTGCAACGAGCAGAACGTGAAGAACAAGAAAAGAAAAGCTTACACAAAAATAAACAGCTATTTAAGCAAGAACTTGCTTGGATGCGAGCTGGTGTAAAAGCTCGTGGCACGAAACAACAAGCTAGAATTAATCGCTTTAATGATTTGAAAGATAAAGTAAGTGGTTCAAGTGATAAGGGAAACTTAGAATTTTCAGTTGGTACAAAACGATTAGGTAAAAAAGTCATTGAAATAGAACATGCTAATTTTAAAATAGCTAATCAAGTTATTTTAAAAGACTTTGAGTTGTTAGTCCAAGCTAATGAACGATTAGGCATTACAGGAGAAAATGGTTCTGGAAAATCAACCTTGCTAAATCTTATTGCTGGGAATTTAACGTTGGATAGTGGTGTGATTGAGTTAGGAGAAACAGTCAATATCGGGTATTATACCCAAACGAATGATACATTAGATGAAAGCAAACGCATTATTTCTTATTTACAAGAAATTGCTGAAGAAGTAAAACAACAAGATGGTACAGTGATTAGTGTCACAGAGATGTTAGAGCGATTTTTATTTCCAAGAAATGTGCACGGGACATTGATTAGTAAATTGTCAGGTGGCGAGAAACGCCGTCTGTACTTACTTAGCATTTTAATCCAACAACCAAATGTGTTACTATTAGATGAGCCAACGAATGATCTAGATGTCGAAACATTAACTATTTTGGAAGATTATCTGTCTGATTTTCCGGGTGCAGTTATTGCTGTTAGTCATGATCGTTATTTTTTAGATAAAACAATGGACAAGTTACTCATTTTTAAAGGACAAGGTGACATGACAACTTTTTATGGCTCAATGAGTGATTATGTTGAGCAGACAGGTGAGCAAGAGTCAGTTGAGAAAACTACTAAATCAACTACAACTAAAAAAGTTGATAAAGTAGTCTCTAATGATGGTGAGAAAAAGAAATTGACTTATAAAGAAAAAATTGAATGGGATACAATTGAAGAAGAAATTGCCCAATTAGAAGAGAATATTGAGTCATTGAACGAACAAATGTTAGACAATAGTAGTGATGCTATAAAATTACAAGATTTGCAAGCGACACTAACAACTACCGAACAAACTCTTGAAGACAAACTTGAGAGATGGGAATATCTTAGTGAATTTGCTGATTAATAAATCATTGTTTGAGGGGTAATTATGGAAGAAGCATATTTAGAATTAGGCCGAGAGATATTAAATAAAGGTCATGAAAAGACTGATCGTACAGGTACTGGGACAAAAAGTCTTTTTGGTTACCAGATGCGTTTTGATTTAAGTCAAGGATTTCCTCTGTTGACAACCAAACGTATTCCATTTTCTTTAGTGAAAAGTGAATTGTTATGGTTCCTTAAAGGTGATACAAACATTAAATATTTGTTAGAAAATAACAACCATATTTGGGATGAATGGGCTTTTGAGAGATATGTCAAAAGTGAAGACTACAAAGGACCTGACATGACCGACTTTGGTCGTCGATGTTTAGTAGATGAAGAATTCAATCAAGCGTATCAAAAAGAGATGACTTCTTTTAGAGAAAAAATGTTAATGGATGATGAATTTGCTGAAAAATATGGCGAATTAGGAAATATTTATGGTTCTCAGTGGCGTCGTTGGAAAACGTCAACAGGAGACACCATCGACCAATTACAAGATGTGATTGATATGATTCGACACACTCCAGACTCTAGACGGTTAATCGTGTCAGCATGGAATCCAGAAGATGTGCCATCGATGGCTTTACCACCATGTCACACGTTATTTCAATTTTATGTAGCAGATGGAAAATTAAGTTGCCAATTGTATCAACGTAGTGCAGACGTCTTTTTAGGTGTTCCGTTTAATATTGCAAGTTATGCTTTATTAACACATTTAATTGCACATGAAACGAATCTTGAAGTGGGAGAGTTTGTTCATACATTAGGGGATGCTCATCTGTACAGTAATCATATCGAGCAAATGACAGAACAACTTTCAAGACAACAACGAGAGTTACCAACACTTTGGTTAAATAAAGAAAAACAATCAGTGTTTGATTTTGATATGGATGACATCAAGATTGAAGGGTACCAGCCACATCCGAGTATTAAGGCACCGATTGCGGTGTAGGGGAAATTTGGGAGGAAATAAAGAAATATGATAGCAGCAATATGGGCTCAAGATGAAAATGGTTTAATTGGGAAAGATGATAAATTACCGTGGTATTTACCAGATGACTTACAATTTTTCAAACAAATGACGGAAAATAATACGATTGTGATGGGAAGGAAAACGTTTGAAGGAATGGGTAAAAATCTATTGCCTAATCGTCAAACCATTGTGTTAACATCAGACCAATCTTATGATGGGAATGGTGCGATTGTCATGCATTCGGTAGATGATGTATTGAAATATGCCGAAGAATTTGATGGGATTACTTTTATCACTGGTGGTGGTGAGATTTATAAAACATTCTTGCCTTACACTGATGTATTATATCGTACGTTGATTCAATCAACATTTGAAGGAGATACTTATTTTCCTTATATTGATTGGGGAGAGTGGAATATTGTTAGTACCAGCGAAGGCACTGTTAACGATGATAATCCATACCCACATGATTTTGAGACATACCAACGCCATCAATCGTAACACCACCAAAGGGACTGATGAATGATCTTGTTCACCAGTCTTTTTCTTTAGAACAAAAAAGAAATATTAAAAATTTTACAAAGCGTCTTTTTTTCATTGAAAAAAATAATTAACAGTGAGATACTTTATTTTGATAGTATAATAATGGGGGTATTTTACGCGACCATTAATGAGGAGAATCAATCAATGAGCCAAAGAAATAAAGGGAATTTTTTATTCAGTAAAAACAAACGAGGAAAAAAAACGAAATCTCATGTCCCCATCAGACTAGATATTTTGTTTTTTATTGTGTTTATATTATTCACTATGTTAATTGTGAAATTATCTGATTTACAAATTAAAAATCAAGAAAAATATAAAGCAATTGTCTCAAATGGTCAAAAGAAAATTATTGAAGAAAAAGCACCTAGAGGGTATATATATGATTCAAAAGGAAATGTTTTAGTTGGAAATAAAGCCACACAAGCAATTCTGTTTACTCGATCAGCAGGAATGAATGCAAATGACATTCGTAAAGTGAGTCAAGATATTGTCAAATTAATTGATATCGAACCAGATAAGTTAACGGATAGAGATAAAAAAGATTATTGGTTATCTAAGCCAGAAAATCTAGTTGAGGCACAAAAACGATTGACTGTTTCTGACAAAGTAAACGCAAATGGGCAAGAGTTGTCTAATAGTGATTTATATACGAAAACCGTTGATAAGGTGAAAGATAGTGAGATTAAGTTTAATCAAGAAGAAATGAAAGAAGCCTCTATTTTCAAACGAATCAATGGTGCGGCAGCCTTGGAACCTGTCACAATAAAAAATGATAATGTGACACCTGAAGAAATTGCAAAAGTTGGGGAAAATACAGCGGCTATTTCTGGACTATCTGCTGGAACAGATTGGGAGAGAGACTATCCTGAAAAAGATCAAATTCGTTCCATTCTTGGAACGGTATCAACTGAGAAACAAGGGTTACCTGAAGATGAGATTGATGAATATTTGAAAAAAGGCTATCAACGAAATGATCGTGTAGGGTTAAGTTATCTTGAAAAATCATATGAAGACACGTTAAAAGGTAAAAAAGGGCAAGCCGAAGTTATGACTGATAAAGATCAAAAAATTGTGTCGAAAAAAGAAGTGAAAGCAAGTGAAAAAGGCGATAATTTAATGCTGACAATTAACCTTGATTTTCAACATAAGGTAGAAGAAATTGCTAAACGTCACTTTGAATCACTTCAACAGGCAGGAAAAACTCAGTATTCTCCCGGAGTATATGTGGTAGTTACTAATCCAAACAATGGTGAAGTGTTATCAATGGTAGGTCTTAGTAAAGATCCAGAAACTGGGGAATTGGTAGATGATACATTAGGAACCATCAATAAAGCTTTTGTACCAGGTTCTTCTATCAAGGCGGCTACTGTAATGGCTGGTTATGAAAATGGGGTCATTAAAGGCAATCAAACCTTTATTGATGAGCCATTAGTTTTTAGTGATGGAACGAGAAAAACGTCTCTTTTCAATCAGTATTCATCTATTGCGTTAACAACACAACAAGCACTTGAAGTTTCTTCGAATGTCTACATGATGAAAATTGCATTAGGCATGATGGGAGCTGAGTACGTTCCAGGGATGTCTTTACCTGTCGATACTAGTATTTTTGATAAATTACGAAAAACCTACGAAGAATTTGGTTTAGGAACAAAAACAGGGATCGATATTCCCCAAGAATCTGTGGGTGTGTTGAATAAAAATTATAAAGATAAAGATGGGAAGTATATTCCTGGTATTATGGCCAGTGCATTGGATTTATCTTTTGGTAACTATGAAGCATATACACCTATTCAATTGGCACAATATGTGTCAACAGTGGCTAATGGTGGAACACGATACGCGCCTCATGTAGTAAAAGGAATTTATGGTAATAGTGAGAATGGTGAATTGGGAAAAGAGAAAGAATTGATTCAACCAAAAGTAATGAGTAAAATTGAAGGTAGAGAAGAGGAATTTGATATTATTCAAGAAGGAATGTATCAAGTTGTCAATGGATCAATGGGAACTGGGAATGAACTACAAGGAGCGAGTCTTCCAATTGCAGCAAAAACAGGGACAGCTGAAACATTTGCAGTTGATCCGAAAACAAATCAAGCAGTATCCGTTATAAATAGTACGATTGTGGGTTACGCACCTTATAATGATCCAAAAGTGGCGGTTAGTGTGATGATTCCCCAAATTAGTGATGATAACATGGCAACTAATCGTTTGATATTAAAAGAAGTCATAAATGCCTATAATGAAGAGTATAATAAACAATAAGTGAATTTTATGTATTTAAAACTGTAAAGGAGAAATCCTTAACAAATTTGTGAAAAAGACTAGAAATTTTAAATAAAACATGATATGATATTCAAGTGTCAAGTGTGATACTTGAATATCTAATTTATTTCGGAGGGAAACATAATGCGCGTAAATATTACTTTAGAATGTACAGAATGTAAAGAAAGAAATTATCTTTCAAACAAAAACAAACGTAACAATCCTGAACGTTTAGAAGTTAAAAAATATTGTCCACGTGAACGTAAAGTGACGTTACACCGTGAAACAAAATAATAGTTTTATATGATTGCTGTATCCCTTGCGCACCAAAGGGTACAGCTTTTTTTATTTTCAAAAAAATTTTTTGACGTAGATGGGGATTAAAAACCAAAGTGCTGAATCAGTGTATTTATGTTTTTTTTTTTTTCGGTCTGTGATGTTATATGAGTGTACGTATCCAGTGTCATAGAGATATCAGAATGACCCAATCTGTGTTGTATTTCTTTTGGATTCACACCACTTTCAAATAACAAGGTTGCATGGGTATGTCTAAAGCCGTGCAATCCAATACAAGGTAAACCAGCATACTCAGCCAGTCGTCTTGACCTACCATTAATATTAGGGTGAGTGGTTACTTTGCCTTTCCAATCAGAAAAAACTAGATTTTGTTTGTTTTTTACACCATATTGTAAGAAAAACTTTGCTTGTTCTATTTTCCATTTTTTTAATATGTCTACCGTTTCTTGATCTAATGAAATTGTTCTCACGGAACTGAATGTTTTAGTAGTAGAAATTATAGAGCCATTTTTTTTGTAATTGTGTAAAAAATGGCAATTTAGTGAAACTTTTTTTCGATAAAAATAAAAAATCATAAAAAAACTTATTTTATTAGTTGATATTGAACAGAAAACGCTTGCTTTTTTAGAAAAAGACAATTATAATATCGTTATAGAAACGTTTCACTAAAGGATGCTTAAGGAGAATCAGTATGAAAAAATGGAGAAATATATGCTTATTAGGTATAACGTTATTAGCAGTAGGAAGCATGATGACAGCATGTGGTAGTAATAAAGAAAGCAAATCTGATGAATTGGTTTTTTGGAATATGGGAGATGGAGATGAAGGAATCAAGCCCATTGTTGAAGAATTTACAAAAGAGACAGGAATTCAAGTTAAAATTCAAAGTATTCCTTGGTCAACGTCAAGGGATAAACTTTTAACAGCAGTTGCTTCGAAACAGGGTCCAGATGTTGTACAAATGGGAACAACTATGATGAGTGAATTTGTAGATGCAGGGGCTTTATTGGATATTACTGACGAGGTCAATAAAAGTGAAACCATGAAACCTGATAATTTTTTTGATGGTTCAGTTGCAACGACTAAATTCGACAATAAATACTATGGTGTTCCATGGTATACAGAAACTCGTGCCCTATATTATAGAAAAGATCTACTAGAAAGTGTTGGTTATAAAAATGCTCCTAAAACATGGGAAGAATTAGAAGATGCAGGTAAAAAATTAGCAAATCGAGGTGAAAATAAATATGGATTTGGAGTAGAACAAAAAGAGCCAACTTTTGGTTTTATGTTTGCTCGTCAAAATGGTTCTGAACTATTCGATAAAGATGGTATGCCGGTGTTTAATAAGCCAGACATGGTCGATGCATTGAAATATTTAGATAATATGGTACAAGATGGTATTTCACCTAAAACTGATTTAGGATTAGAAATAGGTCAAAGTTTTGGGGGAGAAGGAATTATTCCTATGTTCATTAGTGGTCCCTGGATGATTAACAGTATTAAGGAAGCTGCTCCAGATTTAGATGGCAAATGGGGAGTGGCAGAGTTACCGAAAGGTCCAAAAAATAATATGTCAGTAACGGGAGGTGCCAATTTATCCGTATTCGGTACTTCTAAGAAAAAAGAAGATTCAATGAAATTGATTGAATATATTACTAAAAAAGAAAATCAAACAAAGTATTTTGAAGATACCAACTCATTACCAACTAATAAAAATGCGTGGAATTCAGATGTATTTACCAGTGATCCGCTAATTTCAGTATTTGGAAAACAATTAAATAACTCTCAACCAATGCCTTTAATGAAGCAGTGGGATGAAATTTCTCAGAACTTCTTGAAGCAATGGGAACAGGTACTAGTAAAAGGAGAAAATATCCAAAAAGCAATGGATGAATTGAATAATCAAACCGTTGAACTAATTAAATAATAAATGTAAAAGGAAATCACAATCAGCATCTGAATGGCTCTATATTATATAAAGAAAGTGAATTAGTATAAGTGTATACAATTCTATTTCACTTTCTTATTTTTAAGGAGGGAAAATAAGTGAGAAAAACAAAAGCACCATATTTCTTTATTGCTCCAGCAGTTACATTATTATTAATTTTTTCAATTATCCCTATTTTTATTGCAGTAATTATTAGTTTTACGGATTTAAGTTTAGCAGGATTAGCAGATTTTTCTAGGATTAACTTTGTCGGATTAGATAATTATTTTAATATCTTTACAGATAAAACGTTTGGTCAAGCGATGTTAAATACTGGATATTATGTACTTATTGGCGTACCTTTGGTTATTATTTCTTCATTGGTTTTAGCTATTATGATCAATTTTGGGGAAAATAAGTTTTTCTCATTTATGCGTTTAGTTTTTTATAGTCCTTCAATCACTAATACTGTTGCAGTCTCTGTCGTTTGGATGTATTTATATAATCCAACAATTGGTTTATTAAATCATTTGTTGTCATATTTAAATGTTGCGCCCGTTATGTGGTTAACGGACCCTAGTACTTCGAAACTGTCATTAATAATTATAGCTGTTTGGAAAGCGATTGGTTTGAATATGTTAATATTTCTAGCTGCTATTCAAGGGATTCCAAAAGAATATTATGAAGCCGCAGAGATTGATGGTGCAAGTAAATGGCAACAAATAATAAAAATTACCGTTCCTTTATTAAAGTTTTCAATTTTCTTTGTGACTATTACCACGTTGATAGGTTGGTTCCAATTCTTTGATGAACCATTTGTAATGACAAAAGGAGGTCCATTAGATAGTACGTTATCAGTTGCATTATTTATTTACCAAAGTGGATTCCAATATAATAAATTTGGTTATGCTGCAGCAGGATCTGTAATCTTATTTGCGGTCATTATTTTAGTAACTAGTATTCAAATGAAACTTCAAACAAAGCAGAAAGAAAATGAAGAATAAGGAGAAAATTAAATGAAATCACATAAAAATGCTCAAATGAGTTTTAAGGTTTTTATCGGTATTCTCCTAGGTGTTATGGGAATAATGACTTTTTTTCCTTTCCTATGGATGATTTTTTCTTCATTCAAAACGAATGCAGAAATTAACGAAATCGTTCCGACACTATTACCAAAAAATCCAACTCTCGATAATTTTAAAGAACTATTCATTAGGTTAAATTTTGGAGTTTATTTAAAAAACACATTAATAATTACTGCATTTTCTTTTGTAGGACTACTATTGAATGCGATGGCTGGTTATGGTTTTGCTAAATATGATTTTAAAGGAAAAAACAAGCTTTTTTTAATGGTGTTAGCAACAATGATGATTCCAGGTCAAGTAACAATGATTCCAGTATATTTACTGCTAAATTCCGTAGGTTTAACTAATACTTTATTAGGGATTATATTACCTGGTTTAGCAGGTGCTTTCGGTATTTTTCTTTTTCGTCAGTTTATGAGTAACATTTCCAATGAAATGATAGAAGCAGCTAGGTTGGATGGCGCAAGTGAATGGTATATCTTTTTTAAGATCGTGTTACCAGTAAGTCGCCCAATTTTAGCTGTGCAAGGGATTTTGACATTTATTGGTGGTTGGAATTCATTTTTATGGCCATTGATTGTTGCAAATGATGAAAAATACTATACATTATCAGTTGGATTACAATTACTACAAGGTCAACACGGTACAAATTATGCTTTACAAATGGCTGGTGCAACATTTATGGTTATTCCAATTTTGATTGTATTTTCAATTTTCCAAAAGTATATTTTACAAGGATTCAATATTTCTGGAATGAAATAGGGGAACGATTAGTTATCGAAATATAAAGGGGACACTTGCATGAAAATTGCTACATATAATTACGAGTTGATACAGACTACGATCAGGATTGGAAGTGGAAATATCGTGCAGGAAAAGTATTGAATTTGATTAGTTGTCATAATTGGGATTTATTCTGTGTTCAAGAAATTCGTCCTAACCAAATAACAGATTTAAAAAAATTAAAAGAGTATACATCACTGACAGCTAAACGCGATGGGAATGGCTTAGGTGAAGGAATAGGAATTTATTTTAAATCAAAGCTATTTTCACTAGTGGAATCAGGTTTTTTTTGGCTATCACTGACCCCTGACAAACCTAGTATTCATCCAGAATCAGAGTATTCTCGTATTTGTTTATGGACTATATTAGAAAATGCAGATGGGAACAAGTTCTTATTAATTAATACTCATTTGGATAACGTTTCAGAAACGGCCCGTTATGAAGGTATGAAAATAATTATTGATTATTTATTAGAAAAAATTATTTGCTATCCAACGATTATGATGGGAGATTTTAATGCTAAACCAAATGAGAGAATTCATTATTATCTTGAAAGGTTATTTGTAAATATAAAAGAACACTCTCAAGAAGGGCATATTGGACCTAAAGGATCATATCAAAATTTTGATTATACAATGACTTGGGATGAATTAGAAGAAATTGATTATATTTATACTAAAAGATTTTTTACTAAAAAAACTAGCTGCTTGACGGATTCTTGTGATGGACGATTTCCTTCCGATCATTTTCCGTTAGAGGCAGAATTACTAATTGAGTGAAAAGGTGGTTTTTTAATGGAAACTAGCAAATTAAATGAATTATTAGAAAAAATGACAATCGATGAAAAAATAGGGCAATTGCTTCAATTAGCTGCAGAATTTTATTCTGAAAAAGCTGAAGAAAAAACAGGACCTATATCAAATTTAGGGTTATCGCATGAAAATATCAATAATGCAGGAACGACACTAGGAGTTTCAGGGGCTTCGGAAGCCATCCGTGTGCAAAAAAAATATATGGAGAATCATCGTTTAGGTATTCCAACTATATTGATGGCTGATATTATTCATGGTTATCGTACGATTTTCCCAATACCTTTAGGTATAGGTAGTACTTGGGATATAGATGTGGCTAAAAAGGTAGCAGAAATTTCTGCAAAAGAAGCCGCAGTTTCTGGTCTACATGTAACTTTTTCGCCTATGGTAGACTTGGTTCGTGACCCTCGTTGGGGACGTGTTATGGAGTCGACAGGAGAGGATCCATTTTTAAATAGCAGCTTTGCTGAAGCTTTTGTAAAAGGTTACCAAGGTGAAAATCTAAAAAATGATTTTTCTCGTATAGCTGCTTGTGTAAAGCATTTCGCAGCTTACGGAGCAGCAATTGGTGGTCGCGATTATAATACAGTAAATATGTCAGAAAGACAATTACGAGATAGTTATTTACCAGGATATAAAGCTGCATTAGATGCAGGTGCGAAACTTGTAATGACATCTTTTAATACTGTTGATGGAATTCCTGCAACGGGAAATAAATGGTTGTTTAGAGATGTGTTGAGAAAAGAATTTGGTTTTGAGGGAGTTGTTATTTCTGATTGGGGTGCAGTGGAAGAACTAATACCTCATGGTGTAGCTGAGGATAAAAAACAAGCAGCTGAGCTTGCTATTAAAGCTGGTGTAGATATTGAAATGATGACAACCTGTTATACAGAAAATCTAAAAAATTTAATTGAAGAAAAAATAATTGACGTATCTTTATTAGATGAAGCAGTCTTACGTATCTTAACATTGAAGAATGATTTAGGCTTATTTGAAAATCCTCATCGAGGCGCAGATGAAGAATTAGAGAAAGAAGTTATTTTATCAAATGAACATCGTGAAGTCGCGAAAGATGTTGCTAGAAAATCTATGGTTTTATTAAAAAATAATGGTATTTTACCTTTAAATAAAACAGAAAAAGTAGCGATTATTGGACCAGCCGCTAATTCGAATGACATACTAGGGGTCTGGTCATGGCAAGGAAGAAAAGAAGAAGCTATCTCCTTAATTTCAGGAATTGAAAAGTTAGGAGCGCAGTATGTAGCAGGAAAAGAAGTTTTTGACTATTTTACACCTAGCTTAGTGGCAATCGAAGAAGCTGTTACTTTAGCAAAAACAGTTGATAAAGTGGTATTGGCATTAGGTGAAAAGGATTGGATGAGTGGTGAAGCCTCTAGTAGAAGTGATATTCGTTTACCACAAGCACAATTAGACTTATTTAAATCAATATTAAAAGTTAACAAAAATATTATTGTTACCTTATATAATGGACGTCCTTTAGATTTACAAGGAATAGACGAAGCTAAAGCAATTATTGAAGCTTGGTTCCCAGGTACAGAAGGAGGAGCGGCTCTAGCTGAAATTTTATATGGTGAATATAATCCAAGTGGTCGTTTGAGTATGTCTTTTCCTGAAACTGTAGGACAAATTCCAGTTTATTATAATTATGATAATACAGGCAGACCTTATGTTCTTAATACAGATGAAAAATATCAAAGTAAGTATTTAGATGTATCAAATTTTGCAAAATATCCATTCGGATTTGGTTTGAGCTATAGTAATTTTGTTTATAGCAAATTTGAGTTAGATAAAAACGAGCTAACATCTGATGGAATTATTCAAGCCTCTATTCTTGTTGAAAATAAATCTGATAAATCAGGAGAAGATATTGTTCAGCTATATATTTGTGATAAAGTTGGAGAAGTAGTTCGTCCTGTAAAAGAATTAAAAGACTTTAAAAAAGTTTGTTTAGACGCACATGAGAAAAAGAAAGTTATTTTTAAAATTACAGAAGATTTATTACGATATGTCCATAGCGATCAAACATATTCAAGTGATGGCGGAGTGTTTGAAGTAATGGTTGGTTCAAGTAGTGTAGACGTACAAACCCAAGAATTTAAATTAGTGAAATAGAGATAGGGAGATTTATATGGCTCACAATAAACGAATTTTTAAAAAGAATGGAACAGCAGTCTCATTTTTAGAAACAGGAGATATCTATGAAATTAGCAATCAAGAAATAATGATTAATCAATTACATGGAAATTATATTGATGGTAGCTGTAACCAATTGTACTTAAGAATTTATGAAAAAAATGGAATACAAAGCGTACCAATGATTGGCTCAAACTCGACGAGTATTTTATATTCTAGTGATGAGAGTTTATTTTGGGTAGGGGAATTTTTAGGTGTTTCTTATCGTGTAGACTTTTTAATGTCATCTTCTGGAACTTGGTTCTGGCAAATAAAGTTAAAAGGTTCAAATCAAAAAGTAGATATAGTTTATGGACAAGATATTGGATTAGCAACACAAGGAGTTGTTCAAGCGAATGAAGCTTATGTATCTCAATATATAGACCATTATGTTACTAAAGAGAAAAATAAAATTATTATAACTTCTAGGCAAAATCAACCGCAAGCAGGAAAATTCCCAGTGATTGAACAAGGAAGTCTGAATAATCTAATTGGGTTCTCTACAGATGGGTATCAGTTTTTCGGACGAGAATATAAAGAAACCAACAAACCTAAAGCACTATTCCAAAAAATATTAGACAATGAAGTTTATCAGTACGAATTTGCATATATTGCTCTACAGACTGAAAAATATTCTTTAACAGAAGATGAAAAAACAGTAGTGTTTTATGGGGTAGCGATTTCGAATCAAGAGTTAGCAATTGAAACACCTATTGTATCTCAAGAAGATATTCAAAAAAGATATGATGAGTTAAAATGTTCGTCAAAGTCACCTGAAAAAATAGTAAATACGAAGAAAATTGGATTTCCTATAACAGGTAAATCTTTATCAGATAAAGAAATTAATTCATTGTTTCCGAAACAAAACTTAGTTGAAAAAAAAGAAGGAAAAGTTCTATCTTTTTTTACAGATAATTATCATCATGTTGTGTTCAGAGAAAAAGAAATAGAAATGGAACGCGCTCATGGACATATTTTGATAAGTGGAACAGATTTAACTATCGATAAACCATTATTAAGCACAACTGTTTATATGTATGGGATATTTAATTCCCAAATTGTATTAGGAAATACTAGTATGAATAAATTAATGAGTAATAGTAGGAACTCATTAAATATTATGAAACAATCTGGTCAACGTATTTATCTTAAGGAAAATGACCAATGGCGAATTTTAACAATGCCATCTGCATTTGAGATGGGATTAAACTCAGCTACATGGTATTACAAATTAGATAATGATATAATTAAGGTTGTAACATATACGTTGTGTGACACAAAAGAAATTCGTACAGTTATAACAAGTCTAAATAAAATGCTCTATACATTTGCAGTTACGAATCAATTAATAATGAATGATGAGGAAGAAAACCCGACATATGAGATTGTTAAAGATGCTGAATTAGTAACAATAAAGTCTACAAATGATTCAGTTATTCATGAAGAATATCCTGATTTGACATATTATTTCTTAATAGATAAGCCGTTTGCTTTGACTGATGAAGGGGTGTTTTTATCAAATGAGTCGCCAAAAGTATTAACAACTTTTGTTATTGAGAATCAAACAGAATTTTCAATACATATACAAGGAACATTATTTGGAGATCCTTATCAAAATTTATCAACAACACTACAAACTGAAGATACGCACTATATGATGTTTATTAATAATTTATTGAATAATTTTTTATTAATACATGAAAAATATTCAATGGATTCAATGAATATTTTATCTCGATGGTATACACATAATATGTTGATACATTACTTATCTCCACATGGATTAGAACAGTATGGAGGTGCAGCTTGGGGAACTCGAGATGTTTCGCAAGGACCTACTGAATTTTTCTTAGCCGTAAATAAACCCGAAATTGTCTGTTCTATTATAAAAAATGTATATGCAAATCAATTTAAAAATGATGGAAACTGGCCTCAATGGTTTATGTTTGATCGTTATGAAAAACAAAAAGCAGATGAAAGTCATGGTGATGTTATTGTTTGGCCAATGAAAATAGTTGCGGATTATTTAGCTAAGACGAAAGATTTTACCATATTAGATGAAAAAATTCCTTATACAGATAGAGATACATATTTAAAAACATCCCAAACTTATACTTTATTTGATCATATCAAAAAAGAGATTAAATTCATTGAAGATAATTTTTTAGAAGGTACCTATCTATCCTGTTATAGTGATGGTGATTGGGACGACACATTACAACCCTATGATAGTAAATTAAAAAAACACATGTCAAGTAGTTGGACAGTTGCTTTGACCTATCAAGTTATCCATAAACTAAGTGGTTTACTTAAGGAATATGATCAAGCTTACGGTAATCATTTGGAAGAACTAGTAGAAAATATCAAACAAGATTTTCAAAATTATATTTTGTCAAGTGAAACGATTCCTGGTTTTGTTTATATGGAAGATAGTAGTCATGTGGAAAATATGATTCATCCATCCGATCAAAGAACAGGTATTAAGTACCGTCTGTTGCCGATGACACGTAGTATTATTGCCGAGTTATTAACAAAAGAACAAGCAGAACATCATTATAAAATTATTAAAGAAAACTTACAATTTCCGGATGGGGTACGATTAATGAATCGTCCAGCTACTTATAAAAGTGGCGTTAGCACAAATTTTAAACGTGCTGAGCAAGCTTCAAATTTTGGTCGTGAAATTGGGCTACAGTATGTACATGCGCACATTCGCTTCGCTGAGGCAATGGCTAAATTAGGAAAAACTGATGAAACATGGCATGCTCTAAATGTGATAAACCCAGTTCAAATTAAAGAATATGTAAAAAATGCTGAAATACGTCAATCAAATGTATATTTTAGTAGTTCAGATGGTGATTTTAAAACGCGTTATGACGCGCAAGATAATTTTTCTAAATTAAAAGATGGTAGCGTCGGAGTAAAAGGTGGATGGCGTATTTATTCTAGTGGACCAGGTATTTATTTGAATCAATTATTGACAAATATTTTAGGTGTTCGTGAAGATGCTGAACGAGTAGTTTTTGATCCAATTTTACCAACGAAGTTAGATGGATTGAAGATGAAATACCAGTTGTTTGGCAAAGATATTTGGATAATTTTCCACTTAAATACGAATCAATCGAAAGTTATGATTAATGGGAAAAAAGTTAATACAATATGGGAAGAAAATCCTTATCGATTAGGAGGATTGGATGTTAGTCGAGAAGAGTTACTGACTAATTTGAATAAAAAGGAAAATATATTAGAGATTTATTGTTAGGGGGTGAGACAGCATGGTAGGGATTAAAGATATTGCAAAAAGAGCAGGAGTGTCAATTTCGACTGTTTCTTATGCATTGAATGGTAGTCCAAAAGTCACGGAAAAAACCAGAGCAAGAATACAAGCAATTGCCGATGAATTGGACTACGTTCCTAACATGGCTGCTCGGACGCTGAAACGAAAGCAAACAAATATAATTGGTGTTTACCTAGCGGATTATGGGGGTAGTTTCTATGGAGAACTCTTAGATGGGATAAAGAAAGGATTAGAAACTTACGATTACGAAATGATTGTTTGTAGTGGTAGTAAATCTCATTTGTTTATTCCTGAACGAATGATTGATGGAGCGATTATTTTAGATTGGACATTTAATAACAAAGAGATAAATCAGTATGCCGATCGTGGGCATTATTTGGTAATATTAGACCGATTGATTTCGCATAAAAATGTTCGCAAAGTATTATTAGATAATAAAGGTGGAGCAACTTTAGCAATCGAGAGAGCAATTAAGTGTAAAACTAAAAAAATGTTTTTGATATCAGGACCAAAACAAGGATATGATAGTCAAGAAAGATTGCAAGCAAGTACTAAAGAATTGGAACTTTTTGGTATCGATTATGAAATTATTTTAGGGGATTTTACAGAACCGTCAGGGTATCGAGCGGCAAAAGCAATTATGGAAAGAAAACCTAAAATTCCTATTGATATTTTTGCATTTAATGATGAGATGGCAGTTGGAGTTTATAAATATTTTAAGGAAACACCTTATAAAATTGGGGAAGATATTCGCTTGATAGGCTTTGATAATATTGAAATAAGTAGTTTTGTACAGCCAAGATTGGCAACGATATCTTATTCAAAACAGCGTTGGGGAATGCTGGCTGCTGAAAAAATAATTAATCTGATTAAAGGTGAAGAAACTGAAGATGAACATATTTACACTAGTTTTATTGAAGGTGGTTCATTCTCAAAAAGCAATGAATCTTAAAGCCATTTTTTTGAATTAATGAATCTAAATAAAACTTGAAGAGGAACAATTATGAAGAATTGTTCTAAGGAAAAGAGATATGACTATAGAATCATAATGTCTTCATGATTATTAAAGCCCCTTTATCAACAACTGGGGGCAAAAGTTAAAACGTCTATCACAATTTTTCTTATTCGTTTTGTATCGTTGATAATACTCAAGGATAGATGATGCGTGATAGACATTATAAATAGTCTGTCTAGAGCGTTTCAATTGTTTAGCGACAGAAATTACTTTCTTCTTTTGATAGTAGTATAATTCTATTAAAACGAGTTCGGATGTAGTAAGTTATGTATAGGTCAATTGTGATTGCTCTTCTTGTTTTCTTTTGTCGGAAATACAATTTGAGTGTATCACAAATGATTTTTTTTAGTTGTCTAGCTTAATTTTACAATCGATGTTTAAATAAAAAAGTCGTGTTAATAGATGCAATCGCTATTTTAAACAATTCTTAGTTAGAATTGACAATACAAAAGAACGTTGAGAGTTTTATTTATGAAAATTAATTAGCTTCTTTTGAAAGGTTTTTCAATGGGCTAGTTTACGATATAATTAGGTAAATCACAAAAAAACAATGCTTAAGTGGTTTTGGAATAGGTCTTGGAGTAGGTATGGAGAAGATAAAAATGAATTTAAAAAAGACGCTGAAACAATATGTGGTTTTCATGTGGATTATGTGTTTTATTTTTTTGATTTTGGGGATTATTTCTTTAATAAAAACTCACTACTTAATTGGTATTGTTGTCCTAGTAGGCAATAGTTATTTACTAAAAACAATATTAGGATTAAACAAAGAGATAAAACATTTAGATGAATAAGTTTTATGGCAATAGGAAAAAAAGTAGTTCTTTCATAAAACCCACTTCCTTTCTCTAGTTATTATTTATTATTTGGGTATTTTATTACCTTGGTGATTAATGATATCGTACCTTACTAAACTTAAAATAAACTAAAAAAATAAAAAATAGCCACTTTATTTTTAAAAAATATGATGTATTAAATGAAAACGTTCATTATTGGAGGTAACTATGAAAAAACGTTATTTAATCATTGTTTTATTTTGACTGTTTCTTTTAGTTGGATGCGGTAATAAAACAACAGGGGATAAAGCCTTATATGGTGAAGTGAAGAATGCTTTGATGACTAAAATTGATGGATATGACATAGAGAAGAAAAAAGAAGTCAAGGAAGACTATGGTCTGGATAAAAAGAGTCTTGATGAGCTATCATTGGCTATTTACGATATCAAAGGTCGTTATGTTGGAGTAATTGAATTATCTTCAGATGATACTGAATATTTTTATTACAGTGTTAAAAAGAAAAAAATTGTGACAAAAATTGATGAAACTATTTTGCCACAAGACTTGGAATCTTTCACACCAATCTATAGTCAAAACAATTTTAATTGACAATGTCCATTAAATTCCCTAAAATAACAGAAATACACATAAATGGGGGAATATTATGAAAAAGATTATAGGGATTTCAGCTAATGAAGTGGTTGATGCAGGAGAAACATTGCATCATTTACCAATTTCGTATTTACCGGCCGGCTATGTTCGTGCAGTTCAAGAGGTCGGAGGAACTCCCCTTGTTTTACCAATTAGTCAACCTAAAGAAGCTAAAACTTATATTGATTTGGTTGATAAATTAATTTTGACTGGAGGACAAAATGTCTCACCATCGCTTTATTCCTCTAATCAATCGAGTGAGGCCTTTTCTTTATTAGAAAGAGATTTATTTGAAATAGCTCTTATAGAAGAAGCGATTAAGCAGAAAAAACCTATTTTTGGTGTGTGCCGTGGCATGCAGTTATTGAATGTCTACTTAGGCGGAACTTTGCATCAAGATTTAAGTTTGCGTCAACCAGAACCAATCCGCCATATGCAAGCCCCTATTGAACGATGGATTGCTACACATGATATCTTCTTTGAGAAGGATAGTGTTTTAACACCCATTTATGGTGCAAAAGCCACAGTTAATTCGTTTCATTTTCAAAGTATCAACAAAATTGGCAATGATTTGAAAATAACAGCAGTCAGCGAAGATGGTGTGGTAGAATCAATCGAATCATCTTCCGATAATCATAAAATACTAGGTGTACAGTGGCATCCAGATTTTTCATATAATGTAAATGATAAAGAAAAAGGTGTATTTGATTTTATTGTCAATTCATTTTAAGTTTATTTTACTTTTATTAGTTGACAAGTGACGTTTTTTTTTTTAAACTGATAACGGAATAAATCGTACAGATAACACAAGGTTAACTTGTGTCGATAGAGAGGCGAAATTTATCTTTAAGGATAAGTTTCGCTTTTTTTATGGAAAAATGGAGGGAATTTTTATGTCAGAAAAGAAATTTCATGTTAATTTAGCTGTTCTAGCAACTGGTATGATGGCTTTTTCGGGAGTGTTAATTGAAACAGCAATGAACGTGACGTTTCCAACGTTAATGGAAGATTTTAGTATTTCAACATCACAAGTACAATGGGTGACAACCATTTATCTGTTGATGATCTCAATCGTTGTACCACTATCATCTTATTTAATTAAAAATATCAGTCGTCGTAAGTTGTTTACGGTTTCAAGTATATTATTTTTAGTTGGTGTTGTGGTTGATGCTTTTGCTGGTGGGTTTATCACGCTACTTGTTGGGCGAGTACTTCAAGGGATTGCCACAGGGATTGCATTGCCATTAATGTTTAATATCATTTTAACAAAAGTTCCAATGGAAAAAAGAGGAATGATGATAGGAATTGGTAATTTAACAACATCAATTGCCCCAGCGATGGGACCCACATATGGTGGAGTCCTAACAACAACGCTAGATTGGACTTATATTTATAAGTTGTTGATCCCGGTTTTAATTGTATCTACATTGGTTGGTTTATATGCTATTCCAGAAGAAGACACATCAGTGAGTGATTCAATTAATGCTAAAGCCGTTCTTTATTTATCTGTGATGTTTACTGGATTATTGATGTTCTTTAGTTATTTAGAACAACCGTTAGGATGGGTAGCATTAGTGGTTGGATTAATTAGTGCATGGTTATTCTATAAAACAAATAAACAAAAAACATTGCTTAATTTAGTTGTCTTTAAAAATGCACGGTTCACTATTTATTTGATGTCATTTTTGGTTTATCAAATTCTGTTACTCGGTGTATCGTTTGTTTTACCAAACTTTATTCAAATCGTTCAAGGGGTTCCAGCATCTAAGGCGGGAATGATGATGTTTCCAGGTGCGTTAGTCGGTGCGTTATTTGCACCGATTTCAGGAAAAATATTAGATAAATTAGGCTTTAAAAAGCCAATAGGTGTGGGAGTATTATTTGCAATTTTAGGTTGGTTAATGTTAATTATGGTCATTCAAACAGGAAACATTGCCTTAATTATTTTATCTCATGTCACGTTTATGATTGGTGTTGGGTTGTCTTATAGTAATGTCATGACAGTTGGATTATCTTCTATAAAAGAAGACTTACAAGATGATGGGAATGCTGTTTTTAGTACATTACAACAATTTATGGGGGCTATTTCAACCTCATTTGTGGCTATTGTGGTTGGGTTATTCCAATCAGGAAAAAGCAATTTTATTCAAGGAACAAGTACTGGATCGAAAGTAGCATTAATTTCTCTATTTGTTTTGTTACTTGTCAGTAGTTTCTTTGTTATTAAGACATTTAAAAATAAACAAAACCTCTAATAATTTTTAGAGGTTTTTTTAACCAATATTTAATATAAAATGTGAGTTTATTATATAGATTAACTATAGTGAGTATCGTATGATATGGGTGAGGTGATGAGAAAAATGGCTTTAACAAGAAAAAAATTTTATAATGACATGACAAAAACAGAAGCTAAATTGTATGATCAATACAAACAACAAATGAAAATGGATCACCTGAAAAAAATAAAAAAAGAATTAAAAGAAATTGAGAAATCAATACAATCTATTCAACTTGATATGATAGATAAAAAATAGGATAAATTAATCATTATTTAAGTTATGTTTAAATAGTAAATTTTTTTTGATAAAATAAATAATAAATGAACGATGTACTTTCATTTAGAGAACATTGGAGTATAATGTATATGCATAAATGAAAGGGTGAATATAATTTCGATGAAAGTTGACTGGAAGCGAAACATGTATATTGCATGGATTGGTTGTTTCTTTACAGGCGCAAGTTATAGTTTGGTGATGCCATTTATTTCAATATACATTGAACAATTAGGTGCACCTAGTAATAAAGTGGAATTTTATGCAGGATTATCTATTAGTTTAACGGCGTTATCGGCTGCAATGGTTTCTCCACTGTGGGGGAGTCTAGCAGATAGAAAAGGGCGTAAGTTAATGATGATAAGAGCTGCAGCAGGAATGACCGTTACTATGGGCTCATTGGCGTTTGTTCCAAATGTTTTTTGGTTGTTATTTATGAGGTTTTGTAATGGCTTATTATCTGGTTATGTTCCAAATGCTACGGCAATGATTGCCTCCCAAGCACCAAAGGACAAAAATGGTATGGCTTTGGGAACTCTTGCTACTGGTGCTGTAGCAGGTAGTTTGATTGGCCCATCACTTGGTGGCTTATTAGCACAAACAGTGGGGATAAAAAATGTTTTCTTAGTAACAGGAAGTATTTTATTTATGACGACTTTATTAACTATCTTTTTTATCCATGAAGACTTTGAGCCAGTTGAAAAAAAAGACATGGTATCTACCAAAGAAGTTTTTAAAAGCATTAAGCATCCTAAAGTATTAATTGGTTTATTTATTACAACTGCCATTATTCAAATAGGGATGACAAGTATCAGTCCTATTTTAACACTATATGTCAGAGAACTTGGTGGAAAGACAGGTAATATTTTGTTCGTTAGTGGTTTAATAGTGTCTGTAGCAGGTGTATCTGAATTTTTCTCGGCACCATTTTTAGGGAAATTAGGAGATAGAATTGGGAGTCAATATGTCTTGTTAGGTGGATTGATCTTATCATTTTTATTTATTTTTCCTATGTCATTTGTTCAGTCGCCCTTTCAGTTAGGGGTATGTCGTTTTCTGTTAGGTTTTTCAACAGGTGCATTGATGCCGTCTGTGAATACCTTAATTAGTAAAATTACACCGATGAATGGAGTTGGACGTATCTTTAGTTTTAACCAAATGTTTACCAGTATGGGACAAGTTGCAGGACCAATGGTTGGTTCCTTTGTTGCTAATGGATTTGGTTATCGTTCGGTCTTCATTGCAACAAGTTTATTGATTTTAATGAATATTACAATTAGTTTTTTTAATTTTAAGCATCAATTATCAATACGTGAGTTGATTAATGAATTTAAGCGTTAAATAAAAAACATGTAAGAGAAAAATTCTCCTACATGTTTTTATTTTTTAGATTTTTTTGTATTGCTTGGTGCTGCCACTTCACCAATAAGCATAACAATGGCACAAGCAATTAAAGATACAATCACAGTTCCAGTGAAGTTATAATCAGTCACACCATGAAGTGCGCCACCAATATAACTAACCACTTGTCCTAATAAAATTGCCCAGATAAAAACAACAATTCTTCCCATGTTTAATGCACCTCTTTTCAAGAATTAGTTTACCAATCTTTACTTTAAAAGTAAAGGATTCCTAGATTAGTTTATAAAGAGGGAACGGATTATTATGGTATACTAAAATAAGAAAATTAATGGAGGGGTTTCATGAATTTGGGACAGTTACAAGTTAGAACAGAGTATTCATTATTATCTAGTACCAATCGCATTGAAGAACTTGTGTATGAAGCTAAAAATCGTGGCTATACAAGTTTAGCAATAACAGATATTGATACCCTTCATGGTGTCGTTATTTTTTATCAAGAATGTTTAAAACAACACATCAAACCTATTATTGGAATGACGTTAACCTATAAAACAACAGAAGAAACGGAAGCAGAGATCATACTTCTAGCTAAAAATCTGTCTGGATATCATCATTTAATGAAAATTGCAACAAAAAAGTCGATGACTGAAAGGCGAGAATCCTTTTCGTTAAGGGATGCATTTCATGATTTAAATGACTTGATTGCTATTCTACCTTGGCAAAAGAATGAGTTATATCAATTGCAACAAGCGACAAGCAGTGAGCAAATGGAGAAAAGAACCATAGAATTACTAGAACTATTAAAGCACTGTGATGTTTATGGTGGTATAAATGTTTCGCGATTGAAAGAGGAAGAACGAGATTTTTGGGGTTATTATTATAAAAAATATAATCTACCGCCAGTTGCTTTACAAGATGTTCGGTATTTAAATCCTAGTGATGATTTCTCTGTCGCAGTGTTAGAACACATTGACAGTGGAGAGCTGATATCGCTTGATTTTGAACAATTATCTGGTGATTATTATTTACCTCAAGCAACAGATTTTACTAAATGGTATCATGAAAAAAATTTAGATGAGGCTTTGTCAAATATTGAAACGATTGTGTCATCCATTGATTTACAGATCCCACTACAACAGAAATTATTGCCAAGTTTTCCAGTTCCAAATAATGAAAAGGCTGATACCTATTTACGTAGATTATGCCAAGAGGGGTTATCATGTCGCTTAAATGGTCAAGTGAATGAAACGTATCAAGCACGTTTGAATATGGAGTTAGACGTCATTCATGAGATGGGATACGATGATTATTTTTTAATTGTGTGGGACGTGATGAAATATGCTAGAGATCATCATATCGTGACTGCCTGTCGTGGATCAGCTGCAGGATCTCTTGTGTCTTATGTATTACAAATAACCAATGTTGATCCGATTCAGTATCAGTTATTATTCGAACGATTTTTAAACAAAGAACGTTACACCATGCCTGACATTGATATGGACATACCTGATAATAGACGGGAAGAATTACTTCAATATGTTAATCATAAATACGGTAAAAACCGTGTTGCGCAAATCGCTACGTTTGGTACTTTAGCAGCAAAAATGGCTGTTAGAGATGTGAGTCGAGTTTTTGGTTTGTCACAAAATGAAGCGAACAAATGGGCAAATGCTATTCCAAAAGATTTGAAGATTACATTAAGTGAAGCATATGATAAATCAAAGACGTTACGCGAATTAGTAGGGCATTCCTACAAAAACAAATTATTATTTGATACGGCAAAACGGATTGAAGGGTTACCTAGGCATGTATCGACTCATGCGGCAGGAGTCGTGATTAGTGATCAAGATTTAACAAACTTAATTCCATTACAAGAAGGAAACAATGGTATTCCATTAACGCAATTTGCTATGGGAGAAGTAGAAGAAATTGGTTTATTAAAAATGGATTTTCTAGGATTGAGAAATTTATCTATTATTGGAAACGCCTTGTCATCTATCGAATATCAGACAGGTAGGCCCTTGTCTTTAGAAGATATCCCTTTAGACGATGACAAAACGTTGGAACTATTTAGACAAGGAAATACTGTTGGTGTGTTTCAATTTGAATCAAAAGGAATTAAGAATGTCCTGCGTAAATTAGGACCGACATCTATTGAAGATATCGCGTCAGTGAATGCCCTCTATCGTCCTGGACCAATGGAAAACATTGAGACGTTTGTTAAGAGAAAAAAAGGTATTGAAGCAATTCATTACCCACATGATAGCTTGAAAGACATATTAGGCTATACATATGGCGTGATTGTTTACCAAGAACAGGTGATGCAAGTAGCTTCAAAAATGGCAGGATTTAGTTTGGGAGAGGCAGACATTCTACGCCGAGCGATTAGTAAAAAGAGTAAAGACGTACTTGATACTGAGCGAGAGCATTTTGTCAGTGGGGCAGTGGGACAAGGCTATACAAAAGACGTCGCAATGCAAGTGTACGATTACATTGAACGTTTTGCTAATTATGGGTTTAATCGGTCCCATGCGGTAGTTTATTCAGTTATTGCCTATCAGATGGCTTATTTAAAAGTGCATTACCCAACCGCATTTTTCCAAGCTATTTTGCACTCAGTAAAAAATAATCCAGCAAAAATGACTGAATACATCGTAGAAGCAAAAGAGGCTGGTTTAATCATTATTCCTCCAGATATTAATAAAAGTGAATACAGTTTTACCTTTTATAAAGGGTCAATCATCTATGGTTTTTCTTCAGTTAAAGGGATTCGTAAAGATTTCATTCAACACATGTTGACAGTCAGAAAAGAAGATGGCCCGTTTAAATCATTAGAAAATTTTTTAATGCGTTTGAATGGCAAGTGGTTAAAGAAAGCGAATATTTTACCATTAATCTATATTGGGGCATTTGACAGATTGCATCAAAATCGTAAACAATTAATGATTGACCTAGATAGTATGATACAAAATATTGAATACAGTGGTGGTAGCGCAGATTTATTAGATGTGTTAACCTTGAAGAAGGAAATATGTGAAGATTTTACTGTGGAAGAAAAATTAGAGCAAGAAGTTGACTATTTAGGTACCTATGTGTCTGCTCATCCGGTTGATTTTTATACAAGTAAATTAGTTAATCTTCCTATAGTAAAAGCTAAAGATTTGTTGGCAAATCAAGAAGTGACAGTATTACTTTATTCATCTAGTATTAAAAAGATACGTACCAAAAAAGGTGAATCCATGGCATTTTTAGAAGGAACTGATCAAACTGGAAAATTATCTGTTACATTGTTTCCGGCTATTTATCGAAGTGTACAATCTATCCTTAGTGAACATGAGGTGTATGTTGTTCGTGGTAAGGTAGAAAAAAGTAAGTATAATCAAGAATGGCAAATTATAGCCAATACAGTTGAATTAGCTAAGGATATGGAAGGCATTATGAAATGTTTCATAAATATAACACCTGAAAATGACAAAAACCAATTGTTAGCAGATTTACAAAGTGTGTTATTATCACATCATGGTGAAAATCCTGTTATTTTAGTATTTCGTCATAAAGGGAAAAACACCTTGCTAAACCAAGCATATTGGGTAAATAATACACCAGACTTAATGAAAGAAGTCCATTCTTTATTAGGTGAAGGAATGATCATATTTAAGTAACCTGTTTCTTAAAAAAACATTAGAAGAAAAAATGTATTTTCAATTTTTTTTCAATTTTTACAGGATAGGCGAAGACATTTCATAAAAATAATGGTAGAATAGTCTTTGGATTTAAGTATTTTTTACATAATAAAAAATACAAAAGTAAGTACAACTTAGTAAAGGTGGTTATGACTATGAAACGCATCGCTATTTTGACGAGTGGTGGAGATGCACCTGGTATGAATGCAGCTATTCGTGCGGTAACACGTAAAGCGATTCATGAAGGTATGGAAGTTTATGGTATAAACTATGGATTTGCTGGTTTAGTCGCTGGTGATATTCGTAAATTAGATGTTCCAGATGTGGGGGATATCATCCAACGTGGAGGAACTGTGTTGTATTCAGCACGTTACCCAGAGTTTGCAACAGAAGAAGGACAACTTAAAGGAATTGAACAACTCAACAAATTCGGTATCGAAGGTTTAGTTGTTATCGGTGGTGACGGTAGTTATCATGGTGCGTTAGCATTAACAAAACGTGGATTCCCAGCTGTTGGTATTCCAGGAACAATTGACAACGATATTCCAATGACTGATTACACTATTGGATTTGATACAGCAATTAATACAGTATTAGATGCAATGGATAAAATCCGTGATACTGCAACATCTCACGTACGTACATTTATTATTGAAGTAATGGGACGTGATGCTGGCGATATCGCTTTATGGGCAGGAGTTGCCGGTGGAGCAGATGATATCATTATCCCAGAACATGATTTTGATATGGCACAAGTTGCTAAAAAAATTCGTGAAGGTCGTGACCGCGGTAAAAAACATTGTTTAATTGTTTTAGCTGAAGGTGTGATGTCTGGTCATAAATTCGCTGATCAATTAGCAGAGTATGGTGATTTTCATGCACGTGTTTCGGTGTTGGGACATGTTGTTCGTGGAGGATCTCCATCAGCACGTGATCGTGTTTTAGCAAGTAAATTCGGTGGATTTGCGGTTGACTTACTAAAAAATGGTCAAGGTGGATTATGTATTGGTTCTGTAAACAATGAAGTTGTAGCAAATGATATCATTGAAACATTAGAACAAAAGAAACATCAGCCAGATTTGAGTTTGTATGATCTAAATCATCAAATCTCTTTCTAATACAAATAAAAAATACTAAGGAGCGTTTTTTACATGAAAAAAACAAAAATTGTTTGTACAATCGGTCCAGCAAGTGAATCTGTAGACACATTAGTTGAATTAATGAACTCAGGGATGAACGTTGCTCGTTTAAACTTCTCACATGGAGACTTTGAAGAACATGGAGCACGTATTAAAAACATTCGTGAAGCAGCAAAAATTACTGGTAAAACAATTGCAATTTTACTAGATACAAAAGGTCCAGAAATTCGTACGCATAATATGAAAGATGGCATTGTTGAATTAACTACTGGGGATATTGTTCGTATTGCAATGAGCGAAGTGGAAGGAACAAAAGAAAAATTTTCAATTACATATCCAGGTTTAATTGATGATGTTCATGTAGGAAGCCACATCCTTTTAGATGATGGATTAATTGACTTAGAAGTAATCGAAATTGATTCAGTTAACAAAGAAATCGTCACAAAAGTATTAAACGAAGGTGTATTGAAAAATAAAAAAGGTGTTAACGTACCAAATGTAAGTATTAACTTACCTGGTATCACTGAAAAAGATGCGGCTGATATTCGTTTCGGTATTGAAAACGATGTTGACTTCATCGCAGCAAGTTTCGTTCGTCGCCCAAGTGACGTATTAGAAATTACTGAAATCTTAGAACAAGAAAATGCGACACATATTCAAATTATTTCTAAAATCGAAAACCAAGAAGGTATTGATAACTTAGATGATATCTTAAAAGTATCTAGTGGTTTAATGGTTGCACGTGGTGACATGGGTGTTGAAATTCCAACTGAAAATGTACCAGTTGTACAAAAAGAAATGATTAGAAAATGTAATGCTTTAGGTAAACCAGTTGTTACAGCAACACAAATGTTAGACTCTATGCAAAAAAATCCTCGTCCAACACGTGCAGAAGCAAGTGATGTGGCGAATGCAATTTATGATGGAACTGACGCTGTTATGTTATCTGGTGAAACAGCTGCTGGGGAATACCCAATTGAAGCAGTTAAAACAATGAGAAATATTGCAGTACGTACAGAAGCTGATTTAACAGATCGTGATGCTTATGCTCTTAAATTACATAAAAAAACTGATATGACTGAATCAATTGGTCAAGCAGTTGGACATACAGCGAAAAACTTAGATATCCAAACAATTGTAGCGGCAACTCAATCTGGACATACTGCACGTATGATTTCTAAATATCGTCCAAAAGCTCATATTGTAGCCGCAACATTTACTGACCGTGTGGCCAGAAGTTTAGCATTAAACTGGGGCGTATTCCCAACTGTTACAACTAAACCAGATTCAACTGATGAGATGTTTAGTTTAGCAACTAAAATTGCTAAAGAAACTGGATTCTCTAAAGAAGGAGAGTTGATTATCATTACTGCTGGTGCGCCTATTGGTGAAAAAGGAACAACTAACTTAATGAAAATTCAGTTAATTGGTTCTAAATTATGTGATGGACAAGGAATTGGCGACACAGCCGTTTCTGCTAAAGCAGTTGTAGCAACTTCAGCTCAAGAAGCAAATGATGCTATGGAAGAAGATGCAATCTTAGTTGTAAAAACAACCGATAAAGAGTATATGCCAGCAATTAAAAAAGCTTCAGCTCTTGTTGTTGAAGAAGGTGGATTAACAAGCCATGCAGCGGTTGTGGCAATTGCGGAAAATATTCCAGTTGTTGTTGGAGTTGAAAATGCAACATCACTTATCTCAAGTGGTACTGTGTTAACAGTTGATTCACGCCAAGGATTTATCTATGCAGGCGAAACAACTATTTAATGAGTAAATGATGAGTGTTTGACACAATAAGAGTGGGAGTGGTTAGCTCCTGCTCTTTATTTGTCTACGTGTATAAAAAGCGGGTTAAAAAAATATTTTAAATAACTATGGCTTTTTTTTTTAGTGGTGTGTAGAATGGTTTAGATTAGACTTTTAGAAGGGAGAAAACATATGACAAATAAAAAAAATATGATGTATTTAGCCATTTCCAATCTATTTTTAGTGTTTTTAGGAGCTGGCTTAGTTATTCCGGTTATGCCAATGTTAAAAGAAGATATGCATTTATCTGGCTCAACAATGGGATTGATGATTTCTGTTTTTGCTGTTTTACAGTTAATTGTGTCGCCTATCGCGGGTAGTTTATCAGATAAAGTCGGTCGAAAATTAATCATTGCAGCTGGTATGTTAATCTTTGCAGTATCTGAATTAATTTTTGGTTTAGGCCAAGTCGTTAGTTGGTTGTACATCTCTCGTGGACTTGGTGGGATTGCTGCGGCACTAATCATGCCATCTGTTACCGCGTACGTAGCAGACGTCACAACATTTGAAGAACGTCCAAAAGCTATGGGGTTAGTGTCTGCCGCCATTAGTGGTGGATTTATTATTGGACCCGGAGTTGGTGGATTTTTAGCTCATTTTGGAATGCGAGTGCCTTTTTTTGCGGCAGCTCTCTTATCTTTTATCGGGTTTATTATGACAATGTTAATTTTAAAAGAGCCTAAGAAGCAATTAGTACATGGTCAAGTTGCAGAAAAAGGTTCTGTTATGGATATTTTAAAAGATCCTATTTTTACATTTCCGTTCATCGTGATTTTAATTTCATCATTTGGTTTACAATCATTTGAGTCCATCTATAGTATTATGGCAACAATCAATTTTAATTTTAGTACATCAGAAATTGCTGCGATTATTACAGTTAGTGGGGTATTAGCCTTAATTTGTCAGGTCGTTTTCTTTGATGGCATTATCAAGAAAATTGGTGAGGTCGGATTAATTCGAGTGTCATTTTTTGCGAGCGCTATATTCGTTGGTGTTATAGCTTTCACCGATAGTAAATGGGTTGTTGTATTATCCACTTTTGTTGTGTTTTTAGCGTTTGATTTGTTGCGACCAGGTATTACAACGTACCTATCTAAACATGCAGGAGATAGACAAGGGACAGTGAATGGATTAAATTCAACCTTTACCAGTTTTGGAAATATATTAGGACCAATGGCTTCAGGGATGTTATTTGATATCAATCATTTTTATCCATATTATGTGTCAGCAATTGTTTTATTAATAACTAGTTTTTTATCATTAATGTGGAAAAAAGAATTACCAGAAAAATAAGAGATAATTGAGCAGTGACTCAGTTATCTCTTTTGTTATGTACGTTATAACATATGATGAAATCAAATAGCTCATGGTAGGGATTATTTACTCTATTACAGTATTAATAAACAGATTAAATCGATTGAAGAAAAAGTTTGATTGGAATTTTTAATAAACTAATGAATAAATTATGATATAATGTGAGAACAACGAAAGGATGAACAGAATACATGAAAGAATTAATAGGTAGTGTGTGGAGCGGATTAATTATTGATGAAAACGATCAGTTGTTTTTTGTGCAAAAAAATGGTGTGACATTTCATTTAAATAAATCTGAAGGCGAGTTTAAAATAGGAGACATAGTAGAAGGGTTTGGATATGAAAATCAAAAACATGATCGAATTTTTACGACTAATATTCCAGATATTCAACAACATAAATTTGGATTTGCTGAAGTAGTTGATTCAAGACGTGACTTAGGCGTGTTTGTTGATATTGGATTGCCAGATAAAGAAGTCGTGGTGTCGCTTGATGAATTACCAGAGATGAAACCATTATGGCCTAAAAAAGGCGATAAATTATTAGTGAGATTATCAGTTGATGAAAAAGCAAGACTTTGGGCTAATTTAGCAGATGATATGACATTTTTAGCTATGTCAAAAGCAGCGGATGAAGAAACAATGAAAAATAAAAATATTACGGGGGTGGTGTATCGCTTAAAAATGGTGGGAACGTTTGTCTTGACAGATGACCATTATGTGGCCTTTATTCATCCATCTGAGAGATACGAAGAACCTAGACTTGGACAAATTGTTGAAGGCCGAGTGATTGGTGTTCGTCCAGATGGCATGCTAAATATGTCTTTAAAACCAAGAGCGTATGAAGTTATTTCTGATGATGCACAAATGATTTTAACATTTTTAGAACGTTCTAAAGATGGCATGATTCCATTTAGTGATAAATCAACACCAGAGGAAATCAAACAAACTTTTGCTATCAGTAAAGGTCAATTTAAACGAGCGTTAGGCTCATTGATGAAAGAAAAAAGAATTACTCAAAAAGATGGTAAGACATACCTAATAAAAGATGAAACATCTAATTGAGAATAGGTTGATTTTGTACATTAGATAAATTATAATCTATATAAGGTCATTTGGTTTTTAAATGATAATAATTATAAATAAGGATGTGCAAGCTACTATGGAACAGCAAAGCCTTGCGTTACAACGGATAAAAGATCAATTGTATGAAGCAAACTATAAACTAACACCACAACGTGAAGCCACAGTACAAGTGTTGTTAGAAAATGAGAAAGATCATTTATCGGCTGAAGAAATCTATATGCTCGTGAAATTAAAAACACCTGATATTGGTTTAGCGACTGTTTACCGTACGCTTGAAATGTTGACAGAATTAAGTATTTTAGATAAAGTGAATTTTAATGATGGTCTAGCAAGGTATGATATGCGAAAAGAAGGTGCCAAACATTTTCATCATCATCTTCTTTGTTTAGAATGTGGAAATATCGATGAAATTGAAGAGGATTTATTAGGTGAGGTTGAAAAGATAGTCGAAAATCGTTACTTTTTTAAAGTAACAGATCATCGCCTAACCTTTCATGGTATCTGTCAGGCTTGCCAAAAAAAAACAAGTGATTCTAATAAATAGATCACTTGTTTTTTTTATTCTATATAAAGTGGCGGATGCTCCCTTCTTAAAAAATCCTCTCTATTAGGAACATAGAGAAATTTAAAATTGTCAGCATCAATATGAATCGATGGGTTAACTAGGTAATTTTCTTTTTCAAAAAAAATAATTTGCTCACTGACCAATCCTCTGACTAACTCAAACTCTATTGGTAAAATAATTTGTTTTGTTAGTTTTTTGGTTGTTCTGTTTATTAGATTAAGTTTCACCATAATAACAGGATTTAATGGCCTTTTTTCATAGAAAATTCGTTTAGATTGTTTGTATTCTGGATTGTTTTTGTTGATGATTGGGCAGGTTGCTGTAGTAAGCGATTGGTTTTCTAAGATGATATTGAGATCATCTCTTGTGGCACTTGTTAACGCAATAAGTTCAAACTCTTGATTTAATAAACGTTTTACCTTAGCGTCTTTACTGAAAAATTCTTGTTTAGCAAGTTCAGATAAATGTTCATCAACTTTTTGACCAACGTATTTTTCTGCCTCTTTACATTCTTTTATAAATGATTGGTAGATAGGCATTGATATAAAGAAAAATCCCATAATAGAAAAAAGGATTAGGAATATCGGAGCAGACCACCAAGGAAATGGGAAGTCAACCATAACAAATATTGTGAGAATGAGAGAAACAGGTATGACAAAAATTAATGACAGATAAAAGTATGTTTTTTTATGTTGATAAATAAGTTCAAATTCATCTGTATAATTTTGACTATTTATGTTTAAAAAATCTAATAGTTCAATGTTTTTATATGTTTCTTTCTTTGGAAACACCTCTGATCCTCCTTCCATTTGACCAATATGTTTATTGTATAATTTAACGATTGAAATGTCTATGTAAAATAAAAAAATTCGCATGATATTTTAAAGATAGTATTTGCCATTAAAAACTGTTAAAATAATTACTATTGACTGGAGGCTCGTTATGAAAACATACATTGAAGACTATTTATATTTTTTAAAAATTGAACGTGGCTTGTCACAAAATACCATTGTGAGTTATCAACGGGATTTAAACCAGTATCAAGCATACTTAATTGAAAAAAATATTTCTTCAATAGATGAGGTTGATCGGTTTGTGATGATGGATTTTTTGACTTATTTAAAAGAGTCTGGAAAGTCATCTACGACAATCATTCGCATGGTTTCAAGTTTGAGAAAATTTCATCAATTTCTTCGTCAAGAACGCTACACTGAATCAGATCCTATGCAATATATTGATACGCCGAAAAAAAGACAAACGTTGCCTAAAACATTATCCATAGAAGAAGTCGAAAAAATTATAGAATCCCCTGATACGACAACGATATTAGGCATAAGAGACAGAGCAATTTTAGAAGTGATGTATGCGACTGGGCTTCGTGTAACAGAGTTGATTACATTAACATTGAGTGATTTGCATTTATCTATCGGGTTGTTAAAAACGTTAGGAAAAGGGGATAAAGAGCGAATTGTTCCTTTAGGGGATCAAGCAATTCATTGGATTAATAGGTATTTAGAGGAATCTAGACCTGAGCTGTCAATTAAAAATAAAACAGATCTTTCAAATGATTTTTTATTTTTAAATTATCAAGGGAAAGGTTTTTCCAGACAAGGTATTTGGAAAAATTTAAAAGTCTACGTGAGTCAGGCAGGTATTACTAAAGATGTAACACCACACACGTTACGTCATAGTTTTGCCACTCATTTATTAGAAAATGGAGCTGATTTACGTATTGTTCAGGAATTGTTGGGACATGCAGATATTTCAACCACACAAATTTATACACATATTAGCAAACAACGTTTGGCAGACGTGTATAAAGAGCACTTTCCAAGAGCGTGAGGGGACAAAATGGAAGAATTACAGGTAAAATTGGATATTTTTGAAGGGCCACTTGATTTGCTGCTTCATTTGATTAAAACTTTGGAAATAGATATTTATGATATTCCAATTGCTGAGATTACAGAGCAATATATGACATACATTCAAACGATGCGTACGCTTGATTTGGAAATTGCAGGGGAATTTTTAGTAATGGCAGCTACTTTGATGTCGATAAAAAGTAAGATGTTATTACCGCAAGAAGTCATAGAGCTGGACGAAGATAGTGAATTCGAAGCAGTTGATCCAAGAGAAGCGTTGGTTCAGCAATTACTTGATTATAAAAAATTTAAGTATGTTGCCACTGTGCTTAAAGAAATGGAAACAGAACGTGGGGATTATTTTACGAAAGAAGTCACTGATTTATCTATGTATCAAAAAGAAGCAGTGCCACTTGAACCAAATGAAATAACAACCATTGATTTATTTTTAGCGATACATGATGTGTTGAGGCGAGCTAAAGAGATGGAACCACTTGAGACAAATATAGTCATGGAAGATTATACAATTGATGATCGCATTGGTTTTGTGATGTCTAAGATAGAGAAGTTATCTAGTGGAGAGTCCGTGTTATTTACAGATTTATTTACTCATTATATACGCTCAGAAATTGTTATGACATTTTTAGCTATATTAGAGTTAATAAAAAATAGAGAATTGGTTGTGAAACAATCAAGTAGCGATGATATGATTAAGATTTATAAAAAAGAAGGTACAACAGATGTTAGTTCAGAAAATTGAAGCACTATTATTTGTTTCAGGTGAAGAAGGCATTCGTATGAGCGAATTAAGTCATCTAACACAAGAAACAACGGCAAACGTTTATCAAGCTGTAGAAGAATTAAAAGAAAAATATGATATAGATACTAGCAGTGCGTTGACTATTTTAGAAGTCGGCGACCGATTTATGATGACAACTAAAAAGAAAATGGCAGAATTATTAAAACATTACGCACAGTCATCTGTTAATCAAAAATTATCAAGAATAGCTTTAGAAACGTTAGCTATTATTGCTTATAAGCAACCCATTACTCGTTCAGAAATTGAACAGATTAGAGGGGTTCAAAGTTCTGGATCAATCCAACGATTAGTACATAAACAGTTGATCGAAGAAAAGGGACGAGTAGAAGGTCCTGGACGAGCAATTTTATACGGAACAACGGCTTACTTTTTTGATTATTTTGGATTAAAAAGTATGGATGATTTACCAGATATTCATGAGTTGGGTGAAGAATTAGATGAAGATAATGAGTCAACCAATTTATTTTTTGACCGATTTAAAGAGCAATTTGATGAGAAGAAAGAAGAGTGAAAAGAATGGAACGATTACAAAAAGTGATGGCACATTGTGGTGTGGCGTCAAGAAGGAAATCAGAAGAATTAATCCAAGCAGGGCGTGTAACAGTTAATGGAAAGAAAGTAACAGAATTAGGTATTAAAGTGACCCCATCTGATAAAATTGAAGTTGATGGAGTCCCAATTTATCAAGAACAGCCAGTTTATTATTTATTTTACAAACCAAAAAATGTCATTTCAGCTGTTTCAGATGATAAAGATCGCCCAGTTGTTAATGACTACTTTACAAGAGTACCTGAACGTATTTTCCCAGTAGGACGTCTAGATTATGATACATCTGGTTTATTATTAATGACTAATGATGGCGAGTTTGCCAATTTATTGACGCATCCAAAACATGAGATTGATAAAGTTTACGTAGCAAAAGTAAAGGGTATTGCAACAAAAGAGGCATTAAAACCATTACGCAATGGTATTCGTATTGAAGGGCGAAAAACGGCGCCAGCTAGATTTAAAGTGCTATCAACTGATCATAGAAAAGGAACGTCAGTTGTGGAATTGATTATTCATGAAGGTCGTAATCATCAGGTAAAAAATATGTTAGCTGCAGTTAATTTACCTGTTATGAAATTAAAACGTGAAAAAGTTGGAACGCTTGATTTAGTTGGGTTAAATCCTGGTGATTACAGAGAGCTGACTAGAAAAGAAGTGAGTCAGTTATATGTTTTGGCTAATAAAGAGTAAGTTTTTATTGATTTTTTAAATAATTAAGATATAATAAACTTATAAAAATATTAAAGGTCGTCTTCACGGGCAGGGTGTAATTCCCGACCGGTGGTTAAAGTCCACGAACCATTTATCTTATGATGAATGGCCGATTTGGTGAAATTCCAATACCGACAGTTAGAGTCTGGAGTAAAGAAGATAGGGCTTATTTGAGTATACAATCAAGTAAACCACTGTTTTTTTGTGCGCGTAAACGGCAAGAAAGCAGTTTTTTTGTGTACTTGATCCAAGTCTTTTCCGGGGATGGTCCTGAATAGGGGGATTTTCTTATGAACACAGGTAAGACAGAAAAAATGGTGACACTGTCATTATTGGCGGGGATTGCGTATCTTTTAATGTTTCTTGAGATACCAATTTTACCAGTATTTGGGTGGCTAAAATTAGATTTTAGTGACATTCCAATTTTAATTGGCACATTTTTATATGGTCCAGTTAGTGGTATTTTAGTAGCATTTATTCGTTCAACGCTAAATTTCATCACAAGTGGTGGAAATCTAGGAGCTTTAATCGGTAACGGAGCTGGATTTTTAGCAACAGTATGCTACTTGTTGCCAATTTATGGCTTAATGAAGAAACAACATACAAATAAGAATTTAATTAAAGGCATTATGTATGCCACAGTTTTAATGACAATTTTCATGAGTGTAGCAAACTATTTTGTTATTACACCATTTTATCTAAATGTATTGGGAATGGATTTTGGTATGTCTATTGCAACCATGATTCTTTACGGTATTATTCCTTTTAACCTTATTAAAGGAACAGCAGTTGGGGTGGCATTCTTTGTTGTTTACAAAAAAGTCATACCAGTACTTGAAAAAAGACTCGCAAAAAAAGTTAGAAATTAAGTTATTAAACAACCAGATGATGGTTGTTTTTTTGTTATCGCTAAAATAGTTTATAAGAAAATATAAAAATTAGACAAATATGTTTGAAATATTTGTAAACTTAATTTAATATATGTTATATATCGTTTTTTTATAGAGGAGTATGAACATGCGCAAAAGAAAATATATCAAAGGGATTGATGGCTTAAGGGCAATCGCAGTCATCGGGGTCATCCTATACCATTTGATGCCCCAATCGGTATCAGGAGGTTTTTTAGGAGTTCCTTTATTTTTTGTCATTTCAGGCTATTTAATGACAGACATACTCCTATTTGAGTGGGAAAATAGACAAAAAATTAAACTTAGCGATTTTTATGTTAGACGAGTCAAGCGAATTTATCCTTCCTTAATTGTTCTCTTTATTGTAACAGGAAGTGTGTTTGCATTTATTTCTCGCAAATACTTATTAAATTTTAAAGCAATTATTGCCTCGAGTTTATTTAATGTTAATAATTTTTGGCAGATAGCGAATGGTTTTTCTTATTTCGATCGTTTTTCGAATGAGTCACCTTTTACACATTTGTGGTCTCTATCGATTGAGGGGCAGTTTTATCTATTTTGGCCCATTATTTTAGCGATTTTATTGTATAAAGTAAAAGATTATAAAAAAATAAATCAATTTATTTTATTTATCACTGGGTTATCGGCTGTGTTGATGATGACATTTTATACACCAGAATCCATTAATCGCATTTATTATGGAACAGATACGCGACTTTTTTCGGTCATGTTAGGGTCATCCTTAGCTTTTTTATTAAGAACGCAAGAAGAAAGAATAACCTCAATTCATTTTGGAAAAAAACTATTAGTTTTTATCACTGGACTTATTTTAATAACAGGGTCGTTTGTTCTTTATTCTGATAATAATGCTTTTGTTTATCGTGGTGGTATGTTGTTATTTAGTGTGATTGCAATGATTGTTTTAGGATTAATTGTCGAAATAGAAGGATTTAGTAACGCGTTAACTAATCCAATCATTCGTTGGATAGGCTCTAGAAGTTATGAAATTTATTTATGGCAATTACCTGTTATGGTTGTGTATACAGATCAACTAAAATGGGATGGAACAAATGCTCTCATGCATGGCGTGACTCAGTTAGTAATCATTGGTATGTTATCTGAATTAACGTATCGTTTAGTCGGTCGTTTAAGACGGATTGGTACTATGAAAGAGTTGATTGGGTTAATTGAATCACTTTTCAAAAAAAATGTTCCTGTTTTAGTGGTACTAGTATTATTTTTAGGAACCTTTGTATATGGCGTCGCTGTTTCGCCATCAGGTAAAATGGATTCTGCTGTTGCGCTTCAAAGGAAATTAGAGCAAAATAAACAGGCTGTTGAGCAACATAACAAAGAATTATCTCAATCGAGTGAAAAAAAATCCGCGTCAAAGACCAATACATCGAGTAGTGAACAAACAAGTACAACAGAAACGTCTGATAGTTCAGAAACAAACTCACCTTCAGGTCTTAGTTCCGTTCAAAAAGAGAAAATTGCTAAAGTTTCTCTGGGGGCTGTAGGAGATTCTGTGTTACTAAGCGCTGCACCAGAGTTACAAACTTATTTTCCAAAGAGTCATATTGACGCAGAAGTTGGTCGTCAATTAGTTGATAGTCAAGAGATTTTTGAAAAGTTAAATAAAAATAAACAGCTTGGTGACGTGGTATTAGTCGTTTTAGGTACAAATGGTAGTTTTAAAGAAAGTGATATTGATAAAATGATGCAGCAAATTGGTAATAGGCCAGTCTTTTTTGTCAATACTTTAGTTGATAGACCTTGGCAAGCATCTGTAAATGATACGTTAGCTAAGGCTGCTGCTAAATATGATAATGCCCATTTGATTGATTGGAAATCTTATGCAGAAGGTCATAGAGAGTGGTTTGATGAAGATGGTATTCATTTGGTTCCAAATGGTGGGGAATATTTTAGTGAACTAGTAGCAACAGAAGTATTAAAAGTATTACCGAATTAAAAAAACCTACAGCTTTCATTTCAGAAAGCTGGTAGGTTTATTTTTTTAATTCAATAGCACGAGTAGGGCACTTTTGATAAGCAGATAATATTTCTTCAGGTAATGGATCTTTAAAATTAATGTCTAATTGATCGCTGTCTTTGAATCGTACGATGCCATTGTCATAGTAATCAAAAACATCTGGTGCTTTTAATTGACACAAGCCACAAGCAATGCATTTTTCTGGTATAATTTTACATAGCATAAAAAAACTCCTTTGAGGTGATAGTTTTTGTTCATAGAAGATGTGATATTATATTGTTTTAAATCAGGTGAGGTGATGCGCTACTCTACATTGTACCATCTTTTAAAAGGTAAGAAAACAACCTCTGTTTTGAGTTACGGAAAATTATACACTCTACTAGATTATTTTTGTTTGTTTCCTAAATTATCTAAGTCGCAATTTAATTCAAGTATTCATTCGCTGATTCAAAAGGGTCATCTACAGCAAATGGATAGTCAATTGGTTAAGATAACGAATCAGGGTAAAGACATATTAAAATATAACGTATTGTCTCAACTTTCTATCAAAGGATTTCATTTTTATAAATATGATGACGTCTTTTGGCAACGTTTATTGTTCGTGTCACAGGTTATTTCTTATAAAAGCTATCAGAACGCAGATTATTTACCAATTGATAATGATCCTATACACCAGTTACAAGTCAAACAATGGTTATTTCAACATAATAGTGATCAGCTAGTAAAAGAATTTTTTAGCGAATGGGAGCAATTAATCAAACACTTAACTGAAGAGGAGCAAGATATGTTGGTAGGACAATTAGTTGGCCATGAGGTGGTTGGTTATACGCTGTCCCAGTTAGCTTTACAAAAAAATTATGATAAAGTATATGCGTATCTACTTTATAAAAGTGCACTTCATAAAATGTTGATACAGATAAATGACTCTTGTGATTATTATATATTGATGAACTCGCTAGTTGATATGGTAGAAAAAGAAAAAGAGCAAGATACAGTTGATTTAACGGATTATTTACTATCAAAAGGGCATACTATTAAACAAGTGGCACATATGAGACGTCTGAAGGAAAGCACTATTATGGATCATTTTATTGAAATAAATATGAGTAAGCCGTCTGATGAATACATGTCTTACATACCAAAAGAAGTGTGTCAACACTTAGAAGATTATCTTAAAGAATACCCCAATTATAAGAGTTGGAAGTATTCGCAAGTCGTCTCAAAGATACCGACCTTAACATTTTATGAGTTTAAGTTTTATCAATTTTATTTGTGGGAAAAAAAGGGGGGTAAGTAGTGGCATTAGATAAATTTTTAAAACAAAGATTTGGATTTGACCTGTTTCATCAGGGACAAAAAGAAACTATTGAGTCTATCTTAAATGGACAATCAACTCTATCTATTTTGCCAACAGGGGCTGGAAAATCTTTGTGTTATCAATTTCCAAGTTACTATCAAAATAATGGACAAACGATTGTTGTGTCTCCTCTAATTTCTTTAATGGAAGATCAGGTATCCCTTTTAAGAAAACAAGGTGAAAAATCAGTTATAGCAATAAATAGTTTATTAGAAAAACGGTCAAAAAAATATGTATTAACTCATCTCAATCACTATCGTTTTATTTTTATCAGTCCAGAATCCTTAAGCCAACCTGATATACTCGCGTATTTTAAATTATTACATATCAGTTTACTTGTTGTTGATGAAGCACATTGTATTTCCCAATGGGGTCATGATTTTAGACCAAGTTATTTGGCGTTAAAAACGATTAAAAATCAATTGGGAAATCCTTTGATTTTAGCATTGACTGCTACGGCGACTGCTGAAGTGAAAAAAGATATTTGTGAGCAATTATTTGAAGAAAATCAGTATGTCGAGATTTGTGAGTCGGTGAATCGTGAAAATATTTACTACCAAGTAGTTGAAACAGATGATAAACTCCTTTACTTAGAGTCTTTTTTGGCGGATAAACAAGTACCGGGAATCATTTATTTTTCTAGTAAAAAAGAAGCAGATAGAGTGGCTGAATGGCTCAACCAAAGGCTTCCCTATACCGTACAAAGCTACCATGCTGATTTGTCTAATGATGATCGTATTCGAATTCAGGAGCAATTTATTTATGACGAGGTACGTGTATTGTGTGCAACGAGTGCATTTGGCATGGGAATTAATAAGGTGAATATTCGATTTGTGATTCATTATCATTTACCAAATAGCTTAGAAAATTTTGTTCAGGAATCAGGTCGTGCGGGTCGAGACGGTCACCAAAGTTTATCTTTAATTTTATACCAACCTGGTGATGAACAGATTCATTTTTTCTTGCAGGAGCAAACATATCAAGAAAAAGAGGATTTATTATTTTTAGAAAATAAATCTGTTGAAGAACGAAAACTATTTGAGTTAGCTATGACTGAAGGACAAAAAAAATGGTTGAATCAAATTGACATGACCCATCAAGGGTGGCTTTTTTATAAAGAAAACTTAATGAGAAAGAAGAGACAACATGAATTAAACCTTTATAACATGATAGAATATTGTCAGAGCAACCATTGTAGGCGTGAGTTAATACAACATTATTTTGGTGAATACCAAGATAATGGACAGCAGAATTGTTGTGATAATTGCCAACATGAACAACCTGATATCAATGTGTTTAGAACAGAAGAAAAAAAAGTAGGAACATTCATAAATTCACAAGATAAATTAGAAAAAATGTTTTTTTTAAGGTTTTAGAGCGACATATTGTGCTAATTATGATAAAATGGTTTCAGATATTTTGAGGAGGTAGTATTTTTGAGTAAGGATAAGAATAATTTAACAGAAGATAAAAAAGAAGAATTAAACGAGCAAGAATCTTGGGATCAAGAAATATATGAAGATGATGGTTCAAGAACTAATAGACGTTCTAAATCTGAAAAAAGAACCTGGTTTGTAGTCAGTATTATTGTGATATTATTTTTGATTGTCTTAATTCCTACTGGTGCCATTATTTATTCTCAAATGAGTGGAAACTTAAATAGTGGGAAAACGGCATCACCAACTAGTTCAACGAGTGTTGTTAGTAGTAGTACTACAAAAGAATCTGAAACAAAATCAACCGAGTCAGCAAAATCTAGTACTGAAATGACAGAATCTTCATCTACTACTGTAGAAAGCACTTCTGAAACATTTAGTGATGTGGAAGTACCTAAAAATGACCCATCAACAAGAGGTCAAGTTACTCAAAATGAAACAGAGCAAAATCAAAATGATCAAACTAATACACAAAATCAAGGTCAACCAGCATCTCAAACCCCTGGTGGTGGAACTGTGTCATATGGTCAAGGAGATAGCACAAGATCATTATGGAAAATTTCTCAAGAAGCTGGTATTACTTTAGACCAACTTTATCAATTAAATCCAGGTGTGACAGCTGAAAATGTCCAACCAGGGCAAGCAATCAGAGTGAAATAATAATCATTTAAGTCGTCTTAGGGCGGCTTTTTGATTAGTGTAAAAAGGAAGAGGAAAGACGTCGATGAGTAAACAGATTCAAGTGGCAATTGATGGACCAGCATCTGCTGGAAAAAGTACGGTAGCAAAAATTTTAGCCAAAAAAATGGGATATATTTATTGTGATACAGGCGCAATGTATCGCGTTGTGACGTATCATGCTTTAGAACATAAAATTAATTTAAAAAACACTGACGAATTAATGAATGCTTTATCTCATCTAAACATTTCTTTTGATTATGTTGAAGGCATTCAACATGTTTATGCTAATGGAGTGGATGTAACAGATGCGATTCGTATGCCAGACGTAACAAACCATGTGTCTGAAGTGGCGGCTATTAAAGAAGTCAGACACGAATTAGTTAATCGTCAAAAAAATATATCAGCTTCGCAAAATATTGTGATGGATGGTCGAGATATTGGAACGGTTGTATTACCGGATGCGGATTTAAAAATATTTTTAGTTGCAAGTGTTAAAGAAAGAGCGGAACGTCGCTATAAAGAAAATAGAACAAAAGGCATTATGACAAGCCTAGACGAACTACAAAAAGAAATAGAAGATAGGGATTATTACGACTCACATCGGAAAGAGTCTCCTTTAGTTCAAGCAAACGACGCAATAAAAGTGGATACAACAGGATTATCTATAGAAGAAGTTGTAAAAGTTATAGAAAATGAACTTAAAAAGGTAATTTCATCTCAAAATAATAGATAATACTAGTAAAGTCTTTTTATTTTATGTAGAATATAAGTAAGTAGTAAAAATCAAGTAAGTGTTGCTTAGGAGGATAAGGATATTATGGCAGATGAAACAATGTTAGATGCAATTGAAAGTGTTCAAGATGTAAGAGTTGGTGATTTAGTACAAGGTGAAATTTTAGCCGTTGATGATAATAAGCAAGCTGTTGTTGGCATTATCGGTGCTGGAGTTGAAGGTGTCATTCCTTTAAAAGAATTATCAACGATTCCAGTGGAAAACGTCACAGACGTTGTTTCAATTGGTGATATTATGGATTTAGTTGTTATTTCTGAAATTGGAAAAGACAAAGAAAATGGTAGTTATCTATTGTCTAAACGTCGCTTAGATGCACGTAAAGTATGGCAAGAAATTGAAGATAAATTTAAAGATGGTGAACTAATCGAAGGACCTGTCACAGATGTTGTTAAAGGTGGGTTAGTGGTAGATGTTGGAGTGAGAGGATTTGTTCCTGCATCAATGGTATCTGATCACTTTGTATCAGATTTTTCTGAATACAAAGGTCAAACCTTAACGTTTAAAATTGTTGAAATTGAACCATCAGAAAACCGTCTAATCCTTTCTCATAGAGCCGTATTAGAAGCAGAAAAAGCAAACGCAAAAGAAGAAGTTTTTGGTAAATTAGTTGCCGGTGACGTGGTGACTGGTAAAGTGGCTCGTTTAACAGACTTTGGAGCTTTTGTTGATTTAGGTGGAGTGGACGGATTAGTTCATGTGTCTGAAATTTCACATGCTCATGTGTCAAAACCATCCGATGTTTTAACTTCTGGTGAAGAAGTGACCGTAAAAGTATTAAGCGTTGACCCAGAAAAAGAACGTGTGTCATTGTCAATTAAAGAAACATTGCCTGGACCATGGGATGATATTGAATCAAAAGCAAGTGTTGGTTCAGTCTTGGAAGGAACAGTGAAACGATTGACAACGTTTGGGGCATTCGTTGAGGTATTACCAGGCGTTGAAGGATTGGTTCATATTTCTCAAATCTCACACAAACATATTGCAACACCTCATGAAGAATTAAATGAAGGTGACGTAGTCCAAGTGAAAGTACTTGATGTGTCTGAAGAAAATAGACGTATTGGACTAAGTATTAAAGCCCTACAAGAAAAAGAAGACGAAGTAGTTGTAGAAGAAGACGATTATGTTATGCCAGAAGAGTCAACAGGCTTTACATTAGGTGATGTGTTAGGTGAAGATTTAACAGGTAAATAAAAAAACGTCAGCTTACGAGCTGACTTTTTTTATGAATTATTTGACATTTACCTTGCACCAACCGTGGCTTCGGGTTAAACTACATAAGAATAAAAAAGTAAAAGGATAAAGGAGGAATGACTATGTCAATCCCTACACTAGCGATTGTTGGACGTCCAAACGTTGGAAAATCAACCCTGTTCAATCGTATGGCTGGAGAGAGAATTTCTATCGTGGAAGATGTTCCTGGTGTCACTCGTGATAGAATTTATGCCCATTCTGAATGGTTGGGACGTGAATTTAGCATTATTGATACTGGTGGAATCGAGATGAGTGATGAGCCTTTTATGGATCAAATTAAACACCAAGCTCAAATAGCTATTGAAGAAGCAGATGTGATTATTTTAGTGACAAGTGGTCGTGAAGGAGTCACTGATGCGGATGAATATGTGGCTAAGATATTATATAAAAGTGATAAACCAGTCATTTTAGCAGTAAATAAAGTAGATAATCCTGAAATGCGTAGTGATATTTATGAATTCTATTCACTTGGATTAGGCGAACCAATCCCTGTTTCAGGAAGTCACGGTATTGGCTTAGGGGACGTGTTAGATGAAGCCATTAAACATTTTAAACCAGTTGAAGCTGAGGAAGAAGACGATATTATTCGTTTTAGTTTGATTGGTCGACCAAATGTTGGAAAATCATCTCTTATTAATGCCATGCTAGGTGAAGATAGAGTAATTGTTTCTAACGTTGCTGGAACGACACGTGATGCGATTGATACGTCTTTTGTCTCAAATACTGGCCAAGAGTTTATCATGATTGATACTGCTGGTATGAGAAAAAAAGGTAAAGTCTATGAAAATACGGAAAAATATAGTGCGATGCGTGCAATGCGTGCGATTGACCGCTCTGATGTGGTATTAGTTGTATTGAACGCAGAAGAAGGAATCCGTGAGTATGACAAACGAATTGCCGGATTTGCTCATGATGCAGGGAAAGGTATTGTGATTGTCGTCAATAAATGGGATACATTAGATAAAGACAATCATACGATGAAAGAATTTGAAGAAGACATTCGCTCTGAATTCAGATACCTTGATTATGCCCCAATAGTCTATGTATCAGCTAAGACAAAACAACGTTTGCATCAATTACCTGAAATCATTGAGACAGTGAGTCAAAATCAAACATTACGTATTCCATCATCTATTTTAAATGATGTGATTATGGATGCAGTGGCAATCAACCCAACACCGACTGACAAAGGGAAACGTTTGAAGATATTTTATGCGACACAAGTTGCCATCAAACCACCCACCTTTGTTGTGTTTGTTAATGAAGAAGAATTAATGCATTTCTCTTACTCAAGATTTTTAGAAAATCAAATAAGACGTGCTTTCGAGTTTGAAGGAACGCCTATTCGAATCCTTACAAGACGAAGAAAATAGATTATTTTAACATACTATTTTTATTTTTGCAAAAAAAATTAAAAAAGCTAAAATATCAATCATTTCTTTGATTAACCTTGCTAAATCAATGTTCTTATGGTATCTTTGTTTAAGAAATATTGTAATCGAATATTTCTACTCATGCCTATTGAGTGATTCAAAAGCATGATTTAGAAAACATGATGTCACATAAAACATCGAATCTTTTTCGAGGAGGTGAAATTAATAATGGCAAATAAAGCAGAATTAATCGAAAAAGTTGCAGAAGCAACTGGATTAACTAAAAAAGATGCGACAGCATCAGTAGACGCTGTATTTACTTCAATTCAAGAATTTTTATCTGAAGGTGAAAAAGTTCAATTAATCGGATTCGGAAACTTCGAAGTACGTGAAAGAGCTGCCCGTAAAGGACGTAACCCACAAACAGGTGAAGAAATTCAAATCGCTGCAAGTAAAGTACCTGCATTTAAACCAGGTAAAGCGTTAAAAGATGCAGTTAAATAAAACTGTTAAAGCAAGTATCGAATTTTTGATACTTGCTTTTTTTTATAAAGTTAAACGAATTTCTAGGAAAAAACATAGAAATCAGATAGAATGGATTAGACAAATAGAATGAGGGTGATTATGATGCATTGGATTTCAGTATTAATCGTAGGAAGTATTATTGGTGCAGTTGCAACATTAATAACAGGAAAAAAAGACTCACAAGGTTGCTTATTTAACCTTGTGGCAGGGTTATTAGGCTCTGCAATCGGACAAAAAATGTTTGGTGATGATTGGGGAGGACAATTAGCTGGTATGGCGTTGGTTCCTTCTATTTTAGGAGCCATTATTATTGTTGCCATTGCTTCTATTTTCCAAAAAAAATAGAACATCACAGATGAAGGAGAAAAAATATGTCATATAGTAAACAAATGTTAGAAGCATTATCATCTGGAGACTTAGCTCAAGCGACGGTTTATTTTAATGAAGCTTTGTCACAGGATTTACCAGAAGAAAAATTACAATTAGCAGATAATTTGTATCAACTAGGCTTTCTTGAAGAAGCGAGCACGTTGTTTAAAGATTTGTTGACTCTTTATCCTAATGAAGATAGTTTGAAAATATCTTTAGGAGAAATTGCGATTGAAGAAGATAAGCTAGAAGAGGCGTTTGAATGGTTAGAACAAATTAAGCCAAGCAGCGAATTATACGCACAAAGCTTATTGACGTTAGCCGATATTTATCAAATGATGGACATTCCTGAAGTGAGCGAACAAAAATTAAAAGAAGCTAAAACGATACTGCCAAATGAGCCATTGATTGATTTAGCACTAGGAGAATTATATTTCTCAACTGAAAGCTATCAAAATGCTATTACAACGTATGAGATGATAAAAGAAACGTACCCAACCTTTGAGTCGCCAATTGATTTAGATGAGCGTATAGGAGTATCTTTGTCAAGAATTGGGGAGTATGAAGAAGCAGTGACCTTTTTAGAATCTGCTATTAAACAATCTGAAACAGTGGAGCGATTGTTTCAGTTGGCTCTTTGTTACTATCAAATTAGAGAAAATGAACGCAGTATTCAACTTTTAACAAAAGTTAGCGAGATGAATCCTGAATTTAATCAAGTTTATTACCCATTGGCACAAATCCTGTTTGATGAAGGACGATATGATGACGCATTAGAAGTAGCTGAAAAAGGAATTCATGTTAATCCTTATGATGTGTCTGTCTATCATTTAGCGTCAGAAGCATCTTATCAACTAAATCAAAAAGACCAGGCAAAAATGTATTTAGAAGAAGTTATCTCATTGGAATTAGATAGTGATATTTCAAAACTAAAACTAGCTGAACTGTTATTGAAAGAGGAAGAATATGAAGAAGCCATCCATTTAGTTTCGACATTAGATATTTTAGATCAAGGTGAAGCCTATTGGTACTTAGCACAAGCTTATAATGGTTTAGAAGAGTATGCAGATGCGAAAAAATATTATGAGTTAGCTCATCCATATATGGATATTGACGCTGATTTCTTAAAAGATTATGGTATCTTTTTACGAGAAGAAGGACAATTAGACAAATCAAAAGAGGTATTACAAGCCTATTTGACAATGGTTCCAGATGATTTGATGATTGTTACAATGTTGGAAGAGTAGTGAAGAATATGATTAATTTAGAGGACAAACGAGCCTTTATCACCTGGCTATTGGAAACTATTACGCTAAAAGAAAAAGAAGCTTATTGGATTTTAAATTATTTACTTAATCATGATGCCATACTTAATCGCGTCGTGTTTGTTGAACAAGCAGATAAAACGCCTAGAGGTCTTGTGATAGCCGCTACAAGGGAAAATCAGGATGGACTCGTTTTATTTAAAGAAACCCAGCCTTTTACTGATGCCCAACAAATATTTCATGAGATTAGAATGAATTATAAAGATACCTTATACATCGAAGTTTATTTCGAACATCGTGAATTCAATCAATTGTATCAAACAGTCACAGAAGATAATCCGTTTCTTAGTGCGTTTGATTTGATTCCAACAGAGATGTTTCATCGTATAGAAAACGATTTTAAACAAAAACAATCCGAAAAAGAAGAGGAATATTTATTAACCAAAATAAATGATGCGATTGACTCAAACAATCAACAAGAGTTTATTTATTGGTCAGATGAATACCAAAAAAGAAAAAACAAAAGTGGTGGATAATCTCCCTTACTTTTGTTTTTTTGCTTGTTCATGTAACTCTTGCAATTCTTTATAAGTAAAGCCTTCTCCTGAGACTTCATTGATGTTGAAAAAAGTCATAAAGGCACGCGGATCAATTTCATAACAAATTTCTTTGATACGACTCATCTCAATAATGCTTGCAACACAATAAACCATTTGTCTACTTTCTTTTGAAAAGCCACCTTCGCTATTAATATAGGTTACACCGCGATCTAATTCTTTCATAATGGTATCGCCTATTTGTCTATCATGGTCTGAGACAATAAAAACGGCCTTAGCACCATAGGACGCATCTTGTACAAAATCCACCACTCGGCTGAATACAAAGACAGCAATCAGCGTGTACATCATTTCTTTAAGTGATAAATAGCTTAGAGACAACAGTAAGACACATATATCTAATGTAAACAACGATCGTCCAATCGTCATACCTAAACGTCTCTCGATGATACGAGCAATAATGTCTGTTCCACCAGTCGTCCCACCATATTTATACACGATTCCACTACCAATTCCACCGCAAATCCCTGCAAGAAGTGCGGCAATTAAAATATCGTTATCAACAGAAATGTTTAAAGGTATTTTTTGCCAAACCCACAAGTTTAATGACAAGGATAAGGAACCGACTAATGTTAAAATAAGTGGTTCTAATCCGAGTAACTTTAGTCCAACCAAAATAAGCGGAATATTTAAAATAAGGGTAGTCAGTGCAGGGTCAACATGAAAAAGATTATAGACAATCAATGCAATTCCCGTCATCCCGCCTTCAGCTAACTTGTTTGCTATATTAAAATTAACCAAACCAAAGCTAAAAATACTCGCTCCAATAAAAATCATGATACAATTAATAAAAAATTGCCTGTTTATACGCATAGTTTGCCCCCAAAAACCATATTTACATCATTTAGTTTCATCTTATCATTATTGTCTAAGGAGGGCAACAAGGGCAACAGATAATAAAAACTAGGTGTATTTTGGAATATTTTTAAAAGGAGTTTGTCATGGAAAAAATAGAGAAGTTAACTCAAATGCAAAAAGAAGTGGATGATTACATCCAACAATTTAAAACAGGCTATTTTTCCCCTCTTGCTCAAATGGCAAGATTAACCGAAGAAATGGGAGAATTAGCTAGAGAGATTAATCATTACTACGGAGAAAAACCAAAAAAATTAACTGAGAAGCCAAAAACAGTAGAAGAAGAATTAGGCGATGTTTTCATTGTTCTGTTAATCATGGCGAATTCTTTAGACATTGATTTAACAAAAGTATTTGAAGATAACATGAAAAAGTTTTATGCTAGAGATAGTCATCGCTTTGAACGAGTGGATGAGGGAAAAAGTATGAAGTAGAAAGTTGATAAAAATGAAAATAAATGAGTTACCAATCGAATTTAAACAAGCGTTACCAGTCATAAAAGAAATCAATCGTCATGGCTATGAAGCTTATTTTGTTGGTGGAAGTGTCAGAGATATGATTCTACATCAGACCATTCATGATGTTGATATTGCAACAAGTGCGTTTCCAGAAGAAATTAAAGAGATATTTCCACGAACAATTGATGTTGGTATTGAACATGGTACAGTCCTTGTTTTATATCATCAAGATCAATATGAAATTACCACATTTCGTACGGAGTCAACCTATCAGGATTATCGACGACCCGATAAGGTGACGTTTGTTAGAACTCTTGAAGAAGATTTAAAACGACGTGATTTCACCATGAATGCCTTAGCTATGACACTTGATGGAGAGATTGTCGATTTATTTGAAGGCATCGAATCCATTCATGAAAAAGAGATTAAAGCAGTCGGGAATCCTGATGAACGGTTTAGTGAAGATGCTCTTCGAATGATGCGCGCCTTGAGATTTGCTAGTCAATTAGATTTTAATATTGAAGTGAAAACAGAAGAGGCGATAGCCAAAAATCATTTATTACTCGAAAAAATTGCCATTGAACGCATTTATATTGAATGGGTTAAATTGTTAATGGGGTCCCATCGGAAAAAAGGATTACGTCCTTTCGTTGAAACAAATTGTTATAAATGTTGCCCAGAATTATCGAATAAAAAAGATGAGTTGATGAGTTTTTCAGATGTTAACCCTACGATGTTGTTAACAAGTGAAGAATTAGCTTGGAGTTGCCTATTAATTGCATTAAAAGAGACAAAGATTAAATCATTTTTTACAAAATGGAAAGCATCAAAACACTTATCTAACGTGGTTAGTCAAGTAGTCACGTATTATAATCATCGTTTGGAAAAAGACTGGGATGCTCAATCTTTATATGATGCAGGGGTAGAAGTTATTTCTTTAGTTGAACAAGCAAGAGCCTTCTTTAGCTTGTCAAATGATGAAACATTGTATTTAGAAACATATGATCAATTACCTATTAAATCAATGACTGATTTGAGTATTTCAGGTCGTGATATTTTATCATTTACTAATAAAAAGCCAGGACCTTGGTTAGGAAATGTTTTATCATTTAGTGAAAAACAAGTGTTGAATGGCCATTGGGAAAATGATAAAGCCACGTTATTAAAAAATATCAACGAAATGGTGGTGGATTAGATGGATTATGACATGATATTTGAAGTCACAAAACGATACACAGCAAAAGAATTAGGATCAGGAACATTGAATGTATTAGGCACCCCTGGTCTTATTGCAATGGTTGAGAATGTTTGCATGAATGCTATTGAAAAAGATTTAGAAACAGGATATACCTCTGTGGGCTCTTCAATTGACATTAATCATATGCGACCTTCCATAACAGGGGCATTAATTAAAATCATTGCGACATTGAAAGAATCTGATGAAAAATCTTTTCATTTTACTTATAAAGCATATGACCAAGATAGATTGATAGCTACAGGAAAGCATACTCGTGTTAAAGTAAATACCATGACATTTATGGAACGTATTAAATAGTAATAGATATAATTTGTGAAAAGATTAATAAAGTTGTTTATTTTTTTTATTAATCATGTTACAATAAATGTGTAAGAAAGATGATAAGTTTCTAATTGGAAAGAGGAGATCATTTATGGCAAAAACAATGACAGGTTTTAAATTTTATTTCAGAAATGGTGAAACATGGACAATAGACCGTGAATGCATTGGCGATTTATGGATTAGTAAAGTATCAACAAGTTATGGACGTATCAATGGAAGTGATTTTCAAAAAATTAGACCATGTGAAGGGTTTAAAATTGAGATTTTAAGTGAAGCAGATCATGTCCAAACAGATGACATTAACTTAGGTGGATTAGAGTCAGGTATGTTTGAACGTGCGACAAAATATCAAGATATTGAAAAAATGGATATTGTTTTTGATGATGGAACAAGTGATTTAATTTACTTCCCATATAAAGATAAAGAGACACCTGGTCAAGAAGGATTAGATAATGTTCATCAAACAACAAAAATATCTAAAAATGGTCATTTATATATTGTTATTGATGAAAAAAAATCAGTTGATGAGGTTTATGGAGAATTTTTATAAAATTAAATTATGTTTAGTTAAAGAGTTATGTCACTTTGACATAACTCTTTTTTATGTTTTTAAATTCACAAGGAACTCTAAAAAAATGCATGCAAAAATAATTAAAAAACACGCAAATACCTTTATTATATTGATATTAGTGTGACAAAATATTGGAAAGATAATCAAGATAAACACAATACACGCCCAACGAGCATTAAAGTTCAACTCTATGCAGATGGTAAGAAAAGTGATGAAGCTGTTGAATTGAATGAGGGCAATCGTTGGACATGTACATGGAACAAATTCGTCAAAAAAGAAAATGGAAAAACAATTGATTATACAGTGAAAGAAATAAGGAAAGTACCAGGTTATACAAAAAGTGTGAATGACACGAATATTGGTCACATCATTATTACCAATACTTTAAATAATAAGTCCCATAATAGTCTACCAAACACTGGTGAAAAGAATGATATTCTACTATTTATAAGTGAATTAGTTATCCTTATGATTAGTGCGATAGTTATCTGGTATGTGAAGTAACATAGAGTAAAAGAATAATACGACGTCCTCAGCTATTTAGTAACTGAAGGGGTGTTTAGTTGAGTTCTTTTTCTAGTAACACACAGATAATACCATCTTCGATGAATTCATCAGAGACCACTTGGTAACCTAATTTTTGATAAAAACCAATGGCTTGCTTTTCACCATGAACCCGAGACAGCGTACAGTGTTGTTTTTTACCAATTTGTTCTAGCTCTAAAATGAGTCGCCTACCAAGTCCTTGTTTACGCATCATTTTGTGGACACATAACCTATCTGGACGTAAAGTAGTCTCGTCATCTTGTTGGTATCTAATCGTTCCAACAGGACTTTTATCATGATAGATGACTAGATAAAAGGTGCTATCGATATCGAGGTCATCAAATTCAGATTTTAAGGATATGCCTTGTTCCTGGACGAAGACCAGTGTTCTTAAATAAAATGCAGCAGCTTTGTTCCAAGGGGCGTTATTAAAGACAATTTGAATCATATGATTCTCTCCTTTTCAAATAGATAGTTTCAGTGTATCATACTACTATCTGAATGTTGGAGGTAAGTATGAAAAAGGTATTAATTTATGGACTAGTGATTCTAGTTATTGTAATTATTATAGGGTTAGGTACAGGAGTTAATTATTTATTTAACTATGCAGTTGTAGCAGGGAAAAAAGATTTTATTAATGACGTAAAACAAGAAAAAATTGACAAAGATTGGCAGTTTTCAGCAAATCATTTAAGTGAATGGACAATAAACAGTGATGATGGATTAAAGTTAGTCGCTAAAAAAGTCACACATGATACACCAAGTAAAAAAGTTGCGATTGTAGCACATGGCTATATGGGGAAAAGTGATCTTATGGGGCAATATGCTCAACTGTTTTATGATGATGGGTTTGATGTATTGGTGCCAGATAATCGTGCTCATGGGAAGAGTGAAGGAAAATATGTGGGATTTGGCTGGTTAGATCGAAACGATTATGTGAAGTGGATTAACACAGTGATAAAAGAATATGGTGAACAGGTTGACATTGTTCTGTATGGTTTAAGCATGGGAGCAGCAACTGTCATGATGACAAGTGGTGAGAAGTTACCAGAGCAAGTGAAGGTCATCATTGAAGATTGTGGGTATGATTCAGTAAACAATGAATTGGCTTTTCAGTTAAACGATATGTTTCATCTGCCATCTTTTCCAATGATTCCACTAGCTTCTGGTTACACGAAACTTCGTGCTGGGTATTCATTTAGTGAAGCGAGTGCTGTCAAACAATTAGAAAAAAATAGATTACCAATGTTATTTATCCATGGAGATCAAGATGATTTTGTTCCCAAAGAAATGGTTTATGAGGTATATAATGCCACAAAAGGACCGAAAGAATTAGTTATTTTCGAAGGAGCAAAACATGCAGATTCGTTAAAAAAACACCCGGAAGAATACAAAAAAACAATCGAAACTTTTTTAGCGAAGTATCTGCCAAAATAGGTAAGACGCATTGACAGGTAGAGGTTTTTTCATTATAATTTATATGCAACTTAAGGACATATTTTTAAATGATTAAATGAATCAGAGAGCGCTTGTTTGGTGAGAGAGTGCAACTAATTTAAAAATGCTCCCTTATGACTTTGATAGTAACCTATCACGTGTTTTCGCGTTAAGAAAGTAAAAGAGGTAATGACTGTCAAAGCATCATTGCAATCAAGGTGGTACCGCGGTAAACGTCCTTGACTGCATGGGTGCTTTTTTATTATTTTTAGGAGGAATATGAATGAAACAATTATCAAGTAGTCAGGTTAGACAATTATTTTTAGATTTTTTTGAAACAAAAGGGCATAAAATTGAACCAAGTGCCTCTCTTGTCCCAATTGATGATCCAACCTTGTTATGGATTAACTCTGGTGTGGCGACATTAAAAAAATATTTTGATGGGTCTGTTGTACCTGAAAATCCAAGAATTACTAACGCTCAAAAAAGTATTCGTACTAATGATATTGAAAATGTTGGGAAAACAGCGCGTCATCATACGATGTTTGAAATGTTAGGAAACTTCTCAGTAGGAGACTACTTTAAAAACGAAGCGATCCATTGGGCTTGGGAATTATTAACAGGTGAAAAATGGTTTGGTTTGGATAAAGATAAATTATATGTGACGGTTCATCCTGATGATGAAGAAGCATTTCGTATTTGGCATGAAGAAGTCGGCTTACCAAAAGAGTCTATTGTTAAATTAGAAGAAAACTTCTGGGATATTGGGGCTGGTCCATGTGGTCCAAACTCTGAAATATTTTTTGATAGAGGACAAGAATACAATGATGTGGCAGAAGATGACCCAGAAAATTACCCAGGTGGCGAAAATGAACGCTATTTAGAAATTTGGAACTTAGTATTCTCAGAATTTAATCATACTGAAAACAATGAGTATTTACCATTGCCACATAAAAACATTGATACGGGGATGGGATTAGAACGTATGGTGTCTATTTTCCAAGATGCTAAAACAAACTTTGAAACAGATTTATTTATTCCAATCATTGAAGCAACTCAAAAAATGTCTGATGGCAAAGAATATGGTAAAGATAGCGCAACAGATACGTCTTTCAAAGTCATTGCTGATCATATTCGTGCGGTATCATTTGCAATTGGCGATGGGGCGTTGCCATCAAATGAAGGGCGTGGTTATGTCTTACGTCGATTGATTCGTCGTGCGGTGATGCATGGTAAAAAACTAGGAATTGATAAAGCCTTTTTAGTTGATTTAGTGCCTGTTGTTGGACAAATTATGGAAAGTTATTACCCAGAAATTGTCGAAAAACAAGACTTTATTCAAAAAGTCATCAAAACAGAGGAAGAAAGATTCCACGAAACAATTAATGATGGTTTATCCATTATCAGCGACTTAATCAAAGACATGAAAGCAGCTAATCAAACTGTTTTATCCGGTAAAGATATCTTTAAATTATATGATACCTATGGCTTCCCAGTAGAATTGACCGAAGAGATGGCTCAAGACGAAGGATTAAGTGTGGATCACGAAGGATTTGAAGTCGAAATGACGGCTCAAAGAGATCGTGCTCGTGCGGCTCGTTCGAAAGAAGAGTCAATGTCTGTTCAATCTTCTCTATTAACTGATATTAAAGTAGTGAGTGAATTTGTGGGCTATACGGAAGACACAGTGGATGCTAAATTAATGGTGATTATCCAAGATGATGAGATTAAAGAGGCGACAACTGAAGGTAATGCGCAATTAATTTTTGGTCAAACACCTTTCTATGCTGAGATGGGTGGACAAGTGGCTGATAAAGGGTCAATTTATAATGCAGCAGGTGATTTGGTTGCCAATGTGGTAAACGTTAAAAAAGCACCAAATGGCCAATCATTACATCAAGTGGAAGTGTTTGGTGAATTAAAAACAGACGACACATATCAATTAGTGATTGATAAAGAATTACGTCAACGCATCACAAAAAATCATACAGCGACTCACTTATTACATCGTGCGTTAAAAGATGTATTGGGAGAGCATGCTAATCAAGCAGGGTCACTTGTTGCACCAGGTTATTTACGTTTTGACTTTACTCATTTTGAACAAGTGACTCCTGACGAGTTAAAACAAATGGAAGAAATCGTGAACGAAAAAATTTGGGCACACTTACCAGTTGTCACAGTTGAAACAGATATTGATTCAGCAAAAGAGATGGGCGCGATGGCACTATTCGGTGAAAAATATGGTAAAAATGTTCGTGTGGTAAATGTTGATGGTTACTCTATCGAATTATGTGGTGGGGTTCATGTAAGCAACACTTCTGATATTGGGGTTTTCAAAATTGTTTCTGAATCAGGAATTGGTGCAGGTGTTCGACGTATCGAAGCTGTGACAAGTAAAGAAGCCTATGAAACCTTTAGAGAAGAAGAAGGATTACTCCGTCAAGTAGCTAAATGTGTTAAAGCACCTCAACTAAAAGATACTGTTCAACGTGTGGAACAATTACAAGAACAATTAAAACAAGCACAAAAAGAAGTAGAACAATTAAGTGCAAAATTAGCTAACGCTGAAGCAGAAGATGTGTTTAAGGACATCAAAGAAGTAGATGGCGTGACTTATATTGCGTCAAAAGTCGCTGTCAAAGACATGAACCAATTACGTCAATTAGCTGACCAATGGAAACAAAAATCACTATCTGATATTTTAGTCTTAGGATTAGTACAAGGCGAGAAAGTTAACTTACTTGTCAGTATGACAAAAGAGATGAATGATCAAGGATTAAAATCAGGTGATTTAATCAAAGCAATCGCGCCACTTGTTGGCGGTGGCGGTGGTGGTCGTCCTGACATGGCTCAAGCGGGTGGTAAAAATCCAGAAGGGTTACAATCAGCAATTGATTCAGTAGAATCATGGATTAAAGAACATAAATAATTATTTAACTGGTTGTTATTTTTGACGTGACAACCAGTTTTTTCGGCTCTTTGTCAAATAGGACTGATGAGTTAAATCTATAAGATGATGAATTTGAGGGTAATCTCAGATTTATCATCTTTTTTATATGTATTGAAAACCACCTGCTATGCGGGTGGTTCTAAAAAGCTTCCAGCGCGGCATTAAAAAATCCTCTTAAAATGATAAGATAGGCTTGTTTTCCCGACCACAAACTATCAAATCACAAGGAGGTTCCTTATGAAAAAGGACACTCAAAGTTTATCACACACAACATGGAAATGTAAGTATCACATAGTTTTTGCACAAAAGTATAGACGCCAAATAATTTATGGAGAATATAATAAAAGTGTTGAAATCATAGAAGCTAATGCCTGTAAGGATTACATACATATGTTAGTAAGCATTCCACCTAAACTTAGTGTTTTTGGTTTTATAGGTTATTTAAAAGGAAAAAGTAGTTTAATGATTTTTGATAGACATGCAGAGCTAAAATATCGTGATGGAAACAGAAAATTTTGGTGTCGAGGTTATTATGTAGATACGGTTGGAAGAAATAAAAGGCAAATTGAAGAATACATAAGAAATCAAATTCAAGAAGATTATGTAGCAGATCAGCTTACATTATTTGAAGAATGTGATCCATTTACTGGAGAAAAAAATAAAAAGAAATAATAGCTAATCTTTTTAGGATTAGCGAGTAAACGTGGTGCACGAGGGGAAACCCTTCGGTAAGCCTTTTAGGCTTAGGCCGGGAAAAGAGGCTTTCAGCCGAAGAACAAACCTCCAGTTCACACTGGAGGTTTTGATTTGATAATAATGAATAAATTTTAGAGTTAATTTAAGCAAACTACTTTTCAAAGTATTAAAAATGAGTTACATTTGACTGGTCAACTATTGATTAATCACACATGAAAGGAGTAATAGATGAATTTAAGAAAATTTAGCAAACTATTATATCAACTTAAACTTGCCAATCAAGAAATGACTACTAAATTTGAAAAAGAAACAGGATTTAGTATTACACGTTATGAATTAATGTTGTTTCTGAAAGAGAATGGACAGTGTTCGCAAACAAATTTGCAAAATGAGTTGAAAATAGATAGTGCTGCGGTCACTAGACATTTAAAGATTTTAGAAGAAAAAAATTATGTTATACGTGAAAGAAACAAAAATAATAATCGAGAAGTTGTTGTTAGAATTACAGAGAAGGCAACAAAAGAACTGGAACATTGTGAAAGAGAATTTAGTCATCCAAATAAAACGATGATGTCGCCATTGAATGAGGAAGAAGAAAATACTCTACTAAATTTATTAACAAAATTAGTGAAATAAATATAGGAAATTAGATTGGCGAATGAAGGAGAGGACAGATGTTTGCGTATCAAATAAAGCAATACGGAAAGCAAGAATAACTTTTTTTGAATGAAATACAAAAACCTGTACTGTCTAAGAATAGTATAATAATCAAAGTTCATTCAGCAAGTTTGAATCCAGTTGATTACAGAATTCGCAATGGTGATGCAAAATTTGTTTTGCGTTATTCAATGCGCTTGACACTGGGGCATGATTTTTCAGGCGATATAGAAGCTGTGGATTCAAAAATTACACAATTTAGAGTAGGTGATTCTGTATACGGAAGAACACCGATGACAGGGGCTTTCCAAGAATACGTTGTTGTTGGTGAAAATGATATAGCAAAAGCATCAAAAAATCGTTCTTTTGTTGAATCGGAAAAATTGATTATTTCAATTCAAAAGATTTACCCTATTTCAGAGATTAATACTGCTATGAAAGAAATAAGCAGCGGACGTGTGAAAAGGAAAATTGTAGTTGATTTTACGAATAAAGAGAGAAATGAGTAGAATGAAGACTCATAAAAAGCGTAATAGCATAAATTGGTTTTTAAAAATTGTAAATATGAAATGGAAGAGGAAAGAATATGTCAAAAAATTTGGTAAACAATGATTTTTCAGAAATTATATTTGGAAGAAAGTCTGTTCGTGGATATGATGAAACAGTAAAAATATCTCATGAAGAAATGCTTGAAATGATTCAAGAAGCAACGACTGCACCATCATCAGTGAATATGCAACCTTGGCGTTTTGTCGTTGTTGAGAGTGATGAACAAAAATCTAAACTAAAACCATTAATTCGTTTTAATACAAAGCAAAATGATACTTCCTCAGCAATGGTTTTGATTTTTGGTGACATGCAATGCTATGAATTAGGGGAAGATATTTACAACCAAGCAGTTGAAGAAGGTAAAATGCCAGCTGAAGTAAGAGACCAACAATTGGCTGCAATTATTCCATATTACAAAAATTTTACTAAAGAACAAATGAATGATGTAGTAAAAATTGATTCAAGTTTAGTTGCGATGCAATTCATGCTCATTGCTCGGGCACATGGATATGAAACGAATCCAATTGGAGGATTCGAGTCTGACCAGTTAGCAGAAGCTTTTGGGTTAGATAAAGAGAGATATGTACCAGTAATGATTTTATCTATCGGAAAAGAGAAAGAAGCTGGATATACTTCTGTTCGATTGGCTGCTGAAAAAATCACTGAATTTAAATGAGAGGAGGGAGAAAAATGAAAATTATACAAGCAAATTTTTATGTAAAAAATGATAAAAGAGAAGATTTTTTAGCGGATATAGTACCTTTAATTGCTTCTACACGATTGGAAGGAGGCTGCTTGCTATATGATTTATATGAATCAGTGGAAAAGAAAAATCAATTTGTGATGATTGAACATTGGAAAAACCAAGAATCAATTGATAAACATAACCAAAATCCACTATTAATAAACTTATTTGGAAAAATGTCAGAATATGCTGAGAAGAAAACAGAATTAATTATCACAGAAAATGAGGAATAGAGATGTCTATAATTTCAACTGTTTTAATCGTATTTGTTGCTTTGGAATTTTTCTATATCATGTATCTAGAGACTTTTGCAACTACATCAGGTGTAACGAGTAGAGTTTTTAATATGACAAAAGAAGAATTGAAAAGAAATTCTGTAAGTACCTTATTTAAAAATCAAGGGGTATATAATGGTCTAATTGGTGTAGGATTGTTGTATAGTGTATTTTTATCAAAGGCTTCACTTGAAATTAGTCGAGTATTATTAGTTTATATAATTTTAGTTGCTTTATATGGTAGTTTAACAAGTGATAAAAAGATTATTTTAACACAAGGTGGTTTAGCCATTCTAGCACTTGTTTCAACTTTCTTTTAAAGAGAAAACCACAATCAATTAAGATTGTGGTTTTTGCGGCTCTATGTCAAATCGTGTTGATGGACAATAATATTGATGAAAAAGTCTCAAAAATGAAATAGAATTAATTGAAGTGAGGGAAGAAATTCTCTCGCTTTTTTAATTAACCTGAAAAACTTTATTTTGAATCAAAAAGATACGTCGTTTGAATAGTAGAAAGTTTCGATAGCCATAGGTCACACGTTTAATCACGTTAATTTTATTGTTAATGCCTTCTAAGAAACCATTTGAATAGGAGTATTTAAAGGCATTCATGACTCCTTGGGAGAACTTACCAAATATCTTGAATTTATCTTTAACATACTTTGGTAATTCAACAGGTATCTTTGAACATCGCTCAAAAAATAAGACATAATCGTTGATTCTATAAGCATACTTCAATTCTTGGATAAAATGATACGCTTTTTTTATAGAGAACTATAAGAAAGTAACTCATCTACCAATTCGGTAGATGACACATTTCTCTTGAATAAAGGACGATAATAAAAGTGTTTATAGTTTAATTCAGAGCTGTCCTTTAAAAGGAGTTTCCAATAACGCTTTAATCTTCGATACTGCTTTCCTTCCTCTTGATTGTGGTGTTTTAGTTGATTCATTTCTTTTATTCTTAAGGTGTTGAAAGAGCGGTTAATCTGTTGAATGATATGAAATCGATCTGTGACGATTGCGGCGTTTGGAAAGACTGTTTTTAATAGTTGACCGTAACTTGCATTCATATCCATGACCAAAAATCTTACTTTTAAACGTGATTTTTTGGAATACTTCATAAGGTAAGAAACCAATTTATGTCATCTTTTATCAGGTAAGATATTGATTATTTTTTTAGGTGTCGCATCAGCACAAATAAAGCTCATTCCAGCATGACAATCAAAAGTAGAGCTAAACTCATCTACACAAAGAGCCGTGGGCAAGAAATTAACATTCGGTTGCTGATTGTTCGTAAATGAGACTAACACACGTTTAACAGTATCTTCAGAGACACTGTGGCATGCTGCGATTTTTTTACATGATTGATTCTCTTTTAAGTCAAAAGCAATTTGGTATTTAAGCTGTTTAGAAATGTGACAATAGTCATCTACTAGAGAAGTAGAAGCAAGGTAACGTTCTCTGTGAAGTTTCAGATAAGTTGGGCGACGTTCAACTTCAGGCAATTGACTGATGGTTTGATACGTTCCGTTTTTAACGGATTGATAACATCCACATTTCTGGCATTGCTTATCTTTATTCACTAATCTTCCTGTCATCATGTTAACAGAGCGGTTGTTTCTCGCTTCGCGAGACAACCAATCCTCATTAAAAATAAGAGAATCATCTGTTAAATTGAGTAGTTTTCTTGTACTATTATCCATAGGAGTATTCTCCTTTGTAATGTTAGTTATAGATGACTTAATTTTACCAATAAGAATGCCTCTTTTCTATGCCTCAAATAAAAAAACGCATTGATAGAATTTAATCTATCAACACGATTTAGTGTACAGCCTCTTTTATTATGATAGTACAAACTCGGCAAAATAAAATCATGAATTAGTCAAATCTCTTTATCTTTACAAACACAAGCCAGTATGTTTAGTTAGAATGCTTTATGTAGTGTTCTAAAATTTGTACGGCATTTGTTGCAGCACCTTTTCTTACTTGGTCCCCACAACACCACAGAGTTATGACTGATTGATTACCGACTTTACTTTTTCTGATACGCCCAACATAAACTAAATCTTGGTTAGATGTATCAAGTGGCATTGGGTAACCTTGGTTGTCTAAGTCATCGACTAACTTCACGCCATCAGTTTCGCTAATGATTTGACGGGCTTCTTCAACGCTCAAATCATTATCTAAGAAAAGAGTGATCGCTTCTGAGTGCGAACGAACGACAGGAACACGCACACATGTACATGTTACATCAAGTGTTGGATGATGGAGGATTTTACGTCCTTCATTTTGTAATTTCATTTCTTCGCTTGAATGCCCTTCAGCATTAAATCCACCAATTTGCGGAATTAAATTATAGGCAATCTGATAAGGGAAGACATGAGGAGTCACACTTTTTCCTTCAGAAATATCAACGACTTGAGTTTCAAGTTCTTCAATCCCTTGTTTACCAGCACCTGAAACAGCTTGGTAAGTTGACACAATCATTGAATTGATAGTGGCTTTTTTGTGTAGTTGGGCAATGGCAACAAGTGCAATAATTGTTGAACAGTTAGGATTTGCAATGATCCCTTGATTGGTAAAAATATCATCAGGGTTCACTTCTGGTACAACTAAAGGTACGTCTTCATCTAGTCGATAAATACTTGAATTATCAATAATTAAACAACCTTGTTTTTTGGCTTCAGGCAGGTAGATACGAGCAATATCGTCATCTAACGCACATAAGACAACATCAATTCCTTCAAAACAGTCTGTTGTTAATGTTTCGATTACTAATTCTTTGTCACCAAACGCAACTTTTTGTCCAGTACTTCGTTTAGAGGCAAATAATCTTAATTCTTTAATGGGAATCTGGCGTTCTAACAGAGAATTTAACATCTCTTTTCCAACTTCGCCAGTGGCTCCTAAAATTGCTACAGTTAACTCGCTCATAAACTATCGTCTCCTTCAAATTCATAATAAATAGTTTGAATGGTTGTATTGTAATCTTCATTTTTGACCCCAATAATAATGGTCAACTCATCACTTGTTTGAGAAATCAGTGAGATATTGATGTGTTGCTCTCCAAGAGAGCTAAATAAACGACCACTCATACCTGTTTTGTTTTTCATAAAACGAGACACAATCGCAATAAGGGCGAAATCGTGAATGACACTGACTTTATCTGCTTGTGTACTCGCTTTTAAATCAGAGATAACTTCATAATAAAATGGTTTTAATTTTGCTGTTTCAACCACTAAAGAAAATGAATCCACACCAGTTGGAATATGTTCAACAATGATACGGTATTTTTCCATGCATTCTAATGCTTTTCTGATGGTACCAAAGTCATTGGACATATGGGATTTCACTACTGTGATAATGGAAAAATCCTTTTTACCTGTAATACCAGTGATTGCTTGACGCTTTTCTTGTTCGTCTTTAGCTGTAATTACTGTCCCATGATTATCAGGATCATTTGTATTTAAAATATGAATAGGAATCCCTTTTTCTCTAACAGGATTAACCGCTTCTTCATGGATAACATTAGCTCCCATGTAGGCTAATTCACGTAATTCTTCATAGGTAATGGTTTCAATTTGTTTTGGATTGTTCACGATTCTTGGATCGGCTTTTAAAATACCAGACACATCTGTCCAGTTTTCATAACAGACAGCATCCATTGCGCTAGCTAAAAAGCTTCCCGTAATATCACTGCCACCACGAGACATCAAGTGAATGGACTTATCAGGATAAGCCCCATAAAAACCAGGTACGACGATTTTATCAGAATGATTTTGAATGGCTTTGCATGAGCGTTTTTCATCAATTTGGCCATTTGGTTTAAAGATGATAATGTCTTTTGCATCAACAAACTTAAATCCTAAATAATTGCTTAATAATTTAGCTGTTAAATATTCACCACGACTGACTAAATAGTCTATATCAATAGAATCTTGCATTTTAGCATATAAAAAGTCTAAATCTTCAGAGATATTAGAGGTTAAATCAAGTTCGCTCTCAATTCTAGTTAATTTATCACGAATCATTTGAAATAAATCATCAAATGGCATCCCATATCGTTTATGTTCATAGCATAAATATAATAAGTCAGTCATTTTATGATCATCTGATTGTTCTTTCCCACTGGCACTTGTGACCACAACAGTACGGGTTGGGTCACTATCAATAATGTTTTTAACTTTTTTAAACTGAGTGGCATTCGCAACACTGCTTCCGCCAAATTTTGTTACTTTAATCATGCCAATCCTCCTGAGTAATCACTCTTACAATCAGAGGATCATTTAATTGTGTTTGTTTTTTGATGTCAGCTAATGTAATAGGATGAGTAATGAAATAATCACCATCTTTTTCTTTAATTAGCGCATCATCAATTGTTTCGTTTGTTCGAATAAAGAATGTATAGCGATTTATTTTTTTTTCAATTATATCATTATTTTCAACGTTGTCAGTATCAATATAAGAAATATTTTTTGAAATATCTAAAATATCTTGCACAACGGCATTAGCGGTCGGTAATTTACCTGCACCTTGTCCGTAGAATTTTAATGTTCCAATTGTTTTTCCTTCAAGACTAGCGATATTATTGTTACTTGGAATCGTCGCTTCTGCAAATGTTTCTGGTACAGCATGTAACGAGATAACCCCTTCGTCATGCGTAATTTCACCGATGTATTTTACAATATGGCCTTTTTGTTTGAAGTAATGAATATCGCCTTTTGTGATTTGTCTCATTGAGTGAACAAAGAAATCATCTGGATCGAGTTTTTTATTGAATGCTTTTCTAGCTGAAATAATTAATTTGTTTAAGACATCAAAACCATCAATATCTGCACTTGGGTCAGATTCTGCGTAACCTAAATCTTGGGCTTCTTTTAATACATCATCAAAATCTTGGTCTTCTTTTAACATGGTATCTAAGATAAAGTTTGATGTGCCATTTAAAACACCATAGCATTTTGAAATAGCATCAATTCTGGAAGCTAATTCCACGTTTTTAATCCATGGAATCCCACCACCAACACTTGCTTCAAAGTTAAGTGACACACCATTTTCTTTTGCTAAATCAGTTAATGCGTCATAATGTCTTGCGATAACGGCTTTATTTGCAGTGACCACATGTTTTTTACTTTTTAACATGCGAGAGATTAAATCAAACGGCACATCAATGCCACCTAATACCTCGACAACCAGTTCAATGTCTTTATCGTTTATAATGTCTTCGATATTAGAACAAAATTTTGGAATGTCAATTGTGTCATTTGGACGACACCATACTTTTTCCACGCTAAATTTTTTTGCTAAATTTTTTTGCTGTAAAATTTCATAAACACCTGAACCAACTGTTCCAAAACCAAGGATTGCAATTTTCATAATAAGTCCTCCTGTAAAATACACTTGTTTTTATATGGTGAACATTGTATCATAGACTAAAATGAAAGACAAGGAGTGTTACGATGGAAAAAAAATATCAAAGTACAAGAAACGAAACAATTAACTATTCCGCTAGTCAAGCGATCTTAGCAGGGTTAAGTCCTGATGGAGGATTGTTTGTCTTGCCTAACTTAGATGATGTGAATTTAGATGTATCGACTGTTTTAGATAAGGACTATCAAGAGATTGCCTCACTGGTTATCAATCAGTTTTTCAATGAATTTTCAGAAAATGATATCAAAAAATGTGTGAAAGAGGCTTATACAAACATATTTAGTGATGAAAAAATCACGCCACTACAAAAAGTAGGCGATGATTATGTTTTAGAATTATTCCACGGGCCAACGTGTTCATTTAAGGATGTTGCCTTATCACTGTTACCAAAACTAGTAAACTTATCAGCAAAAACACAAAATAATACCAACAAACGATTAATTTTAACCGCCACAAGTGGTGACACTGGTAAAGCTGCTTTGGAAGGATTTAAAAATGATACGTTAGTTGATATGATTGTGTATTACCCCAATAACGGGGTATCAACCATTCAAGAAAAACAAATGCAAACACAAGATGGAGGAAACGTGTCAGTTGTGTCAATTAACGGAAACTTTGATGATGCGCAAAGTAATGTGAAACGTTTATTTCATGATGAAGAATTAGTGGCGTTACTAAAAGAGCATCACATTGAATTCTCTAGTGCGAACTCAGTAAACATTGGTCGTTTGATTCCACAAGTGGTTTACTATTTTGCGTCATACGTAGAACTTGTTAATATAGGTGAGATTAAACTAGGTGAAAAGATCGACTACATTGTGCCGACAGGAAACTTTGGTAATATTTTAGCCGGATATTACGCACAACAAATAGGGATACCAATCAATAAACTCATTTGTGCCTCAAACGAAAACAACGTGTTATATGATTTCTTAAAAACAGGTGAATATGACACCAATCGTGAGTTTAAAAAGACCAGCTCACCAAGTATGGATATTTTAATTTCATCAAACTTAGAAAGAATGCTGTTTCATTTAAGTGGAGGGGATGCAAATTACGTTGCTGACTTGATGACTCAATTAAAAACGACAGGGAAATTCAAAATTTCTGATAATTTATTACACACGATCCAAGAAACATTTGGAACGGGATATGCAACGGATAAACAAGTGGCTGAGCAAATTGACAAAGTGTATAACGAAAAAGGTTATTTACTTGATCCACATACAGCAGTGGCATCTTACGTATTAGAAAATAGCCCTGAAAAGAAAGAAAAAACCGTGATTTTATCAACTGCCTCTCCATACAAATTTGTTCAAGAAGTGAGTAAAGACATTCCAGAACTTGCGATTGATAGCTCACAAGATGAATTCAAACTAATTGATGAGTTAGAAGAAAAAACAAACGTCTATGCGCCACGTCAGTTGAAAGACTTAAAAAATGCGCCAATTTTACATAATCAAGTCATTGATATTGATGAGATGAAGGATATTATTATTAAACAGGTAGGTGAGTCATAATGGTTCGTATTAAAGTTCCGGCAACATCTGCCAATGTCGGTGTCGGGTTTGACACATTAGGGCTAGCTGTGACGTTTTATGGTGAGTGCGAGGTTGAATTATCAGACAAGTTGGAGATTACAGGGTGTCCTGTGGCGTTTCAGACAGAAGATAATTTAATTTATCAGTCATACAAATACGTGCTAGATGACTTAAAACGACCTGTGACACCAATTAAATTACAGATAGATAGTGATATTCCATTTGCACGCGGTTTGGGTAGTAGTGCAGTGTGTATCGTGTCAGGTGTGTTAGCAGCCAATGAGTTGCATCAGCTTCATTTAAGCCAAGATGAGTTGGTGAAGTATTGTACTCAAATTGAAGGGCACCCTGATAATGTGGTACCTGCTTTATTAGGTGGATTAAGTGCCTCTTATCAAATGAATGACGATATTTTTTTCCAACATTATCCAGTTGATGAGTCGTATCAATTTGTAGCTTTTGTTCCCGATTTTACGTTGGAAACATCAGTCGCACGAGGAGCGTTACCTGAAAGTTATCCACTAAAAACGGTGGTAGCCAATCAAGCAAAATTATTGTTTTTATTAGACGCATTAAAAACAGGAGATGCGGCTAATTTGGATAAATTTTTAGATGATGGCATTCATCAGCCATACCGCAAAACATTAATTGACGAATATGATATAGTAGAAAATATCGCAAAAGAATCAGGAGCAAAAGGGTTTTATATTTCTGGTAGTGGCTCAACATTAATGGGCGTTTTCACGTCACAAGTTGACTTGAAAGGATTAAACATATCACTCAGCACGTTGAAACATAAATGGAAGGCTCTTGATTTATCAGTGGACTATAAAGGAGCAGAAGTATGTCACAGAACTATTTAATCGTCAATCAAGACGTATTACCTGAGGTTTTCTCAAAGGTAATCGAAGCAAAAAAATTATTAAATTCAGGAGATTTTAAACATGTGAGTGAGGTTGTCAATGAAGTTGGCCTATCTCGAAGTGCGTTTTACAAGTACAAAGACCATGTGTTTGTCGCTGATAAAACGGCACAAATCAGAAAAACACTCATTTCATTTAACTTAACCGATAAAAAAGGCTTGTTGTCTTCTGTATTAAACCGTCTGTCAGAGTTAGGTGGAAATGTGTTAACCATTAATCAAAATATTCCCATTCAAGATACAGCAACCGTTGTGATGGGGATTGATATTAAAGAACTATCAGTGTCAGTGAATGAACTCTTAGCAGAACTAGAAAAATTAACAGGAGTCAATCATCTACAACTCTTATCAATTGAATAATAAAAGCCGGACACGACGTTTTAAGTTATCGTGTTCGGCTTATTTTTTAGTTAGTTTCTAATTTTTCTATACAAGAAGAAATGTGTTCGATTGTTTTATCAATGTCTTCTTGTGTCGTTTCAGGCGATATGGTACACATACGTAATACCGTTTTCCCTTGAAGTTTTGTTGTCAAAATTTGAGCAAAACCTTGATTAGCAATCATATTTGAAAGGGCTGTATTGAATGAATTTAATTCTTCTTCACTTAAGCCTTCACGGTGATATCTAAAGTTCAGAATCGCTGTTTGAGCTGGTGTGATAATCTCTAGTTTTGGTGTGTTTCGCACGACAGACTCAGTGTATTCAGCTAGTTTGATTCCGTAATCAATCGTGTCACCTAATTTTTTCGTTCCAAGTGCTTGTATAGATAACCATAGCTTCACGCCACGAGCTGGACGAGATAAATCAAGTCCTAAATCCCATGTATTGATGTGCTCGTTTTCAGAAGCATCTTCTAAATACTCAGGCGTTTCACTAAAACTTCGCAATAAATCGGTTTTATCTTTTACTAATAACATCGCACAAGAGTAACTTTGGAAGAGCCATTTATGCGCGTCCCACGTGATACTATCAGCCTGTTCAATCCCTTTAAGTAAGTGAGTGTGACTTGTTGATAATAAAACCGATGCGCCAAATGCTCCGTCCACGTGCAGCCATATATCTTCTTCTTTACAAATTTTAGCCAATTCAGGTAATGGATCAATCACCCCCGCATTTGTTGTTCCAGCTGTCGCAATGACGATAAATGGATGTAATGCATTCTTTTTATCAGCTTTGATTGTTTCTTGTAGTACTGTTGGGTCAATTTTTAATTGGTCATCTGTTTTTACACGACGAATTCTTTCATCTGGAATACCAATCACGTGAAGTGCTTTATGGACACTATGATGTGCCTGATCAGAAATATAAACCACACCTCTTGTGATGTCATCTAACGATAAATATTTATCTCTGGCAGCTATAGTGGCATTTAGATTGGCCATTGAACCACCTGATAAAAATGTGCCACTTGCTTTTTTGGGATTATATCCAGCTTTTTCACATAAATAAGCCATCATTTCTTCTTCGATGACAGCTGTTCCAGAGCTAGAATAAAATCCTGCAGCATTTGGGTTATAAAATGATTCAAATAAGTCACCTAATTTTGAAATATCAACAACGGGTGCAGGAATAAAAGCAAAATTTCGTTTATGTTCACTAACATTTCTAAAAGGATAGACACTTTCTTCTAAAGTTGTGAGTAAACTAGATAGGTCTCGTCCTTCTTCAGTAAAGTTTAAAGTTTGTAATTGTTTGATTGTTTTTTCTGGAATAATATCGATTGGTTTTCCTTGTTGGATGGTATGTATATTGTCATAAAAAGTATCAATAAATTCTTTCATATAATCTTGAATGTCCATTATAAATTCCTCCTACTCATGATAGTTTATGCCTCACTATTCTATCATAGTTATTTAAAAAAAGTGCCGTTATTTGTATTGATAGTTGGATAATTCATGTTATCTTAACCAGAAACATAACTGTTTAACTGGTCACTTGATTGTTAATATTAAAAAATGAAAAGTGATAATATTTAAATAAATGAACAAAAAGTAATAAAATGTTATGTAATTTTGATAAAATAAAGTAAACCTACGTATTTTGTTGTAAGAAAGTCGGGAAAATAATAAACAATTTTTAGAATTACTGTTAGAATAGAACTGGTATATTTAGAAAGGTGTAGATTTTAAAATTGGCTGAAAAGAGAAAAAAGCAATTCATATTAATTTTTTTATTACTTATTTTGGTTGTAGAGGTCGTTTTTTTAGTTCGACGTATGACGTTAGATAAAAAAGCATCACAAACATTGGCTAGTGTGACAAGTGAAAAAAAGATGATTGATGAGTCACTAAATTCGCTTGCTCATAATACGTTAGAAAACTATGTTACTAGCAAAGATTTATTAATCACATCCAATAAAGCGCAAGAACAGGTTGAAACAAGTATCAAAAAAGTGGATGAGATTTCTAATATCTCTGGAAAAGTAAAGCATCAAAAAAGTCAGTTGTTAACTGAATTGCAAAAAGATTCAAAAGCGATTCAATTGGTTCAACATAAAATCAAAGTCTCTCAAGAGATGAGGGATATCTTTGGTACAACACCCTTTAGAAAAAATACGTTGGTTAAAAATCTAGCCATGACAAAAAGTGTTTCTTCTACTCTACAGGATGATTTAACATCACAGGTAAGTGCTTTACCAAAAGATGAGCAAAAGTCAGCTCTTGAAGAAGGACTGAAAGAAGTGACGACTCAAAATCAAGCGTTAGCAACCCTTGATAAAGAGATGGCAACTTATATTCAAAAAGATAAGATTAAAACTGTTCCGTCATCTGATGAATATAAAAAGTTAGATAAAGCAGTTAGCGAGTTAAAAAATGATAAACTCAAAAAAACGTATGCTAGTCAGTTATCACTTCTAGAGCAAGAGGTTATTAAAAATGATCCAACTCTTTTAAACGATGATAAAAAAGTGGCGTTAACGTTTGATGATGGACCAAACAATACCAGTTCATTGCAAATATTAGATACGTTAAAAAAATACAATATTAAGGCTACGTTCTTTATGTTGGGTTCAATGGTTGACACTTACCCAGATGTTGTCAAAAAAATTCATGAAGCAGGACATGATATTGGGAACCATACTTATGATCATAAGGATTTAACGAAATTAGATGAAGCAAGTATCAAGCAAGAAATTGATTCAACCAATCAAAAAATAGAAAAACTAACAGGTGAAAAACCAACGCTTCTTCGTCCACCATATGGGGCATATAATGAGCGTGTGACAAAAGTTGAGCCAAATATGTCCATTGCGTTGTGGAATATCGATACATTAGATTGGAAAACACATAATCCTACAGCTATTCTAGGGGAAGTTAAAAAAGAATTACAGCCTCATAGTATTGTGTTGATGCATGACATCCATCAAGACTCAGCAGATAGTTTGGAAAATGTCATTAAGTTTTTAAAAAGCCAAGATTATACTTTTGTATTGGCTAAAGACTTAATCAATTAAAAGTAAAAAAGATGATTAAATACCCGTTTAATCATCTTTTTTTATTTTTTCTAGCGTCTAAATTTTACTTGTCGCTTAAAACACTGTATAGTACTTATGGAACTAAATTAAAAATGAGTTGTATTCATGAGGGAGAGTAAAATTATGTCAAGAATCATTGGAACTGTATCAAGGGGATTACGTTGTCCAATTATTAATGAAGGTGATGATTTAGAATCAATCGTTATTGACAGTGTCATTGAAGCATCTAAAGAAGGAAACTTCTCAATTCAAGACAAAGATATTGTGGCTGTAACAGAATCGATTGTTGCTAGAGCTCAAGGAAATTATGCATCGATTGATCAAATTGCAGAAGATATTCGTCAAAAATTTAATGATGAGACAGTTGGGGTTATCTTCCCAATCTTTAGCCGTAATCGTTTTTCAAACTGTTTACGTGGTATTGCTAGAGGAAGCAAAAAAATTGTCTTAATGTTAAGTTATCCATCAGATGAAGTGGGAAATCATTTGATTTCACTTGACGCATTAGATGAAAAAGGAGTGAATCCTTGGACAGATACGTTAACTGAAACAGAATTTAGAGAGCTATTTGGTTATCAAAAACATACCTTTACAGGTGTTGACTATATTGAATACTATAAAGAATTAATCGCAGCAGAAGGTGCTGAGTGTGAAGTCATTTTCTCTCAAAAGCCTAAAACGATTTTATCTTATACAAAAAATATCTTAACATGTGATATTCACACACGTTACCGTACAAAACGCATCTTAGAACAAAATGGTGCGGAAAAAGTGTACACATTGGACGATGTCTTATCTGAATCGGTTGATGGAAGTGGCTTTAACGAGCAATATGGCTTACTTGGTTCAAACAAATCAACAGACGATGGTGTGAAATTATTTCCAAGAAACTCGCAAGAAACAGTGGATAATATCCAACGTAAACTAAAAGAGTTGACTGGTAAACAAGTGGAAGTCATGGTTTATGGTGATGGCGCGTTTAAAGATCCAGTTGGAAAAATTTGGGAATTAGCTGACCCAGTTGTGTCTCCTGCATACACATCAGGTTTAGAAGGCACACCAAATGAAGTGAAGTTAAAATATCTTGCAGACAACAACTTCTCTGACTTACGTGGAGCAGCATTAGAAGAAGCCATCAAAAAACACATTGATTCAAAAGCAGATGACTTAACAGGATTAATGGAAGCACAAGGAACAACACCTAGAAAATTAACTGACTTAATCGGTTCATTATCAGATTTAACGTCAGGTAGTGGAGACAAAGGAACACCGATTGTCTTTATTCAAGGCTACTTTGATAACTTTACTAACTAATCAAGGCTAATAAAGGAGGCGTGTGAATATGACACAAGAAGAAATGGATGTGTTGACACAACATTTATCAGCAGACAAACAGTTTATTCATGATGGGTATTATCGTTTAAGAAAATTAGATGAGACTACTTATGAGGTTGCTTTTTTAGTTGCGGATGCGTGTGGGGCAACAAGTGTACACCCACAGATCACAATCGAAAAGCAAGGAGATACATGGCAAGCTGTGAAATTACTTGATTTTGTTTCAACACCAGTTGAAACGATTGTGTATTCACAAGAAACGGCTCAAGCATTATCAGAGAGATTAGAACAATTAAGTAAACAAGCATTACATGCTATAAATCAATAAAGTAAAAGCAAGAGAACAATTCGTTCTTTTGCTTTTTTTGTTGTGCATGGATAGTGAGTTTGTCATTGCAAATTAGACTTAAATCCTATATAGTGATTAAGTGTACAAAGTAGAAAAGAGGAATAAATAATGAAACCATCAATCTATGATTTTACACAACCTCAACTTGTTGACTGGTTTGTGAAAAATGGTGAAAAGAAATTTAGAGCAGCCCAAGTGTGGCAATGGTTATATGAAAAACGAGTGACTGATTTTTCAGAGATGAGTAATCTATCAAAACAAACAATTGAATTATTAAAAGAACATTTTGTATTAGATCCTTTAAAAGAAGTAGTCGTTCAAGAAGGTCAAGATGGAACGATAAAATATTTATTTGAGTTACCAGACCATCATATGATTGAAACAGTGTTGATGCGTCAAGCGTATGGTTTGTCTGTCTGTGTGACGACACAAATTGGGTGCAACATTGGTTGTACGTTTTGTGCGAGTGGGTTACTAAAAAAACAACGTAACTTAACAACAGGCGAAATTGTTGCTCAAATTATGAAAGTGCAGCACTACCTAGACAAACAAGGGCAAGGCGAGAGGGTGAGTCATATTGTGGTCATGGGAATTGGTGAGCCGTTTGATAATTATAACAATGTTATGAACTTCTTACACATTATGAATGATCCAAAAGGGTTACAAATAGGAGCAAGACATATGACCGTTTCAACGAGTGGTCTTGTACCAAAAATCAAGGAGTTTGCGACAAATGGCTTACAAGTTAATTTGGCTATCTCACTTCATGCGCCAAATAATGACACACGCACATCTATCATGCAAATTAATCGAGCGTATCCATTAGAGCGTTTAATGGATGCAGTGGATTATTACTTAAAAGAAACCAATCGTCGTATCACGTTTGAATACATTATGCTTCAAGGGGTTAATGACACACCAGAGCATGCCCAACAATTGGCAGACTTATTGAAAGATAAGAAAAAACTCACTTATGTCAACTTGATTCCTTATAATACAGTGGAAGAACATGACTTGTATCAACGAAGTACAAAAAAAGATACATTGGCTTTTTATGATATCTTAAAGAAAAATGGCATTAATTGTGTGGTCAGACAAGAATTTGGCTCTGATATTGATGCAGCATGTGGTCAACTTAGAAGTAAGCAAATGAGAAAAGAGAAGAGTAAATAAACTAAAAAAGCTACGCCATTTTGATAATGACTGTAGCTTTTCTCTATCTTATGATTAGTTTTTGAAGCACGTGACCTATCATTGCGACTATCATAGCAATTACGATTCCAATAAATAATCCGATAAATCGGTTAGCAATCGAGATACCACTTGGGAAAATAACGAGTGCTGCATTCATGGCAGCAATCGAATTAACAACCGTTTTGTGTTGATAGTCAACTAAAAAGTAACTGATGAATCCTACTGTTAAAATAAAGACAATGGCATAAGGTGTTGGAATTAGTTTAACTAAAAACAAATAAAAGACAATCACGCCAAACGTTGTTCCAATAATGCGTTCGCGTGTTTTTTTGACCGTTTCACTGAAATGAATTTCAGTCAATGACATCGCCACAATACTAATCCAAAGTGGCTTAGGTGCATGGAGTAAAATCGCAATTGTCATCGCTATTGAGACACTTAACGTCATCTTGAACAAATAAAAAGGATGTGTTAGTGAGCGAGTGATTTGTTCTTTTAGTGTAAGTTGTGAGTTGCTTAAAGGTTGTTTTTTAGTTGATTTAGTAGCTAATACACTTAGTACAATACTTCCTACAAGTAAACAAATGATTCGGTTTAGTGCATTTGATGACTCTACAGGTGTTGCCTGACAGAATAAAAAATTTATTAAATAAGGGATTGAATACTGAAAAACAATGGGTTCAGCAGTTAATAATAAAATCAGAAACGTAAACCCAGCGTAAATAACACATAAACCAAGTGGCCTATCATGTGGCAATTGGGATACGATCCCACCTAAAGGAAAGAGTAATAAGTTGGTGAGTGTCAGAACGCTATCTTTTACACCAAAATTAATTTTTGGAAACATTAAAAATCCAACACTTAACGCAACAATGGGAAGGAGATTTTCTTGACCGAAAATCAGTGTAAATAGTAAGATAAAAAGTAAATTACTCGTATAATCAATCAAATTGTTATGAAAATTTTTTTGTATATGTGTGGTTAGTTTAGTTAGCATGAATCAGTCATCTCCATTTTATTAGTACATAAATATGTACTAATAAGGTATCATGAAGAGGATAAAAAAGTCAATTTAGGAGGATGAAAAATGGATGATATTTCAAATAAATTACTAAAACTATTACCATATTGGCATTTTAATGTCGAAAGACGAATCAAACAAAAAAATGAACTGAATATTACGTATGAAAGTTATTATTGTTTATTAGGACTCACAAAAGTCAACTCTCTTACGATGAAAGAAATAGCGACGGATTTTTATTTTGGGAAACAACAAACCACGCGTATTATTAATCAATTACTCGAACACGGATTTGTTGAAAAAGTAGTGAGCCAACAAGATAAGCGTGTTACGCATGTTTCAATTACAGAAAACGGTAGAATGTATTTGAAAAAAAATCCATTTGATACCACAGATTTAAAAGAGGACTTGTCTCGTCGTTTAACTCAAAAAGATATGAAAGAATTTAATGAGAGTCTTGATGTCTTACTAAAAATTTTTAAAAAATTATAATGTTTGCATCAAAATATTTTTAATAGACTATTTAGATAAAGTTTACAAATAACTTGTGTTATAATATTTTGGTATATTGTTTAAGGGGGTGTTGAGATGAAACAAGCGATTAGACAAGGTATATTGGCTAAATTAAAGCATCTAGCAACACAAGAAGATAAAAAACATGCCTTAGAAGAGGATATGCTGTCTCGTTTATATGAAACTGACCAGTGGAGACAAGCAAATGTGATTGCCACGACTTACCCAATGACGCATGAATTTAATACAATAAAATTGATGAATCAAGCTTTTTTAGAAGGAAAAACGATTGTTATTCCGAAAACAAAAAAGCGTGGTGAGATGGATTTTTATGCCTATCATGATGACGTTGCGTTAGAATTAACACCATTTGGCGTGTATGAGCCAGTTGACAGTCAATTTTATGATAAAAAATCAATTGATTTGATGATTGTTCCAGGGGTGGGATTTACACAAGAAGGCAAACGTATAGGTTATGGCGGCGGATTTTATGACCGATATTTAACTGATTTTAAAGGTCATACCATTAGTTTGGTTTTTGATGAACAGTTATTAGAAGAATTAGAAATAGAAGAACATGATAAGTTAGTTGATGCATTAATTTGTGCACATAAGGGGGAACTTTATGAGGGAATATAATACAAGTTATTGGATGCATTTCAAAAGAGGCCCATACTTTACGTATACGTTTTTAGCCATTCAAATAGTGGTGTTTATTTTGATGGAACTTGTTGGTATAAAACAAGGGATTTATTCTGGATCAGAAGATGTGGGAATATTATATCAATTTGGTGCTATGACCCATGCAGCCATTATTTTAGATGGCGAGTTTTGGCGACTTGTGACGCCTATTTTTGTCCACATTGGTTTTTTCCATTTATTATTAAATTCGTTGGGACTATATTTTGTAGGCCGTATTTTAGAGCCTTTAATTGGTCACACTCGATTTTTCCTTGTTTATATGTTAAGTGGAATTTTTGGTAATTTATGGAGTTTTGCCTTTGGTTCATCTAATTCTATTTCAGCAGGAGCGAGTACGTCACTTTTTGGAATTTTTGCGGCATTTATTATTCTAGGTCAGATTTATAAACATCATCCTGGTATTAAATACATGTCACGCAATATGACTCTTCTTATACTCATGAATTTAGTTATGAATTTATTTGATTCAGGTGTGGATATTATGGGGCATTTTGGTGGTGCATTAGGTGGATTACTTGTGATGATGGTCGTTGGCGTACCGTCTAGTCGATTAGGTTTTAATGAAAACATTGATTGGAAAAAGCGTGTGATAGCACTTGTTTTCTTCGTCGTATTGTTCGTAGGATGTTTTTATAAAGGATTTAGTAGATAAAATAAAAATAAATTCAGACGAGACTAGGAATATCTGGTACTTATCTGTATAATAAGGTCGGTAGTGAAAATTGAGAACAATGTATGATGTACAACAGTTATTTAAACGATTTGGTATCTTTATTTATGTTGGAAATAGATTATGGGATATTGAATTAATGATGATTGAATTAAAACAACTTGAAGAAGCCGGATTAATTGATAAACAGGAATACGTAAAGGCGATGCTTGTTTTAAAACATGAACATCATCTTGAAGAAGATTATCAGGAGGGACAATAATGAAAAATAAATTAATTGGAATTGATTTGGGTGGAACAACAGCAAAATTAGCGATTTTAACTGAAGATGGTGACATCCAACAACGATGGAGTGTGGAAACAAATATTGAAGATGATGGAGCTCATATTGTTCCAAATATTATTGAGTCCATCAAACACAGACTAGATTTATATAACATGACAGCATCTGATTTTATCGGAATTGGTATGGGAACACCAGGAACAGTCGATAAAGAAAAAGGAACGGTGATTGGCGCCTATAATTTAAACTGGTCAACGCTTCAAGAAATAAAAAAACCAATGGAAGAAACATTTGGTATTCCGTTTGATTTAGACAATGATGCAAACGTTGCAGCACTTGGTGAACGATGGAAAGGTGCTGGAAACAATGCACCTGATGTGACATTCATTACGCTTGGAACAGGTGTAGGTGGCGGGATTATCGCAGAAGGGCAATTATTACATGGCGTAGCAGGGGCAGCTGGAGAAATTGGTCATTTAACAGTAGATCCAACAGGATTTGATTGCACATGTGGAAAAAAAGGATGCCTTGAAACTGTGGCATCAGCTACAGGTGTGGTTCGTTTAGCCAGAGAGTTAAGTGAAGAATACTCTGGTGATTCAAAATTAAAAACAATGATTGATGATGGACAAGAAGTGACAAGTAAAGATGTATTTGACTTAGCTAAAGACAATGATCACTTTGCTTTATTAGTTGTGGATAAAGTGTGCTTCTATCTAGGTTTAGCCTGTGGTAATATTGGAAATATGCTTAACCCACAAGAGATTGTCATTGGTGGTGGTGTATCCGCAGCTGGAGATTTCTTATTAGAAAAAGTTCAAGATTATTTTGAAGAGTTTACATTCCCACAAGTCACAAAAAGTACTTCAATAAAATTAGCAGAGTTAGGAAATTCAGCTGGTGTGATTGGTGCAGCATCTCTTGCGTTAAAATTTAAAGAAGAAAAATAATTAATTAAAGAAAGGTAAATGCCCTGTGAGTTTTTTTGCAACGTTAAATATTATATTACTTATTGTTATTATTGGTTATGGTTTATATAAATTATTCTTTTTTATTAAACGAAAGAGAGCAGCTGAGTGGATTGAACAAGACAAGTTTCAAGAAACGATGAGAACAGCTCAAGTGATTGACGTCAGAGAAAAAGAAGATTACAATCGTGGGCATATTTTAGGAGCAAGAAGTGTTCCTTATACAATTGCTAGAGCTCATAAAGAATATTTATTGGCTATTCGTAAAGACGCTCCTGTGTATTTATATGACAATCGTACTAGTATGGCAATTTATATGGCTGGTTTACTAAAAAAAGAAGGATACAAAGATATCTATATCTTAAAAGGTGGCTATATGAATTGGACAGGTAAGACAAAGAAAAAATAATTAAAAAAAGATGTCGGAAAGGTCCGACATCTTTTTTAATTGACTGAATGAATACTTGTTTTGGTTACTAATGGATAATGGATTAAATCTGAGGCGTCAAGGTCTTCATGATGCAAGTAAACGGCACTAATTTGGCTATTATTATAGGTTTTATAGTAATAAATGCCTGTATCTGTATCACAACAAGAAGAATAGATAGTATATTCATAGTGTTCCTCGCCAACGTCGCATAACCCTTTTGTTTGCCACACAGAAGATAAAATATGGAAAAACTGATTAATATCTTCTTCCACAGTTTGAAACTTTAGACTGTGGTCTTTAGTGAAGGTTGCACGAACAAAACGTGACATAGAGGATAAATCTCCTGGCAAACCAATTGCTCCCATACCATTACTGTAGATATCTAAATCTAGTTCTGGTGCAAATAAGTTCGCACTTGTTTTAGAAGATAAATGTCTGTAGTTGTTTAAATTAAATAGTTGAGTGGGAAATGGTGGATTGTTTGTCAAAACACCGACAGGATTGTCATAGACATGTAAACCATCTCTATCAGACTCAACTGTTATAGCAGCATGTTTATCAGCAATGATCCAATGCAGTGGAGAGTTTGGAAACTCAGGACTGAAAGCCACATCGGTGATAATGAGATCATCTAAAAGTGATTTAACCTCATCAATGGTGGTACATTGAGACAACACATAAGGAATCAACTCAAAAGATGCGATACTTTTTTCTGTCTTTTTATCTGGTTGATAAAAAGCGTTTTTAGGATAGTTCAATCCAGCGATACTCAAGCCTTTTTCATTGGTCGCATCAAAATAAAGTGGGTAGTTATCTGAAATTACAGCCATGCCAATCATCGCAAAATGAGAGGATAAAGTTTGCCCGTTTCTTAATTCAAACACGACATTTCTAGGTGTAATGACGACTTCTTGATTAAATGTATAATCTAAATCAAGGTTTCGTCCAAAATAATGATGGTTTCCATTAAAACTAACTGATGTACACATATTGTTATCTCCTAAATAAAATATACTATGAGTATAATGCTAAAAATATTTATAACAATGAATTTTTTATGAAGATTTATTAACTATTTTATTAATTGTTGGACGTGTTCTTTAAAAACGGGAACAATATCTGATTGAAATTCTGGATGTTTGGCAAACCAACGAAAATTTAGTGGAGATGAGTGGACAATAGGGAAATAGGTTGGTAAGTATTCTTCATAAGCAAAAACTGTTTCGGTTAATGTTTTTTTCGCTTTATCTTTTAAATAATACTTTTGAGCATATGTCCCCATAAGAATAGTTAACTCAATGTTTGGCATGCAGTCAATTAAAGATGGGTGCCATTTTGCAGTAAAATTCTTTCTAGGTGGTAAGTCACCATGAGTTGCTTTTCCTGGAAAATAAAAATCAAGTGGCAATACGGCAATTTGTTTTGAATTATAAAATATGTCGTCTGTTACACCCATCCATTCACGTAGTTTTGCACCACTTTTATCGTGAAAGACTTGTCCTTTTTCTTGCGTTCTAATACCAGGCGCTTGTCCAATTATTAAAATTTTTGCTTCAGGATAAGCCATAAAGATGGGTTGCCATCCTTTATCGGTAAATTCTTTATTCTCTGGGTCTGAGATGATTTCTTGTTTGATTTCTTCAATAGTCATGTAAAAAACTCCTTTCGGTGGTAATAAAAAAACCAAAAAATAACATTAGCTATTTTTTGGTCAAATAATACTATCTTGCTCTACTTTTTCTCATTGCTTTTTTACGGTTACCTTCAATTAATTCTTCTTTTTCTTCGATTGGTTCAATTAGAACTTTTTTAACGCCTAAAGCCATACCTGTTAAAGCGGCTAAAGTGGTTGCAGTTCCTGCTAAAAATCCTTTTGAAAATTTCTTCATAGTACCTCACGTCCTTATCTGAATTTATACCTTTATTATACGCATTTTATAATAAAAATCTAGTGATAAGGCATACAACATCTATTAATTTCATTTTAAAATGGTAAAATTGGAAGTGAATGGAAGTGATAAAATGATAAAAGTAATCGCACATAGAGGAAGTAAAGGAACGCATCCGGAAAACACACTATCGGCGTTTCAAGAAGCCATTGATGTAAAGGCAGATGGAATCGAATTAGATGTTCAGTTAACATGTGATGGTAAGTTGGTTGTGATTCATGATGAAAAATTAAACCGAACCACGAATGCAAAAGGGTGGGTAAAGGATTTAACTTTAGCAGAAATTAAAGAACTAGATGCAGGATCTTGGTTTGCTGAAGAATACAAAGATACAAGAATCCCAACATTAGAAGAAGTTTTGAATTTATTAAAACATAATCGGTTTAGTGGGTTGTTGAATATCGAATTAAAAACAGATAGAGTAGAATACTTAGGTATCGAACAAAAAGTGTTGCGAGCTTTGGAACAAGCTGACTTGTCTTGTACAGTTGTGTTATCTAGTTTTAATCGTGATACAGTGAGACGACTTAAAGCACTGGATGATACTTATGAAACAGCCTTTATTTCATTTGGAAATCAAAGAGATGTTGCATGGTTAGATAAACAACGAGGGATAAATAGTTTTCATCCAGATATTCGATGGTTGAAACGACATATGGATCAAACGACAGACATTGAAACGATTAGACCGTGGACAGTGAATAAAGAAGCCGATATGCAATTTTGTATGAAGCACCATTTGGCAGGGATGTTCACAGATTTTCCTAAAAAAGCATTAGAGGTAAGAGATAATGGATAAACAAAAAGTTCTTGTTATCGTTGGGCCGACTGCAGTTGGAAAAACGGCTCTAGGAGTCAAACTAAGTCAACGCTTTAATGGCGAGGTTATTAGTGGGGATTCACTACAAGTTTACAAACAATTAGATATTGGCACAGCGAAAGTAACGACAGAAGAGATGCAAGGCGTGCCACATCATTTAATTGACATTAAGGAACCAACAGAAACCTATTCGGCTCATGAATTTAAATGTCATGCAACAGAGTGTATAAATGAATTAGCCTTACAAAATAAATTGCCTATTATAGTAGGTGGCACAGGTCTATACATTCAGTCACTTCTTTATGATTTTCATTTAGGTTCATCTGAGTTAAGTGATGATGAAAAGAAAAGTCGTAAAAAATGGGAAGAGTTTGCTGAAAACTTATCTAATGAAGCATTATGGCACGAACTAGAAACAATCGACCCAAAAGGGGCCAACACGATTCACCCGAATAACCGAAAACGGGTGATACGTGCGTTGGAAGTGTTTGATTTAACGGGAAAAAGTATCAGTGAGCAACAACAGATTGATTTAATGGATCTGTCAAAAAGTTCGTTTGATGTGAAACTGATTGGGTTAACCACTGATCGAGAAGTTTTGTATAATAGAATCAATCAGCGAGTTGACATCATGATGGATGAAGGCTTGTTAGATGAAGCCAAGATGGTCTACGAGTTAGATTGCCCACAAGCAAGTCAAGGCATTGGCTACAAAGAATTTTTTCCTTATTTTGAAGGAAAGTGTTCACTGGAAAAATCAGTGGAGGAAGTGAAACAACATTCAAGACAGTATGCTAAACGCCAATTGACTTGGTTTAGAAATCGAATGCCTGTTGAGTGGTGGGATATTGTTTTAGAGGAGACCAATATGAGTAAACTAGAAGAGGATGTTTCTAAGTGGTTGGATAAGAAAGAAGGAATGGCATGATAGAACGCGTTGTAACCGTGGGGGTTGAAACCCAAGAAAATTTTTATTATTTTGACGAATCAATGAAGGAATTAGAAAATCTAACACAGACGGCACAAGGTGAAGTCGTTGGGACAATGACACAAAAAAGACCAACGATTGATCGCCGGACGATTATTGGAAAAGGAAAATTAGTCGAACTTGAAGCACTTGTGGCATCAACCGATGCGGACATGGTGATTTTTAATCATGAGTTAACTGCTAGACAGACAGCTGTGATTGAAGAAGCCGTGAAAGTAAAAGTGATTGACCGTGTGCAATTAATTTTAGATATTTTTGCCTTAAGAGCAAAATCAAAAGAAGGTCAGTTGCAAGTTGAACTGGCGCAGTTGTCATATCTTTTACCAAGATTAAGTGGACAAGGAGCCAGTATGTCACGTCTTGGTGGGGGTATTGGGACACGTGGACCAGGGGAGACAAAACTTGAAACAGATCGACGTCACATCCGATTTAAAATGACACAGATTAAACAAGAGTTAAAAGAAATTGAAAAACATCGCGAAAGAAGTCGTAAAAAACGTCAAGAATCTGACACCATGCAAGTGGGCTTGATTGGCTACACCAATGCCGGGAAATCTACTATTATGAATTTGTTGACGAAAGCAAATACGTATTCAGAAGATCAATTATTTGCGACTCTTGACCCATTAACGAAAAAATGGGAATTGCCAACAGGAACACAGGTGACATTGACTGATACAGTTGGGTTTATTCAAGATTTACCGACACAATTAATTGAAGCTTTTCAATCAACTCTTGAAGAAAGTAAAGCCATGGACTTTTTACTTCATGTAGTCGATGTGACGTCAACTAATCGTGACCAGCAAGAAAAAACCGTACTAAAATTGTTGCATGAGTTGGATATGGACCATATTCCAGTGCTGACTGTCTACAATAAGGCGGATTTATTGGAAACAGAATTTGTGCCAACACTCTTTCCAAATTGTTTAGTATCAGCTAGACGCTTAGAGGATAAAGAGAAATTAACACAAGATATTATGACATTTTTAAAAGAAAACTTAACCAAGTACCATTTGTTTTATTCACCAGCAGAAATGAAAGATTTTAATCAATTAAAAGATGCGACGTTATTGGAAAGTTATGAATATGATGAATCTTTGAATGAATATGAATTAATCGGGTACGCAAAAAATGTTGATCGATGGAAAAAAGGGGATAGTGAAGATGAGTTGGAGTGGTAAGTTACATCCAGAGTTAGTAGAAACCATCGAAGAGGTGGATAAAGATATATTAGAAGAACGTCAAAAAATGCAAGATGTTGCATTAGCTAATCAAGCAAAAGTGTTAGATGCGTTTAGAGAACATCACGTATCAGAAAGTCATTTTGTCCCATCAACGGGGTATGGATATGATGATATTGGAAGAGATGCATTAGAAGCAGTTTACGCGTCAGTATTTCATGCAGAAAAAGCGTTAGTGAGACCACATATCGTCTCAGGCACGCACGCGATTTCGACGACTCTATTTGGTTTGCTTCGTCCAAATGATGAATTGATTTACATTACTGGCACACCTTATGACACATTGCTTGAAGTGATAGGGGTCGCTGGAGATGGCATTGGGTCGTTAAAAGAATACAACATTGAGTATAAAGAAGTGGCATTAAAAGAAAATGGCTTGGTGGACTTTGAAAAAATAAAAGAAGCTATTTCTGATAAAACAAAAGTTATCGCCATTCAACGCTCACGTGGTTATGATTCTCGTCCATCATTTACTGTCGAACAAATTGGTGAGATGATTCGATTTGTTAAGCAAATTGATGAGAATTTGGTGGTATTTGTTGATAATTGTTACGGCGAATTTGCTGAAGAAATCGAGCCAACTGATGTTGGGGCAGATATTATGGCAGGTTCTCTAATAAAAAATCCTGGTGGTGGTATTGCCAAAACGGGTGGATACATTGTCGGAAAAGAAGACTTAGTTGATAAGGTATCGTATCGTTTAACCACGCCTGGAGTTGGTGGTGAGGGTGGTGCGATGATTTATAGCACACATGAGATGCTACAAGGATTTTTCTTAGCACCACATGCCGTCAGTCAAGCCATTCAGGGGGCGATTTTTACCGCGCGATTATTAGAAAAGTTTGATGTGGAGTCAACACCAAAATGGAACGATAAACGCACGGATTTAATTCAAATGATTGAATTAAATGATAAGGAAAAAATGATTGCCTTTTGTCAATCCATTCAAACATGTTCACCAATTGACGCACATGTTTTGCCAATCCCTTCATATATGCCGGGATACGAGGATGATGTGATTATGGCTGCTGGAACATTTGTGCAAGGTGGTAGCTTGGAACTAACAGCTGATGGGCCAATAAGAGAACCATACCAATTGTATGTTCAAGGTGGATTAACGTATGAACATGTTAAAATTGCCGTCTGTGAAGCAGTCAATAGTATCTATTTCTAAAGTTTTTAGAAAGTTAGTTAATTGTGTGAGATAATCTAACATGATTAATTGACTTTCTTTTTTTTTATTGTTATCCTGTTTTTAACCTTTTATGAAAGGAGAAGAAAAATGAATAAAAGAGACTTAAAACGTAGTAAATCTGTGTTTCCGATTGGCTCGGTGATGTTACTAACAGAACTGACTGCAAGGCAAATTCGTTACTATGAAGAACAACAATTAATTCATCCTGAAAGAAATGAAGGAAACAATCGATTATTTTCTCTCAATGATATTGATCTTCTACTGGACATAAAAGACATGTTAGACGATGGGTATACCATTAAAGACATTAAAGCATCTTTTGATAAGGAAAAAAGAAAACAGGAAAAATTATCAGAAGAAAAAATCCGGATTGCTTTATACAATGATTTAATGAAAGAAAGTCGCTTTAACAGATACTAGGTGTTAAAACTTTAATTAAAAGGGTGGAAAACAATGGCAAATTATTCAACAAAAGAAGAAATCAAAGCAGTTGTAGAAAAAGAAAATGTTCGATTCTTAAGACTAATGTTTACTGACATTTTAGGTAGAATTAAAAACGTAGAAGTTCCAATTAGCCAATTAGATAAAGTTTTAGACAACAAAATGATGTTTGACGGATCTTCCATCGAAGGATTTGTGCGTATCGAAGAAAGTGACATGTATTTATATCCTGATCTTGCCACATGGATGGTTTTTCCATGGGAAAGTGAAAAAGGAAAAGTAGCCCGTGTGATTTGTGATGTTTATGGAACAGACGGCAAACCTTTTGCTGGAGATCCTCGTAGTAACTTAAAACGTATTATGAAAGAAATGAAAGAATTAGGTTTTACTGGATTTAATATTGGACCTGAACCTGAATTTTTCTTATTTAAATTAGATGAAAATGGTAACCCGACGAAAAAATTAAATGACCAAGGTGGCTACTTTGACTATGCGCCAGTTGACTTAGGTGAAAATTGTCGTCGTGATATTGTATTAGAATTAGAAAGTTTAGGATTTGAAGTAGAAGCGTCTCACCATGAATGTGGACCAGGACAACATGAAATTGATTTTAAATACGCTGATGCAGTGGAAGCGTGTGACAATATCCAAACATTTGAATTAGTTGTTCGCACCATTGCTAGAAAACATGGCTTACACGCTACATTTATGCCAAAACCATTGCATGGCATTGCTGGTAGTGGCATGCACATCAACATGTCTTTATTTAACGAGCAAGGAAATGCCTTCTTTGACGAAAATGGTGACGATCAATTAAGTGAAACTGCTTATCATTTCTTAGGTGGTTTGTTAGAACATGCTAGAGGGTATACAGCCGTATGTAACCCAATTGTTAACTCATACAAACGTCTCGTACCTGGTTATGAAGCACCTGTTTATGTGGCATGGAGTGGTAAAAACCGTTCGCCATTAGTACGTGTCCCAAGTTCTCGTGGCTTATCAACCCGTTTAGAATTACGTTCAGTTGATCCAACGGCTAATCCCTATTTAGCAATGGCAGTGTTATTACAAGCTGGTTTAGATGGGATTAAACGTAAACTTAATCCACCTAAAGCTGTGGATCGTAATATTTATGTGATGACGGAAGAAGAACGCGAAGCCGCACATATCACTGACTTACCATCTACTTTACATAATGCTATTAAGGCAATGAAAGACGATGAAATGGTTAAAGAAGCATTAGGAAGTCATATCTTCAATAACTTTATTGAAGCAAAACGTATGGAGTGGGATGCTTACCGTCAATCAGTTTCTGAATGGGAACGCGAGCAATATTTAGAAATGTATTAAAAAAAGAAAACTTGCAGCCAAACTGGTTGCAAGTTTTTTTGTGTTTATTGTCATAGTGGGAATGGTTATATAAATTTGACCGCTGTACCATAAGCAGCAACTGATTGCATATCAGTTCCAATAGAGCCTGAATCAAAACGCATCATCACAATCGCATCAGCTCCCATATTTTTTGCGTTCTCTTTTAATCGTTGAATTGCTAATTCACGAGATTCTTCTTGCATTTCAGTGTAGGCTTTGATTTCTCCACCGACAATATTTTTAAGGCCGGCACCGATATTGCGAACCACGTTTTTAGAATTTGTTGTTAAACCAAATACTTCGCCAATGATTTCATAGTTTTTTCCAGGGATATTTTCTGTTGTTGTAATAAGCATGTGATCAATCTCCTTTGGTTATATTGTTCTTACATTATCTATTTTATACTTAAATTTATGTGAGGATATCCAACTAAAGTTGTATTTTTGTGGTCAAATTCGTCAGCAAATAAAATGAATGGCATCATTTCAAAAAAGATTTGTTTTTAAATCAAGGTGTTAAACCAATGAAGTTAAGAACAATCCAAACTGAAGATGATAAACACGTTAAAGAAGTGATTATTAAGGCTTTTGAGCAAAGTGATCATGGTCATAATGGTGAAGTAATATCAGTCGAAAGAATGAGAGACCTACCAAGTGACAATCAAGAATTGGAAATCGTGGCTCTTATAGATAATGATATCGTGGGACATGGTGTATTAAGTGAGGCAGTGGTAAAACATGAGATAAATGACTTAAAAGGTTTAGTGCTAGCACCTCTGTCAGTGGTACCATAAAACGAACAAAAGAAACGGAACATACCTTTATTACGATTTTAGGTGACCCATCCTTTTATAGTCAATTTGGTTATGTGCCAGCGAAGAATTTTCATGTGAGTTGTCCATTTGATGTACCAAGTGAGTACTTGATGATGAAAAAATTAAAGCCAGAGATGACAGAAGGCATCTTGTTTTATAATCGTACATTTGGTTCATGAATAATCTAAGTTTGGTTTATAGTCTGTTTATAAACGTGTCTAGGACGTGTTTTTTAGTCGTTTTTACCACAAGAATATTTTATTATGGCTCATTTTATGCTATGATACGATTAGTAACTATTAAGGGAGATTGAAAAATGATATCAGCAGTTGATTTAAGAGCAGGAAACACATTTGAAAAAGATGGTAAATTAATCAAAGTTTTAGAAGCAAGCCATCATAAACCTGGTAAAGGTAATACGGTTATGCGTATGAAACTAAAAGATTTACGTTCAGGTTCAACCGTTGAAACAACGATGCGTCCTGATGAAAAAGTAAAAAAAGCACATATTGATACAAAAGCTGTACAATACTTATATATCCAAGATGATATGGCAGTGTTTATGGATTTAGAAACATATGAACAATATGAAATTCCCGTATCAGTGATTGAACATGAATTAAACTACTTGTTAGACAACATGGAGGTATCAATCCAATTTTACGATACAGAAGTTGTTGGGGTATCTTTACCATCATCTGTTGTGTTAACAGTAGCAGAAACTCAACCTTCTATTAAAGGGGCAACTGTTTCAGGTTCTGGTAAACCAGCGACAATGGAAACAGGATTAGTAGTAAACGTTCCTGATTTTATCGAAGTAGGCGATAAATTAGAAATTAACACGTCTGAAGGAAACTACATGAAACGTGCGAAATAATCAATGAATCAACAGTCTGTAATCTAACAGACTGTTGATTTTTTTTGTGCTATATGTGCTATAATAGATGGAAAAGTGGAGGTAATTCAGTATGACATGGCACACAATGCACGATTGGAACATTGTATTTGATAATAAGTATGCGGATTATTTTACCTTAATGACAAATGACCAATACGTTTCAATTATTTGTTTGAAGACACAGTTTGGTGAATTTTCGCCTATTATGTTTGAGTTAACCGACGTCACAGCGAAATTAATGTACCAACCTCATTTTGTCGAATCCATCACGATGGGTTTAGATAAAGTAATGACAATTGAAATGAATGATTTCTTTGGTTTTCAAGATTTAGAAGAAAATCAAATAGAAGGATAAGAAAGAAACGTGAAAAGATATCCTATCAACTAGATAGAGGGTATCTTTTCTTTATGATAAGGAGAGAGTCTTATGCCTGGAATGTCTCGGATGGATAAAAGAAGACAAGAAGAAGCCAAAAAATATGCACCAAAAGATAAAAAAAGTGACAGACGACAACCTAGTGACACACAACGACCAACGAGCCAAGACGTTACGCCGAAAAAGAAACCAAAGAAGAAAAAATCGTTTCTTTTCAAGGTATTAATCGTACTCGTTGCATTAATTGGGTTATCTGGTATGGGGTATGCTAAAGGGTATTTTACAGCTAAGGTAGATAAAGATAATAAAGAGTTTAACATGACAGCTTTTAATGGTCAAAAAAGTCACGACGATAGCATCAATATTTTATTACTAGGTAGTGACTCGCGTGGAGAAGACCAAGGTCGTTCGGATTCGATTATGATTGCCCATTATAATCGAAAAACGAAGCAACCTCAAATTGTATCAATCATGCGCGATACGTTTGTTGGGATACCGACACATGATGGACTTGAATACAATAAAATCAATGCAGCGTATTCATATGGTGGACCAGAGATGGTGAGACAAACGATTGAAACTAATTTTGGTATCCCGATTCAATATTATGCGGTCGTTAATTTTGATTCGTTTCCTAAAATGATTGACGTGTTAGCACCACGTGGCTTGCCAATTACAGCTGAAAAAGATTTAGAAGTTGAAGGAACAGTGATTAAAAAAGGGCAGACTAATTTAAGTGGTCATGAAGCCTTGCAATATGCTCGTTTTAGAAAAGATGCTGAAGGAGACTTTGGTCGCGTGAGACGTCAGCAACAAGTCATGAGTGCTATCACGAAACAAGCAACAAATCCACTTCATGCTTGGAAATTACCTGAGATGTTAGGAGCGGTTGTTGGCTACACGCAAACAGACGTGCCAGTGTCTGCTTATTTATCTATTGGAAGTAGTTATTTATTTAGTTCACATAAATCACTTGAAATCTTAACAGTTCCAGTCGAAGGTTCATGGAACAATGGCTACTATGACTACGCCGGAAGTGTCTTGGAAATCAATGAAGAAATGAATAAGCAAGCCATACAGAAATTTTTCAGTAAATAAAATAGTTTTCAGACTTTACTTTAAACTCTAAGAAACCTATAATGTAAGTTGTGAACTTAGCGTAGTAAATAGAATTGAGGAAATACAATGAAGATTGCAATAGTGACGGATAGCACCGCTTATATACAAGAGCAGTACCAAAATCATAAAAATTTATTTGTCTTATCTGTTCCATTAATCATTGATGATGTGGTTTATCAAGAAGGAATTGATATTACAGACGAAGCATTTTATGAAAAATTAAAAGTAGCCAAAGAATTTCCTAAAACTAGCCAACCTGCACTGGGTGAAGTTTATGAACTTTACGAAACATTAGCTAAGTCAGGATATGATGCAGTAATTAGTATTCATCTATCAACTGGGATATCTGGATTTATTACGACATTAAATGGTATTTCAAAAGATTTTTCTGACATCGATATTTATCCATTTGATTCTTATATCACAAGTGGTCCAATGGGTCGAATGGTTGAAGTTGCTTTGGAGATGACTGAACATAAGGAAGCAAACCCTAAAGAGATTATTCAACATTTAGAAGAAATGAGACGATTTGCAGAAGGGTATATTGTCGTGGATGATTTAAATCACTTAGTTCGTGGTGGACGGTTAAAAAATGGGGCAGCAATTATTGGAACCTTATTAAAAATCAAACCTATTTTACGTTTCCAAGACGGTGACATTATTTTATCAGAAAAAATTCGTTCTCAGAAAAAAGCCTTGTCTCGCGTGATTGATATTGTGCTTGAGGAAGTGCCAAGTAAACCACATGACAGTATGTTTTATGTGATCCATTGCAATAACATAGAGGTAGCAGAACACGTAAAAGAAGACATGCTAAAAAGAGATAGCCAATTAGAAGTCATTTTATGTGATTTCGGTCCAGTTATTGGGACCCATCTGGGGGAAAAATCAATCGGGATAGGTGTTATTCCTAAAAAATAGTGACATGGTAGGAGGATAATTTAAATTATCCTTCTTTTTTAATAAATTTAATGGAAAAGAGTGAAGAATAATGATAGAAAGTACACATAGACCAAGTCAAGTTGTGGTGGATTTATCTGCCATTGAATACAATATTAAACAAGAATTAGCTAGATTAAATGATGAGCAAGTCTTATTTGCAGTCGTTAAAGCCAATGCATACGGTCATGGTGCAATCAAAGTCGCACAAGCAGCCAAAAAAGCCGGTGCAACAGGTTTTTGCGTGTCAAATTTGGATGAAGCACTGGAATTAAGAGAAGCCGGCATCACGTTACCGATTTTAGTATTGAGTTATGTGTCGCCAAACTATATCGATTTAGCTATCTCACAAAGCATTTCTTTAACTGCTCCTTCACTTGAATGGCTAAAACAAGTTGAAGAGACTCTAGCAGAAAAACCTATGATGAATCCATTAAGTGTGCATTTAAAAATTGATACAGGGATGGGACGCATTGGATTAAGAGATGAAGGTGAAATGGTTCAAGCAAAAGAATTATTTGTTTTATCCAATCACATGACGTTAGATGGTATTTTCACGCATTTTTCTTGTGCAGATACGAAAGACACGACGTATTTTGAATTGCAACAACAACGATTTACTCGTGCAATGGATATTTTCTCTGATTTAGAGATTCGCTACATTCACACATCAAACTCGGCGACAGCTTTATGGCATGATGCGTGGAATAGTAATTTGATTCGTTTTGGTGATGCATTATATGGCTTAAATCCTTCAGGGAAAGTCCTTGATCTGCCTTATGAGTTAAAACCAGCGTTGTCTCTTACAACCGAGCTAATCCATGTTAAACAAGTGTCTGCCGGAGAAAAAATTGGGTATGGTGCGACTTATACTGCTGAAAAGGAAGAATGGATTGGCACACTTCCCATTGGTTATGCGGATGGATTGATTCGTAAATTCCAAGGTTATAAGGTGATTATTGATGGAGAATATGCTGAAATAGTGGGACGAGTGTGTATGGATCAATGTATGATTCGTCTGCCTAAACGTTATGATGTTGGGACACCAGTGACGATTTTTGGAAAAAATGGTGAGCTAGAAAACACATTAGATGACGCTGCTGAATTTATTGACACGATTAATTATGAAATCGTGTGTGGCTTAACGGATCGATTGCCACGTTATTATCTAAATGAAAGGATAAACAATTAGATGATTACGGCGTATTTAAATATTTTAGTGGTATTTGCGATGATCTTTTTAGGCTATATGCTGACTAAAAAACAATGGTTTGATAATCATATCGCTAATGTATTTTCAAAATTAGTGTTAAATATCACGTTGCCTTTAAGTATGTTTTTAAATATGACCCAAAAATTTACTCGAGCAGAATTTTTAGAACTATTCACAGGATTAGCATTACCATTTGTCTCGATTATTGTGACGTTTTTGATTAGTATGGTGTATTCTCGTATTACGCGTGTACCAGATACGCGTAAGGGATCGTTTCGCACCATGTTTACGGCGGCTAATACTATTTTCATGGGATTACCTGTCAATATGGCTATTTTTGGTGAAAAAGCCATTCCTTATGCATTGCTTTACTATATTTGTAATACCACGTTTTTCTTTACAGTTGGTATTATGTTGATTAGTCGAGATAACCCAGATAACCGTTTAGAAAAAGCCAATTTTAGTTTTGAAAAATTATTGAAGCAATTATTGTCACCGGCTATTTTAGGGTTTTTTGTTGGAATTTTATGGATGTTGACTGATATGGCCGTGCCAAAACCGATGATTGATTTTTCTTCTTATGTTGGCGGGATGACAACCGCTCTGTCTCTTTTTGTGATTGGCATTATCATTTATCAAACAGGATTTAAAAATTTAAAAATGGATAAAGATGTCGCGGGTGTGATGCTTGGTCGCTATATTATTTCACCGCTTGTGGTATATGGGTTATCTTTTATTATTCCTGTACCTAGTTTGATGTTAAAAGTCTTTATTTTACAATCTGCCATGCCAGTTCAAAATGCGTTACCCATTTTAGCAAAAGGTTACGGAGCAGATGCAGAATTTGCGACAACATCATTAACTTATTCCATCATTTTATATACTGCCTTTATATTCGTCATTTTAACATTATTTTTTTAGTTGAAACTGTGCTATAATGCCAAAGGAACGTAAAGGAAGGTGAATACAATGACAAAATTTAACCAATTCGGATTAAACGATAACTTAATCCAAGCATTAGACGAAATAGGATTTAAAGAAGCAACAGAAGTGCAAGAGACATTGATTCCAGTGATAAGTAAAGGAAAAAGTGTTGTTGGACAATCACAGACAGGTTCAGGAAAGACACACACGTTTTTATTACCACTGATGAATAAAATAGATACCAAAAAAGAAGAAGTTCAAGTCATTATCACAGCACCAAGTCGTGAGTTAGCAGAACAAATCTATCAAGCAGCCAATCAATTGGCTGGTCACTATGATGATGAGCTACGTGTGAGCAACTATGTTGGTGGAACAGATAAAAAACGCCAAATGGACAAGTTAGCAAACCAACAACCTCATGTTGTGATTGGAACGCCTGGTCGTATTTTAGATTTAATCGAAAGTGGTGCACTAAAAACACATACAGCATTTGCTTTTGTCGTGGATGAAGCGGATATGACACTTGACATGGGATTTTTAGAAGATGTCGATAAAATTGCCGCAACATTACCTGGTAACTTACAAATGTTAGTCTTCTCAGCGACAATACCAGTGAAATTAAAACCATTCTTGAAAAAATACATGGACAATCCTGTTGTGGAACATATCAAACCAACGTCTGTTATTTCTGATACGATTGACAACTGGGTTATCTCGACAAAAAGTAAAGACGTGGAGCAAGTCGTGTATGATTTATTAACGATTGGCCACCCGTTTTTAGCAATGGTGTTTGCGAACACGAAACAAAAAGTCGATGAAATCACTGATTTCTTAAAAGAAAAAGGCTTAAAAGTGGCGAAAATTCATGGGGATATTCCACCACGTGAACGTAAACGTGTGATGAAAAGCATTCAAAACTTAGATTATCAATTTGTGGTAGCGACAGATTTAGCTGCTAGAGGGATTGATATTGAGGGCGTTTCTCATGTGATTAATGCGGAAATTCCAAAAGATCTAGAATTCTTTATTCATCGTGTGGGCCGTACTGGTCGTAATGGACTTCCAGGTATTGCCATCACGTTATATGAGCCAAAAGATGAATCGGCATTGGCTGAATTAGAAAAACTTGGTATTCGATTTGAACCAAAAACCATCAAAAAAGGGGAAATTGTGGATCATTATGATCGCAATCGTCGTGAGCAACGTTCACGTACGCAAAAACAATTAGACCCAACGATGATTGGTATGGTGAAAAAACAGAAGAAAAAAGTCAAACCGGGTTACAAGAAAAAAATTCGTTACGCAATTGCTGATGATCAAAAACAAAAACGTAAAATTGAGCAACGTCAATCAAATAGAAGCAAACGCAAAGCAAGAAAACAAGATTTTTAATGAAGATTTAGTATAGAAATTAGTTATTTTAAACTGATTTCTATACTTTTTTATTGTATGATTATTATCGGGAGGTAAGCTGATGAAAAAAAAAATAATAGTTTATTTAGATAATCAAACCTCATTTTTTAGTTTTGATTATGTAAGTGATGTATTCACTGCATCAAAAATTGCTGAAATATTTCATGTGAAAAGAAACACAATTAGTCACTATCTAAATCAATTAACTTCAGAGGGGAAACTTATCAAAGTTAACTCTAGACCAGTTTTTTATTTGAGTAAAAAAACGTTTGAAGAAGAAAATTTTAAGCTGAAGAAGAATATTTATTCTTCTTTTCAAGAGATATTAAATGAGAAGCCTTATTTTAAAAAAGAGAGAGATTTCTTTTCATTAATGATTGGACATAATCAAAGCCTAAATAGAGCGATAGACCAAATCAAAATGTCATTAGCTTATCCTAATAATGGCTTACCTGTTCTTATTACAGGAGAGAGTGGTACTGGGAAAAGTTATCTGGTCAGATTGGTTTATGAATATTGTATTGAAAATGATATTCTTAAAGAAGATGCACCGTTTATTACATTGAATTGTGCTCAATACGCGAATAATCCAGAACTTCTAACAAGTAATTTATTTGGCTATGTTAAAGGGGCATTTACAGGAGCTAATGAAACGCAACAAGGAATATTTGAATCAGCAAACGAGGGGATATTATTTTTGGATGAGGTTCATCGGTTAAATGCGGAAGCACAAGAGAAATTATTTACATATCTAGATCAACATATTATATATAGATTAGGGGATAATAGCCATCCACTTCATGTTAATACACGATTATTTTTTGCTACTACAGAAGATCTTGAAAGTAATTTTTTAACAACCTTTATACGACGAATTCCTATTCAAATAACTTTACCATCCATTAAAGAAAGAAGCCGAAATGAACGAATCGAATTAATCTATTCTTTTTTTATTGCAGAAAGACATATTATTCAAAAAGATATTAGTATTTCGTCTCAAGTAATAAATCTTTTAGCCGGAAATCACTTTAAAGGGAATATAGGTGAGTTGAAAAATTGCGTTAAAGTAACAGTTGCGAAAGCATTTATGGAACAAAAATCAGAGCAAGTTGTTAATATTTCTATACATTACTTACCAAGTTACTTGTTAAGGGATACAGAGCAATTAGTTTATAATATTGATGAAAACAAGATATTAATTAAGTCAGATACTACTTTGCAACAAATGATAAAAATAAATCAATTAACTCAAAAAAGTGTTATTGAGACGTTTGAAAAAGTACTTCTAATCTATCGCGAAAATCATCAAGATTTATCAATCTGTGAAGAAGAGATAAAGAAACATATCAATAAATTATTTGATGAATTGTTTTTTTCAAAACAACGTTATTCACAGTATGAGTTACTAGTATATGTTACACAATATATTAGAGAAACATTTCGTCAAATGAGAACAGCTTATGGTATCCAGTTTAACGGTAACAGTGTATACGCTTTAAGTTACTATTTATTACAAAGAGGTTCAACTAAATGGTATGCAGAAAATGATGAATTATCGGAAATGATTACACATCTTAATCAAGAAATTAAAGTGTTATATCCTGACAGTTATCATTATGTTAGTCGTATTCTAAATATTTGTCAGCCTCTTATTGATTTGGATATTACTTTAATGGATTATATTATTTTAACGCTGTATTTTAAAAAAATTGATTGGAAAAAAGAACAAGGAATACCTAAAGCAATTATAGTTGCCCATGGTTATGCGACAGCAAGTAGTATTTCAAATGTTGTGAATCGTTTGTTGGAGAAAGAAATTTTTGAAGCATTTGACATGCCACTTGAAACTACTGCGAAGCAAATTTCAGAAGAAATTATAGATTATTGTACGCAAAATGATTTATCCAATGGATTGATTATTCTTGTTGATATGGGGTCATTAAAGGAATTATATCAGTATTTTCCCAAACAAATTGAGACACCTATTGTTGTCGTAAATAACGTTAGTACACCATTAGCATTGTCTATAGGAGAAAATATACAGAAAAAATTATCTTTTGAGGAAATGATTGAACAATCTGTTGATTCAGCAAAATTAGATTGGGAAATTATCTATCCTCAAGAAAATAGAAAAAAAGTACTGTTAACTGTATGTCAAACGGGTATAGGTACAGCTAAACAAATTAATCAACTATTAGAAAAGAGCTTACCAGTATCATGCGACTTGAAGATTATGCCTTATTCCTATGAATCCCTACATGTAAACAAAAAAGACGACACTATTTTTTCAGTCTACGATGTCTTAGGTATTGTAGGAACAGAAAATCCAAACATAGAAAATTTAATGTATGTCTCACTTGAGGAATTGATCTCAGGTCAAGATACAAATCGATTGATGGATGGTTTATCCTCTGTTATGACGAAAGAAGAAAAAGACTTGTTCAATAAACGAATTATTCGCTCATTTTCTTTAGAGAAGGTGATTCAGTCTGTAACAATTTTAGATACGGATAAAGTGATTCATGAAATAGAAGATTTCTTTAGAGAAATAGAGTTTCTTTTTAATCTATTATTAGGTAATAATGTAAAAATAGCATTGTATGTTCATATTAGTTGTTTGATTGAAAGGTTAATTAGAAATATTCCTATAGAAACATATAGTCAATATGATGAATTAGCTCAGTGTCATCAAAGAGAGTTATCTTTGATTAAAAAAGCCTTTAGTGTCATAGAAAGTGATTATAGTGTCAATGTACCAAATTCAGAAGTAGCCTACGTTTATGATATTATTTTCAAAAACTCTGATATATCAATGATTGAATCTGATTTTTAAAAAGCAAATAGTTTGCCGATTATTTTTGGCATGCTATTTGCTTTTATTTTTATGTAAGGAGGTGGAACATTGGAAAGAAGAATTATTCTAGCATCTCATGGGTCCTTTGCTTCAGGTATTTTATCATCTTTAGAATTGATTTGTGGTAAACAAACAAATATTGAAGCATTGGATTGTTATACAGAAGAGTCATTTGATTTAGCTAGTGAAGTAAGTGAGATAATAAATAATAATCAAGAAAAAGAAATTATCGTAGTTACAGATATCTTTGGCGGTAGTGTGAATAATGAATTTTTGCAATATATCCATAATTCACATTTCTTTTTAGTGGCAGGGATGAATCTCCCTTTTCTTGTTGAATTAGTCACACAAATTGAATTTGTTCACTCATTAGAAGACTGCATAAATGAAGCATTATCAAATAGTAAAGTATCTATTCAATTTTGTAATAACATTTTAAAAAATGAATTACAAGGTAAAGAAGAAGAATTTTAGGAGGGATTTACATGATATTACTAACAAGAGTTGATCACCGTTTATTACACGGGCAAGTGGCTTTTACGTGGACACAAGATTTAGGAACAGATTGCATTCTAATAGCTAATGATGATGTCCCTAATAACGATTTAAGAAAAACGACAATAAAGTTAGCTAAACCACAAGGAGTTAAGTTAGTTATAAAAAATATAGAGGACTCAATTAAAGCACTAAAAAGTGGGGTAACTGATAAGTATAAATTGTTCATTGTTGTTGAATCGATAGAAGATGCTTATAAATTAGCTAAAGCTTATCCAGATATTAAGCAAATTAATTTAGGAGGAACTAAGGCCAGCGCAGATAAGGAAAATATTTCTAAAGCAGTAAACGTCACACCGCATGAGAAAGATTTAATACATGAATTATTAGCTAACAATGTTGAAGTAGAAATAAGACAAGTTCCATCTGATAAAAAAATAATGGCAAGTGATGTTATTTAAAATGAGTGAATTTGATTGGTTTTCAAGGATAGCAGGTATGAATTATTATTATCGTTATTACCCTATAGAATATTTTTACGAGTCGCTTAATAAAAATGGCATTACACAATTAGAATTATGGACATGTACTCAGCATTTTGATATTAATCAATTTACTTACCAAGATACCAAACGATTTTTAAAAAAACAGAAAAAGTATGGTTTAAAAACTATATGTGTGACGCCAGAACAGAGTAACCCAAAGCCGTACAATCTTGCAGCGAAAGATGAATTACTGCAAAAAAAAGCCATTAGTTACTTTGAAAATACGATTCGGGTAGCTTCTGAATTGGAAAGTCCTTACATATCAATGAATTCAGGATGGAATTTTTATAATGAAAATATAGATGAGGCTTTTAAAAGATCTATGTCGAACATGAGTTATTTAGCATATTTTGCTAAAAAGTTTGATGTAGCAATTGTTTTTGAAGCTCTTCAGCCAGAAGAATCAAACATAGTTAATTCGTTGACTGATTTACAACGATACATACAAGGAGTGGGTAGTGATAATGTATTTATTAATATAGATTTTGGAGCGATGTCTCGAGCTAACGAAACAATTGACGATTATTATCGAATATTCCCAGATAGTATTAGACATTGCCATTTTGTTGATGGTAATCCTACTGGTCATCTTTCTTGGGGAGAAGGTACAAGAGATGTTTTAGAGGATATATCAAGATTACATGATAACGGTTATGCAGGATATTTAACATTTGAGTTTGCACAAAGTAGATATTTTGCTCATCCTTTTGATGTGGATAAACGAGCAATTGATTTTTTGAAGAAAACATTAAACTAAGGGGGAATTAAATATGGGAGATATAGTGCCTGCACTATTAATCGGACTAATTGGATTTTTAGGACCTATGGATTTTGCTATTGGATCAAATTTATTAAATCGTCCAATTATTATGGGGCCATTAGTAGGATTAGTTTTAGGTGATTTGACACAAGGAATTATAATTGGTGCTTCATTAGAATTAATTTTTATGGGAGCAATATCTGTTGGAGCTTATTTACCACCTGATGTGATTGTTGGTGGCGTATTAGGAACAGCTTTTGCTATTAGTTTAGGGAAAGGTGTTGGAGCTGCTATTACGATAGCCATGCCAATAGCAATGTTGTCTTTAGCTATTGGGAACTTATTAAGTATTATATTTCCAATGATTGCCCATTCAGGAGATCGTGCAGCTTCAGAAGGGAATGCTAGAGGTATCACCAAATCTATGTGGACGATTGGTTTATTAGAATGTACTAGACGCGGTGTACTATGTTTCCTTGGGTTTTATTTAGGTAGTTCACAAATCGAGCATGTCCTTTCCATGATACCAGATAAAATTATTACCGGGTTAGAAGTTTCTGCAAACTTATTACCTGCAATCGGATTCGCAATTTTATTACAAATGATTTTGAATAAATCAATTATTCCATACTTCTTTTTAGGATTTTTATTGTCATCGTATCTCCATGTTCCAGTATTAGGGGTTGCTATGTTTGGATTGGTTCTGATTTTTATAACAATGAAATTTAATAATACAAGTTCACATTCAATGACAAATACGATAACAGGTCAAGAGGTGGAAGATGATGATGACTTCTAATGAAAAAAAAGTAACAAAGAAAGATTTAATGCGTATATTTTGGCGCTCACTGCCAATGGAATTTGGTTGGAATTATGAGAGGCAAATGCATTTAGCTTTTGCTCATATGATGTCGCCACTTATGAAAAAATTGTATGGAGAAGATGATGCACAGTATGCTAATTCTTTAGAACGACATATGGAATTTTTCAATTGCACACCACAAATTGTACCTTTTATAGGTGGGGTTGTTGCTTCTATGGAGGAAACAAATGCTAACAGTGATGACTTTGATCTTTCTTCAATTAGTTCGATTAAAACAGCATTAATGGGTCCCCTTTCCGGAATCGGTGATTCTATTTTCATGGGAACCATCCGTGTAATAGCAACAGGACTAGCTGTATCTCTTGCAGAAAAAGGAAATATCCTGGGCCCAATATTGTTCCTGTTACTCTACAATATTCCAGCTTACTTACTAAGATACTATGGTGTGATGTCAGGTTATAAATTAGGAGTAGGATATCTAACTAAGATTCAAGAGTCTGGGTTAATGGAGACCTTTAAAAAAGCTGCATCTATTTTAGGGGTAATGGTGATTGGAGCCATGACAAATGAAATGGTTGCGATTAACTTTACTTTAAAGTTAGGTAGTGGAGATGAAGCACAAACATTACAAAATATATTAGATGGCATGATGCCAGGATTAATGAGTTTAGTAGTTTTATATATATTCTATAAACTCAATAAACGAAAAGTTAATGTATTATGGCAAATTTTAGGAGCAGCAATTATCGGTGTCTTACTGACTTGGTATGGCATTTTAGGATAATAAATTTTAATAAAACAAGATTATTAGGAGGATAAAAATATGCTAAAATTTAATGAACAACAACAAATTGATACAATACAGGGTGCTTTAGAATTAAGACCTACTGTTGAAGAAATCATCGATAAAGTGTGGGATGAAGGTTTTGATAATGTGTTTTACTTAGGAATTGGTGGAACATATGCTTCGGGTATGCAAGCAGTAACATATATGAATGGGAGAAGTGATTTACCAGTTTATGTCCAACATGCAGCAGAGTATTATACAACGGGAAATAGACGATTAACTGAAAAATCTTTAGTCATTCTATCTTCAGTTACTGGTACGACACAAGAGGTTGTTCGTGCAGTGAAAGAAATGAAAGAAGTCGGTGCAACACTACTTGGGTTTATTGATAAAGCAGGGAGTATTTTAGCTGAATTATGTGATTACGTTGTTTGTTATGAACCATTAGGAACAGAACAAATTAAATATTTTATGGTAGCTGATCGTTTAATGAATAGAAATGGCGACTTTGATGACTATGAAGAGTACTATGCTGAATTAGATAACTATTTAGCGAAAGGTTTAGTTGAGGCTGAAAAGAAAGCAGATAGTTTTGGTTTGGAATTTGCACAAAAACATCGTCATGATGCAATGCATTATTTTATAGGGGCAGGTAACCAGTGGGGGGCAGTATACTCATATGCAATGTGTTATTGGGAAGAACAAAGTTGGTTACGTTCTAAATCAATTCATTCTGCTGAATTTTTACATGGAACTTTAGAAGTTATTGATGAGACTACTCCTGTGACATTATTTTTAGGAGAAGATGAGCAGCGCATGTTATCAGAACGTGTAAAAAATCTTTTACCTCGAATTTGTGCTAATTATACTTTTATTGACACAAAAGATTATCCAGTGGATGGTATAAGTGAGAAAAATAGAGGACGTGTCTTATCATATTTACTAATGCACTGTGTGACACAACGTATAGACGCTTATGTTGAAAAACTAAATTGTCATCCATTAGACATCCGCCGTTACTATCGACAATTTGATTACTAAAATAAAAAGTCGATCAAATCTTGTTATTAGCAAGAATTGATCGACTTTTTTATGTTAGTCTTCTTTTACTAAAAGGATTCCAGAACTTGTTCCAAGTCTGTCTGCACCCATTTCAATCATCGTGAAGGCATCTTCTTTAGAGCGAACGCCACCTGATGCTTTAACAAAGGCATTGTCTTTAACCGTGTCTTTCATTAGTTTCACGTCTTTAGGTGTTGCACCACCAGTTGAAAATCCTGTTGATGTTTTAACAAAGTCAGCATTTGCTGCTACAGATAATTCACATGCTTTAACGATTTCTTCGTCAGTTAAAAGACATGTTTCGATAATGACTTTTACAATCGCTTTTGGATGACTTGCTTTAACAACTGCTGCAATATCTTGTTCTACGATATCGTATTCTTTATTTTTTAGTGCACCGATATTAATCACCATATCAATTTCTTCTGCACCATTTTCAATAGCATTTGTTGTTTCAAATACTTTGGTTTCTGTTGTGTTTGCTCCTAGAGGGAACCCAATAACTGTACACACTTTTGCTTTTGCATCAGCTAAAATTTCTGCTGCATAGCTTACCCAGAAAGGATTGACACAAACTGAGGCGAAATCATATTCTGCGGCTTCCTCGCACAATGTTTTGATTTGCTCTCTTGTGGCATCTGGTTTTAATAACGTGTGATCGACATATTTTGCTAAATTCATAAAATTAGCTCCTTCAAATAATATTTGTAAACGCTACTGTATTACTACTACTATATTTTACAATGATTATGGTAGAATAGCAACGTAAACTAAGTAGTCATAATTATAAAAAATGACGAATAAAGTTGTTGACAGGCATTTTTTCATTTGTTATTATATGCCTTATAAATCATTGCTTTGAAAAGAAGAGTATATTTTTGGATTGTATAAAGAGACCTCGGATGGTGAGAAAGAGGAACAAGAAGGAAATAGAAGATGGTCTTTGAGCATAAAAGTATGAGCGTCTACCGCTAGTATTTTTCGGGAGTTCCCGTTACCGGACAACAGTATTTAAAGCGACTGGCTTGCGTACTGGGTAAGATTATTATCGTGAGGTAATAATGAAAAAAGGTGGTAACACGAAACAACGCTTTCGTCCTTTGTTTACTTATGTAAAGTAGATAAAGGACGGAAGCTTTTTTTGTTATCAAGATATAGGAGGCAACATCATGAGTAATATAGAGTTAATTGATGTCTGTAAAACATATAAAACGAAGAAACAAACAGTCGAAGCAGTCAAACATGTTGATTTATCCATAAAAAGTGGCGACATTTTTGGGGTAATCGGTTTTTCAGGAGCAGGTAAGAGTACATTAATTCGTTTATTGAATTTATTAGAACAACCAACAAGTGGCATCATCGAAGTGGATGGTGAGGACATCACGAAATTAAAAGGAAAAAGTTTACGAGATTACCGAAAAAAAGTTGGGATGATTTTCCAACATTTTAACCTATTATGGTCGAGAACGGTTTTAGACAATGTGTTACTATCTTTAGAATTTAGTCATGTGCCAAAAGCTGAAAGAGAAGCAAGAGCACGCGAGTTGATTAAACTAGTTGGCCTTGAAGGCCGTGAAAATGCTTATCCAAGTCAACTTTCAGGTGGACAAAAACAGCGTGTCGGCATCGCTAGAGCACTAACAAACGACCCAGAGATTTTATTATGTGATGAGGCAACAAGTGCTCTTGACCCACAAACAACCGAAGAAGTACTCGATTTATTGTTAGACATCAACAAACAACTTGGCTTAACCATCGTGTTAATCACGCATGAGATGAATGTGATTCGCAAGATTTGTAACAAAGTCGCTGTCATGGAAACAGGAAGTGTGATTGAAACAGGAGATACTTTATCAGTCTTTAGACACCCAGAGCATGAAGTGACCGCACGATTTATCAAACAAGACATTCAAGAAGATAGTGAAGAAAACGAAGAAGCGATTCAATACTTGGTGAAACATTATCCTGAGGGGCTATTAGTTCGCTTGATTTTTGAGGGAGATAAAGCAAAAGAAACGGTTATCTCGCAAGTCATTCATGAATACAACATCAACGTCAATATTTTACAAGCCAGTCTTAGACAAGCAAATCATTCATCTTTTGGAACAATGCTTGTGCAATTGACAGGCGACGAGGCAACGGTGTCTGAGAGTTTAATTTATTTTGAACAACATGGCGTAGGAGTTGAGGTGATTTAACATGGAAAAAGGATTAATAGAAACGTATTTTAATTTTAGTGAAATTAATGTCGATGATTTTATCAAAGCCACAAAAGAAACATTGTATATGACGTTTGTCTCAACATTTTTTGTGGTAATTATCGGCCTTATAATTGGTCTAATGCTTTACTATTTCGGAAAAAGCAACAAACCACTTGGTAAGACACTTTACGGAATTGTCTCAATCATCAGTAACACATTCCGTTCGATACCATTTATTATTTTGATTATCTTATTGTTCCCTATCACAAAAGCATTGATAGGCACAATGTTAGGGCCAACAGCGGCATTACCAGCTTTAGTCATTTCAGCCGCACCGTTTTATGCAAGGTTGGTCGATATTGCGTTTCGTGAAGTAGATCCAGGCGTACTTGAAGCTAGTGAAGCAATGGGTGCCACACAATTGCAAATTATTTTTAAAGTCTTAATTCCTGAAAGTGTGCCAGCATTAATCTCTGGTATCACAGTGACCACCATTACGATGATTGGCTTTACGGCTATGGCAGGGGCAATCGGGGCAGGTGGTTTAGGCTCTCTTGCTTATCAAGGAGGCTTTATGGGAAATAAGCATACGATTATCATGGTCGCAACAGTATTAATTCTAATCATTGTGTTTATTTTACAATGGTTAGGCGATTTATTAGTAAAATTAACAGATAAACGAAATTAACATTTAGGGGGAAAAGTAAATGAAAAAAACATGGATTAAATTAGGCGTGGCAGCATTAGCTGTTTTAACGTTGGTTGGATGTGGCAATAGTGGAAGCACAAAAGATAGTGCGTCAGGCAGCGGAAGTAAAGATGACAAGGTGATTAAAGTCGGTGCCTCTCCAACGCCACATGCTGAAATATTAGAAGAGGCAAAACCATTATTAAAAGAAAAAGGGTACGACTTAGAAATCGTGACATTCCAAGATTATATCTTGCCGAACAAAGCATTGGCTGAAAAAGAAATTGATACCAACTATTTCCAACATATTCCATATTTTAATAAAGAAGTAAAAGAAAAAGGGTATGATTTTACTAATGCAGGAGCAATCCATTTAGAAAAAATGGCACTATACTCACAAAAAATTAAAGACATCAAAGACTTAGAAGATGGTGCGACAATTTTAGTTAGTAACTCTCAAACTGACTGGGGTCGTGTGATTGGGATGCTTCAAGAAGCAGGACTTGTGAAAGTGAAAGATGGTGTTGATTTAACCACTGCAACATTTGATGATATTTCAGAAAATCCGAAAAAATTAGTTTTCAAATATGACATCGATCCAGCGATGATGGCAACAACATACCAAAACAAAGAGGGCGATTTAGTGGCGATTAATGCCAATTTTGCTGAAAGCATTGGCTTAAATCCTGAAAAAGATGGTGTTTTAGTTGAAGATAATAATTCACCATATGCTAATATCATTGCCGTAAGATCTGAAGACAAAGATTCTGACAAAACAAAAGCCCTTGTTGAAGCATTACATGATCAAAAAATAGTTGATTTTGTTAATAACAAGTGGAAAGGTACCGTTACGATTGTGAATCAATAAGAAATAAAAAAAGTACGAGTTGAATGAAACGTTTCAACTTGTACTTTTTTATTTTGAGGTAGTTATTGCAAGATAGAGTTCAAACTTGAAATCAGTTTCCATTTATTATACGATTAATTTATAGAAGTAGTGTTAGAAAAAATCAAAGTGAGGTGTAGAGGGAAAATGTCATTATTAACATTATGGAATCGTTCGTATAACGAAATAAAACATGAAAAGAGGTAGATTATGGATATTTTGTTAACTTTAGGGTTAATTATTTTATTGACAAAAATAGCAGATAGCATTGCAATGAAATTTGGACTTCCATCAGTCGTCGGGAGTTTGATTGTTGGGATATTAGTAGGACCATCTGTTTTTAACATCATACAAAACAATGCATCAATTGAGTTGTTATCCCACTTGGGAGTTATTCTTCTAATGTTTATTGCTGGTGTGGAAAGTGATTTAAAGATATTAAAAAAATATTTTAAACCTTCTCTCATCACAGGTCTTCTAGGGGTATTAATCCCATTCGCCGTATTTTTCTTTGCTTCAAGGTCGTTTAATTATTCGCAAGACACTTCACTATTTATTGGTCTAATCTTCGGAGCAACTTCTCTAAGCATCGCCATTCAGGTACTCAAAGAGTTAAATTTCATACAAACAAAAGAAGGATCCATTATTATCGGATCATCTATTTTAGACGATATCATCGTCGTTATCTTGTTGAACTTAGTCTTAAATCTAGTCAACCCCAATACAACTACTGCAGATGTATTACCATTTCTTTTTAAAAATGTATTATTCTTCTTATTTATTTATATCTTCGGAAAATTTATTTTACCTATTATTCTTAAAGGGTTGTCATACTTTATCGTTCCAGAACGAGACGTTGCCTTTTCTTTAATCATGGTGTTCTTACTCAGTTTTTTAGCTGATTGGATTGGTATGTCAGATATTATCGGTGCTTTCTTTGCTGGTATTTTAATCTCACAAACACCATTTGCCGAATATGTTGAAAGAAAAGTAACCAGTATTACTTCTGCATTATTTGCCCCAGTATTCTTTGTAAGCATTGGATTAAAACTTGTTTTAGATGGTTTAGGCGAAAACATGTTATTAATCATTGTCTTTAGCGTACTAGCTATCTTTACTAAATTTATCGGTGGGTTCCTTGGAGGGAAAATCGAGAAATTTGATAACAATAGTAGTGCTATTATTGGTGCGAGTCTGATTTCACGTGGCGAGATGGCATTAATCTTGATTGCGTTAGGACTTGAAAAAGGCTTTATCGATCAAGGAATGTATGCGTCTTTAGTTTTAGTCATTATCCTTACCACAGTTATTGCCCCAATATTGTTGAAATGGGCGATTGCGCTGGGAGATAAATCAAAAGCAGAATTAGACGACCCAGTGCATGAATCTTAAATAAAAAAATGTAGACAATATTGTCTGCATTTTTTTATTTGATAGAAATATTAAATGAGAGTGATTATTATCTGCCTTTTTTCCAGATAAGACGTAATTGAAGCACTTTTAAATTGAAGTCCATTCTCAATTAGGTTAGAATTGAAAGAGAGTTAATTTTTATTAAAGTAATAATTTGGAGGGAAAAACATGTCCGTTTTAGAAATAAAGGATTTGCATGTATCAATCGAAGAAAAAGAAATACTAAAAGGTGTTAATTTAACCATGAAAACGGGTGAAATTCATGCCATCATGGGCCCAAACGGAACAGGTAAATCAACTTTATCTGCTGCGATTATGGGAAATCCAAATTATACGGTCACTAAAGGTGAAATTCTTTTAGACGGTGAAGATGTATTAGAAATGGAAGTTGACGAGCGTGCACGTGCTGGTCTATTTTTGGCGGTTCAATACCCGAGTGAAATTCCAGGGATTACAAATGCTGAATTTATGCGCGCGGCAATGAACGCAAAACGTGCTGATGATGACAAAATTTCAGTCATGGACTTTTTAGATAAATTAGATGACAAAATGGCGTTATTAGATATGCCAGAAGAAATGGCTGAACGTTACTTAAACGAAGGATTCTCAGGCGGAGAGAAAAAACGTAATGAAATTCTTCAATTATTAATGTTAGAACCAACGTTTGCGATTTTAGATGAAATCGACTCAGGTCTTGATATTGATGCCTTACAAGTTGTATCAAAAGGAATCAATGAAATGCGTGGCGATAACTTTGGGTCACTTATCATCACTCACTACCAACGACTATTAAATTATATCGTGCCAGATGTGGTGCATATTATGATGGATGGCCGTGTGGTTATGACTGGTGGCGCTGATTTAGCAAAACGTCTTGAAGAAGAAGGATACAAAGGAATCAGTGAAGAATTAGGAATTGATTACGAAGAAAACGAAGAATAATGAAGGAGACAAGATAAATGAAATCTGCAAATGTAACTGATTATCTTGACGACGTGACATTATTTTCAGCTAGTCAGGAAGAACCACAATGGATGTTAGAACGTCGTAAAAAGGCGTTAAATAAAATCGATGACTTAGAATTACCAGCAATCGAACGAGTCAAATACCATCGTTGGCCTTTAATGAATGTTGGCGAGTTAAACAATGAAGTGATAAATGAAGAAATCTTGCCTTCTTTTACAGAACTAGAAGATAACCCATTAATCATTCAAGGTCGCACGACAACTTATTTTGAACAAATGCCAGTCGAATTAGCTGAACAAGGCGTGATTTTTACTGATATTTTTACCGCAATGAAAGAGCACAGCGACTTAGTTGAGAAATATTTCATGACAAAAGCTGTGCCAAGTGACGAAGACAAATTAACTGCGTTCCATACAGCCTTTTTAAACGGTGGGGTATTCTTATACGTACCTAAAAATGTTGTCGTGAAAGACGCGTTCGAATCGCTATTTTATCACCAATTAAACGACAGCAGTGCCATGGTAAAACATGTCTTAATCGTAGCGGATGATAACAGTGAGTTAACTTACTTGGAAAGATTCCAATCAGTAGGTGAAACAGCTGAAAAATTAGCAGCGAATATTGTCGTTGAAGTGATTGCTAGACCAGGAGCAAAAGTAAAATTTGCCGCTATTGACCGTCTAGGCAAAGAAGTCAACACATACTTAAATCGTCGTGGCTACATTATGCGTGACGCGAGTGTGGATTGGGCGTTAGGCTTAATGAGTGACGGAAATGTTGTCGCTGATTTTGACTCAGAACTTGTGGGCGAAGGCTCCCATGCGGAAGTGAAAGTTGTTGCGATTGCAACAGGTCGTCAAATTCAAGGAATCGACACACGTGTAACAAATAGAGCGTCACATTCAATTGGTCACATCTTACAACATGGTGTGATTCGTGAGAAAAGTACGTTAACCTTTAACGGAATTGGTCACATCATCAAAGGAGCAAAAGGCGCAGACGCACAACAGGAAAGTCGTGTGTTAATGTTATCTGATAAAGCTCGTGGTGACGCAAACCCAATTTTATTAATTGATGAATTTGAAGTAACGGCAGGACACGCAGCAAGTGCTGGTCGTCTTGACCCAGAAGAATTATATTATTTAATGAGTAGAGGACTCCCTCAAAAAGAAGCAGAAAGATTGGTAACACGTGGATTCTTAGGGTCTGTGATTACGTCAATCCCTGTTAAATCTGTTCAAGAGGAGTTTGTTCAAGTAATTGATAGAAAGCTGGCTGATTAAATGACTGTATCTAAACGCAAACAAGATTTTCCAATTCTTTTTCAACAAGTAAATGATGAGCCACTTGTCTATTTAGACAATGCCGCGTCAACACATGTGCCAACACCTGTGATCAATGATTTGGTTACGTATATGCAAACCAGTCATGCGAATGTGCATCGTGGGGTGCATACATTGGCAGAACGTGCGACAAGTCAATATGAAGCAGCACGAGAAACCGTGCGAGCATTTATTGATGCGAGTAGTGTGAAAGAAGTGTTGTTTACACGAGGGACGACAACAGGACTAAACTGGGTGGCACGTTCACTTGGTGAGTTAGTTGTTGAGCCAGGTGATAAAATTGTGATTAGTCGCATGGAACATCATTCAAACATTGTACCGTGGCAAGAATTAGCCAAACGCAAACAAGCTGAACTCATCTACATTGATTTGACTGAAGACGGTGAGTTGGATATGGCTGATGCGAAAGAAAAAATCGTATCAGGTGTGAAAATTGTGTCGATTGCCCATGCATCGAATGTCTTAGGTGTGGTGAATCCTGTCAAAGACTTAGCGAAACTGGCTCATGAAGTCGGTGCTGTAATGGTCGTTGATGGCGCGCAATCAACGCCACACATGAAGATTTCAGTACAAGAATTGGATTGTGACTTTTATGCCTTTAGTGGTCATAAAATGTGTGCGCCAACTGGGATTGGTGTGTTGTATGGCAAACAAACGTGGCTTGAAAAAATGTCACCCGTTGAGTTTGGTGGTGAGATGATAGATTTTGTCTATGATGATTACAGCACATGGGCAGAGTTGCCATATAAGTTTGAAGCCGGCACACCGAATATTTCTGGGGCGATTGGATTAGCAAGTGCGATCAAGTATTTGGAAGAAATTGGTTTAGATACCATCACAAAACATGAACAGGAACTAGTCGAGTATGTGTTGCCAAAATTACTAGCGATTGATGGGTTTGAGTTATATGGACCAAGAGAAGCGAGAAAACATACTGGTGTGATTGCCTTTAACATTAAAGGCGTACATCCACATGACTTGGCAACCGCATTAGACATGCAAGGCGTGGCGATTCGAGCGGGACATCATTGTGCTCAGCCATTGCTTCGCTATTTGGCTGTTCATTCAACAGCAAGAGCAAGTTTTTATTTTTACAATACCAAAGAAGATGCTGATTCATTAGTTGAATCAATCATTGCAGCAAAGGAGTTTTTCTCAGATGGCTTTATCTAGATTAGACAATCTTTATCGACAAGTTATTTTAGATCATACCAATCACCCACACAACAAAGGGGTATTGGATGAAGCGACTAGCCAAATTGAATTGAATAACCCAACGTGTGGGGATGTGATTCAATTACAACTTGCGATGAAAGATGGGGTAATTGATGAGATTGCCTTTGACGGTCATGGCTGTTCAATCAGTATGGCAAGTGCCAGTATGATGACTGACGCGGTAAAAGGAAAAACCGAAAAAGAAGCCATTGAAATCATTGCCGACTTTTTAGAGTTGGTGCAAGGTGAGAACATTGGTGAGAAGAAAAAAGTCTTGAAAGATGCTCAAATGCTAGGGGGCGTGGCAAAATTTCCTGCGAGGATAAAATGTGCAACACTAGCGTGGAAAGCATTAGAGCGTGGGATTATTGAAGACAATCAAACGGTTGTAACCGAAGAATTACATAGTGAAGAATAAGGAGTGTGACCCAAGTGAGTGAGGTACCACAATTAGAAGAGTATAAATTTGGTTTTCACGACGATGTGCAACCGATCTATACAACAGGTGAAGGATTAACAGAAGAGATTGTTCGCGCGATTTCGGCTAAAAAAGAAGAACCAGAATGGATGCTTGAGTTTCGTTTGAAATCACTGGAAGCATTCCACAAAATGCCAATGCAAACATGGGGACCAGATTTATCTGACATGGACTTTGATAAGATTAACTATTATCAAAAACCAAGTGATAAACCAGCCCGTGATTGGGATGATGTGCCAGATAAAATCAAAGAAACCTTTGAACGTATCGGGATTCCAGAAGCAGAACGAAAATACTTAGCTGGAGCGAGTGCGCAGTATGAATCAGAAGTGGTATATCATAACATGAAAGAGGAATTCCAAAAATTAGGAATCGTCTTTACTGATACAGATACCGCATTAAGAGAGTACCCAGATTTATTTAAACAATATTTTGCCTCTTTAGTGCCACCAACTGACAATAAATTAGCAGCATTAAACTCAGCAGTATGGTCTGGTGGAACCTTTATCTATGTACCAAAAGGCGTGCGAGTAGATGTGCCACTACAAACATACTTCCGTATTAACGCTGAAAATACTGGACAGTTTGAGCGTACGTTGATCATTGTTGATGAAGGGGCAAGCGTGCATTATGTGGAAGGATGTACTGCACCAACTTATTCAAGCAATAGTTTGCATGCGGCGATTGTTGAGATTTTTACCTTAAAAGATGCGTATTGCCGTTACACAACCATCCAAAACTGGTCTGACAACGTGTATAACTTGGTAACAAAACGTGCTCGTGCAGATCAAGGAGCAACAGTGGAATGGATTGATGGAAACTTAGGGGCTAAAACAACAATGAAATACCCTAGTGTTTATCTTGAAGGAGAAGGCGCGCGTGGCACCATGTTATCTGTTGCGTTTGCTGGAGCGAATCAAATTCAAGATACTGGGGCAAAAATGATTCACAATGCACCAAACACTTCAAGCTCAATTGTTTCTAAATCAATCGCTAAAGATGGTGGAGAAGTGAACTATCGTGGACAAGTCACTTTCTCAAAACAAAGTGAAGGGTCAATCTCACATATTGAGTGTGACACGATTATTATGGATGAATTATCGAAGAGTGATACGATTCCATTTAACGAAATCCACAATAGTCACGTGGCATTGGAACATGAAGCCAAAGTATCAAAAATCTCTGAAGAACAACTTTACTACTTGATGAGTCGTGGTTTGTCAGAAGAAGAAGCGACAGAGATGATTGTCATGGGATTTGTGGAACCATTTACCAAAGAGTTACCAATGGAATATGCCGTTGAATTAAATAGACTGATTTCATATGAGATGGAAGGCAGTGTAGGTTAATCATAATATTTAAGCTAGAAACGTTGATATAATAATGTTTCTAGCTTTTTTCTTTTGTCTTAAATGTGTGGGGTCTGTGAAAAGGTCTGTATTTTTTTAAAAACCAACAAAATTAGCAAATTCACTTGCTGTTTTTTCTGCTTCTTCTGGCATAACTTTGGCGTAAATATCTAATGTGATTTTTATATCTTTATGACCAAGTCTTTCACTTACTTCTTTTATTGGCACGTCAGAAGGATATAAAGAAAGAGGTCATGACGATGTTTAAAGGAACTTATTTAAGACAACCATTCTATAAAGAAGCTGTTAGAAAGTACGAAGATATGATTAACAGTATTGAGTAAATGAAAATGAAGAAAAGAAAATTAAGCGAAATTGTAGCGTAGAAAAATATGGCAGTAGCTGATATCGAAGAAGTGTTATCTAATGAACATCATGAAACATTAGGAACGATTTCCAATCAAATGAGTCAATTGAAACATAAATATTCAACTCAACGAGAGTATGTTGATCCACAACTGGAAACGTTATAAAGACAAGATTGGAATATGAAAATGGCGACAATGTCAGATAATGATGTTTATGCTTACGTCATGGACGATATGAGCGATAATATTTTATCAGCCTATCAATTAGGGGCATTGAAAAAAAGATTAAAAGAAATTACCTCGATTGATATTAATAAGTCTGCGCTGGAAAGAAGTATTTTACAATATGAACTAGCGAATAGTATAGGTGAAGAATATAAAAATACAGATGAATATAATAAGTTGTTACAATTACAGTCAGAATGTGTGAGTTATGGAAAGCAATATTTATGGAAGTATGATTTATTATCTGATGAAAGTAAACTAATTGATTTTAGAGATACGAGCCAATTATTAGATGGTTACGATGTAGATTATTCATTTTAAAATGATATCCCACTTTAATTAGTGGGATATTTTTATTTACAAAAAGAACATATGTTCTTTTGATTGAGATATAAAGGAGTGATTTTTTGAAAAAAATGTTTGCATGTTTTAATACAGAGATCCGTCTAAAGAACGATTTATAGTAGATTACACAAAATATATAGATACAGTAACTCCATTTTTTACGGTTGAAAAAGAGATTATTGATTTTATGAATGAAAAAGAAATAGATTATTTTAAAGTTAATAGAAGACAATCGACTATTGATAAGGAACTCTATTTTAAATTTAATGAAAGTATTGAAAATATAAATGGAACAAAAGTTAAGTTTTTTATTTATGATAAAGTTTATATGAGATTTACACTATTAATTTATAGCTTTTTTTGGTATGATTTTATACAAAAGGGGGGTAACTCATTTTTAGTACTTATGTTGCTATCTCTCAATGGAATATATTAGATGATTTTTTAAAAAGGAGTTATATATGGTTAGAAAAATAAAAGATTTATTTGCTTTTTTAGCAACAATAGGAATATTACTATCAATATATTTATTAATAATATCACTACAACAAATTTGGCCAAACGGAATGTTTGATAAGGAATTCTTAAGTGCAAATAATGCTTATCAACAGATTATAAAAATTAACACTAAAAAAGAGTTAGAGCTTTTTTTGGATGAAGAAAACATCGAAGGTGAAGATCGTGTGTATGCTGTTCAAATAGAAAATCCACAAGATTTATCTATTAAAATAAATGGATCTTTAGATGATGAAGGAAATGCTAAAGATATTCATAATATAAAAGTGTTTGGACTTAGAATGCCTTTTGACTATTTTTCTATAAATGACAATGAAAGAGAAATACCGTTAGATGCTATTGATGAACCTGGATGGTTTTTAATATCTAGCTCGCATTCTGAAAATGGAAATTCTACAATACTTCAAAATGAAATTTCTAAAGATTCATTAATATACAACATAGGAGAATTTGAAGACTTTAAAAAAGAAAAAGTAAATGAATTATTAGCTGAGAGACGATCAAATAATAAAAAAATTATTATTGCCTTTATACTAGGTGCAATTTCAATTATATTTATTATTAATTATGCTGGTGATTTTAATAATAAGGATAAAGAGAAAACAGTTAAAAATTGATATAATATTTAGTAACTAGTAATATATCTGCACTCAATTTTCTTTCAGAGAGAAATTAGTTTGGTTGAGTTAGCATATATGATTGATATTTCCAGCTTCACATTTATATCTCCATAATCTATTGAATTCAACTCTATTTTAACTGGTGCTGTAATTATGAAATTAATTTAGAGAATAATCAATTAGTTTTTTAGATATCACTCATGAAATTAAAGTTAAACGTTTTAGAATCGTCTTGTGTGCAATAAAAAAGCTAAAACGTATAATGTCCGTGTTAGCTGAGGTGAATAATAAGCACCTTAGGTCGAAAGGTGGGGAATAATGTTTCTTCCCTTTAAGAGCTGAAGCAACAAATAGTTCTTTCAGCTTATTAAATATAGGAAGGGTAAGAAATAATGTTTCTATCCTTTTGAGGATTAACTTTATAATTAATAGTGATAGTTAAACGATGCGATTATTATTCTATTAGGTACGTTTCTATTTGTGGTGATGGTCCGTAATAATGTTAAGATTAATTTAATAGGCTCTATGTCAAATCGTGTTGATGGACAATAATATTGATGAAAAAGTCTCAAAAATGAAATAGAATTAATTGAAGTGAGGGAAGAAATTCTCTCGCTTTTTTAATTAACCTGAAAAACTTTATTTTGAATCAAAAAAATACGTCGTTTGAATAGTAGAAAGTTTCGATAGCCATAGGTCACACGTTTAATCACGTTAATTTTATTGTTAATGCCTTCTAAGAAACCATTTGAATAGGAGTATTTAAAGGCATTCATGGCTCCTTGGGAGAACTTACCAAATATCTTGAATTTATCTTTAACATACTTTGGTAATTCAACAGATATCTTTGAACATCGCTCAAAAAATAAGACATAATCGTTGATTCTATAAGCATACTTCAATTCTTGGATAAAATGATACGCTTTTTTAATAGAGAACTATAAGAAAGTAACTCATCTACCAATTCGGTAGATGACATATTTCTCTTGAATAAAGGACGATAATAAAAGTGTTTATAGTTTAATTCAGAGCTGTCCTTTAAAAGGAGTTTCCAATAACGCTTTAATCTTCGATACTACTTTCCTTCCCCTTGATTGTTGCGTTTTAGCTGATTCATTTTTTTATAGTTGACCGTAACTTGCATTCATGTACATGACCAAAAATCTTACTTTTAAACGTGATTTTCTGGAATACTTCATAAAGTAAGAAACCAATTTATGTCATCTTTTATCAGGTAAGATATCGATTATTTTTTTAGGTGTCGCATCAGCACAAATAAAGCTCATTCCAGCATGACAATCAGAAGTAGAGCTAAACTCATCTACACAAAGAGCCGTGGGCAAGAAATTAATATTCGGTTGCTGATTGTTCGTAAATGAGACTAACACACGTTTAACAGTATTTCAGAGACACTGTGGCATTCTGCGATTTTTTTACGTGATTGATTCTCTTTTAATTCAAAAGCAATTTGGTATTTAAGCTGTTTAGAAATGTGACAATAGTCATCTACTAGAGAAGTAGAAGCACTGAAAGTTGAGTCACAGTTTCTACAAAGGTAACGTTCTCTGTGAAGTTCCAGATAAGTTGGGCGACGTTAAACTTCAGGCAATTGACTAATGGTTTGATACGTTCCGTTTTTAACGGATTGATAACATCCATATTTCTGGCATTGCTTATCTTTATTCACTCATCTTCCTGTCATCGTGTTAACTGAGCGGTTGTTTATCGATTCGTGGGATAACCAATCCTCATTAAAAATAAGAGAATCATCTGTTAAATTGAGTAGTTTTCTTGTGTTATTATCCATAGGGGTATTCTCCTTTGTAATGTTAGTTATAGACGACCTAATTTTACCAATAAGAATGCCCTTTTTTCTATGCTTAAAACAAAAAATCGCATTGATAGAATTTAATCTATCAACACGATTTAGTGTACAGCTTATAATTTTTGATGTGGATGAAGAAATTCATCTGCATCTATTTTTTTTACATAAAAAAAGAAACATACGAATTTTCCAGGTAAAATTAAAGTGACAAAACCAAATTTTAGAAAGGAAGATTCATATGCCTTACAACCATTGTATGCGAGTATCACTGGATTTGAAAGACACAAATATTTATTTTGATTCTATTTTGGCTCTACGTCAAATGATGAGGATGACTAAAGTCATTAATATTAAAAAACGTTAGACATGTTTTCACATCTCTAACGTTTTTTTCTATCCTTCCTTCAACCATCTCTCCAACAATAATCTCTGAACTTTCATTGTGGCAGTATGAGGTATCTCGTCAAATGTTTTGATAATGGGCTCATTTAAGTGAGGTAAGTCAGCTACTTGCATCCACCACGCGTCCCAATCCATTTCTTTTCCAGGCACGACAGCTAAAACAGGTTGAGGGGAATTGTCTTTTCCACGCACAATCACGACTTCTTCTAAGAAATCTAAGGCATCTAATAAATAATCTTCCAGTGCAAGAGTGCTATCAATGTTTTCAATCAAATCGACTTGGCGATCTTTTAAGTATAAGTGACCACGCTCGTCCATCATGCCATAATCGCCACTATCCCACCATTTACCATAAACATTTTCTTCGAAACGAGCGTCTTCTTTATAATAAGTTAACGCACGTCCTTTTGATAAAAATTGAATGTGTCCATCTGTCATGACAGGTAGCAGTGTGCCATTTTCATCGGTAATTCTGGCTTTTGTTAATCCTTCAAGTCCAACGCCCATATCACGAGCATCAGAGTCTTTTAGTGAATTAATGGTGTGCGAACGTAAAATCATTGGACCGCATTCACTTTGACCGTAAACTTGTAAAAAGATAGGGTCATTTTCTTTTGACGCGTTTAAAAAGGCTAACATAGTCGCATTGTTTATTGCATCAAATGTCGAATGATAAAACTTAATGCTAGTAAACACTTGAGGTTTTTCTTTTGCCAGTCTTGCCCATTGGACGAAATTATTTGGATGAGTTTCTAAAGCAATAGGTTGGTGTGTTGTTAGCATGTCTTCCACTCGTTGAGGTGTAGCATTTGCTAGCGGCATCATAGGAAATCCCATACTCATCAAAGAAGAAACCCCAATATTAAAACGAGAGTGAACAGGTGAGATGTGAAACGCGACCAATTCTTTTTTTGAAATATGAGTAAAAATTTCTCGTTGCCATTTAGTTCGCCATCCCATTGAGTGATAAGAATGACAAATCAGTTTTGGTATACCCGTTGTGCCAGACGTGTGAGTCATGTATGCTATGTCATCTTTGCCCAACTCTTCTTGCGATACAGGTTGTGCTGGGGCGTTTAATAATGTCTCTAATGAAATCTTTTTATCATGTGAACTGTTTTGCACGGCTCTTACATTAACATCAGTCATATCATCAAATAAAATAAATGGATTTTCTAAACGCTCAACAAACACGCTAATGGTTTCAGGCGGTAAATGGTAAGACACCATGACAGGTATCGCACCAAGGAAGGAGGCTGCGACAGCAAGTAAATACGTATCAAACTTAGGACTTTTATATAGGATGATTTTATCGCCTTTTTTAACACCTAAATGGGCTAACTGATATGCTCTTTTTAATATTTTGTTATGGCTGTCTTTATATGTTGTTTCTAAGCCAAGTGAGGCAAAAGCTGGTAGTGTTTCATCAAAAATAATCGGAATCGTCGGCGTTTTTTCGGCCGCCTCTTTGTAGTTGGTATAAAGATTTAATGGTTGGTAATCAAGTATATTTTTCAAATAAAAAAACCCTCTCAAAATAAATTGTGCAAGTTTGAACAATTGCTGAATTATCTTATCATAAAATGACTTTATTTTCTATGGTTAAAAAATATGGTTAAGTAAAGAATTTTTTATTCTTTATCTCACCATCTCCAACGCCTCATACCACTGTTGTCTTCTTTTTTTCATATACCCATTCGCAGCGCCACTCGTTGAAATACAAGGCATGATGGTTATATCCGGAAATAACTGATTTTCTAACACTTCCTCATAGGCTTTTTTACCATTCGTGATAATTAATTGAATATTCGCTGTATCTAAAATTTCACTAAAATCATTTAATTCCGCTGTTTTGATAGACGTATCTAAACTCCCTCTGCGCTCAAATAAATGATACACATCCCACAAGCCGATATGATGATCTAGCAGTAACGCTACTCTTTTGTCATAGTCTGTTTCAAAGGGGACATTAAAAAAAAGCAAACATCATTTTCCAAAACTGATTCCCATTGTTACCATAATATTGTTGTTTCTTTAATGACATCTCACTTGGTGCACTGCCTAAAATCAGTATTCTTGTGTCTTCATTGAAAATCGGATCAAGTCCACGTTGCATAAAACATGCCTCCTTTTTGTGATTTAGTTCATCGTAAGATAAAACTAGTCATAAGTAAATCTTAGCAAGTTAAAAATATGAGTGACAGAATCCATTTCTCAAACGTTTATATAAGTGTAGAAAAAAAGATGGAGGATGAGATGATGACAACACAACCAACTTATTTTGCGATTATTCCAGCTCATGTGAGATATGCGAAAACGATCAGTGCTAATGCCAAACTGTTATATGGAGACATTTCTGCTTTATGTCATCAACAAGGGTATTGCTGGGCAACCAATGATTATTTTGCCAGACTATATGATGTGAGTAAAACGTCTATTTCAAAATGGATTAACCAATTAAAAGAGCAAGGCTTTGTGACAGTGGAGTTGCATTATAAAAAAGACAGTAAAGAAATAGACAAGAGGCATATAAAAATTGTTGAAGAGCCTATGAAACCAAAAGAGCTCACCCCACCAACGAATGTGATTACCCCTATTGAAGAAAAGTTTAAAGAGAATAAGACAGTGAATACTAAAAAGAATAAAACAATGAATAAAAAGCATCCGTATACGAAAGAGCATATGAGACTAGCAAAAATGTTACACATGAATCTATCAAAAGATTTTCCAAAAGAGATGAGCAAAGTTAACTTAAATGATTGGGCAAGTGAGATGTACTTGTTAAATAGGCAAGATGGCGTGAAAATAGAGGACATAGCTCACATGATTAACTGGTTAACAACCAATGATTTTTGGTCTCGTCATATCAGACATCCTAAAAAGTTAAGAGAAACATTTGAGCGACTTGTTGTTGAAAGTAAAAAAGGTAAGACAACCACATCAAAAACAGAAACATTGCCTGATTGGTTCAATCAGTCGATAAAAGACACTCCAGCAAGTGAAGAAGAGATGGTTGATATTAAGCAAAAAATACTGGCCTTTCAAATGAGTTAAAAAAACAGACTAACTATAAAAGCCAGTCTGTTTATTAAGTGTTTTTTGTTGATGCTTTTTAAAAGCAAGGATAGCAGTCGCGATAGTGGCAATGATAACAGTTTTTTTCTTCATAAAAATCATCCTTTCAAATAAATGATGGCACTAAGTGGACGGTAGGATTCGAACCTACACCTCGGTAAATAGAGAACAAACACACGTTTAGACTCTTAGAGTGAAAACACCACGTTCGCCCACATATAAGCAAGAGCTAGAAATAAATGAGTTTCTATTACTCTAATAAACATTCAACGTGTTGAATGACTCTCTCTTTGAACTGTCTTAATCATACAAGCTAAACCTTAAATGAAACGTAAAATAATAAGAAGTATTTATGAACAAGTTTAAGAAAAGATAAAGAGTGATGACAACAAAAAAATAAACCTTCCAATCATTGGAAGGCTACAGGCGTTTAAATGTAGTGATAAAACCATTTTCAGACCAGTCTAAAATATACACAGCTTTGTCATGAACATCATAGATTACTTTTTCAGTTCGATCAGTTAAAAATGGTGCAACTTTTGTATCATCCATTTGGGATGCTTTAAAAAAGGTTATTAAACTTTCCTTAGTGTGCATTGTAGCATCATTCGCCTTGTTAAAGGCAGATTATTATTGTCTATTTGTTTTTAGCGCCTAAATTTAAATCATAAAAAAACTCCCCCAACTTTTGAGGAAGTTTTTTTATTAAAGTAATTTTCTAGCTTCTCTGACACATTCATTTAAATCAATTGTCTGACCAGATTTTTGCTTATCATAAAATTCCGCTGTTGCTGCAAACAACAAATCAGCCGCTGAATTAAGGGCTGTTTCAACAGAGTCTTGGACAACTCCAATGATAAATCCAATTCCAACAACTTGCATGGCAATATCATTTGAAATATTAAACAAGCTACATGCTAGTGGGATAAGAAGTAAACTTCCTCCAGCAATACCAGAGACACCAGTTGATGAAATGGCTGCTAATAAACAGAGTAGAAAAGCAAGAGGAAACGGAATATCCATTCCCATTGTATGAGCCGCTGCTAACGTCATGATTGAAATCGTAATCGCCGCACCACCACTATTAGCAGTTGCTCCTAGTGGGATAGAAATAGAGTATGACTCTTTATCTAATCCTAGTTTCTCACATAATTCCATATTAATTGGAATATTAACAACTGAACTACGTGTAAAGAAAGCAGGAATCCCACTTTCTTTCATACAAAACATTGTTAATGGGTAAGGATTTTGTTTGAGTAGTAAAAAGACCATAAATGGGTACACAATAAATGACACAAACAACATCGTTCCAACTAATAATAAAATTAACTTACCGTACTCGGCTAGTCCTTTAATTCCGATTTCAGAAATAGAATTAAAGACTAATCCCACAATCCCAATGGGAGCTAGTTGAATAATAATTTGAATGACTTTAGAAATGGTATCTGAAATATCTGACAGGACATTTTTTGTGACGTCTGCTGCACTTCTCATACACACACCAATAACTGCTCCCCAAAATAGTAGAGACAGGTAGTTACCCTCGATAATGGCTTGAACTGGGTTCATGACAGCTCCAATGATAATATCAGATAAAATGTTCCATAAATCATCTGGTGCTTGTTGCTTGACAGCTACATCAGGTAAAACCAATTTTACTGGGAATAAGTCTGAGGCACACACCGCAACTAAGGCAGCAATAAAAGTCGCACTCAAATATAAAATAATGACGGTTCGCATATGCGTTTTAATGCCTTTTTGTTGTTTAGATAATGAATCGATAATGAGGAAAAAGACTAATAAAGGGGCAATTGCCTTCAAAGCCCCGATAAAGAGATCACCTAGTAGTTTAATCCAAGTCCAGGAAGGTACTAACATCCCTAAAATTGCCCCGACGACAATCCCTATACAGATTTTTTGGATTAATGATAACTTTTTAATCTTTTTCATATTGTTCTCTCCTTTTTGTAATATTAATATAATATACTGTAAAATACGATGAAAATAAACACTTGTTTTGAAATTAATTCACATCTTTTTCATTTTTTATTATATTGTATAGAGTTTTAATTTGAAAACAGCATAGGTTAACACTGGGTTACTTGATGTTGCTATGACAATAAAAGCTAGTTTATTGTCAGTTTAACTAGTTAAGAAAAGCTGTGTTAATTAATTTGTTAGAATTTTATGAGAAAAAGAAATAGGTACGAGTGTTTGCTTAAAAAAATAAAAGAACAAGAAAAACTAAAACAAATATAGTATAATATCACTGATGACTTAAAGGAGAGAGATTATGGCGAAAAAGAAAACAAAACGAGCGCCTACTAAGAAGCAAAAAGCACAACAAGAGCGAACAACTTATTTCCTAATTGGTGTGTCCTTTATCTTATTTGGTATTTTAGGGGGATTACGATTAGGATTTTTAGGGATGTTGATGACAAACGTCTTTCGCTTTTTTGTGGGAAACTTGCATCTAGTAATGGCTCTTTATTTAATTATTTATGGAGCACTTTTGATGTTAATGGGAAAAGACCCTAAATTTAAACGAAAAAGTTTGGTAATAGGTCTATTAGTCTTTTTTCTAGGATTATTGCTATTTATTGAAATTGGCTTATTTAAAACGATTAGTCGTGATACAAACATCCTAGCCATGACATGGCAAAAAATTTCTTCTGACATAAAAGCAAATAGTGTCACGCAATCAGTTGGAGGAGGGATGATTGGAGCCCTTCTTTATACCGTAACGTACTTTTTAGTGTCTAAGGCAGGCTCTTATGTGGTTGCCTTTCTAGCGATGGTCGCAGGTGTGCTACTTGTTTCTAATATCGGTGTGTCTCAAGTCGCTGATAAAGTAGTTGATTTTGGTGGTCAGTTTTTTCATTCACTAAAAGAAAAAAAGCAAGAGCGAGAGGAAAAAAAAAAACTGAATAAGAAAAATCAGTTAAAAGTTTCAGAAAATAAACCCAAAGAGACAAAAAGCAAAGAAAAAAAACAACAAGCGCCCTTAATGAGTGATGATGAGGCAGGTGAGAAAGAACAACTGACCTTAGAAATTGATAGTTATCAAGATCATTATAAAAAGCGTGATCAACAACAAACCGTTGCAAGACCTAAAAAGGGATCAACAGAAAATAAAACGGGTGAATCCGAAAAAGAACAGCCACTCTTTTTTGATTTACCAGAAGGTGAAGAAAACGAAGATTATGAATTACCACCAGTTGAATTATTAAATGATATTCCGCTCACTGATCAAAGTGCAGAATACAAATTAGTTGAAAAAAATGTTAAGGTATTGGAACAAACATTTGATAGTTTTGGTGTGGATGCCAAAGTGGTGCGCGCAAGTCTTGGGCCCTCTGTGACTCGGTTTGAAATTCAACCAGCTGTTGGGGTGAAAGTCAGTAAAGTCGTTGGATTGACCGATGATTTAGCTTTAGCTTTAGCAGCGAAAGATATTCGGATGGAAGCGCCAATTCCTGGGAAATCATTGATTGGAATTGAAGTACCAAATCAAGCAACCAGTATGGTCTCATTTCGTGATGTGGTTGAGTCAGAAAACAATCATGATGAGTTATTACTTGAAGTGCCGTTAGGGCGAAGTATTTCTGGTGAAGTGATGACGGCAGATTTAACGAAAATGCCCCATCTATTGATAGCAGGATCTACTGGTAGTGGAAAATCGGTTTGTATTAATACAGTCATTTCGAGTATTTTAATGAAGGCTAAACCCCATCAAGTTAAAATGATGATGATTGATCCGAAAATGGTGGAATTAAATGTCTATAATGGTGTGCCGCATTTGTTGACACCTGTTGTGACAAATCCTAGAAAAGCCGCACAAGCCCTGCAAAAAGTGGTGGAAGAGATGGAAAGACGCTATGAATTGTTTGCGGGCTTTGGCGTGCGAAATATGAATGGCTACAATGATATGGTGAAAAAACATAATCAAACGACTGGAGAAAACAAATCAAGTTTACCTTATATCGTCGTTATCGTTGACGAGTTGGCTGACTTGATGATGGTTGCAAGTAATGAAGTGGAAGATGCCATTATTCGATTAGCACAGATGGCAAGAGCGGCTGGTATTCATATGATTTTAGCTACTCAACGACCAAGTGTGGATGTTATTACAGGAATTATTAAAGCAAACGTCCCTTCACGAATTGCCTTTGCTGTATCAAGTGGGATTGATTCGCGAACCATTATTGATAGTAATGGGGCGGAAAAATTACTTGGTCGAGGAGATATGTTGTTTGTTCCCGTGGGTGAAAATAAACCCATTCGTGTACAAGGGGCCTTTATATCAGATGAAGAAGTTGAACATCTTGTAGCATTTGTGACCAATCAACAAGAAGCAGATTATCAAGAGAATATGATGCCATCAGAAAATACTACAACAAACGGTTCTACTGCTGATTTGGATGAGTATTTTGATGAAGCCAAGGCTCTTATCATTGAAATGCAAACAGCGAGTATCTCACTTCTTCAACGACGTTTTAGAATTGGTTATAACCGTGCCGCTCGACTCATTGATGAATTAGAAGAACAGGGAGTCGTTGGTGCGTCTGAAGGAAGTAAACCACGTAAAGTATTAATGACTTATAGCGATGACAACACAGCAGAAGAATAAGAAATAACCAGTCTCTAATTAGAGACTGGTTATTTCTTATTCTTCTGCTGTGTAAGGGGTTTTATATCATGTGTATTATGTTAGATAATAGATATAATTCAATTATAACTATTGTAAATAACTATCTTTTTATAGAATAATTTCTAATAAAATTCATAAAAAATTTGTTTTTTCAACATATATTAACTATAATAGGCATGAAGCCGTTCATTTAATTTTTAAAACAGCTCTAGGTTCTATTTAATGCTTTTTTATGTTAAAAAAGATTGATTAATTGGAGGAGAGGGTGATAAACTAGCAATTAACTTATCATAGGAAGGATAAACCATTTGTTACTTCTTTGTATTCATGCTATTTTGGTTTCAATAAGCATGTCAATCGGTTGGCAAGTCAACATTAAGAAAGTATCAGCATTGAAAAGTAACGTATATTAATATACGCTAGAAATAGGAATCAGTTTAGTCATAATATGGATATATAGTGTCATTTATTTATGATTCATAAACTGTTTTGTAATTCCTACGTGCAAAGTATAACATTTATACATCGTTTTATTATGTACGTTATTGAAGTTTAAAGCTTTTAAATAATAGGTTATTCGTTCCCCTATGAAAGAATTGGAAAAGTTATAGTGTGTGATATTGGTCATTATTAAGTTATAATTATTGCTAAATCGTAGTAGTGATGATACGGCTGTTCGCTATATTTTTAGTATTAAAAAGGATCATGTGCTATAGTAAAGTATAACTAGGCTCTTCAGGTGGTGCCTATACTAGGCAATATGCCGAAGAAATCACCTGTAACGTTATGGAGGGGCAACCTTAAGGAGATGAAAGGATGACAAAAAAAAGGAATCATTTTTTAATCTGTTTGTTGGTTGTGCTAATGAGTATTTTAACTAAACCTTATATGGTATTAGGGGATTCCACTAATGGTCAGGTGGTTGTACCTAGTGAAATATCTTTTTATGAAGATAATAGTGAATCGACCAAAGATGAACCAACATCTAGCTCGTCCATTCAAAAAAATACTTCAAAAAATAACACAACTCAAACTGATAAGACAACCAATAAAGGGATATTACCTCAGACTGGTGAGGCTATAAAAAATTATGGTCTGATTGGTGTTGCTATTGTGATAGTTGTTGTTATGTTATTCTTTTTACGAAAACGTAGAAAGGACGACCGTTATGATTCATAAAAAACAGAAATTACTAAGTTGTTTAGTGGGTGTTTGTTTGATTAGTTTATTTTGGGGAACTTTGGTAAGTGCTGATAGTGATTTATCCAATAATGGGTCAGTTAGTGTTGAAGTATCGGATAAAACAGATCCTATTGATCCTGAAAATCCAGGTAATCCTGGAACGCCAAGTAATCCAGATGATAATAATTATTCAACAAATGGTAGCTTGAGATTTGATTTTATTTCTCCATTGAATTTTGGAGCTAATAAGATTACTAAAACAAACCGTAAATATGCTGCATTAGCGCAACCATTTAATGGAAATGTAGATGCCCGTGCTAACTATATCCAAATCACAAATCACCAAGATTCTACAGCTGGATGGACACTTCAGGTAAAACAAAATCGTCAGTTTACTAGTGTCACAAAAGATACTCGTCTTGCTGAAGAATTAAAGGGAGCGGTATTATCTTTGGATAAAGGGTGGGCCAATTCAATGAGTGATAGTCGACCTCCTGTCGTTACAAGAGAAACGATTGCAATTAACGAAATGGGAGTAACATATGAAGTGGCATCAGCCAAACCAAATGAAGCACGTGGTACATGGGTTATCTCATTTGGGGCATCTGACAAGAACACTAAGAATCAGTCGCCAACGTTGTCACCAGCAGTGGATGACAATAATAATCAACTTATTGATGAAAAAACAAAAAAACCATTGATGAGAAATTCTGCTGTGACGTTGACTGTCCCTGATTCGACAACGATTCAACCTGTTTCTTATGAAACAGAATTAACATGGGTGTTAGGTAAATTACCTTAACATATATATAGATATATATATAAATTTGGGAGGAGAAATATCATGAAAGCAAGAAAAATTTATTCATCAACTTTATTGGCAGTATTAGGAGTATCAACTTTAGGCGCTCCATTATTGGCATCAGCTGAGGCAACATCTTTAACATCTAAAGGCTCAGTAAAAGTGGAAGAAGGTACTGCAGGTGGGGAAGACACAAAAACAGTCGATCCAGAAAATCCTGGTGAAAATTTACCAGATCCAGATCCGGATTCACCAAAGGAAAATAAAAACCCTGATACAGGAACTCTTGTTATTGAAAGAACAACCGATTTAAACTTTGGAACAATCAAAACATCAGCAAACGATGTGGAAGCTTTCGCAGAACCAGTAACATTTAATGACAAAGCTAAAACGCGTGGGGCTTACGTACAATGGGCTGACGTTCGTGCAGGAGGGACTTACGGATACACAGTAACAGCCGAATTAACTAAACAATTTACTTCAGGTGAAAATGTGTTAAAAGGTTCACTTATTGATTTTTCAAATGGTCTCATAGCATCACAAACACAAGATAATGACGCTACCGCTGCAAGTAAAGTAGTACCATCAAACGTTCAAACAAGTTTTACACTGTCTGAATCAAGCGGAGCACAAACAGTGGTAACAGCTGCTAAAGAGGAAAAAGAAGGTAAAGGTCGTCTTACTATGGAATTTGGTCAAAGTAAAGACTACAAAACTCAAGGCGAAGAAGCAGCGACAGATGACAAATCTGTTAAGTTAACTGTCCCAGCTGCAACAGCAACTGATATGGTTAAAGGCGATTATGAAGCTGAAGTAACATGGAAAATTGTCGCTGCTGAGTAATATTATTATGTTAAAATACAAATAAAGAAAATCTGTCAAAGTCAGTGTCGAAACTGGCTTTGACTTTATGTGTTTTTAGAAACAAATAAAATAATGGTAGATGTGAGGTTTGTTATGAGGGGACAATTACGAGTCAGTCAAAAATTAGTGATGATATTAGGTGTTATGTTATGCATGATGATAGGATGGTCGCATGAAGCCTCTGCTGCAAAGGCAGAATCACCAACCGGTTTTAATTATAAAATCAATTATCCGGATAATCAAACTGATAAAAGTTTAGGTTATTTTAAATTAAACATGGAGCCTGGACAGGAACAAAAATTATCTATTACTTTTAATAATCCAAGTAAAGAAAAAATGTCTATTTCTGTAAAAATAAACAGTGCGAAAACCAACCAAAATGGGGTTATTGAGTATGGTGTTTCAACTTTAGAAAAAGATGCCTCATTAAAATATGATTTAAAGGATCTTTTAAAAGGCCCAGAAAAAGTTGAGTTAGCAGCAGATGCTACTAAAACAGTAGAATATACTGTGAAAATGCCTGATGAATCATTTGATGGTGTCATATCCGGTGGAATGGAAATACAAAAAGAAAATCAAACAGGGACAGAATCTAATGAAGGTGGCACCAAGATTGTTAATAAGTATGCCTATGTTGTAGGAGTGGTATTACAAGAAAATGATAAAGATGTACCACCTGAATTAAAACTAAATAAGGTAGGAGCTGGCCAGTCTAACTATCGTAATGCGATTTTTGTTAATTTTTCAAATATTATGCCGTCTTATGTTAATGACATGACGACAGAAGTTAAAATCATGAAAAAAGGTAGTGAAACCGTTCTTTATGAGAAAAAACAAACGGCGATGAGAATGGCACCTAATTCGTTTATCAACTACCCAGTTAGTATGAATGGTGAACCGATGAGTCCTGGAAATTATGAAGCAGACATTTTAGTGACGTCTGGTGAGAGAAATCAAACGTGGCATTGGAAGAAAGAATTTGAAATTACTAGTGAAGAAGCAGATAAATTTAATAATAGAGACGTAGGATTGGTCCAAGAAAAAGGATTTAATTGGAAATTAGTAGCAATTATTGTACTAGGTCTGTTATTATTAATTATAATCATTGTGTTGTTGATACGTAGAAAAAATAACAAAGATAAAAAATCTAAAAGTAAAAAAGGAAAGAATAAGCGACGCAGTAAAAAATAGATGAGTTATAGGGGTATAAAGATATGGTAGAATATTTGGAATGGATTTATATAGGGACATTATCGATTGGAAGCTTATCTGTGATAGGGTTATGCTATTTTATTTTTCGTTTAATCTCATTGCGTAAAAATTTAAAAACGTTAGATAAGAGTAAACCTAAAGGTAAAAAAGCAAAAAGAAATAAAAAGCGACAAAAGATAGCCTTAAGCAGAAAAAAACAGTCTATTCTTATTTTATTTATTGTATCTCTAGTCTCTTCACTGATATTTTTTGGAAGTTCAGCTTATATTAGATACTATCAAGCAATGAATTTAACGCCAGAAGATTCTAAATCAATTGTCACTTCTTATTATTTGATTCGAGATTTTGAAGATCAATTAAATTTATTAAAAGATAAAAAAGATGATCAAACGAAATTAGAACAAAATATTCGTCAATTATCAACCTCAATGGCAAGTTATGGTACCAAAAAGGCAAACACCCTAAATTCAGTAGATGGACAATTAGTATTAAATCGATATTACAATTCAGTGAAACAGTTGGGGATGAATGCCAGCACCCAAACGAAAAATTTTTATGGTAATAGTGAATTAGTGAATCAATTTTTAAAAGACATTCAGGGAGCAAAAGATTATGAAGGGGATGTCTTCAAGTATTATAAAGTAGATAAAGCTGTTTTGATAAAAGGAAAATAAATAAAAACGTTTGGTAGTTATACCGGCAAAATCACTTGGAAGATTATGGAAGATCAATCTTAAATGTTTATACATGAAGTATTCTTAATAATATTTAGAGCATAGATAAAGTATTGATACCTATCAATACTTTGTCTTTTTTTATAACATAAATCAAAGGAATATATCAAAATAAGATAGAAGTAAAGGCTGTCCATTTTTTATACTAACTAACTCTCAACAAAAAAGATTAAAAAAATAATTAGCAAACAAATTTATTATGCGTGTATTTGATAAATATGTGCTTTGTTGTTACAATAGGTTCATTGTATTAAATATTATTAGGGTGATAGTGAAAGATAGAAAGGAAATCTAAGATGCTTTTAAAGCCGTCTATCAAGCTGTTTCAAAAGAAAAAGCAATTGAATAAGTAACTTTTATAACAGATAAATGGAAAAAACAGTATTCACGAGTTGTCAAATTCTTCATGAATCTTGCTGTATTAACTCTTTATAACCTTCCTTCCTCAATCAGAAAGACCATCTACTCAACTAATTTAATAAGCAATTAAAAAATATACAAAGAGAACAGAACAATTTTCTGATGGATTTTCCATTTACACAAAATTCTTAACGCAACCATCAGTGTCTTTGAGAGGAGTTATATAAATGAAAAAGTTTGAAAAAATGATGATTAAGATAATATTTTTAATGAGTATGTGTTTTTTTAGTGTCCCTTTAGTGACTCATGCTGAAGATTGGGAAAGTATTACGCAACTCCCCGGTATGAATTTAGTAGGAGATGGGTATGATCCTCCCAGAATACCTGGAGAGTACGCCACTATTTTTCGGTACAGACCAGATGTGACGTATGATGTTGTTGGGTCAAATTCTAATGATGTTCATTCATATGACGGTGGGGGAAGTTATTACTTTTACGATAGAAATGATCAAACAGAAGAGAAAGATGGTCAAAAACATTATGTTCAATTAAATAATATCGCTATATATAACGGAGAATATATAGATTTACGTATCAACGTGGAGTCTCTTACCGGTCCTAGTGCTACCAGACATATTCAAATATATACTGCGAGAGGTGGCATTGATTTTATGAGAATGAATACTCGACCATTTAATACTCAGGCCAAAATAAGATACGAATTTTTAAGGCATGGTACGGAGGAAAAAATTCCTTATCAAGGGATGTGGAATTATAGACGAGTTAATTACAGGAAAACAGTTGATTTAAATCCAAATTCTATCCATTCTATGTATACCAATGCTGATACAGAGTTAATTTACGACAAAGATTATTTACCACTATATAGAATTGTGGGAGAAAGCGGTGGTGAGAATGAACAACAAACTTTTTCCATCCTTTTTGACGCACCCAAAGGTATGTTAAACCAAGGTATATTTATTAAGAATACAGGTGTGGGTTATTTAAGATATGATAGTTCTCCTGTTACAGAAGTCGAGTTACCAACTCCGCAAATTGTAGGGGAAGTAAACGAGACTTATCCAAAAGTAAATTATAAAGTCGTACAAGATGTTCCAAAACAGGAGAAGGATACATGGTATCCAAAAGATTATAAAATGTTTATTCAGTTAAATAAAGGAATAGATATTGACAGTATAGACATAACGGCTACAAACCAAGATGATAGAAATGCTGATTCGTATTTTACCTATGAGAAAGACGCAAAAAATAATCAAATTATTGTATCAGCAAGTGATGCTACTATGTCAAATGATAACTTTGTTGATAATGCTTATTTCTTTGCAATTTCTGGAAAGATAAAGGATAGAAAAGATTATAAGTCTTTATATAAAGATAATTATTACAATATTCCCGCTACTGTATTTTATGAAACGCAAAAATATAATAGTGTGTCTAAATCATCTTCTGCTAAAACGAGAGCCATTATTGAGGCAAAAGCAAAAGAGCAATTGGTTGCAACACATTCCAACACATCGGATTGGGTGAATCAACCTATTGAGACATTCTTTTCAGATATGGTAGGGGCTTTTGATACGGATGATTTGAAGATTAAGTCTGTTGAAGAAAAAACATTTACGACAAAAGCATCTGGTCAAAAAGTGGCTTTTGTATTGCAAGGAAAAGAATCAGGTGTTGAACTAGCTATTGATGTACCAGTAAAAGTATTAGATGAGAGAACCGTTAATTTAAACTATCTTGATACAAAAGGTGAGAAGATAGCCGATACAGTAGTAAAAAAAGGTTTAGAAGGCTTAGAATACGATTTTTCTTCTGAAAATAAGGAAATAGATAACTATCATTTTCTTGAGGTTGATAGTAAATATGACAAGGAAACAGGGACATTCCCAACAACTAATAAAGAATTAACGATTAACTTTGTTTATGAATTAAATCAGCAAAGAGTGACCATTAATTATAAAGATAGTGATGGAAAACTATTATATAAACAAGAAGAAAAACAACTAGATATAAATAAAGACTACAACATAGAATCTAGAGAGCTTCCAGGTTATCTGATTAAATCAGTTAAAGTTAATAGTAAAGAAGATGAATTAACTCGACGAAATGGAGTGACTATTTCATTAAGTAACAGTCCTGTAGAAATAGATTTTATTTATACACCAAATCATTTTTCTCTATTATTGACTTCGAACATATCTGATGTGACACAACATCATGATGTCGCGTATCAACTATTGATCAAGAGTGGTGTTGAAGATAATTCAGAATTAACTAGCAAGACTTATGTAAATACGGCTATTCAAATAGAGATTGATCCCAAATTAGAAAATATACGTGATATTGAAGTATTGAACAAACGTGGTGAAATAGTAGGGAATGGTCAATATAATAGTGAGACATCTAAAATAGATATTAGTTTAACATCAGATGTACCAAATACAGAAGACATTGTAGTAAACTATTTAGGAACGGTCAGTCTAGATGCTAAAACAGGCGATACTATCTCAACAAACGCTACGATGTCATCTAATTATTTGATGTATGGTAACTCCTTTACGATTAAAAAAGAGGCTAAAGAATTAACTAATAAAATTATTGGTAATCTGGGTCTAATATCTGCACCGAAAGAGGTTGATTTTGGGACATTTGTTTATGAAGCAAAAGACACGGTCATTAAAAATCCTAAAGTTGACAATCCTTTAGTGGTAATGGATACAAGAGATATGTCATCTAATACTGGGTGGACATTAACAGCCCAATTAATTGAACCACTTAAAGATAGTGATGGTGTCTTGTTAGATAGTAAGTTAACTTATTTACATGATAATCTTGAAAGTGAGTTAGGCATGGATCCAGTCGAAATTTATAAGGATCAGTCAAAAGAACAAAAAAGAGTCGATGTTACGAGTGTTTGGGAGAAAAATAAAAAATATGGTTTACAACTTAAGATTAATGCCAACTCCTCTCCAAAACCTTCTGAGTATGAAGGGAAGATTAGATGGGCTTTAGTAGCCGGTCAGCCATAATAGGTAAAAAATGAGTGTAAGGGGGTATAGCTATTGAAAAAATTAACATTATTATTAAGTTTAAGTATTTTGTTTTTTGTTATTCCTTTAACATCTCTAGGACAAACATCTGATTCATTACCATTAGGTTTTAGTGTAGAACCTAGATTTCCTAAGAATCAAATAAATAAGGATATTGATTACTATTACTTATTATTAAAACCAAATGAACAGCAAAAAGTATTAATGGATTTAACCAATACTAGTTCCGAAAAAAAAACAATAGATATCTCATTGCATTCCGCTAAAACAAATTCCAACGGCGTCGTAGAATATGGTGATTCTAAAATAAAAAAGGACGATTCTTTGAAAAATGATTTCACTCATATTGTCAGTGGTCCATCGAGTGTAGAATTAAATCCTCAAGAAAAAAAAACGATAGAATTAACGATTAAGATGCCTAAAAAACAGTTTGATGGCGTAGTATCTGGTGGTATCCAATTTATGGAAAGAAATCAAAATAGAAAAGATCGGTCAAACAATAGAAAAGAAGGCTCAGTCATTTTTAATGAATATGTATATATCTATACAATGGTGTTAAAAGAGACTGAGGTACAAGTAGAACCAAAATTAATTTTTAAAGGGATAGAGTATTTAGATAATAAACTTTATGTGAGTTATTCTAATGTAGCAGCAACCTATTTATATCATATGGATGTTGACATAAAGATAAGTAAAAAAGGTTATACCACTGCATTGTACGAAAAGAAACAATCCAATATGAAGATGGCACCTAATTCTAATATTACTATTCCAGTGGAAATTTTAGATAATTATCTTGATTCTGGCATCTATACTGCGAGTATTTCTGTAAAAAATCAGGATGGTATAGAAGAAAAATGGCATGAGGATTTTGAGGTTGATAAAGGTTTAGTAAAACTGTTGGGAGATAGTAATTCAACTTCTTCTCGTCATAAGAAAAAAAGCCATACCCTTCTTTATTTATTATTATTTTTTATCAGTATGGTCATATTAATCGTCTTTTTTATTTTTAAAAGAATGGTAAAAATTAATTCCAAAACGTTTTTAAAGAATTCGTCTAAAAAACGTAAAGGTAAGTAACGTATTATAAAAAGATAATAGATAAAAATTAATTTGTTTAATTAGTAGGAAAAAGACCTAGAAGTGAGATATCTTCTAGGTCTTTTTCGTTAAACTAAACATTTTTATTTTTTATAAAATTGAATTTTGGTGATATGTCATATAAGTATCATTGTCTTTTTTTTAAATACCTATTACAATGTAAGTATAACATTTAAGCATAATAACTGATTGTTAAGTTTATTAAATGTTATTTTGGAGTTAATAATCTAAAAAAGAAGTGGAGGTTATTTGTAATATAAGGAGGATAAAAAATGAGGAAAAAAGTTTTGTTGTTATGTTCTTTCCTATTAGTTTTTTTTGTTATGATAAGTGGAAGACTCGTTGAGGCAGAAAGTTCTGTTAACGTATCTTCATCATTAAGGCAAAATCAAGTAGTATCGAATAAGAAAGAATTTGGTAATTTCACGTATCTTAAAGATATAAGTCTAGATAGTCAAGGAACGGGAATTGTAGCATACAATGTTGGTAAAAGTATGGAAGATATCAAGGCGCTAAATGGTGATGAACAAGCGGCTAAAGAGATGATTTTATACGAGAGTGGCGCTACTGGTTATGGTTTGATGGGTGATGTGACAGACAAAATCGAAGTAGGAGACTTAGGTGATTTATTTTCTACGTCTTCTAATGATTTGGCAGAACATCATGTCACGTTAACAGTCCCAGCTGAGTATTCAGGTACTGGCAAAGCATTGTCTACCGATGTGATTATTTACACAGGAAAAGTGGCTAAGCCAACTACTTGGAACGAATTTGATACAGCTATTAGGGATCGCGATGTCACTGTTATTGACGTACAAAATTCTTTAAAAAATACAAGTAATGTAGGTAATGTTTCATTAGCTAATGCCAGAAAAGATTTTGTGTTACTTGGTAATGGTTATTCTATTGATTTTTTATTTGCTAGTTATGCTTGGAGAAATTTTAGAGGTCAAAGACTAAACGGAGCTTTGGTGACACCACATGCGATACTTGACAATTTAGATTTTTATGGCACTAATTATTACGGGCCTGTTTCTATGTTTGATACGACAAATTATGGAACATCGATTACATATCGTAATGTTTCGTATATTGGATCTCAAGTAACGGCAGCTTTTCAGGCTACTATAACGTTTGAAGGGAAAAATAGTGTATATACTAAAACAGGTAGCTATACTTCTTTTGATGGAAGTTTTGTTCGTTTATCTCAAGATAATCAAGCTGGTATTGAAGCTCATACCTTACGCTTTTCTGATGGCTCAGAAAATACATTTACTACTGATAATGGCGATGCTGTTATTTTAGGTAGTTGGTATTCTGATCAAGAACCTGTGAGAAGTATTCAACCATCTATGGTTATTGGAAAAAATGCTAAAGTGACGTTGAAAACATTAGGGAATATCGGTGAAAATAATGACTATTATGTTTCCAATAGAGATCCTAATTTATATTCTGTGATTAATATTAATAGAAATGGTCGGATAGATGTTGGTGAAAATTCAACATTAGTGGCAGAAACGGCTGAAGGAACGACTAGGGTACCGGTAAGATTGGGGTATTATGACAATTCCTATACCAGAGATTGGATTACGAGTGTTAATTTATCAAAAAATAGTCAATTTAATGTGAATATAAATGGACCTATTGCTAAGAGGCAAAATGGTACAGAAGAATATGCTGGTTTTATGTTAAAACAAAATTCTCAAATCAATGTTGGTGAAAATGCTAAACTAAATGTATCTGCTAGAAATATGACTACTGGAGCTCCTGTAATATCAATGGGAGTTAATTCAAAAATTAACGTAGCAGAATCAGGTAGTATGTTAATTAACAAAGATGGCGGTAGAGGGAACATCTTAAACTTAGGTGCCGATTCATTGTTTAATGTATCTGATGAAGGAAATGTAAAATTTGTTTCAGATGGTGAAGGAACCTCGACGGATTCCGTGATATACGGTGCTAATAAATCTACCTTTATTATTGGTGAACGTGGTCTCTTTACTTCCCAAATAAAAAACGGTTCTGGTACAAGAACCATGTTAGATTTTGCTTCAGGGGCGAATTTCAAATTTGCCAATGCTCGACGAATTGATTTAGATGTCCGCGGTAATGCTAATGCTTCTCTAATTGGTATGGCCACTGGTGACTTTTTAGCAGATATTCAAGCCGTAAAAGCTTGGACAAAAGAGGACGCGGGTCAATCAGATGATCATCCATCGTATGATTGGAGTCCAATGTATGGGATAGATATTCGCTATAATGGCAGTTCTCCTAGTAAAATTACGGCTAACAGTCTCACTTATAAAATGCGTGATGATTTTATTAATAATTACAAAACACAAAATATGTCACGTGTATTATTTGATTATATTCCCGATGTGAACATTGGCTTTGATGAGCTCAGTGATAATCCTAAATTATCAAGTAGTCAAGTCCTTAAAGGTGTTGTCAATAATGGATCAAGTGTAGCCTTTTATAAAGTCGTTGATGAAAAGGATCCTAGCAAGGACATTTTATTACCGAACGCAACCATTCCGTCTCCAGTAGAAGGAGAAGATAAAAAATATCATGTTATTGCAGGTAATGATGGAACCTATGAATTTCCTGTTCCAGAGACGACAAAATTAGTCGCAGGGGATAAAATTAAGGCTTATGGGTTCTTAAATGCCAAAGATGATTATGTCATCAATACGGTTCAAGATAAGACCCCGCCAACAGCGGAAGGCGCTCACTATTATTTACCTGTTCATGGGGAAACGCCAGATCCAAGTGTGTTAGTGACTAATGTCTCAGATACAAATCCTAATAATACACACTATACTTATCAATATAATGAAGCTAATCCAAAAGAAACGATTGATGCGTATATGAGTGAAATAGGAGACCACAAAGTCAAGGTTGATGTATCGGATGAAGCAGGTAATACAGCAACGATTGATACCACCCTTTCTGTGGTTGAGTCAAGTACTTATGTTTCTGGAGATGAGTTATCTATTTCATTTAAGGATTTACGTAATATGTCTGAAAAACAAATGAACGAGTACATCTTATCTAAAGGAAATATATCTGCGTATAAATTGTTAAATGGTAAAAAAATTGATTTAAGTCAAGTTGTTTCTGTTAAAGATTTGGGTGGTTTAGCTGATATTGAACAGATCAAATCAACCCCTTATACTATTTCTTTAGTTGTTTCAGCAAAAGATGCCGGTGAAGGAGTTAGTGATGATATCACTGGTACTATGACGGTAAAAGTAACCGATATTGATGCTGTTTTAACCATCAGTTTCATCAATGAAGCAGGAAAAGTGTTAGATGATTATACCACGACAGTTAAAGCGCTAGTTGGTGATACGCTTGATTTAACTAAAGACACACATATCAAGACCCAACAAGAGTTACTTAAATCAAATGGGTACTTACTTGGTCGTGGTCCAGATCAAGAAACTGCCTTTAAGGTAACAGATACGGAAATGACCCTTGTGTATTATGTAGAAGGGACTGTGATGATTCAATCGGTTCCAACGGTCTTAGATTTTGGAACAGTCAAATACATTGCGCGTCCTAATCGGGTTGAAAAACCAACCTATGATAAACCATTAGTTGTTAGTGACACACGAGCCAATGCGACAGATGGATGGATTATGTATGCCCAAATGAGCTCGCCACTTCAAACCACCGATGGAAAAGTATTAGAAGATGTTATTCATTATGTGTCTAATGGAAAAGATACTGTGTTATCTGAAAATTCCCAAGCTATTTTTAGTGATAAAGAAAACAAAGCAGGCATTTATGACATTAGTAATGGTTGGGGAGATAAGCCAAAATCTGATGGGATTAAATTAGAGTTAGGCTCTTCAGGTGATATTCATACTGGTAGTTATACTGGCGAAATTACTTGGAAGATTATGGAAGGTCAACCTTAAATAAGTACATATAAAATACCCTAAATATTTTTGGGGTATTTTTTTATAGTCATTTTTTAATCTAAAGTATGATGATTAAAATAAATTGAATGTTTCTGGATTAAACTATGAAAATTTAATGAATTTTATAATAAAGGGTGATAAAATGGGAGGTAAGACAATCAATGTAAAGGGAGTGAGAAAGTGACCTTTTTTAAGAGAGCCTTGTTGAGCATCCAAAGACGAAAAGGAAAGTCATTGATATTATTTTTGGTTATATTTATTTTAGGTAATTTAATGGCAGGGGCTATTGCTATTCAGCAGGCAACAAAGGGTGTTGAAACGAAGATAAAAACACAATTAGGCGCAAATGCGACTGTATCATTTAATCAAGACAAGTTGCAAGATCTAGATGACTCATCTAGTCAAACGCTAGACATGAAAGAACCAACAGCTAAAGTCTATCAAGAAATAGGAGCATTAAAGCAAGTAAAGTTTTATGATTACTCCATTATAGATATGATGCAAACAAAGAAAATAAAAAATGTTGAACCATCTGATGGAAGTTACAGTCGTAGTTACAATGGCTTATATTATTTTGATATTAAAGGGGCAAGTAGACCTGAGTTGATTGATGAACAATCAAAGAAAATAAGTTTAGTTGATGGTAGAAATTTTAATGAAGAGGACATAAAAAAAGGATCATCTGTTGCTATTATATCAAGTAAAGTAGCTAAAGAGAATAATCTTCATGTGGGAGATAAAGCTGTTTTTGATCGCACAATTGAACAGTATAATCAAGGTGGTTCTGATGATAGCAATGACGTTGAAACAAAATCTAAAGATTATCCTGTTGAAATTATTGGGTTATTTGATGTAAAAGAAGTAGAAGCAAAAAAATCAACTGGTAATTCACAAAAAGATAGTGAAAAGCAAATGAACCAAACAATTGATTTATATGATAAATTAAACACTATTTATTTACCAAATCATTACATTGAAAAAACACAAGCTGAAATGCTAGAGTTTACATACGATAATTTTCCAGATAATTTTTTAGATGAAAACGAAAAAGTAATGGATAAAGAGACAGTATTGAAAGAATTTTCTTATAAAAATATTGTGGCAACCTATGTTCTTAATAAACCTGAGGAAATTGAAGATTTCCGATTGTTAGGAGATCAAATACTAAAAGACGATGGGTTGGATTATTATAAAATCGAAGCGAGTGCTGACCAATTTGATTCAATAGCTGGACCAATTAAAGGAATGGCGAAAATTTCTAAAATCGTTTTAATGGCTTCTGTATTAGCCTCTATATTTATTATTACCTTGGTGACGATTCTTTTCTTAAGAGATAGAAAACATGAATTGGGCATTTACTTGTCATTGGGGGAAAAACGCCAAAAGATTGTGGGTCAAATTGTCGTTGAAGTGGTGTTAGTTGCGTTAGTTGCCATGACATTATCTGTTTTTTCTGGTAATCTATTAGCGAAAGGTTTTTCTGATTCATTGATGAGGACACAGCAAAATAATTCGATAGACGATAATATGATGATGTATGGCAGTCCAGTCGTTGACGTCGGTATCACAGAAGATGACGTCATGAGGTCATATGAAATAGCGTTAACGCCATCATATATTGCATTATTTTATTTGATTGGGTTGATTGTCGTATTATTATCAACGATTGTTCCTCTAGTCTATATCATGAGGCTGAATCCGAAAAAAATGATGATGTAAAGGAGCCAATCTATGTCAATCTTAAAAGCAAGTAAATTAAATTACTATTATCAAGATGGTGATACACGGCGCTTTATTTTAAAAAATACGAATGTCTCCTTTGAAAAAGGTCAATTTTACAGCATTGTAGGGCAATCTGGGTCTGGTAAGACAACCTTTTTATCTCTTTTAGCTGGATTGGATAAACCACAGGGAGGACGTATTTTTTACGAGAAAAAAAATATAGAAAAAATAGGTTATGATGAGTATCGTCGTGACTATATTAGTATTATCTTCCAACATTATAATTTAATTCCCTATTTAACAGCAGTTGAAAATGTGTTGGTTCCAATGGCAATAACGGATAATAAATTGCCAGAAAATGAGGAAAAAGTAGCTATGAATCTATTAGATTATATGGGTATATCAAACGATAAAGCTAAACGATTGGTGACGCAATTGTCAGGTGGCGAACAACAGCGTGTGGCAATTGCTAGAGCATTGGCAACAAACGTTGATGTTATTTTAGCTGATGAACCAACTGGTAATTTAGACGAAGAGATGGAACAAGAGATTGTGGACATATTTAAAATGCTTGCTCACAAACATAATAAATGCGTGATTGTAGTTACTCACTCGCCGGAAATAGCATTGCAATCAGATCATTCCTATCTTCTTAGAAAAGGAGTTTTAAAAGAGAATGTCTGACTTTCTATCAAATTTCGAACATGACAATTATAAACAAATATTAAATGATAAAAAAAGTAAAAAAGAGGAACAATTAGAAGAGAATGCAGAATTAGAGGACGATTTATTATCTGATGACGTCGATGGCAACAAATCAGTCCTTCCAGAACATGAAGGAAAAATAAGACGAAAAAAAAAGAGAAAAAGAAAGAGCCAACCTATTCCTAACCAATCTATTGTTCCAATAGAGGAAGAATCACTTGAAGATGATATTGAAATCGATCCAGATTATCAGAGCAAACAAACTAAACGCAAAGCGGTGATTGGGGCTTCGGTTGTTGGTTTACTACTCATTGGTTATATTATTTATTACCAGGTGACACGTGTAAGTGTTCCTAATTTTTCTGATAAAACGGTTGTTGATGCTAAAAACTGGGCATCAGAAAATAGAATGAAGCCAAAAATCGAACAGGAGTATTCTACCAAAGTCGAAACAAATGGTGTGATTAGTCAATCTGTCGCACCAAATAAGAAATTAAAAAAAGGGTCTAATATCACCTTTAATGTCAGTGAAGGGGCTAATCCCAAAGAAAAAATCACGTTACCTGATTTTGAAAAAATGTCTAAATCAGAAGTTGAACAATGGATAAGTAAAAATAAAGCGGATAATGTTTCCCTTATTGATGAATACAATGATAAAGTCGATAAAGGCAAATTTATTAAGCTTGAATTTACAGACAAAGAAGTCACTAAGGAAAATTATTTACGACAAGATATCGCGAATGTTTATTTTTCTAAAGGAAAAGAAGTGTTTGAAAAAAATATTTCAGTCCCAGATTTTAGTAAGAAATCTAAAAGTGATGTAGAAGAGTGGGCTAAGAAAAACGATATTAAAGTCGATTATAAAGAAGTGGACTCTGATAAAATTGAGGCTGGATTAGTTGTCTCTCAAACAGTAGATCCTGACACTAAGATAGCTAAACAGGAGTCTATGAGTGTTTCTATCTCTGTTGGAAAAGCTGTCGTTGTGCCTAATTTTGCTAACTATTCAATTGAAGAAGCAGCCAATGCAATAAGTGATTTACAAGTTATGACGAAAGAAGCTTTTTCTGATAGTGTTCCTTTTGGCCAATTGATTTCTCAGTCTATTGAAGCCGGAAAAAAATTAACGGGAAATGATGAAAAAGTCGTCAATGTTGTTTATTCTTCTGGAAGACCATATATTAAATCATTCTTCGGTCAATTAGAAGGAGATATCCCTAAATTAATTTACGATAACTTTAATTCAAAAGGGGCTTGTGTCACGTATGAAGTCTATTATGTGGATTCAGATAAAGAAAAAGGCCAAATTGTTCATGCAAATGCTTATAATCAATATATCGCAACAAACGCTCATTTAGTATTTGCGATTAGTAATGGAAAATATGCATCCTTGCCTGGTGAGTGATACAAACCTGACTAAGACATAATACGACGATTAAACTCCTAAGCTTTTCTAGTTAGGAGTTTAATTATTTGTTAAGAAGCTTTAAATTTGACGAAAAAATCTATACAATAATGGAAGAAATCATGAAAAGAGAGAGTAAATATAATGACAATGAATGAAAAAGGGTTGACCCAAGCGGAAGTTAACCAGCGTATTAGTCAGGGACAAGTGAATGATTATGTTTCTGATACATCAAAAAGCAACAAAGAGATTATTTATGACAATGTTTTTACTTTATTTAATTTGTTAAATGTTGTGATTGCTATCTGTTTAGCTTTAGTTGGGGCTTATAGCAATCTGTTTTTTATGGCTATTATTATCTTAAATGTGGTCATTGGAGTATCACAAGAAATTCGAGCGAAAAATCTTGTGTCACAGTTATCGATTGTGAACGAAGAAAACGTTGAGGTCTTTCGTGACAATCAAACAATCGGCATTCCCACCACTGAATTAGTATTAGATGATGTGGTTATTTTATCTGCAGGGCAACAAGTTCCTTCTGATATGGAAATTTTGTCTGGAAATGTTGAGGTAAATGAATCGTTATTAACAGGTGAGGCTGATCTAATCAAAAAATCAACTGCCAGTCAACTTATGTCAGGAAGCTATGTCACAAGTGGTCAATGTGTGGCCAAAGTGGTTCATGTTGGAAAAGATAATTATGCCGTCAGAATCGCTGAAGAAGCTAAAATTCATAAACCAGTCACTTCTGAATTAGTTGAATCGATCAGAAAAGTGGCAAAATTTACCAGTTATATTATCATTCCTTTGGGTATGATTTTGTTTTTAGAAGCGTATTTTTTAAGACAAAGTGATTTGAAATTATCTGTGGTGTCATCTGCTGCTGCCTTACTAGGTATGCTGCCAAAAGGAATGGTGTTATTAATTAGTATTGCTTTAGCAACAGGTGTGGTCAAACTAACAAAGAAAAAAGTATTGGTTCAAGACATGCACTCAATTGAAACATTAGCACATGTGGACGTGTTGTGTTTAGATAAGACTGGTACGATTACGCAGGGAAACATGTTGGTGTCAGAAGTGATTGATGTCAATCCATCATTCAAAGAAATAAACACAACCAATTTAATGGAAAACTATATTAATGCGACAGATGATAATAATTTGACCATGCAAGCCTTGCGTTCTTATTATCAAACGTCAACTAATTTAAATGTATTAGATACTTTAGCGTTCTCATCAGATAGAAAATGGGGAGCGGTACTGTTTGAAGGCGTGGGATGTGTATATCTTGGAGCGCCAGAACGTTTAGTGTCAGAAGATAAATTACCACAAGAAATTTATCAAGCGCAGGCACAAGGTAGTCGAGTCCTTCTTTTAGGGATCGATCAATCAGCCACTCAGCTAACTGATACAGTAGGAAATGTTGAAGCATTATCTGTCTTAATTATTGAAGATGCTATTCGAGAAAATGCAGAACAAACATTGGCTTATCTAGACAGTGAAGGGGTTGCGTTGAAAGTTATTTCTGGTGACAATCCAATTACTGTATCAAATGTAGCAAGACGTGCCGGTCTAAATCACTATGAGGAATATATTGATTTATCAATGATTGAAACAGAAGAAGAGGTCAAAGCTATTGTTGATGACTATACTGTGTTTGGTCGAGTGAGTCCGCAACAGAAAAAATGGTTAGTCGAAGCACTAAGACAAAAAGATCATGTTGTTGCTATGACGGGTGATGGTGTGAATGACATTTTAGCGATGAAAGAGGCAGACTGTAGTATTGCCATGGCTGAAGGGGATAATGCGACACGTCAAATGGCTAATTTGGTTTTATTAAATTCTGATTTTACTACCTTACCAGATGTGTTGTTTGAAGGTCGACGTGTGGTTAATAATGTGACAAAAGTTGCGAGTATCTTTTTTATTAAAACTATCTACTCATTTATCTTGTCCATTATTTGTATGGTAGCAGCAATTGGATTCCCATTTATTCCGATTCAAATTACGTTGCTTGATTTAGCAATAGAAGGCTATCCTACGTTCTTCTTATCATTTGAATCTGACAAACGTAAAATTACGACAAAATTTTTACCAACTGCCCTACGACGAGCGTTGCCAAATGCATTGTTAGTAGTCATTAATATGTTAGTGATCTATTTTGTTTCTCCAAAATTAGGCATTACAGGAATCGATCAAACAACATTAATGTATTACATGTTGATTGCTGTTAGTGCTATGGCAGTTATTAAGGCGTGTTTGCCATTTAATCCACTCCGATTATTTTTAGCGGTGACAACAACTGTTGGAACGTTTGTAGCGGCAATGCTATTTACATCATTATTAGAAATCACTTGGCTAAATGCTACTACATTACCTGTTTTTGTTGTGCTTGTTATTTGTTCGATTATTGGTAAGCTCATTTTAGATAAATTAATTACGGGTAAAATGGGATCTTTTAACTAAGCACAAATTGTTGCAAACTAAATGATTTATGTTATAATTTATTATGAAGAGTTATGTCGTGGTCGCGCTGATTTCAGTGCGACTTTTCTGACTTAATTATGTAAAAAGGGGATGACTTATCAATATGCCACAATTAATCCCTCAAGAATTAATTGATACAGTTAGACAAGAAACAAATATTGTTGAGGTCGTTGAAAACTATGTTCAATTAAAAAAATCTGGTAAAAATTATTTAGGCTTATGCCCATTTCACAATGAAAAAACACCGTCGTTTACCGTAGCAGAGGATAAACAAATCTTTCATTGCTTTGGATGTGGTAAGGGTGGAAATGTGTTTACTTTTATTCAAGAAGTAGAAGGATTATCATTTCCTGAGGCAGTTGGGAAACTAGCTGAACCACTAAATGTATCTTTGCCAACAACGTCATTTTCTGGTGTGCAACAAACACCCAAAAATAGTACACATCAAACATTAATTGAGATGCACGAACATGCTAAAAGTTTTTTTCACCATATTCTGGTAAATACAGAAGTTGGTAAAGATGCTATGACTTATTTGGAACAACGAGGTATTTCTCGAGAATATATTGATGCGTTTGAGTTAGGCTTTGCTCCTGACAACCGAGACATTTTATTAAAAGTTATGCAAAAAGAATTTAAAGACGGTCCTTTTGATGAGTCAGGTTTATTTGTCGAAAGAGATGATGGCACGTTGATGGACCGGTTTTTTAATCGAGTCATGTTTCCAATAAAGGATGCTAAAGGCAAAACAATTGGTTTTTCAGGTAGGCAGATGCCAACAGATCAACCAGATAAGGATAAAAAGCAGCCTAAATACCTTAATAGTCCTGAAACGGAGATATTTAACAAGCGAGAAGTGATTTATAATTTTCATTTAGCTAGACCTCATATTAGAAAAACAAATGAGGTTTATTTATTTGAAGGATTTATGGATGTTATGGCGTCTTATATGTCTGGTGTTAAAAATGCTGTCGCCACTATGGGAACAAGTTTAACTGAGCAACAAATTCATCGATTAGAGCGTGTGTGCGAAGATGTGACGATTTGTTATGATGGTGATTCAGCCGGCATCAATGCGACCAACCGGGCAATTGAATTATTGACCAAAAATACCGCAATCGGGGTTCAGGTAGTCAGTTTACCGAATAAACTAGATCCAGATGATTATCGGATGATGTATGGAACAGATGCTTTAGAAAACGAATTATTACACCATAAACAAACTGTGTTTCAGTTTAAACGCGTTTATTTGATGCAAGATTTTAATTTGGCAAACGAATCAGATGTTTTAGCTTATCTAGAGCTTGTGTTAAAAGAGTTAGCTATGATTCCATCTGTTATTGAAAAAGATTTCGCTTTAACACAACTATCAGAAGAATTTAACCTTTCTAAAGAAACGTTACAACTTCAATTAAATCAATTAATACAAGATAATAAGCAGCAAGCTTTTAAACAAATCATACCTAGAAGGCCAGAAACCATCATTCCTAAAACACAGGAATTTAGAAACATAGATGTGGTTGAAAAAGCCGAAAGGTTATTAATATTTCGTGCGTTAAATGAGAAGACAACATTTCAAAAAATAATCAGTCAGCCCAACTTTTCATTTATTCATGATGCCTATCAGGAATTATTTCAACATATAGCAAGTTTTTATGAATTGTATGGTCGAGTTGAATTGGCAGATTTTATTAATTATTTGAAAGAAGACAATTTACGTAATGTATTAATAACTATTACCATGCAAAATTTTAGTGAACAAAGTAATGACCGGGAGATTAGTGATTGTTTACAAGTGATAGAAAAAGCAAGTATTCAGTCTAAAATAAATGCTTTAAAGAAACAGCAACAAGAGGTCAAACAGATAGGTGATTCTATCAAAGAAATGGAAGTAACATTAGAAATTATCCAATTGCAAAAAGAATTAAGTAATTGGGGATAATACAAGGGGGAGTCCATCATGTCAAAAATGGAAAAAGATGCCGCATACAAAAAAGAAGTAACCAAGTTCATCAAAATAAATCGAGTTAGAGGTTCAGTATTTTATGATGAATTAACCAATAAATTAGCTACTCCTTATGAATTAGATGCTGATGATATGGATGAATTGATTGAAAAAGTTGAGGACGCAGGAATTAGCGTTGTGGATGAAAAGGGCGAGCCAAGTGAACACAGTTTACGTGTCGCTAAGAAAAATCAAGAACCTAAGAAAGAAAAAGAAAAAGAACCAGAAGAAGATTTAATTGCGCCAGCTGGGGTAAAAATCAATGATCCCGTTCGTATGTACTTAAAAGAAATCGGTCGTGTCTCACTTCTTACAGCTGACGAGGAAGTTGCTTTAGCGCTACGTATTAAAGAAGGTGATCCTGAAGCAAAACAAGAATTAGCTGAAGCTAACTTACGTTTAGTGGTGAGTATTGCAAAACGCTACGTTGGTCGAGGAATGCAATTTCTTGATTTAATCCAAGAAGGGAACATGGGATTAATGAAGGCAGTTGAAAAGTTTGACCACGAAAAAGGGTTTAAGTTTTCTACTTATGCGACTTGGTGGATTCGTCAAGCAATTACGCGTGCGATTGCCGATCAAGCAAGAACGATTCGTATTCCAGTTCATATGGTTGAAACAATCAATAAATTAATTCGTATCCAACGTCAATTACTACAAGACTTGGGACGCGAACCAACACCAGAAGAAATTGGAGCAGAGATGGATTTATCACCTGAAAAAGTACGTGAAATCTTAAAAATCGCTCAAGAACCTGTCTCACTTGAAACACCTATTGGAGAAGAAGATGACTCGCACTTAGGTGATTTTATCGAGGATCAAGACGCAACTAGTCCAGCTGAACATGCAGCTTACGAATTATTAAAAGAACAATTAGAAAGTGTGCTTGATACATTAACTGATAGAGAAGAAAATGTCTTACGTTTACGTTTTGGTTTAGATGATGGACGCACTCGTACATTAGAAGAAGTCGGAAAAGTATTTGGTGTGACTCGTGAGAGAATTCGTCAGATTGAAGCAAAAGCGTTAAGAAAATTACGCCACCCTTCTCGTTCTAAACAATTAAAAGACTTTTTAGAATAAAAATAATAACGCACTAGTTAAAGCTAGTGCGTTTGTTTTTAATTGATTTTTTTTAAAGAATGTTAAATAATCAATAAAAAGACTTAATTCATTCTAAAGATGGATGGAAATAAGGAACAGATGTGTTACATTTGTAATGAATTAAAAAATGAAAAGGTGATGTTATGAATAAATTTAAAAAGATTTTACTAGGTCTTACACTACTTTCAACAGTTGGATTAAGTACGCAAGTTTCGGCTGCAGAAAAAGCGAAAGATGAAGGATGGGATATTCCAAATATCGCATTAGGTAATGGCTTAACAGATGCTGAAAAGCAACAAACACGTGATATTTTAACAAAAGACCTGAGTAAAGTATCCATGTTAAGTGGAGCAAACACTCAGAATATAAATGAATACATTGTTGATGGCAATGATTTAGTGAAATATGTGACCGACGTTCCAGAATTTACCAGTTCGTCAAAAGCTTATTCAAGTGCGTTGATTGCTCGTACAAAAAGTGGGTCAGGTGTTACCGTGGATATTGTGACACCAGATAAAATTACCGCAAGAACTGAAGCAATGTATCGTTCAGCAGCGATTACAAGTGGTGTGTATGATGCCTACATTCGTATTGCAAGCGTTCGACCAATGGATGGTAGTGGTGCATTAGCTGGTATTTATAAGATTTATGATGAAGTAGATCCTGCCTCTAATCAAACGGAACAAAAAGAGCGTGATGAAAAGCGTGAAGTAGCACAAGATCAAATGCAAGTGGTTTCTGCCATTGATCAACAAAACCAAGATAATAAAGATTATTCTTCAGAAAACATCTTAGTCATGTTAGCTGATATTCAAATGGAATTACAAAAAATTAATAAGAAATTAAGTGACATGTCTGATGAGAAAAAGAAACAAGAAGTAACCAATGTGGTTGACGAACAAATTGAGAAAAACGGCCTGCAAGAAGCCATTACACCAGAACTAAAAACGCAAGTCGTCAATAACATGGTGAACTTTACTAATACAAGTGCCATCACAGATAAAGAATTAACCAGTCAATTATCTGGGTTTAAAGATGACATTGTGAAAAATGGTAAAGAATTTAAAGATAATTTATTGTCAGAAGAAAATGTCGAAAAAGCAAAAGGAATTTGGCAAAAGATTAAAGATTTCTTCTCAAACTTATTTAAATAACGTTGAAACTATCTAGTGAAAACTAGGTAGTTTTTTTAATAGACTAGGGGATTATAAGTTCAGCCGTCAATGTCTAGCTCCCAAGTCCTGACCTAGTGAAAAAAAGATAACTTTTCGCCATTGCGCGCTTCGCTGCTCATTCAGGGTCAAATTTCCTATTTTTTCATAGGTCAAGGCGGACTTTTCCCTTTTCTTATACTCACTCACAATAGGACCATCGACTGATTTTTCCAATGCTTTTTTTAGGTATACTTAAATTATTAATGAAAAAGGAGTTATTGAGGATGTCAAAAAAGAAAAAAGTGGTTATTGGGAGTATTATTGGGTTGGTAGTGATTGCTGCAATCGGTGGGAAAATGGTGTTATCGAAAAAAGAGCCAGTAAACACAAAGGAAGAAGAAAAAATTGAGTTTTATACCGTTGAAAATGTTGATCAAGTGTTTATTAATGGTGTGGTAACTCCTGTTATGTCAAAAGAATTTACCAAAGATACAACTCTAGGTAAATTGGGTGATTTAAACGTAAAAAATGGTGAAAATGTCACAAAAGATACAGTGCTTTATCAATACTTAGATGAGACAACAGACTCTCAAATTAGAGACTTGAAATTTCAAATTGAATCAACACAAGCCGAAAAAGAAAAAGCTGCAAGACAAATGCAACTTGAAATAAATGAAATGAATAATGCGCCAACCTCAGAATCAGGAGAAGCTACCAGTAGCCCTGTATCGAAAGAAAGCATAGAATTAAAATATGATTTAGGTAGTTATGATATTAAAATGAGTCAATTACAAACACAAATTAATGAATTAAGCGAAAAACAGGTTAATAAAGTCATTGCACCTTTTGACGGTCAGGTTATTATTCCACAAGACCAAAACAGGGATAGTGCCATTTTAACGTTATCATCAACTGATTTTTATGTTGAAGGTAGTGTCAATGAGAAAGACTTAGAAAAAGTTAAAGAAAAACAAATAGCGGACGTTAGAACCATTGCGGATAATAAACTATACAAAGGTGAAGTCACTTATGTGTCTAATATTCCAAATACCCAGCAAGCAACAGAAGGTGGTGCATCAAATAGTGGGAATTCTTTATCAACTTACACAGTAAAATTAAGTTTAAAAGATGCAAAAGAAATTCGCAAAGGATTCCATGTACAAGCTTCGATTAAGCTAGAAGATAAAAAAATAGAAATACCAAAAGAAGCCGTAAAAGTAGATGATAAAACGAAAGAAGTTTATGTACTCGTTGATGATTTTGGCACAATTGCAAAACGGGTAGTTGAAACGACCGATCAAGGGGCATCAAAAGATAAAATTATCGTAACAAGTGGTTTAGAAGGATTAGATCGTGTCATTATTTCATCCAAAGCACCTTTAACAGTAGGTGAACCAACTCCTGGAGGTGAAGTTACCGAAAATGAAGGAGGAGAAAAATAATGAGTCACGACAACCCAGTATTAGTTGAGTTAAATGATATAAATAAATACTATCCAGTCGGCAAATCAACACTGCATGTCTTAAAAAATCTCAACCTTACTATTGAGCAAGGCGAATTTATCATGATTATGGGGAAATCCGGTAGTGGAAAAACGACGCTCATGAATATTATTGGATTTTTAGATCAACTATCAGATGGTGAGTATATTTTTGATAATAAAGACGCGTCAGAATTAACTGAAAATCAAAAATCGACTTTAAGAAACGAATACATCGGATTTATTTTTCAACAATTTTTCTTAATACAATCGTTAAATGTGATTCAAAATGTTGAATTACCAATGGTGTATGGTGGAAAGAAAAAAGAAAAAGAACGTCGTCAAATCGCCTCAGACTATTTAGCTATGGTTGGTCTAGAAGGAAAAGAGTTTTCTAAAACGACTGAGTTATCAGGAGGACAACAGCAACGTGTCGCCATAGCTAGAGCCTTAGTTAATGATCCACTATTAATTATGGCAGATGAACCGACAGGAGCCCTTGATAGTGAAACGAGTGAAGATATTATGACTATCTTGTCGAATTTAAATAAAGAAGGAAAAACAATTGTCATGGTCACTCATGATCCTGATATGAGAAAGTATGCCACACGAGTGGTTTATATGAAAGATGGTTTATTCCTTACCGAGGAGGAATTTATCAATGCTTAAAAATCTATTATTAAGTACTTTCTTAAGTTTAAGGGCACATAAACTACGTGTTTTTTTAACGATGGTTGGAATTATTATTGGAATCACAGCTGTTGTGACAGTATCAGCAATCGGTGAAGGGATGAAGCAAAGTAGCTTAAAAGTAATGGAATCTACCGATGCTAACGTGATTCGTCTAATCTATAAGGTTGATCAGAGTGATGATAGTATTGGCTTTCAAGACGAAGAGCCGTTTGCGTTTGACAAACTTGATTTAAAACTGTTAAGAGGACTCGATGGTGTTGATACCATTAGTGCTGATTATGGGTTTGGATTCGGTGCTAAAGAGATGGTGACGAGTACACTAAACTATTTTGACACTTCAGGTAGTGGTCAAATTGTGGCAACAAGTAAAACGAATACACCAGTTGGTTTTGGAAATAGTTTTACTACTGAGCAATTAGAATCAAATAGTATTATCATCACGTATGATACCATGCAATCAACGCTAGGCATCCGAAAACCTAAAGATATTATTGGAAGAGCGATTGATGTTGATGGTATAAAATTTTTGGTAGTTGGTGTAAAGCCTAAGATTGATGATGGTGCCATGATAATGGATGATTCCGCCTTTTTTGACGAAGTACCTAAAAAAGCGTTTAATGACCTTGCAAAGAATAAACCAATCAATGCAATCAAATTAAAAATGACAGAACACGGTGATAGACAAGCCGTTATTGATCAAGCAAATACATTACTTAAAGAACAACACCCTAATTTAGTTGGAACATTTGAAGAAGATCGTTCAAATGAACAAGCACGACAACAAATTGAATCGATGCTTCAAGCAGTTGTAACAGGATTATTATTTATTACAGCTATTTCACTTTTAGTTGGTGGAATTGGCGTGATGAATATCATGTATGTGTCTGTTTCTGAACGTAAAAGAGAAATTGGGATTAGACGAGCCATTGGGGCAAAACCCATTACTATTTTATTACAATTTTTATTAGAAGCAGCGTTTATTACACTAATTGGTGGCGTCATTGGGATCTTCTTTGGATGGGGACTTGCAACACTGATTTCCACTTTTGCAGATGGTATTACAGCAATTGTTAGTCCAAGTATGGCAATACTCTCAGCGTCTATTTCAGCAGGAATTGGGTTAATATTTGGTGTTATACCAGCTATTAATGCAGCCAAATTAGATCCTATAAAAGCAATTTATCAATAAATCACACACTTAATTTGTTCAAATCGAGCAAATTAGGTGTTTTTTTGTTCTTTTTAATTTTGTTTATGAATTATTTTTTGCTGTTTTTATTTCATTATAATTTCATTATATTTACCCTTTATAGTTAAGTCATCAAAAGGAGGACATATGATGACAAACATAATTGAAATAAAAGGAGTATCAAAACAATTTAAACATCAAACTGTTTTAGATAATATCTCATTAACGATAGAAGAAGGCACAGTCTATGGCTTATTAGGACCAAATGGGGCTGGGAAATCAACCTTATTAAAAATTATTACTCAAGTAATTAAACCAGATTCTGGAACGATTTACTTTGACTCACATGAATTAAACCAATCTGATTTACTTGAGATAGGGGCGATTATAGAAAGTCCAGCTATTTATCCTAACTTAACAGCTTATGAAAATTTAGACGTTTTAGCTACATTACTTAATATAGAAAAAACACGTATCAAAGAGGTTCTATCCGTTGTGTCGTTAGAAAACACTGGAAAAAAGCTAGCAAAAGATTTTTCTTTTGGGATGAAACAACGTTTAGGCATTGCGATGGCATTGATTCATCAACCAAGGTTATTGATTTTAGATGAACCAACAAATGGTTTAGATCCTGTTGGGATACAAGAATTAAGAGAGTTAATCAAATCATTTTCAAAACAAGGAATAACCGTGATTTTGTCCAGTCATATTTTAAGTGAAGTACAACAAGTTGCTGATAAAGTAGGGATCATCAATCATGGACATTTACGTTACGAAGGGAAAAATGATATGACGGGTACTCATCTTGAAGACTTGTTTATGACTATCATCAAAAAGGATGGTAAGGATTATGAATAACTATATAAAGGCAGAATTCATTAAAGACAAACGTTCTGCTAATGCGACCTTGATGAAACTTGTTCCAGTGATTGTTGTAGTGTTTAATTTATTGATGGTCAGTCTAATGGGAGTAGCACCAACTGGTAAAAGTTACGTGATGGCAACGACCTTTAATTGGTATCCAATTTTGATTTTACCTGTCATATTAAGTTTATTGGTAGTCAATAGTTGCAGTAAGGAAACACCATCACACCTTGTTAGTCAAAAGAGTTTGGGAGTCAGTGGAAGTAAAATGTTGTTTGCAAAAAATGTGGTGGTATTAGCTGAATTATTTGTTATGTTAATTATCTCTTCTGTACTGGCAGATGGTTTAGGAATATTTATTTTTAAGGAAACGATTCACATTAAGACCTTAATCATGGCTACCATCACACTTTTTATAGGTAGCTTGCCTGTTGTTGGCATGTCATTTTTATTATTTTATGTCGTTCATAAAAAAGTGGTGGTTATCTTAATAAACTTTTTATTGGTTTTTCCTTCAGCGTTAATAGCAGTCCAATCAAAATGGGTCTTTTTCCCATGGGCATATAGCTTACGTATGCTTGCACCAATTATAGGGGTCCATCCAAATGGCACATTTTTAACTGAGGAGAATCCATTGATGACTACTCATGCAACTTATTTAGGTATTATGTTAAGTTTAATGGTTTATCTACTTGTTTTAATTACTTTGACCATTCTTATTAGGAGGAAAAATCATGACTAATCTCTTAAAATCATATTGGCTACGCACTAAAAGGACTCCAGTGAGAGTGTTGATGATCCTTGCACCAATTTTATATTCACTTATCGTGTGTTTGTATTTCTTTTTTTCAAAGACTTTAAAAGGACAAGAAGTTCTCTCGTTTTATGCGATGTTAGCCATTATATCGACTTTTTCATTAAGTATTCTTGTCCCGATGGTTTATGACCCTGATAAAATAGCCAGTCATTATGCCAACGATTTACGAATCGGCATCGACAGACGACGAGTATTTTTTACCCGATTTGTTTTTATCACACTGATTTGTCTAGTGATTATTCTTTTAGCAGTGAGTTTTTTTATTCTTTTCTTACTTGTTACCAACGGTGAGTTTAAAAAAATTCAAGTTATCATATTAACAGTTATCCTGTTAATGACATTAATGCCGATGATTGCTATTTATCAGTATTTATCTTTACGATTTAATTATACTGGTAGTATTTTGGTAGGATGCTTAATAACATTAGCAGCAATCTTACTTGGGACAACGAATTTGGGTGAGAGAGTGTGGCTGTTTTTACCCTTTACTTGGCCAATTAAATTAACTTTTGAAGTAGGCAAAGGAGCAATGAGTCTTCGTATTGTCAGTCTAGTGTTAATAGGGACAGTTTTAGTAACGGCAATCACACTCTGGGGATTGTCACTTTGGTATAATAAGTGGGATGGTGTCACACGATTGGAGGAATAGTGATGAAAATATTAATCATTGATGATGACGAGGATTTATTAAAGCTAATAGAAAATGCGTTAAGTAAAGAGTACACAGTGGAGACTAGATTAGGTGCAAATAAAGTTAATCCTGATGAGTTAAAGCATTATGATCTAGTGATATTAGATGTGATGATGCCAGAGATGTCAGGCTTTGACTTTTTAAAACAGTACAGAGAACTGATTGATGCACCCATCATTCTTTTAACAGCAAAAGATTTTGAAAAAGATAAAATTGAAGGATTTGCTTTAGGGGCGGATGATTATGTGACTAAACCTTTTTCTATCAAAGAAATAAGAGCACGAGTTGCTGCTCATTTAAGAAGAGAGCAACGACAAAAGCATCATCGATTGATTGATTATCCGGTGTCCTGTGACTTGATTGCCAAGCAGTTTTTTTACGAGGAAACGAAAGTATCACTTACCTCAAGTGAATATGAGTTATGTGAATTACTATTAAAAAATAAAGGGCAAGTTTTTTCAAAAGAACAGCTTTATACGTCTATTTATGGATTAGAAGCAGTGGGAGATAGTCAAACAACGATTACAGAACGAGTGAAGCAGATTCGAGCAAAATTTGATTTAGTTGGCATTAATCCAATTAAAACAGTATGGGGAGTTGGGTATAAATGGCAAATCGAAAAGGACTGACTCGTTTGGTCACAACATACGCTGTGATGGAGTTACTTTATACGTTTTTCGTCATGATTTTTTTCTTTTTACTACTAAATATATTGGTCAATACTGGTATTGTTTACCCAGCTAATTACCCTGAAAGTCAGTTGGGTAAAGTTGAAAAAGACTTTAAATCTGAGAGTTGGACACCAGATCAACTGCCATTTTTTTATGAGTATGAATATATGAAAAATGGGCAAGTGGTTGATCGTAACATCAGTGAGACTTATCAACCTTATGTCAAAAAAGCACAAGAAACAGCAAGAGCGTCAAAAGATAGTTTTATTGGGGCAAGAGTGTTTCGATACTACACTATAAATGATAAAGAACTAGCTGTCAGCTACAAATTAAGTCCATTCTTTGCATCACAAAAACTTAATCAGTTGATTCCACATTTTGAAGGTTTTTATTGGCTCGTTGTTTTTTTGGTTTGGATAAGTGGTTTTTTATTTTTGATTGTGAGATTAACTAAGATACTAAAAAGAGAGATTAAAAAAATATCAACAGCCAGTGTCTACATTCAGCAACAAAATCTTGATTATCCAAGAATAAACAGTGACTATAAAGAAATTAATGACGTATTATCTACCATTGATTTATTGGCAAATGATTTAAAGAAATCTCTGCAAGAACAGTGGCAAATGCAAGAAACGAAGCGAGACTTAATTGAGTCAGTGACTCATGATATTAGAACACCCATTACGTTAATAAAAGGGAATCTTGAATTGTTAGATGAAGAAGCGTTGACCGCTAGTTCAAGCGAACGGGTGAAAGATATTGAAAAAGGTGTATCACGATTAGAAGTTTACGTTGAAAGATTAAAACAGATTTCAAGTCATGTCACTGAAGAAAAAATGCCAGTGAGTGAAGAGGTGTTAAGTCGTTGGATTGATGTCGCACGTTTATTATGTGACACTCATCAACGACAACTTAGCGTGATGGAAACTGATACAAGTTCTATTCCATTAGAAACTGAAAATGTCACGATAGCGTTACAAAATATAATCAGTAACTCAATCGAGCATTCTAACCTAAATTCAACGATTACATTAGATTTTAGAGATTTAGAGACAGAGTACCGCGTGACCATAACAGATGAAGGAACAGGATTTTCGGACTTATTTTTAGCCTCATCACCTAGTAAATATATGTCAAGTAAGCTAGATAATACGACTTCTCACGGATTAGGATTGTATCATGTGAAAGAAATGGTTGAACGGCATCATGGGACGTTACTCATCGAAAATCGTCCAGAAAAAAATCAAACAGGTGCGAAAGTGACGCTAGTATTTAAGAAATAACATCATGAAACAAGTTAGTTGTGCTGGATTATTTTTCGTAGTATAGTTACTTACATAAAGTAAGAGTTATACAAAAGAAAGAGGTTGAAGCATATGTCATTTCATAAAAATCCAGTTACCTTTGTTAGTCATGTTGCACTTAAAGTGAGTGACTTAGAAAAATCTAAACGTTTTTATACGGAAGTATTAGGATTAAACATAAAAGAACAGACATCAAACAGTGTGTCATTTACGACAAATGGTCAGGATGTTTTGTTAATGATTACCCAATCAAAAACTATCAACAAAAAACAAGAACAACGAACAGGCTTGTACCATTTTGCTTTACTATTACCAAAACGAGCAGACTTATCTCAAGTCGTGAGACATTTTATTCATCTAGGCGTTCGTTTTGGTGGCGGAGATCATTTAGTTAGTGAAGCCATTTATTTAAATGATCCAGATGGCAATGGGATTGAAATTTATGTCGACAGAGAGGCGAGTATTTGGCTATGGTCGAATGGTGAAGTCTTGATGACAACAGATCCAGTTGATTTTGATGACTTATTAAAAGAATCAATTGACCCAGTTTGGAATGGTTTGCCAAAAGAAACGGTGATGGGGCATATTCATTTGCAAGTGAATGATTTAGCAAAAAATAAAGAGTTCTATGTTGATGGGCTTGGGTTTGATGTGGTCAGTCGATATGGAAGAGAGGCATTGTTTTTATCTGATTCAAACTATCATCATCATATTGCCTTAAACACTTGGTCAGGGACACAAATTAAACACGCTGAAAAAACAGAAACAGGCATCGAAAGTTATTCAATTGTCTTTCCAAGCGAAGAAAAACGACAAGAGACTGTGGCGTCATTAAGAGAATTAGGTATTCCAGTAATGGAAGAAGAAAATGAAGTTACTGTATTTGATCCGTCAGATATAAAACTAAAATTGATGATTGGTTAAGAAAAACCATCTATCCAAATGTGGGTAGATGGTTTTTCTTTATTCATGCAAGTTTCTTAAAATAAAATAGTTTGTACTAGTACCATATAAAAAATGGTTCCTAATCCTATACTTAAAAAGGTGCTGTGTTTCCACTTATGGATGATGACAATCAGTAAAATTGCGAGTAATTCTGGAAACGCAAAGACTCTTGTGACGGCATCTTTTAGACAAAATACAACTAACAAACCCATCGTGGCATAAGGTAAAACGTTTCCTAGATATGTAATATAAACAGGAGGTGTTTTATTTTCTGGAAATAATATAAATGGTAGGAAACGAGTTAACATCGTCCCAAGGACTACAACGCCAATCGTAATGAGTTGGTGTGAAAAAGACATGGTTGTCATCATGTCGTCACCTCCTGTTTATCAAGATTTTTTCTATCTAAAGTAAAGATTAACACGATTAAAGCCATGGCTGGCAACATAAAATTGTTAGCCCCTAATAAAATTAAACAAATAAACGAACTAATGAGTCCAATAAGAGCTGATCTATGGTCGGAGGATTCTTTCCATTGATTGATAAACATGACAACAAATAAAGCAGTCATCACAAATTCAATGCCAGTTGTATCAAATGTGATAACTGAACCAAGTAATGCACCAAGTGTTGCGCCGCCTACCCAATAAATCTGATTTAGTAATGTCACAAAAAACATAAACCATCCTTTATCGACATCTTTTGGTGGTGTGACGGTACAATTTATCGTGAATGATTCATCACACATACCATAAATAAGATAGAACTTTTTCCAACCGGTATTTTTATATTTATCCAACATAGAAATACCGTAAAATATGTGTCTAGCATTGACTAAAAGCGTCAAAACAAAGGCATAAAGTGGGTTGTAAGCTGACATGAGTAAATTAGCTGTGACAAATTCCATTGAACCAGCATAGATAAAAAAACTCATGAGCATTGGATACCACACACTAAACTCCATACTACGCATCAAAAAACCATAAGACATTCCTAAAAACAAAAACCCAACACAAATTGGCAGTGTGTAGGGCAGAGCTGTTTCGAACGCTTTTCTTTTCATTTAACTCCCCCCAATGAATGAAACTTTTTTCCATCATACAGTTGTAAGAATTATCCGTCAAGTCAGTCAATTAAAGTGAGTAGTCAAAATAAGCCACGTCGTGTTATAGTTGTCTTAACAATTTAAGAAAGGGTGACCCAAATACATGTACAACTAAATCCTATTTATAAGCAACATGAAGGAAACGATGTAACAAGCTTTTTTGTTATGCGTTTGTCTTTATTTGTGGAATAGGTGTGGTTGTATGAGTGTGGGTTGATGTTTTTTTGAGTATGCCCTAAACACGTTTAATCCCTCCTATTTCAAACAATAGGAGGGATTTTTTTCTCCTAAAATTAAGGAGATGGTAAGATGAAACAAATTGATATACTAACATTTAATTATCAAATAAACCCAAATTTAGAATTAACGATAGACAACCTAAGTGTGAACAGGGGAGATAAAATTGGGCTAATTGGAAATAATGGTAGCGGGAAAACGACGTTACTACACCTTTTAGCGCAAGACATTTCGTTAGAGACACCAAGTGTTCAGCATTATCTATCTGTCACACTCGTCAAACAGTTTAAAGAAGGATTTGATGATAAAAGTGGAGGAGAAAAAACGCAACGCTATTTACAAGAAGCATTTAAACAAGATAGCGTGTGGTTACTTGATGAACCAACGACCCATTTAGACAATCGTCATGTTGATTGGGTTGAAAAACAAGTATTGAATCATCATGAAGGTATAGTGGTTGTATCACACGATCGTCATTTTTTAAATCAAGTGTGTAATAAAATTTGGCTTTTAAAAGATGGAAAAATAATAGTTTATAAAGGAAACTACCAATCATTTTTAACCCAATATGGGGAACAAGAAAGACGACACAAAGAAAACTATGACATTTATCAACGTGAAAAGAAAGAATTAGAACAAGCGATTCGAGCCAAAAAGCAACAAGCAAATGGGGCCATGGCTGTGCCGAAAAATAAAAAGCAAGCTGGAGAAAAAGTTGGTAGTAGCAAACCATATTATGCAAAAAAACAGAAAAAACTAGATAAATCAGCCAAAGCCCTGGAAACAAGATTATCACAATTAGAACGAGTGGAAGCACCGAAAAAAGAAACATCACTCACTATGGAAACTTCTCTTTCTCATATGTCAGGTGAGCATATTATGATAAGAGGGATGGATGTATCAGCTGAAATAAATCATCAAGTCCTTTTTTCTCAGAGCGATTTTTATATTAAAAATAGAGAAAAGGTCGCAATAGTTGGGGACAATGGTGTAGGCAAAACGACGTTACTAAAAATGATGTTAGATAAAGAAAGTTCTATTAAAGTGTCACCATCAATTGAGTTTGGTTATTTCTCACAAGAAGTTGATTTACTAGATGATAACGAAACAGTTTTAGAAAATGTTTTATCAAGTATGCGTGATTATAATCAGACATTAGCAAGAACAGTGTTGGCACGAATGCAGTTTTTTGACCGTGATATAGAAAAGCCTGTCAGTGTATTAAGTGGAGGAGAGTGTGTTAAAGTGACTTTAGCAAAACTATTATTAAGTGATATTAACACGTTAGTCCTAGATGAGCCGACAAATTATTTAGACATTGAAGCAATGCGAGCATTAGAAGCATTATTACAAGCGTTTGAAGGGACAATTATTTTTGTGTCTCATGATAGAGAGTTTATTAATTCAGTGGCAACAAAATTATTAATTATTGAAAACAAAAAGATAAACGTATTTGAAGGACCTTTGTCAGATTATAAAATCACCCCAATCATTAAAAAGAATTCAAAACAGCAGGATAGTTTATTAGTGATTGAAACAAAAATTAGTGAAGTATTAGGTAAGTTGAGTCTTGAACCAAGTGAAGAATTAGAGCAAGAATTTCAGTTGTTATTAAAACAAAAACAAGTATACAAAAAAACACACAAGAGTTGATATCTTGTGTGTTTTTCGTTTATTTTGCGGTTGTAGAAGAGGTTTCAGTGGTTCCACTACTTTGAGTGGTCCCCCCTTTTTCTTCTTGAATTTCTTTATAAGTCTGTGTTTTAAATAAACCAACAGTTGATTGGTTATTGTGTAGTGAGTAAACACTGGTTGATTTATCTCCTTTTTGTTGTTCAACTTGAAGGAGTTTATCTAACCCATTTTTATAATCAAACTTAGCCGGATCAAGTGGTTTTAATCCACTGTTTGTGTTAAATCGTAATAAATCACCGTTTGTAATAGCATCAGACATATTAAGTTGTGTGGTTCCTTTTTCTTTAATATCCGCTATTTCAGTCAGTTGTTCTTCTGTTGGCGAATCAATTAATTCACCCGTTTTTGTATCATAGGTGGCTTCACTTAAGATCGTGTATTTTGGTGTGACGATGGTTCCATTTCTAAAGGCGACAATTTGGTCTTTATCTTTAGAGAAGAAATCTTGTCCTAATTGAATATATGGTTGAGTATCAACACCTAATAAATGTAGCAGTGTAGGTAAGATGTCAACTTGTCCCCCAAATGTATGATCAATCCCACCTTTAGTTTGACCAGGAATATGGAACATTACGGGAACACGCTGAACGGCTGTATCATCAAAGTCGTTCCATTCTTCTTTTGATTTACCAAGTAATTCAGCTAAAGATTTGTTACGAGAATTTGAAATACCATAGTGGTCTCCATATAACACAATGACTGAATTATCATACAGTCCAGATGCTTTTAAGTAATCGAAGAACTCTTTAACCGCTGTATCTAAGTAGTTTGCTGTTGCAAAGTATCCATTAATTGTCGCATCTGATGTATTAGCCATTGGGAAACCAGCATTATCGTCTTTAAATTTCGCATATGGGTAATGGTTTGAGACTAAAATAAATTTAGAATAAAACGGCTGTTGCACATGCTCTAAGTATTGAATAGATTGTGCTAAGAATGGCTTATCATGTAATCCATATTGGAATGAATTGTTCTCATTCACATCATAGTAACTACCATCAAAGAAATAGTTATAACCTAAATGTTTGTATGTTTCATTACGATTCCAGAATGAGCCACTATTACCATGGAATGCTACGCTTGTATAACCTTGTGTTTGACCTAAAATGTTAGGTGCGGATTGGAAGGTGTTTTTATCCCCCAATTGAGTAAATAAAGGGCCTTGGCTTAAACCAAAGAATGAATTTTCTAACAAGGTTTCAGCATCACTTGTTTTACCTGATCCTACTTGATGGAAGGCATTATCAAAACTAAATGTTTCATTTGAATGGAATAAACTATTTAAGAAGGGTGTCACTTCGTGTTCAACACCATTTTCATCTTTTAATTTGTAATCAATTAAAAATTGTTGGAAACTTTCTAAATGGACATAAATGACATTACGCCCTTTGGCAATTCCAAACATGTCATCATTTGGTTTAGCATAATGTGTCTTCACATATTTTTGAACATCAACTAAATCATTTTGACTCGCTTGAGCACGTCGTTGTGTCGCGTTATACGTCTGTACGCCATCATAAACAGTAAAGACGTTCATCCCTAAATATTTCACGATATGATCTCTTGAGAAAGTACGTTTTAATAATTCAGGTCGATCTGTTTCCGCTAAAGTTAAGTTAGCAGAAAATAGAAGGATAGAAAAACTTGTTACAGCAAATGCTGAGCGAATAGCAATTGGTCTTTCATCAATTTTGATTTTTTTTGTTGCAAGTAAGACAATCACAACAATAATATCAATCCAATACAATAAATCATATGGTCTAAACATACGAAGAGCACTTTCACCAAGACCAGAAGCTACTTTACCGGCACCAAGCATGGTGTTAACGGTAATAAAATCTGTAAATTCTCGGTAATAAATGACGTTAGAAAAAAGTAACAAGGTGGTTAATGATGAGATAATCAGTAACGTAATGTAGGCTTTTTTCGGACTTTTTATATAGAGTGCAGCAGAGAATAAAAAGACTGTTGTTGCCACAGGACTAATAAATAAGATAACGTATTGGAAAAAACTTTCAATTCCTAAATTAAAGTCAACTGTATAAGCTAGTAGGTTTTTTAACCAGAATAATACAACCATTAATGAGAAAAACCCCATCCTGGTGTTGAGCCAGTTTTTATTATATTTATGTTTCAAAATAAACATCCTTTCTTAACAACTTAGTGTCACTAGACTACCAAGCTGAATATTCCATGTTACATTTTACATATTCCTTACATGTCTGTCAATTACGGTCATGTTTCTTAAAAAAAAATATAGAACTAACATCTTTAAAAAGGGAGCAAAAATACGTAAAAACTGATATAGTAGTATCATACAATAAATGAATAGAAATTAAAGGGATTGACTGCATGAAGAAAGTACAAATAAGACAAAAGAAAAGTCAAAAATATAAAGGCCACTATCCATTAATTAAAGCTGAAGATATGGTAAATGCTCAAGATGAGTGTAAAAAATGGGTTAGTTTTTATTCTGAAAAAGATGAATTTTTAGGATATGGCTATTTAGGGAAACAACATAAAGGATCAGGTTGGATGATTAGCTTTTCTGAAAATCAACCAATAGATAAACCTTTTTTAGTTCATCTATTTAATGAAGCAAAAGACTACCGTTCAACATTTTTTGCAGATGAGGCGACGACGGCATTTCGTTTATTTAATGGTGAAGGGGATGGATTAGGTGGTGTAACGATTGATTGGTATGCTGGTTTTTTAGTTGTTTCTTGGTATAATGACACCATCTACCAATTAAAAAAAGAGATACTAGAAGCCTTAATGTCTTCTAATATTAAGTATCAAGGTATATATGAAAAAATTCGCTTTAATACAAAAGAAGTACCTGAGTCAGCATTTTTAAGTGGTAAACAAGCACCTGAACCACTTTTAATCAAAGAAAATAATATCACTTATGCGACTTATTTAAATGAAGGTTTAATGACGGGAATCTTTTTGGATCAACGGCAAGTTAGAGGTCGTTTGACAGATAGTTATGCCATTGGAAAAACAGTATTAAATACATTTAGCTACACTGGAGCTTTTTCTGTTGCAAGTGCAATGGGTGGTGCTGTGTCAACAACGAGCGTTGATTTAGCAAAAAGAAGTCGACAAAAAACCCAAGAACAGTTTGCTGTGAATGGGCTTAATACAGATAATCAGTCTATAATAGTAATGGACGTTTTTGATTATTTTAAATACGCTTTTAAAAAACAAGTCACTTTTGATATTGTGGTAATGGACCCACCGAGTTTTGCAAGAAATAAAAAGAAAGTTTTTTCTGTCGCTAAAGATTATCAACAATTAACGACTGAAGCAGTAGCATTATTAAATAAAGATGGGTTACTGGTTGCTTCAACAAATGCGGCAAATGTCTCGTTGGATAAGTTTAGACAAATGGTCGAGCTAGGAATAAAAGAAACTGGTCGTGCGTTTACGTTTTTAGAATTATATCAATTACCAGAAGATTTCCGTGTAGCAAAAGAGTTTAATGAAGGAAATTATTTGAAAGTATTATTTTACCGAGTGAAATAAATGTGATTATGAAATGATAGGTGGGGTTTGATGTCAGAGTTAAAAGTACGTAACCTTGAATTAGGAAAAGGAAAACCAAAAGTATGTGTGCCTCTTATAGCGAAAAATTTTGAAGAACTGTTCTCAGAAGCTATACGATTAAGTAAATTAGATTGTGACGTCATCGAGTGGCGTGCAGATTATTTTATGTATGTTCACGATGCAAGATTTATGAAAAAAGCGGCCTATTTTGTGCGTTATGCCATTGATGATAAGCCACTTATCTTTACTTACAGAACATTGCAAGAAGGTGGTGGACAACATATTGAGTTAGATGAATATGTTGAACTCAATCGTATGATGATGGATACTGGTTTAATAGATATGGTTGATTTAGAATTTGAAATGATGTTAGAAAAACCTAGTGATATCATGGTTCATGCTAAGGAAAAAAATGTTAAGGTATTACTATCCAAACACAATAATCATTTTACACCTGACGTGCATAATATGTATGAGTTAATTAAAGACATGTATCAATTAGGTGGGGATATTTGTAAGCTGGCTGTTATGCCAACGGATTTACAAGATATGTTAAATGTGTTGGAAGTATCAAATAAAATCCAAACCGAACATTCGGAGATTCCTTTTGTTATGATTAGTATGGGTGAGTTAGGCCAATTATCTCGTATGACAGGTGAACTATTTGGGTCTAGTTTAACTTATGCGTCAAATGGAAAATATCTTTCAGCACCAGGTCAGCTTCCAATACCAATCTTAAGAGAAGGAATGAATCTTATTGGGTATAAAAGAGGGAGTCGATAGAAATGTCTAAAAAGAAGGCTAAAACAAATGCTGTTAGGTTGTTGGAACAAAAGAAAATAACATTTGATACCAGAGAGTATGAATACAGCGATAAACACGCAGCGGCACTTGAAACCGCCAATGCGTTAGGGATTGATGAAAATCAAGTCTTTAAAACGCTTGTGACTGTGGGAAATAAGACGGGACCCATTGTGGCAGTTATACCTGGAAATAAAACGTTAGATTTAAAAAAATTGGCTAAAGCTAGTGGTAATAAAAAAATAGAGATGCTACCAATGAAAGAGTTAGAAGGATTAACAGGCTATATCCATGGAGGCTGTTCTCCTGTTGGAATGAAAAAATTATTTCCAACTTATTATGCCAAAGAAGCTGAAATTTTTGATACTATACACGTTTCTGCAGGTCGTCGAGGACTACAAATGAGTGTCTCGCCTGAAGATTTATTAAATGTGACACATGGAAAGTATGCTGATTTAACAGAAGATGAAACGATTCTAGGTTAGGCTTAGAATCGTTTTTTTATTAAGAATGATGATAGAGTATGACGTTTAACTCTTATTAGTAAATTGAACGATTATTTGGTAAAATAGTCATGTTTGTAACAGGTTAATACACGAAATATGCTGATTTATAGATGATTGTGTTGTTTATTATTAGATTAATTAAAAGAAGGAAGACAAATGAAAAAAAATCATTTTTTTATTCTATTTTCTTGGATAGGGTTATCATTATTTTATATGTTGCCAGCAGTGGATTTATCGAATTGGCATGTGGCACTTATTCGTGGGGATGACTATCCTTTTCATTTTGCGCGAATTTTTGGCGTTATGGATCAATTAAAAGACACAGGGCAGATTCAATCAGTCGCAAGATTTGGTGAGCGTGATATTTTTTATGGAGTCAATATGTTTTACCCTACGCTTACGACAGTCTTACCAATTGCGTTATTATCTTTGATTTTTCAATCAGTGATTTTTGGTGTCTATGGATATCTATTTTTGATGAATTTATTGACGTTTTATATTGCCTACCAATGTGCTAACTATATTAGCTCCATTGCGCTACCAGAAGTAAACATACGTGCTAAGCAGTTTTTACCGTTTGTTTTTTCATTTTTTTATGTCTTTTCCCATTATCGACTGATTTGTTTTTATCAACGATTTGATTTGGGTGAATTTTTTGTATTGACGATGTACCCTCTAATATTTGCTGGCTTTTATAGTATCTTAAAAGATGGTGGAACAAAAAAATATTGGCTGATTGTTGGTTTGTCACTTACAGCGTATTCACATGTTTTGTCATTGATGTTAGTGGTTGTTGTATTGACTGGGTTATTTGTGGTAGGTTTTATTAAAAAGATGATTACGATGAAAGTATTCAAACAATTAGTATTTAGTGCTATTATGACGATGATTATTTCTGCTGGCGCTCTTGTTCCTATTTTATATCAAATGTTAACTTTACATATTCGTTCTGTACGGGTTCATGATTTGGCGAGTGAAGCGACTAATATTGGTGTGATGCTCGTGTCATCTAGCATTAATTATTTAAGTTATATAAGTATCGGAATTATTTTGCTATGCTCACTTATGTTAGGGATATATCACGTTATTTGGAAAAAAGAATCGATTGTCCGTAAAGATAAATTATTAAGGCTATGTTTGTGGTTATCATTAGTCATAACTTTCATGATGACATCAGTATTTCCGTGGCGTGTATTGCAACATACACCATTAGCGATTATCCAGTTTCCTTTCCGTTTAATGCCCTTTTTATCCGTATTTGGTAGTTTTTTAGGAGCAGCGATTTTGGCTGATTATTTTAGCCGTTTTGCTACCGTTTCATTAAAACGAGTCACAATTTGGTTAAGTGTTGCTATGGTGATTATCTCCACTCTTAGTGTTAATGCTTTAATGATTCGTCGGTCGTTAAATAAATTAATGTATGATAAACAAGATATTGTAGCGACCAAACGGTATATTAAATCTGTTAATAGAGACTATTTTCCAGCGGGATTGACTGACGAACAAACTAAACGCATTAAAGATAAGATTGGGCAAGTGAACCAAGAAGATGTCCCAATGCCTTACCAGTTTGAAAAAAATGCAGCGATTATAAAGGTGACACTGAATGAGCAGACTAATACTGTTGACACACCCATTATTGGCTATAGTGGATTAGTAGTGGAGGAGGATGAAAAACGCATCAAAACCACCCTCTCATCTGAGAGAACCTTATCATTTCAATTGCCTAAGGGAGTTCACGAGCTATCTATTTATTATGATCCGCCTTTTTTGATAAAATATAGTGCGGTATTTTCAGGTATAGTGGCGTTGTTCTATGGTGTTTATGTCATGAAAATAAAAAAAGAGACTGGCCTTATCCCTAAAAGTTAAGGTCAGTTTTCTTATTCTAATAGTTAAAATAGCTGGCAATTTCTGCCGCGTGTTCTCCGGCAACATGACCAGTACAAAACGCTGCAGTAATGTTAAAACCACCAGTATAGCCATTGATATCCAGTAACTCACCACAGAAAAATAGCCCGTTTACACATTTACTTTCCATTGTTTTTGGGTTCACTTCTTTTAGACTAATCCCACCACCTGTGACAAACGATTTATCAAGTGGATAAGTTTTATTAACTGTAAACGTAAGGTGTTTGATTTCACCGACGAGAACATCAATTTCTTTTTCAGTCACCTGTTTGAAAGGTGTCTGCGTGTCAATCCCGCTGCGAGTAAGTAAAAACTCTAGATAACGTTCTTGCATCAATGGCTTTAACGCATTTTTTATGGATTTATTGCCATCTTCTTTTTGGATAGACACCATTTGCTGTTTGATATCTTGTTCAGATTTTAATGGAAACAAATCAAGAGACATCGTGACATGTTTTTGTCCTTTTTCAAGGAGTTGATTGACAAACATACTACAACGAAGGGCTGCAGGACCAGAGATGCCAGAATGAGTGAACAACGCATCCATTTCATGAGTGACAACCATTTTCCCTTTTTCATCAATCACGGATAACCCAATATCTCGTAACGATAACCCTTGAAGATCACGACTTTTAATAAAAGACTCTTCAGATAAAAGGGGAGATTCGGTTGGAAATAGTTTGGTAATGGTGTGCCCCACTTTTTTTGCTAATGTGTACCCATCTCCAGTGGACCCAGTATATTGATAAGTCTTCCCACCAGTGGCTAAAACCACACAAGGAGCGTGAATTTCTTCTTTTGTATCAGTCATTACGCCAGTGATATTGCCATCAGTTACTAATAATTTTTTAACAGTTGTGTTCATTTTTAATTCAACGTTTAAGGCATTTAAGCGATCAAATAAACCGTTAACGATTGCTTTAGAGGTGTTTTCAACAGGAAACATTCTACCGTGATCTTCTTCTTTTAAATGCACACCATGGCTTTCAAAAAATTCCATAATGTCATAGTTATTAAATTGAGAGAAGGTACTATACAAAAATTTCCCGTTTCCTGGGATAAAAGAAATAATGTCTTCTGACGGTCTATTATTGGTGACGTTACATCGACCTCCACCAGTTAGACGTAATTTTTTTCCAAGCATTTTGTTTTTATCAATAATCATGACGCGTGCGCCTTTTTCAGCCGCGGAAACGGCAGCCATCATACCGCTTGTTCCCCCACCAATGACAATGACATCTATATTCATCTATTGCCACTCCTTTCATTATTAAATGATAGTTTAGCATACTTTTTTTTAAATTTGATGAGAAAAGATTTTTTTTATTTATTTAAATATTATATAATACTAATTAAGTTTAAGAAGGGAATGATACAATATGTCACCACAAGATTATGTAACAAAAATGTTGGATGAAGTGAAAGAAAAATATGGTTACCAATCAGAGTATATTCAAGCAGTGGAAGAATTTTTAACCACAGTCACACCATTTTTAGAAAAAAATCCCGTATACTGTGAGAAAAATATCTTAGGTCAGTTGATTATACCTGAGCGTTTAATTGAGTTTCGCGTTCCTTGGATGTCAGATTCAGGTGAATGGATGGTGAATACTGGTTACCGTGTTCAATACAACTCAGCGTTAGGACCTTACAAAGGTGGGTTACGTTTCCACCCGTCAGTGAATCAAAGTATTATGAAATTCTTAGCGTTTGAACAAATTTTTAAAAACAGTTTAACCTCTTTACCTATTGGAGGAGGTAAAGGTGGAAGTGATTTTGATCCTAAAGGTAAATCTGATGGTGAAATCATGCGTTTTTGTCAAAGTTTTATGCAAGAATTACAAAAACATATTGGCCCAAGTATGGATGTGCCAGCTGGTGATATGGGTGTTGGAGGCCGTGAAATTGGGTATTTATACGGAGAATACAAACGTCTAAATGGTTATCAAGCAGGTGTTTTAACTGGTAAACCATTAACTTTCTGGGGAAGTTTAGCTCGTACAGAAGCAACAGGTTATGGTTTAGTGTATTTTGTTAAGTATTTGTTACAAGACAAAGGTGACTCACTAAAAGGCAAACGTGTGATGGTTTCAGGTAGTGGCAACGTGGCCATTTATGCGATTGAAAAAGCACAAGAATTAGGCGCAACAGTTCTTGGCTGTTCTGATTCTTCTGGTTATATCATCGATGAAGATGGTGTAGACTGTGAGTTAGTTAAAGAAATCAAAGAAGTGAAACGTGGTCGTTTAAGTGACTATGCTGCAGCAAAACCAAATGCTAAATACGTTGAAAATGCGTCAATTTGGACAGAAAATATTGCCTATGAAGTCGCTTTACCATGTGCCACTCAAAATGAAATTGGATTAGATGAAGCAGCTATTCTAATCAAAAACGGGGTAAAAGTCTTAGCTGAAGGGGCAAACATGCCAACTAAACTTGAAGCTCTACACAAATTAACGAATTCTGGTGTTATCTATTGTCCAGGTAAAGCAGCCAATGCTGGTGGAGTGGCTGTATCAGCGTTAGAAATGGCTCAAAATGCTCAACGTTTACCTTGGAGTTTTGAACAAGTCGACTCAGAACTTGATAGCATTATGAAAAATATCTATGAAACATGTGCGACAACAGCAAAAGAATACGCGAAAGAAGACGATTTACTAACTGGTGCAAATATCGCTGGATTTGAACGTGTGGCTAAAGCAATGCTTGCTCAAGGACTTGTGTAATAAAAATTTTCCACGTTTTGTTATAAACTATCTGAAAAAGATGTGAAACATTCAAAAAAGTGGTAGAATAGGGATGTATTCTTGTACTAAGAATCACATATTACTAGGAGGATGATTATGTCACATATTCGTTTTGATTATTCAAATGTCGGTACATTTATCGGTGACCATGAATTAGGTTACATGCAAGCAGAAGTAACAGCAGCACACAATGCATTGCGTGAAGGGACCGGACCAGGAAATGATTTCCGTGGTTGGATTGATTTACCAGAAAACTATGATAAAGAAGAATTTGCTCGCGTTAAAAAAGCAGCAGAAAAAATTCAATCAGATTCAGATATTTTAATCGTCATTGGAATTGGTGGGTCATACTTAGGAGCTAAAGCTGCTATCGACTTTTTAAACCACTCATTCTATAACCTTTTAGACAATGAAGAAAGAAAAACACCACAAGTATTCTTTGCTGGAAATTCTATTAGCTCAACTTATTTAGCTGATTTAATCCAAATTATTGGCGACAAAGATTTCTCAGTGAATGTTATTTCTAAATCTGGTACAACAACTGAACCAGCAATTGCATTTAGAGTCTTTAAAGATTTATTAGAGAAAAAATACGGTAAAGAAGAAGCAAACAAACGTATCTACGCAACAACTGATAAAGCACGCGGCGCTGTTAAAACAGAAGCTGACGTTGAAGGTTGGGAAACATTTGTTATTCCTGATGATGTTGGGGGACGTTTTACTGTATTAACTCCAGTTGGATTACTTCCAATCGCTGTAACAGGTGCCAACATTGATGAGTTAATGAAAGGTGCTGCTGACGCACGCGTTGCATACAGCTCTGATGATTTAACAAAAAATGAAGCGTATCAATATGCTGCATTACGTAACATTTTATACCGTAAAGGAAAAGTAACAGAGTTATTAATCAATTACGAACCAAACTTACAATATTTCTCTGAATGGTGGAAACAATTATTCGGTGAGTCTGAAGGGAAAGATCAAAAAGGTATCTACCCATCAAGTGCGAACTTCTCAACTGACTTACATTCATTAGGTCAATACATTCAAGAAGGGCGCCGTAACATTTTTGAAACCGTCATTAAAGTCGAAAAACCTCGTAAAAGCGTGGAGATTCCAGTACTTGATCAAGACTTAGATGGTTTAGGTTACATTCAAGGAAAAGAAATTGACTTTGTTAATACAAAAGCCTTTGAAGGAACACTTTTAGCGCATACAGATGGTGATGTGCCAAACTTTGTGGTAAATATTCCTGAAACAGATGCTTACACATTAGGTTACTTAATGTACTTCTTTGAAATCGCAGTTGGTATTTCAGGTTACTTAAATGGTGTCAACCCATTTGATCAACCAGGTGTTGAAGCATATAAGAAAAACATGTTTGCTTTACTTGGAAAACCAGGTTTTGAAGAGTTAGCAAAAGAATTAAACGAACGTCTTAAATAAGACAATTGATGAGCGCTCGACACATTTGTCGGGTGCTTTTTTAATGGAGGAAACGTATGACACCAACACAAACAACCCTTTTTTCAATGCAAGATACGACTTACAAAGCCTTTAACGCGAGATTAATCCCGACCATTAGTCCTGATAAGGTCATTGGTGTGAGGATGCCACAACTTAGAAAACTAGCTAAAGAGATGATTAAAAATGAGGATACAGTCAATTTTTTATCAGAATTACCTCATACCTATCACGAGGAAAATGTCCTGCATATGTTGATTATTTCAAGTATAAAAGACTTTGATGAAGCCATTAAAGCATACCGAACGTTTTTGCCTTATGTGGATAATTGGGCCGTGACAGATTGCCAAACACCTGCTGTATTTAAAAAGAATCCAGACAAATTACTACCATATATAGACGAATGGCTGGTTTCAAGTGAGGAATACACCATCCGTTTTGCTATATTGCAGCTGATGAATATTTATCTAACAGAAGACAACTTCAATGAATCGATATTAGAGCGTGTGTGTGAGGTGAAAAGTGAGGCCTATTATGTCAATATGATGCGAGCATGGTTTTTTGCGACCAGTTTGGCTAAGCAATATGATGCAACGATTCCCTATATTAATGAGAGAAGATTAGATGACTGGACACATCAAAAAACGATTCAAAAGGCGCGTGAGAGTTTAAGAATCTCACCAGAAACAAAAGACTATCTAAAGACACTTAAAAAGCCTTCCAATTAATGGAAAGCTTTTTAAGGTGCTTTAGTTCCAAACATATTCATTTTTGGTTTGGGAATTTCTTTGTTATGTTGAGCTGCTAAATCCATGGCTTTAACATACAAATCAAGTTTTTGTTCGAGTGTTAATTCTTTTTTTTCAGACATCAAGACAGCTTGAGCAAATTTTTCTTTGTCAATATAAATCATTTATTCCAACCCCTCTTTGTTATTTATTTCTTTCATTATAACAAATTTCAAGAAAAAAAGAGTTTTAAAGAATTGAATATTTAATGAATTTTTCAAAAAATGGGTAAAAAGATGTTATAATATGTCGATAGATAAAAATTAGATGAAGGGGTAGAAAGAATGAATCCAGAAGATTTTATAACAGAATTATCTCATTTAAAAGCGGTCCTTATATTAGATAAAAAGGGTGATATGAATCGATTTAATGTATTATATCAAGCTGCACAAAACGCGATGTTTAAGGGAGAAAGAATCAATAAAGAGTTGATGGAAGAATTTCTTTATTTTAGGAATCTAATAGAACGCTAATAATCAAGATAGAAAAGGGGTGAAAAAATGAAAAATATGGTTAGATTAATGAGTCTATTATTTATCATTGGAGCGTATAATACACGTTTTTCGTTTTTATCATTGAATATTTTATTAGCTTACATCCCTTTAGAGCTGTCATTTCAATTTTTTCGTGTCAAGAAAAATAGTTTAAAAATAGGGTTAGCAGCTTTGTTTATGTTATATTTTCCTAATATTCCTTATTTGGTGACAGATATGATTCACATGGATATTTTAGATATTTATAACTATTTTACAGGAGATAGCATTAAAAATTTAGGTGATTGGACATTGACTGTGGTATTGTTTTTAGCGGTTTTTAGTTTTGTTTTAATTGGGTTTGGTCAATTGTTAAAACTATTAAATTATATTAAAAATCGTTATACCCTAAACATGACTCAAGTCAGTTTGATATTAATTGTTGTGTGTTTGTTATCTTCACTAGGCATTTATGCTGGTAGATTTCCACCAAGGTTTCATTCTATTGATATTTTTGTTAGGCCTTGGTATGTGTTTAAAACCATTTTTCTTAACTGGTCACTCGTCAAATTAGAAATAGTCGTCCTTTTTTTAATTCTTCACTTAGCGATTGTTGGTGTGATGACAATGAATAAACAATTATCAACATTAAATTAAAAAGCACATCGCCTTTAATGAAGGTGACGTGCTTTTTTTTAATAGTTTTCAGCGCCTTTTTTAAGGAAGGCTAAAGAAAGTGTGGCTAAAATACCTAAAGCAAAGAAATAAATAAAAGCAGAGAAATAGGATTCAGAACCATCGACTAATGAACCAATAATGATTTGTGCTGTTGCGCCTCCTAGGATACCACCAGTTGAAATAGTAGAGTAACTTGGTGCAAAGTGTTTACCAGTAAATACTTTCAGTGGGATTGTCATAAGGGTCACAAAGGCAACTGTCATAGACAATGTTGCTAATCCTAAAACGAGGATAAATGGGACAAGAGAATGGAGATAATAAGATAAAAAGACTAATGATGAACCGATCGTTGCCATCATCATAATCACCAGTGTATCCTTCTCAGAAAAAAACTTGCTTACAACATAACTTCCACCAATGGCTCCAATGAGAGAAAAGACCCCAACGCATGAACTGACCATACCAGATTGAGTCAGTGTAATACCACGTTGACTTGTTAAAAAGCTTGGTAACCAGTTGTTAATACCGTAAAGTAAACTATTGATAAAAAATGCGGCAGCAAATAGTGTCCAAATATTTCGGTTTTTCCAAATATTCAGTAAGGATACTTTTTCAGACGCTTCTTCAATGACTTCTTTTGATTGTTTATTCGGTGTAGGAATAATTCTTACTATAATAAAAGAAGCTAAAATAGCCAGAATAGTTAGTAACATGTAAGCAAATTTCCAATTGTATTGCTCGATAATTGGTGATAGTAGAATAGGTCCCACAATGCCAGCAATACCTGAGGAAGAAATGAGAATCCCTTTAGCAAATGTCCTGCGTTCTAAAGGGAAATGATCAATGATTTCCTTACTAGAAGCAGAAGGGTAACCAGAATGAGCCAGCATACCTGTTAATAATCTAATGGCTAAGAGCATTGTCACGGTTTCTCCAAAACTGAAGATAAAATCAAACACCCCAATCATAAAGACAGACCAAATAAGGACTTTCTTTGCCCCAAATTGATTAATCGCAAAACTCATAGGAACCTGCATAATAGCGTAACCAATAAAGAACGCACTTAAAATGAGTCCTTTTTGACTTTCAGTCATAGGAATATCCTTGCTAATGGAAATGATAGAAATCCCAACAGATAATTTATCAATATAGACAATCACATAACCTAGAAATAATGTGGATAATAGTAAAGATAAATTAACTTGTTTTTTTGTATTGTTCATAGACGTGTCCTTTCTAAAAAAATATCATCATTTAATAAATATACAGTTTTTTAAAAACGTTGTAAATTGAAAAATCAAAAGCTTCATTATTTTTTCGAAAAAAACTAACTTTGCAAGATACATTATTTTATTATAGAATAAATGATGTTGCCGTGAATAGGGCGAATACCTGTTCTTTACATCGGCGTAAAAGTAGCCTATTATTGATTAGAACAAGCAACTAACTTGTTTACGTAATGATGGTAGAAAAGGAGTTTACCTATGTCAAAAGAAATAAATAGACAATACGATGATTCATCCATTCAAGTATTAGAAGGTCTAGAGGCGGTAAGAAAACGTCCAGGGATGTATATTGGATCAACAGACTCTAAAGGATTGCATCATTTGGTTTTTGAGATTTTTGATAATGCGGTTGACGAAGCGTTATCTGGTTATGGAACAGAAATTGATGTAACAATACATAAAGACAATAGTATTAGTGTACGAGATTATGGTAGAGGGATGCCAACAGGAATGCATGCTTCTGGAAAGCCAACGATTGAAGTGATTTTTACCATACTGCATGCAGGTGGAAAATTTGGTCAAGGTGGTTATAAAACCTCAGGAGGGCTTCATGGTGTTGGGGCAAGTGTGGTTAATGCCTTATCAAGTACGTTAACAGTGGAAACCGTTAAAGATGGTCAGAAGGCAACTTTATCGTTTAAAGATGGTGGTCACCCTGATGGAAAGTTTACAAAGGTGAAAACCTCGATTAAACAAAATGGCTCAATGATTACATTTAAGCCAGATGCGTCCATTTTTTCAACAACGGTTTTTTCTTATGATGTCTTATCAGAACGTCTGAGAGAAACTGCCTTTCTCTTGAAAGGCATTAAAATTACGTTAACAGATGAACGAGAAGGGCAAGAAAAAGAAGATGTCTTTTTATATGAAGATGGAATCAAGGAATTTATTGCTTATTTAAATGAAAGCAAAGATGAGTTGTCACCAATTGTTTATTTTGCAGGTGAAAAAGAAGAAATCGAAGTCGAATTTGCCTTCCAATATAATGATGGCTATTCTGAAAACATTTTATCTTTTGTAAACAATGTGCGAACAAGAGATGGTGGGACACATGAAGTTGGGATGAAGACAGCGTTAACCAAATCATTTAATGAGTATGCTAGAAAAACTGGTTTATTAAAAGAAAAAGATAAAAATCTTGAAGGTAGTGATTTTAGAGAAGGGCTATCAGCCATTATTAGTGTGCGTATTCCCGAAAACTTACTTCAATTTGAAGGGCAAACGAAAGGGAAATTAGGGACACCAGCTGCTAGGACGATTGTTGATACAGTCATTAGTGATCAATTAGGATTTTATTTATTAGAAAACAATGATTTATCTCAAATGCTTGTAAAAAAAGCGCTGAAAGCACGAGAAGCACGAGAAGCGGCACGTAAAGCACGAGAAGACAGCCGTAACGGCAAAAAACGTCGTAAAGGGGAATCATTACTATCTGGTAAATTGACTCCAGCACAATCACGTAACCCAAAGAAAAACGAATTGTACTTAGTCGAAGGGGACTCTGCCGGGGGATCTGCTAAACAAGGTCGCGACAGAAAATTCCAAGCGATTTTACCACTTCGAGGAAAAGTCATTAATACGGAAAAAGCCAAACTACAAGACATATTAAAAAATGAAGAAATCAATACCATGATTTATACAATCGGTGCTGGTGTTGGCCCTGATTTTCAACTAGATGATGTGAATTACGATAAAATCATCATCATGACCGATGCGGATACGGATGGGGCACATATTCAAGTGCTCCTATTAACCTTTTTCTATCGCTACATGAAACCCCTTGTCGAAGCAGGAAAAGTTTATATCGCTTTGCCACCGCTTTATCGTGTGAGTAAAGGCCGCGGTAAGACTGAACAGCTTGAATACGCATGGACAGATGATGAAATGGATAATATTACTAAAAAAATGGGGAAAGGCTATTTAATTCAACGCTACAAAGGTCTTGGTGAAATGAATGCTGACCAACTATGGGAAACAACGATGAATCCTGACACAAGAACATTGATTCGTGTGACGATTGATGACTCAGCAAGAGCAGAAAGACGTGTGACAACATTGATGGGCGATAAAGTAGAGCCCCGCCGTAAATGGATTGAAGAACATGTCCAATTTACGTTAGAAGAAGATGGTAGTATCTTAGAAAATCATGATATTTTAGAGGAACACGTGACATCTGATAATAAAACAGTTGAAGAAATCAATCTATTTGATTAGCGAGTACCAACAAAAGGGAGAGAACAAGAATGAATCAAGAGCATGGGATTCAAAATCTTAGTCTTGAAGATGTAATGGGAGATCGTTTTGGACGTTATTCAAAATACATTATTCAAGATAGAGCATTACCCGATATAAGAGATGGACTAAAACCTGTTCAACGTCGGATTTTATTTTCAATGAATAAAGATGGCAATACTTATGAAAAAAGTTTTAGAAAATCAGCTAAATCGGTCGGAAACATCATGGGGAATTACCATCCTCATGGTGATAGTAGTATTTACGAAGCAATGGTTCGTATGAGTCAAGATTGGAAGTTACGCGAGCCATTAATCGAAATGCATGGAAATAACGGGAGTATGGATGGCGATCCTCCTGCTGCGATGCGTTATACTGAAGCACGCTTATCAAAACTTAGTGGTGAATTATTAAAAGATATTGAAAAAGAAACCGTGGATTTTGTTTGGAACTTTGATGATACTGAAAAAGAACCAACTGTGTTACCCGCAGGATTTCCTAACCTACTAGTTAATGGATCAACAGGGATTTCAGCTGGGTATGCAACCGAAATTCCAACACACAATTTAGGTGAAGTCATTGATGGCACGATTTATTTAATCGATCATCCAAATGCTAGTGTGGAAAAATTAATGGAATTTATTCCTGGACCAGATTTTCCGACAGGTGCGATTCTTCAAGGGAAAAAAGAATTGAAAAAAGCCTACGAAACAGGCAAAGGTCGCGTGATTATTCGTTCTAAAACAGAAATCGAACCGCTTAAAGGTGGACGTGAACAAATTGTGATTACAGAAATTCCTTATGAAGTGAATAAAGCTAACTTAGTGAAAAAAATGGATGAATTGCGTTTAACAAAACGTGTGGAAGGAATATCTGAAGTTAGAGATGAAACAGATAGAACGGGTTTACGTATTGTAGTTGAGCTCCGTAAAGAAGTCGATGCTACAGGTATTTTAAACTATTTACTTAAAAATACGGAACTGCAAGTCAATTATAATTTTAATATGGTAGCTATCAACAAACTTCGTCCACAACAAGTTGGTTTGAAAGATATCTTAGAAGGCTATATTACTCACCGTAAACAAGTCATCATTGACCGTAGTCAGTTTGATTTAACTAAAGCGAAGAAGCGTGAACATATTGTACTAGGCTTGATGAAAGCTTTATCCATCTTGGATGATGTGATTCGCATTATTCGTCAAAGTAAAGACAAAAAGAATGCCAAAGATAATTTGATTTCAGCACATAACTTTAGTGAAGAGCAAGCAGAAGCGATTGTATCATTGCAATTATATCGCTTGACTAATACGGATATTACAGCTCTTGAGCAAGAAGCAGCTGAGTTAGAACAATTGATTAAATCACTTGAGTTAATCATTCATAACCCAAATGAGTTGTTAAAAGTCATGAAAAAAGAATTACGTGAAGTGAAGAAAAATTATGACACTGACAGAAGAACGGTGTTAGAAGATAAGATAGAAGAAATTAATATTGAAACAGCAGTTATTGTGCCACAAGAAGACGTCATGGTGAGTGTGACGCGTGAAGGGTATGTTAAACGAAGTAGTTTAAGATCATATGGAGCATCCAAAGATGATGCGATTGATATGAAAGAATCTGATCAACTGATTTATGCTGGACAATTAAATACTCATCATCATGTATTATTTGTGACAACTAAAGGAAATATCATTTATCGACCTGTGCATGAATTAACAGATAAAAAATGGAAGGATGTTGGTGAACATTTTTCACAAACGCTAAGTACGCTTCTTCCAAATGAGCAAATATTAAAAGTTTTTCCTTATGAAACACTTGATGAGACGAAAGAATTTGTCTTTGTCACAAAGGAAGGCATGATTAAACGAACACCAATGAGCGAATTTTCTAGTTGGCGAACCTATAGGAGTAGACCGTTGATGTGTATGAAACTTAAAACAGACACAGACGAATTGATTAGTGCAAATTTGGTATCAGCTCAAATAGAGTACGAAGTCACATTAATAAGCCACTTAGGATTTGGACTACGTTATGATTTAAGTGAAGTGCCAACAGTTGGAGCAAAAGCATCTGGCGTTAAAGCCATGAACTTAAAAGAAGGAGATTATTTGGTTTCCAGTCATATTTTCCCAATTAGTACGGCAGAACATTTGGTGACAGTCGTGACACAACGTGGATCAGTCAAGAAAATGGATGTATTAGAGATTAGTAAATTAGGGCGAGCAAAACGTGGTTTGATGGTTTTAAGAGAATTGAAAAATAATCCACACCGCGTCTTTTTAGCGATATCAACTAATGGTGATAATGAATTAATTATAATAGAAACCAAAAACGGTTCAAGCTATACAGTTGATACAAAGGACATCCCTATAAACGATAGAACGTCTAATGGCTCATTTATTTCGAATGAAAAAGTAGATGGAGAAGTGATTAAATTAACTGTTTCACAAAAAGAAAAAGAAGATTAATAAAAAGAAGAAATCTTTAAAAGGTTTCTTCTTTTTTTCTGTTATATGACACGATTTAAAATGTAACCGCTGTTGTAATACAGATGGGTACAGGAAATAAAACAGATAAGCGGAAAAACTTCCTTAATAAAATTTTAAGAAAGTCACTAAAGCTAGGGGTTAAACGGAAATTGTGTTTTTTTTAACAAAATTAGTATTTTTTTTCACTATAACACTTGCGTGAATCTGTTTTTGTGTTATACTGAACATGTAAATAAATGAAATATAAAACTTTGAAACAACTAACTTAAGGAGGTTCTCATATTATGGGATACTGGGATGGATTTAAAGGTAGTAAATGGCGCACAACTGTGGATGTTAGAGATTTTATTCAAGCAAACTACACAGAATACAAAGGTGACGACAGTTTCTTAGAGCCAGCTGCTGACAGCACAGAAAAATTATGGACAAAATTACAAGAATTATTTGAAGTACAACACGAACAAAATGGTGTTTATGACATGGATAACAACATCCCTGCTACAGTAACATCACATGAACCTGGTTACTTAATTAAAGAAGAAGAAAAAATCGTTGGATTACAAACTGATGTTCCATTAAAACAAGCATTCATGCCATTTGGTGGTATTAACATGGCAAACAATGCTTTAGTATCAAATGGATACGAAATTGACGACGAAATGACTAAAATCTTCACTGACTGGAGAAAAACACATAACCAAGGTGTATTTGATGCTTACACTCCAGAAATGAGAGCCGCTCGTAAAAATAAAATTATTACAGGTCTTCCAGATGCTTATGGCCGTGGACGTATTATCGGTGACTACCGTCGTTTAGCATTATACGGAATTGACTTCTTAATCGCTGAAAAGAAAAAAGACTTATCTAACGTAGGGAACAAAGTGATGACAGATGATGTGATTCGTTTACGTGAAGAAGTGTCTGATCAAATCAAAGCATTAGTTGCCATTAAAGAAATGGCGACTTACTACGGATTTGATATTTCTAAACCTGCTAAAAATGCTCAAGAAGCGATCCAATGGGTGTACTTCGGTTACTTAGCAGCCATTAAATCTCAAAATGGTGCGGCTATGTCAATTGGACGTATCTCTGCATTCTTAGATATCTATATCCAACGTGACTTAGAAAATGGCGTAATCAACGAAGCGGAAGCACAAGAATTAATTGACCACTTAATTATGAAATTACGTATGGTTAAATTCGCTCGTACGCCTGAATACAACCAATTATTCTCTGGATACCCAATTTGGGCAACCTTATCAATTGCTGGTATGGGAATTGACGGACGTTCATTAGTAACTAAAAATGATTTCCGTATCTTACATACCTTAACAAACATGGGACCATCTCCAGAACCAAACTTAACAGTATTGTATTCTTCTCATTTACCAGAAGGATTCAGAACTTACGCAGCTAAAATTGCAAAAGAAAGTTCTTCAATCCAATTTGAAAATGACGATTTATTACGTGCTAACTGGGGATCAGATGACTGTGCGATTGCTTGTTGTGTGTCTGCCACTGTTATGGGTAAAGACATGCAATTCTTCGGAGCTCGTGCTAACTTAGCTAAAGCTGTGTTATATGCAATTAACGGTGGGGTTGACGAAGTGACGAAAGCACAAGTTGCACCTCGTTTCCGTCCAATGACTGGTGATACATTAAACTATGATGACTTCATCACTCGTTACAAAGATATATTAGATTGGTTAGCAGAATTATATGTAAACACATTAAACGTTATCCATTACATGCATGATAAATATGCTTATGAAGCACCACAATTAGCATTCATGGATACTGACTTAAAACGTACATTCGCAACAGGTATCGCTGGTATCTCTCATGCGGCTGATAGTATCATGGCTATCAAACATGGTAACGTACAAGTTATCCGTGACGAAGATGGATTAGCAGTTGACTATGTACCACAAAATGAGTTCCCAACTTACGGAAATGACAATGAAGAAGCAGATGCAATGGCAAACTGGATCTTAGATTACTTCATGACTCAAATTAAACGTCAACATACTTATAGAAACTCAACACCTACAACATCATTATTAACGATTACTTCTAATGTTGTTTATGGTAAAGCAACTGGTAACACACCAGACGGACGTCGTGCAGGTAAACCATTAGCACCAGGAGCTAACCCAAGTTACCAAGATGGTAAATTCTTAGGTGAGAAAAATGGTCTTTTAGCATCATTAAACTCAACTGCAAGACTTGCTTATACATCAGCTTTAGATGGTATCTCAAATACACAAACGATTAACCCTAATGGTTTAGGTAAAGATGATGATACTCGTATTAACAACTTACGTAACGTAATGGATGGTTACTTCGATAGAGGTGGATACCACTTGAACGTGAACGTCTTTACAACAGATTTATTATTAGACGCTCAAGCTCATCCAGAAAAATATCCAAACTTAACTATCCGTGTATCTGGATACGCAGTTAAATTCCGTGATTTGACTCCAGAACAACAAGCAGACGTTATTTCTCGTACTGCTCATGATAGAATGTAATTGAACAATCAGTAAAATAAGAGGATGGCTGTTTTAGCGGTCATCCTTTTTTAAAAGCAAAGTTAGGAAGTGACGATAATGACAGAATCAGTAACAGGAAGAATTCACTCAACAGAAAATTTAGGGACAGTTGACGGTCCGGGTGTACGTTTTATAGTCTTTATGCAAGGGTGTAAAATGCGTTGCCAGTTTTGTCATAATCCTGATACATGGAAAATCGGTGGAGGACGTGAAGTGACAACTGATGAAATATTAGAAGAAGCATTGCGTTATAAATCTTACTGGGGCGAAGATGGAGGCATTACAATTAGTGGTGGTGAGCCATTACTTCAACTTGACTTCATCATTGATTTATTTAAAAAAGCGAAAAAACATGGAATTCATACAACGGTAGATACTTGTGGTAAACCATTTACGTTTGACGAACCCTTTTTTAGTAAATTCAATGAAATGTTGAAATACACTGATCTGTTTTTATTTGATATCAAACATATCGATCCACAAGGTCACAAAGAACTAACGATGCATACTAATGATAATATTCTTGAAATGGCGAAGTATTTATCTGATATTGGTCAGCCGGTTTGGATTCGTCATGTGCTGGTTCCTCAAAGAACGGATTATGATGAGTATTTAATTCGATTGGATAATTTTATTAAAGAATTAAAAAATGTCGATAAAGTCGAAGTATTGCCATATCACACAATGGGTCTTTTCAAATGGCAAGACTTAGGGATTGATTACCCATTAAAAGGCATTGACCCACCAACTCAAGAGCGAGTAAAAAATGCCCAAGAATTACTTCATACTGCAGACTATAATAAGTATAAAGAAAAACGTGCAGTGAAATAATGAATGACCTAGAAGTGCTATCTTCTAGGTTTTTTAGTTTGTATGGAAATAACGAGGTTAAAGTCATTTTTAAGTAGGTTTCTATTTTCATAAAACGTACTTTATGATAAAATTGTATTAAGAAAAACAAAAGGAGAGAATGAGCAATGAAAAAAATAATCTTATTAAGTAGTGTGGTTTTATCATTAGGAGTGTTTGCAGGGTGTTCATCGCAAAACATAGATTCGGGTAAGACGACTAAGTCATCAAGCTCACAAGTTTCAGCTTCAAGTAACGCAGTTAGTTCATCAACGAGTGAATCAAGTACAAGTGAACCAGTTTATAAGGTGAGTTTATCAGACGCGATAGAAACATATAAAGAAACGTATCCAAATACTGATATCATATCAATTAGTTTAGATACTAGTTTTGGGCAAACAGTTTATGATATTGAAGGGATAGATGATAATAAAGAATATTCATTAAAAATCAACACTGATACAAAAGAAATAAAAAAAGAACGCGAAGAAAATTTAGATCGTGATGAGAAAGATGGCGTAAAACGTAGAGAGAACAAACTTGATTTAACTAATTTAAAAGATATGAAAGAAATATTTGATATTGCCTTGAAAGAAGCTGGTTCTGGCAAAATAGATGATTGGGAAATCAAAGAAGACATGGGCGTTACTTATTGGGAAGTGTCAATTAAAGATGGTATGACAAAAGAAATTGAGTACAAGATTAATGCCCAAACTGGAGAAATTATTGAAACAGATATAGATTAAATAAAAAACAGATAGGTTAGTTATAACGACTAACCTATCTGTTTTTTACATAGTTTTATTTAGTTTGGTGATAAAATAAAATGTTAAAGCTGTGTGGATCATAAATAAACCAATGAGTGTTGCTGTAATCCAAAGAGCTTGTTGTGTGGCGGATGTGATCAGAGATAAAATAACTACTAAGATGGATAAAATAGAGCTAGATTTTGCTGGTGCCATCGTGCGTATTTCAATGTTACGAGGGTCATTTTCTTCTATTTGATATTGTTTGGCATATTGGGGGTTGGTAACAAATTTTTTGTATTTCAGTCAGTTTGCCATCGCTCCTCCTTGTGTAAAGCGTCCTTTCCATTTATAGGTTGCTAAATATGATTAAAAATTTCTGCTTATTGATGATAAAAATTGTGATATAATACAAGTTGTATGACATTAATTGGAGGGATATATAACTATGACAAAGGTATTAATTTTTGGTCATCAAAATCCGGATACAGATGCAATTGCTTCAGCAATCTCATTTGCTTATCTACAAAATAAACTAGGTGTCGAAGCTGAAGCTGTTGCTTTAGGAACACCTAATGAAGAAACAACGTATGCATTAAACTATTTTAACGTGGATGCACCAAGAGTGATTGAAAGCTGTGCAAATGAAACAACACAAGTGATGTTAGTCGATCACAATGAAGCACAACAAAGTGTGAGTGACATTAAAGAATTAGACGTATTAGCCGTAGTGGATCATCACCGTATTGCAAACTTTGAAACAGCTAATCCATTGTATTATCGTGCTGAGCCGGTTGGTTGTACGAATACCATTATCTTAAAAATCTATAAAGAACATGGCATTGACATTCCAAAAGACATAGCAGGAATGATGCTTTCAGCTATTGTGTCTGATTCATTACTATTCAAATCACCAACCTGTACGGATGAAGACATTAAAGCAGCGAAAGAATTAGCTGAAATTGCTGGTGTTGATTTAGAAAGTTATGGTTTAGAGATGCTTAAAGCAGGAACCAATCTTTCAACTAAAACAGCATTAGAATTAATCAATGCGGATGCTAAAACTTTCCCAATGGGTGATAAATCAGTTCGTATTGGTCAAGTTAATACAGTAGACGTGACTGACGTATTAGCTCGTCAAGCAGAATTAGAAGAAGTAATGGCAAAAGAAAACACTGATAACGGGTTTGATTTATTTATCTTAGTAATTACAAACATTTTAGATAGTAATTCAGTGGCTCTTGTTGTTGGAGAACCAAAAGAAAAAGTGGAAGCAGCTTTTGGTGTGACATTGGAAAATCATACAGCTGAATTAGCTGGCGTCGTGTCACGTAAAAAACAAGTGGTTCCACCACTAACAAACGCATTTAATGCATAAAAACCTAAAAATCTCTGAGGAAACTTGGAGATTTTTTTCAAATGAGGCGTTAATTTAATGTATCAATTTATAACATTACAAACAGAACAGACTTATCGGTCATTAATGCAAGATAAAGCATTTCAACAAGTCGTTAATTTTATGATTGAACAAGGAGAAAGTGTGACCTTACGCGATATAAAACGTGCCTTGCCTGATGTGGAAGAGATCGAAGTGGTAATCGAAACATGGATATCAGCTGGACTTATCACACGTTATCATGGACGATATGAGTTAGTTGGATATGTGATGTCCGAAGAAAAACAAGAGGAATTAAAACAGACCTATCAGTCATTTTTTTTATCTTGTGTGGAAAAATTAAACGCTAAATGTAGACAATTGGATTTATCGACAAAAGACGTTGCTTTTTATTTACTATATGCCTTGCATCAAAAAATACAAGGCAATATAGCTTTGGGTCAGTATGCAGAAGATACTCCAGCATTAGCTAAGATAAAGCAGTTGCCTTTCTATTTTCAACAATTAACTGGTAAAAAAACAGAATGGCTATCGTTTGAAAATTTAACCAATTTAGCTGAATGTGTCAGTTTGCCAAGTTTTTTTTATGAAGAAACTTACCGAGAAAACACACGAGCGCCTCAGTTTTTATTGTTAGACAAACGATTGGGCGATGTAAATGAGTCTTATTTTTTAACATATGCTGAACGAAAGTTACGTCGTATTGAAAAGGGACGAATCATGTCATCCGATACACCTGATATTTTTTTAGACGCACTTGTCACGTTGGGTTATTTGACCATAGAGGCACGTCATTACAAGTTAAATGTACTAAGTGTTGAGGAACATGTGATAGAAGAGATTCATCAAGAGCTGGATCCAGTCATTGAGTTATTTGATGAAACCTTTAATAGACCCTGGGAGATAGTGGTAATTTATACTCTCTTAGATGCGATGGATTTAGTAGATACGTTGGAACATTATCCTACTCTATTTGGGCTTAAACCGCTTTAGGCATAAAAGTTGGATTAACCTTTCTCTCTTTATATAATAAAGAGAGAAATGAGGGGAAACGTTATGTTTGAAAAAGTTTATGACATCAATCAATTAAATGAACAAGTGTCTCAAGAAGGATTGACGATGGTTTATTTTGGCCAACCAAATTGTAGTGTTTGTCACGGATTGAAACCACAAGTAGAGAAAAAATTAGCTGAATTTAGTGAAGATGTAACATTTTTAGAAGTGAATACGTTTGATATACCAGAAGTATCTGGAAAATATCAAGTAATGACAGTACCTGTCATATTATTGTTTTTAGATGGCAGAGAATATTTAAGAAAAGCAAGGTTTGTTCCCATTGAGGAATTATATAAAGATATAAAAAAAATCGTCGATGGTGTCAATAGCATGAGCTAGCCTTTAGAGGAGATAAGACATGAAAGTATTTAAACGAATTTTTTCTATTTTAATTTTAGTCATTATTATTGGTGGGGTAGGTTATTACTTTTACACTGAACAAATAAAAGGTGGCGCACCTGATATTGTGGCAAAAGATACAGGAAGCATTGATTTATCCAAAATAGAGCAAACGGATGATTCGAAAACTGATTCAAAAACAACAGACGAAGGAAAATACACAGAAGAATTTGAGTCCTGGGATGCACTAGATGATAAAGCTAAAGATGGTATTTATGTGTTAGATCAATACCCTGATAAGTCATTGTATCTAATCTCTGCAACGAAACAAGCCAATGGAAAGATAGTGGCAGTGTTCGATGATGAACCAATTAAAGACAAATAATAATAATTTGGACAGTGTTTTATATTTAAAAAAACATTGTCTTTTTTTGTTATGTTATATTTTATTAACTATACCACTTTTAAATAGATGTCGTTTAGAATGATGCATGAAGCAATAGGTCTTTATTTTAACAAATAAAATAAGCAAGTATTCATCCATGGGTTTAGGGGTGAATACTTGCTTTAATTACTGGGTTCTTCCAATGTAATTACTCCTTAACAAGTTGATTTAAGTTATCTTTAGCTTCTTCAATTGTTGCGCCTGTTGCAAAGATTTCATCGTTTGTTGCATCAAATACAATAAAGATATTTTCATCAGTATTTAATGTCACACGGTATTGAATGGCTTGTTGTGTAAATACCATCATACATTCCTCCTTTAAAAAACATTCATGGAAGACTCACGTCAACCACACTCTTAATTTAACATATACCAATTATTTAATCAACTAATTTACCATGAAGTTTATGAATAGAGTGTAAACATTATGTAAAAAAATATAATTATCAAAAGTAAAAATTATATAAAATAAAAGGAATAACTAAACAGATTAAATTTATTTTTATATAAAAAATAAATTATTGAATAATATGTGGATAATTTGTTGGATAAAAAACTATTTACTTTGCAGAAAACGTTATTTATACTTCTATTTATTGTTATTTTTAGGAGGGATTTTTATGGAATGGATTAAATTAATTGGTATTCTGATTATTTTAGTCGGGTTTATTTTTAAGTTTGATACGATTGCTGTTGTCATTGTTGCGGCATTATCAACAGCTCTTGTATCAGGTATGTCATTATATGAATTTTTTACCATGTTAGGTGAAGCGTTTGTTAATAATCGTTTGGTGACAATATTTTTATTAACCTTACCAATGATTGGTTTATCTGAACGATTTGGATTAAGACAACAGGCAGTTATTTTAATAAAGAAAATAAAAGGACTCACGCCCGGAAAATTTATTACACTATATACTGCACTACGTGAATTAGCCGGTTTATTTGGGATTCGTTTATCTGGGCATCCTCAGTTTGTGCGTCCAATTGTTAACCCAATGGCTCAAGCAGCAGCCAAACATACTTATGGGGATATTTCAAAAGAAGACGAAGATAACATTAAAGCAAGAGCTGCAGCAAACGAAAATTTTGCTAACTTTTTTGCTCAAAATACGTTTATTGCCTCAGCAGGTGTGCTATTGATTTACGGAACACTAAAAGATTTAGGTTATAAAGTAAGTGATGCAAGTATTGCGCGTATGGCGTTACTTGTGGCAGTGATCGCTTTAATTCTTTCTGCTGTGTCAAACTGGTTATTTGATAAAAAATTAGCTAAAAAATACAATAAAATAAAAGGAGTAGACAAGTAATGGCACACTATATTCCAGCGATTTTAGAATTTTTTTATATTTTGATTGGTCTACTTTCTATGATGACAGCTGTTCGTTGTTTTAAAGACAAGACCAATAGTGCCCGTATTGGTACTGGGCTTTTTTGGTTAATCCTTGGGGTGATTTTTGCAGCTGGAAAGCTAATGCCTTATGTTGTTTCAGGCATATTATTAGCTGTTATTGGTTTATTAACGTTGTTTAAACAAGTTAACGTTGGGAAATTAGCCGAGATTAGTGAAGAAGAAGGACAAAAATCAGCCGAAAGAATCGGAAGTTGGATCTTTTTCCCATCTGTTTTATTAGCAATTGTCGCTGTGGTGATTTCGTACACACCACTTGGAGGGCAAGTGGGGATTGGTGTGGCTTCGATTGTCGCATTACTTGTGGCGATGGTGATTACGAAAGCTCCACCAAAAACGGCATTAGAAGATACTGACCGCATGTTACAATCGGTGGGGACGACAGGTATTTTGCCACAGTTACTAGCAGCGCTTGGTGTGGTATTTAATGCAGCAGGTGTAGGTGATGTAATCTCCCATGCTATTTCGGGTATTGTTCCAGAAGGCAATCGTTTAGCTGGCGTCATTGCTTATTGTTTAGGTATGATGATATTTACCATGGTAATGGGTAATGCGTTTGCCGCTTTTACTGTTATTACAGCAGGAATTGGTGTTCCATTTGTGATGATGCAAGGGGGGGACCCTGTTGTTGCTGGGACACTTGCGATGACGGCAGGATTTTGTGGGACACTCTTAACACCAATGGCCGCTAATTTCAATGCGTTACCGGTGGCGTTGCTTGAGATGGATGATACAAATGGTGTCATAAAAGCTCAAGCCCCAATGGCTATTATGATGATGATCATTCATATCATTTTGATGTATGTGTTAGCTTTTTAATAAAGAGAGGAAGATATTAGATGAAAATATTAGTAACAGGTTTTGATCCATTTGGTGGAGAATCAACTAACCCAGCTTTAGAAGCTGTTAAAAAATTACCAGAAACTATTTTAGATGCAGTTATTATAAAACTTGAAATACCCACTGTTTTTAACAAATCAGCAGAAGTAGTGAAAGAAGCAATGATAAAACATCAACCAGATGTTGTCGTAAATATTGGTCAAGCTGGTGGACGATTTTCTGTGACGCCAGAACGAGTGGCAATCAATATAGATGATGCACGGATTCCAGATAATGAAGGCAATCAACCAATTGATGAAGTAATCCAAAAAGACGGTCAAGCAGCTTATTTCACTCAATTACCCGTCAAAGCGATGGTAGCGTCCATGAAAGAAGCTGGCTTACCTGGAGCCGTATCAAATACGGCAGGAACATTTGTATGCAATCATATCATGTATCAAGTTCAATATATGATTGATAAAGAATTTCCAAATGTAAAAGGTGGGTTTATCCATGTTCCTTTTATCCCATCACAAGTGGTTGATAAGCCAAATCAACCAAGTATGAGTTTGGATGATATTGTACAATCTTTAGAAAAAGCATTAGAAGCCATTGTATTGTTTGACAATAAGAAGGATATTCGAGTGATTGGTGGAGAAACTCATTAATTTCGGAGGTCAAAAAAACAAGAAGATAACGTGAAGAAAAAAAACGTTTATCTTCTTGTTTTTATTAAAATAGTCTTTAAATTTGAAAAAAATAACATAATTAGTGAAACATGATTCAAAGATTAAATATTTATTTAAAAAAATAACGCAATCATTGAAATGTTTGACATTATTTTGTAAAGTTATTTAGGTGCTTTTATAACGATTCTGTTCATTTTAGTTCCATGTACGTTCTAAAAAGAGTATACTATTAGAAGAAATGTGAGGTAGGTGTTAGTTTGATATTTAATTTTGTGGGAATGTTAATGACAGTAGTGGGTGTCATTTATCTGATTTTTCCTTCTAGAAGACGAGAAAATAAATACGGATATCGTACGCAGCGAGCAAGATATACAGATGCCACATTTAAGTATGCTCAAAAAGTGGCTGCTAAAATCTTGCTGTTGATTGGAGTGGCAACATGGTTAATTGGGTTTTTAATAAAGAGTAGTGGTATAACACAATTCTTTCTTTTAGAAATATTTTTGATAGCAATACCTATTATTAGTGTGTTCTATCAGATTGAACGACGCCTTGAGTTGTTCAACGATGAGCTTGACCGAGAAATGAGTAAAACTAAAGAGGAGGATACACATGAAATTATTAATGATTGAAGACAACGAGTCTGTCTCAGAAATGATGAGAATGTTTTTTTTGAATGAGGAATGGGACGTTACGTTTAAAGATGATGGAAAAGAAGGATTAGATGCCTTTTTAGAAGATCCAACATCTTGGGATATGATTACGCTAGATTTAAATTTACCAACAATGGATGGAGTGAGTGTCTGTCGTGAAATGAGAAAACATTCGTCATCCGTTCCAATCGTGATGTTAACCGCAAGAGATTCTGAAAGTGATCAAGTCATTGGACTAGAGATGGGAGCAGACGACTATGTCACAAAACCATTTAGTCCTATCACATTAATCGCTAGAATTAAAGCGTTACATAGAAGAGCTCAAATCAAAGAAGACGGTGATGGAAATACAGATCATAGTAAAAATGATGACTTTGATGTGAAAACTGAACATTTTAAAATTAACATTAAAACACGTGAAGCGTATTTTGATGAGGAATTGGTGAGTGGTTTAACGCCAAAAGAATTTGATTTATTATTAACATTAGCGAGAAAACCAAGACAAGTATTCTCTCGTGAAAAATTATTGGAATTAGTTTGGGATTACCAATATTTTGGTGATGAACGAACAGTTGATGCACATATCAAAAAATTAAGACAAAAAATTGAAAAAGTTGGTCCGCAAGTGATTCAAACTGTTTGGGGAGTTGGCTACAAATTTGACGATTCAAACATTAAAGAGTAGTGCGCTATGAAATACCTACTACAACAGATGATTGCGTTTGTTGTGATTATCTTGACGGTATTAATTATTTTTGGTGTCTCGTTTCGTTCGTACACTAGGCGAACGGTAACAGAAACCTCTTATGCTCAATTGAAAGGGTACTCTGATACCATCATTGATAATATTAAACAACAAAATTGGACACTTCAACAATCCCTTGATACTTCTCAGTCTGTGTTGAAAAAACAAAAAGTAGCCTTTACGATGCTTAACCCAGATTTAACGGTGAGTTATCCAGTAGAATTTGAAGGACAAAGTGGTTCGAGTTATGTGACTGAGACGGAGTTAGATTCGTTAAAAAATGGAAACACGATAAAAAAGACGGTAAAAGATACGCACTTATCAACTAATAGTCAACCAACATCCTTGTTTATTCAACCACTTTTTTCTTCACCAGATTTAAAATTTATGGGGCTTTTATTGGTTTCTAGGCCAGATAGTAGTATCGACGCTAGTTTGAAATCACTGACCAATGACTTATTGAAAGGTTTTTTAATTTCAACCATTATTGCTATTTGGTTGAGTTACTTTTTAGCGAAATTTCAAGTCAAACGAATTGATCGCATGAAACAAGCGACGAACCAATTAGCTAATGGAAATTATGATGTGCAAATTAAAGTGAAAGATAAAGGTGATGAACTCGATGAGCTTGCTTCTGACTTTAATTTACTCGCTATTGCGTTAAAAGAATCGCAAGAAGAAATTGAGCGCCAAGAAGAGCGACGCCGTAATTTTATGGCAGATGTGGCTCATGAAATGCGAACCCCTTTAACGACGATTAATGGTCTCTTGGAAGGCATTTCTTATGGCGCCATACCAAAAGATCAAGAAGAAAAATGCATTACACTTATGCAAAATGAAACCAGACGATTGATTCGTTTAGTGAATGAAAACCTTGATTATGAGAAAATTCGAACCAATCAAATTAAAATGGTTATGCAACAATTTAATGCAACTGAAGTGTTGGAACTAATCATTGAACAATTAAAGGGTAAGGCTGGGGATAAAAACGATCAACTTATTCTAGATACAACTGAGCCAATTAAGGTATGTGCTGATTATGATCGATTTGTTCAAGTCGTGGTAAATATTACAACCAATGCCATCCAATTTACACAAGACGGAGAGATTAGATTGTCTCTATCACGTTTAGAAAATGCGACAGTTGTCTCTATTTCTGATAATGGGATTGGAATGGATAAAGAGCAACAAAAAAATATGTGGGATAGATATTATAAAGCTGATCCATCAAGGAAAAACACAAAATATGGTGAATCAGGATTAGGTCTATCGATTGTTGATCAGTTAGTGAAACTTCATAAAGGCTCTATCCAGGTCATTAGTGAGTTGGGTGTTGGAACCACCTTTAAAGTGACGTTTCCAGATCATGAGATTAAAAAATAACTATTGGCCAAAAAAGACAGTTTTCTTCGTCTTTTTTGGCTTTTATTTGTTTTTACTATCTCTTTGGTGATTTTTTTGATACACTTTTAACTAGATAATATTACGATAAAGAGAACAGGTGAGCGTGTGAAAGAAAATTTTACGTATCCAATGAATCCCGATTGGACAACAGATGAGTTGATAAAAGTGATGGGAGTTTGGCAAGCAGTCGAACAAGCGTATGAATCGAAAATAGACGTGGATGAATTTTTTGATACTTATAAAGAATTTAAATCCGTGGTAAAAAGTATTGGTGAAGAACGCCAATTAGGTCGTGAGTTTGAAGAAGTTAGTGGTTATTCCCTGTACCGTGTAGTGCAACTAGCAAGAAAAAAACAATCAGGTTTGATTAAGAGAAAGGATTTAGTGAATGGATAACAAACAATTAATGTTACAAGTCAAACAGTGGATGGAAGAAGCAGGTCAATACATTAAAGATGAGTTAAAACAAGTGGTGACAGTAGAAGAAAAAACGAATCGCAGTGATTTGGTAACAAATGTTGATAAAGGAACAGAAGCCTTTTTAGTAAAAAAAATAAACGAGGCGTATCCCAATGATTTAATTATTGGTGAAGAAGGAACAGGAAGAGAGGTTTCTTCAACCAAAGGGCGTATTTGGATTATTGATCCAATTGATGGCACATTGAATTTTGTCAAACAACAAGAAAATTTTTGTGTGATGATTGGCATTTTTGAAGACGGAAACCCATTATTAGGGTTTATCTATGACGTGATGAAAAATGAATTTGTTTATGGTGGTCCTTCTACGGGTGTTTATTTAAATGGCACCCCATTACATGCTCCAGAAGATAGTTCTCTAGCAGATGGACTGCTAGGCTGTAACGTGGGAATGTATTCAGAGAATTATGAGCACAGTCGTGAGATTGCCTCAGCAGCTATTGGTGTTAGAATGTTAGGATGTGCTGGATTAGATTTTTTAAATGTCCTTCGAGGGACGCAAAATGCTTATATTTCCAATCTAGCTCCTTGGGATTTTGCAGCTGGTACAGTTTTAGCTGAGGCATTAGGGTTAGTTTGTCGTCAATTTCCTGATTTAGATTATAATATATTAGGAAAACGCCAGTATTTTATTGTCGCAACACCACAGACTTTTGGTGATATTCAAAAATTTTTTTAAAAATAAGTGAAAAATGAAAAACTTTCACTTTTTTTCATGTAATTTTTTTGTTATACTGAATAGTCGGTTAATTTAAGCGAGGATTAATCGCTTATGTTTTTTAAACAGTAAGGAGAGTATATAATAGTGAAATTAAGAGAAGATATTCGTAATGTGGCAATTATTGCCCACGTTGACCACGGTAAAACAACGTTGGTAGACGAATTGTTAAAACAATCTGATACATTGGAAGGCCATACACAGTTACAAGAACGTGCAATGGACTCTGGTGATATTGAAAAAGAACGTGGTATTACGATTTTAGCTAAAAATACAGCCATCAACTATGCTGGAAAACGCATCAACATCTTGGACACGCCAGGACATGCGGACTTTGGTGGAGAAGTTGAACGTATCATGAAAATGGTAGACGGTGTGGTGCTTGTTGTCGATGCGTATGAAGGAACAATGCCTCAAACACGTTTTGTGTTGAAAAAAGCCTTAGAGCAAAAATTAACACCAATTGTGGTTGTAAATAAAATTGACAAACCAACTGCTCGTCCAGCTGAAGTAGTGGATGAAGTGTTAGAGTTATTCATCGAGCTTGGAGCCGATGATGACCAATTAGAATTCCCAGTTGTTTATGCTGCAGCTGTAAACGGAACATCAAGTTTATCTGATGATCCAGCTGATCAAGAACACACAATGAATCACGTACTTGACTCTATTATTGAGCATATTCCAGCCCCAGTTGATAATAGTGATGAGCCATTACAATTCCAAGTATCATTACTTGATTACAATGATTACGTTGGGCGTATTGGGATTGGTCGTGTATTCCGTGGAACAATCAAAGTTGGGGACCAAGTTGCTTTAATGAAATTAGATGGTTCTGTTAAAAAGTTCCGTGTCACTAAATTATTAGGTTTCTTAGGCCTAACTCGTGTGGAAATCAATGAAGCTAAAGCGGGAGATTTAATTGCGGTTTCAGGTATGGAAGATATCTTCGTTGGAGAAACTGTTACACCTGTTGACCACCAAGATGCTCTACCAATCCTACACATTGATGAGCCAACATTACAAATGACTTTCTTAGTAAACAACTCTCCATTTGCAGGTCGCGAAGGTAAATACGTGACGGCTCGTAAAATCGAAGAACGTCTACAAAACCAATTACAAACAGATGTGTCTCTAAAAGTTGAAGAAACTGAATCGCCAGATAAATGGATCGTTTCTGGACGTGGAGAATTGCATTTATCTATCTTAATAGAAAACATGCGTCGTGAAGGATACGAGTTACAAGTATCTCGTCCAAGTGTTATTTATCGTGACGTTGATGGCGTATTATGTGAGCCATTTGAACGTGTGCAAATTGACACACCTGAAGAATACATGGGTGGGGTTATCGAGTCATTAGGTCAACGTAAAGCAGAAATGCAAGACATGATCAATTCAGGTAACGGTCAAGTCCGCTTAATCTTCTTAGCTCCAGCCCGTGGATTAATTGGTTACTCAACTGAATTTATGTCATTAACTCGTGGATATGGTATCATGAACCACACGTTTGACTCATACTTACCAGTAATCTCTGGTTTAGTCAGTGGTCGTCGTAACGGTGCCTTAGTCTCTATCGACCAAGGTAAAGCTACAACTTACTCTATCATGAGTATTGAAGAACGTGGGACTGTCTTTGTTGAGCCAGGTACAGAAGTATACGAAGGAATGATCGTAGGTCAAAACTCTCGTGAAAATGACTTAGGTGTTAACATCACAAAAGCAAAACAAATGACTAACGTGCGTTCTGCAACAAAAGACCAAACATCAGTGATTAAAAAACCAAAAATCTTAACTTTAGAAGAATCATTACAATTCTTAAATGACGATGAATACTGTGAAGTAACACCAGAAAGCATTCGTTTAAGAAAACAAATCTTAAACAAAGCTGAACGTGAAAAAGCAGCGAAACGTAAAAAACAAGCAGACAATGCTTAATTAAATTGAAAGGACTGGCAAGTTTACTTGTCAGTCTTTTTTTATAAATAATACAAATCATACAGTTAATATCATTTAAAAAAATACGATTAGTGTTATAATAAGATTAATGATGAAAAGTGAGGCGAATATATGGATTATCAACAATTATCAAACCGTTTGGAAGTAGTAGCAAATTTAGTGCCACAGGATAGCTTTTTAGCTGATATCGGCTCTGACCATGCGTATTTGCCTGCTCATTTAATATTAAATAATCAGATTACAGGGGCTATTGCCGGTGAAGTCGTCAAAGGTCCATATGAATCTGCTGAAAAATTAGTCAATGATTTATTACTGACAGATAAAATAGATGTTAGATTAGGGGATGGCTTAGAAGTCATCAAATCTTATGATGACGTGAGTGTCATTACGATTTGTGGGATGGGTGGCACACTCATTCGTGATATTTTAGAACGTGGTAAAAACAAAAACCGTTTAACCCGCAAAGAATTATTAATCTTACAACCAAACGTTGGCTCTCATATCCTAAGACGTTGGTTAGTTGAAAATCATTACATCATTCAAGATGAGAAAATATTGAGTGAGAATGATAAAACGTACGAAATTATTGTCGCTGAAGCATCTGATAAAAAAGTAGAGCTAACTGAATCAGAAGAATTATTTGGCCCCATTTTGATGAAAGAATCATCTGAAGTGTTTAAAGCAAAATGGCAATTTGAATTAGAACAATATGAACGCGTAATAAATCAGTTGTCTCAATCTAAAACAAACCAAGATGAAAAAATAGCACAAATCAATCGTCAGTGTGATTTAATCAAGGAGGTACTGTCATGAAAATAACAGGAGCTGAATTTATTAAACAATTTGAATCAGTCGTACCACTAGAACTTGCTGAAGATAATGATCCAGTTGGGTTACATATTGGTACGCTTAATAAACCAATTAACCGCGTGATGATGACACTAGATGTTAGACCAGATGTGGTGCAAGAAGCGATTGATAAAAAAATAGATTTAATCGTGGCGAAACATCCGCCGATTTTTCGTCCAGTTAAGCATTTGTTGGTCGATGATTTTCAAACTAAAATGTATGCTGACTTATTAAAACATGACATCGCCGTCTACGCAGCACACACAAATATGGATATTGTTGACAATGGGTTGAATGATTTGTTTTGCGATATGTTGGGTATTGACGCAACGGATTATTTACGTCAAACTCATGAATATTTCTACCGTAAGTTAGTAGTTTATGTTCCGACAACTCATGCAGAGTCACTACGAGAAGCATTTGGTGCTGCAGGCATTGGTGCTTATCATGATTATGATTACACAAGTTTTTCTTCTCATGGAACAGGTCGTTTTCGTCCACTTGAAAAGGCTCAACCAGCAATTGGTGAGAATAACGAGCTGACAAGTGTTGAAGAAGAAAAAATTGAAGTGATGTTTTTACCCCAAGAGTACCCAACAGTGCTGTCAATTATTAATGAGTATCACCCATATGAAGAGCCGATGTTTGATATTTTTCCACTAGAAAATATATCAAAAACATATGGAATCGGTCGTATTGGTACTCTACCACAACCAATGCCTTTGCTTGATTTTGTTGAAAAAGTTAAACAGACATTTGGTTTAAATGCCATTCGTTTAACGACTGATACAAAAGATAAACAAGTAAACACAGTGGCCATTTGTGGTGGTAGTGGTGAGAAGTTTTATAAAGACGCCCTTAAAAACGGGGCAGATGTTTATATTACCGGAGATGTGTATTACCATACAGCTCACGATATGATGGAAGAAGGGTTATCAGTGATTGACCCAGGACATTATATTGAGTCAGTATGTAAAAAATACTATGTTGAGTTATTTAATCAATGGAAACAACAAAATGATTGGGATGTCACGTTCATCGAAAGTGACGTGAATACTAATCCATTTGAAATAATATAAGGGAGTGTCAATTATGTATACAAATTTAGTACCAAGATTTATCAAGTATGTTAAGACAGAAACAAGATCGGACGCAACAAGCAAGACAACACCATCAACACCAACTCAAATTGCATTTGCCAAAGAGTTGAAAAAAGAATTAGAAGAGATTGGTATGTCAGATGTATTCCATAACGAAGAAAACGGGTTTGTGATTGCGACATTACCAAGCAATACTGATAAAGACGTGCGTAGCATTGGATTTATTGCACATATGGACACAGCTGATTTTAATGCAGTTGGTGTGAACCCACAATTTGTAGAAAATTATGATGGTCAAAGTGATATTCCTTTAGATAAAGAAGGCAAATTTAAATTAACCGTTAAAGATTTCCCTAACTTAGCTAACTACAAAGGTCAAACATTGATTACAACGGATGGTTCAACTCTTTTAGGAGCAGATGATAAATCAGGTATTGCTGAAATTATGACTGCGATGGAATATTTAGTGAATCATCCAGAAATTAAACATGGTAAAATCATGGTAGCGTTTGGTCCAGACGAAGAAATCGGTGTTGGAGCGGATAAATTTAATGTCGAAGAATTCCCAGTAGACTTTGCTTATACGATGGATGGTGGACCAGTTGGTGAATTACAATTTGAAACGTTTAGTGCTGCTCAAGCAGAAATTTCAATTGAAGGTAAAAACGTTCACCCAGGTACAGCAAAAGACACCATGATTAATGCCTTGCAAGTAGCCATTGACTTACATAATAAATTACCACAAGATGAAGTTCCTGAAAAAACAGATGGATATGAAGGATTCTTCCATTTATTACAATTAGATGGTGTGCCTGATGAAGCAACGATGACTTACATTATTCGTGATCATGACCGTGAAAAATTTGAAGCACGTAAATCACTACTTGAATCCATCGTAAAAGAATTTAACGACAACTTTGGTCAAGAACGTGTGTCATTAAACTTATTTGACCAATACTACAACATGCGTGAAGTTATCGAAAAAGATATGAGTATCATTGATTTAGTAGACGAAGCAATGCGTAATTTAGACATTGAACCAAATAAAGCACCCGTACGCGGTGGAACAGACGGTTCTAAAATTTCTTACATGGGATTACCTACACCAAATATTTTTGCTGGTGGGGAAAACATGCATGGACGTTTTGAATATGTGGCAGTTGAAAGCATGGAAAAAGCGACTAGCTTAATCGTAGAAATTGTTAAACTTAATGAAGAAAAAGCGTAAATAGTTTGAAGACTCGGTGATAATCGAGTCTTTTTTATGTCTTTTGATGAAAACTGTCGTTTTAAAGACCTAAAAAGTGTGGTTTTAATCACTTATATATATTAGAATAAACTTAACAGTTTGATGTCGAGTCTTTTTGTTTGACCTATTTTGACCTATGGTGTAAAATATATTTTGTAGTTAAGAATAAGGGGGTAATGATATGAATATAGAAAAAATGACTACGACATTGCAACAAGCAATCGCAGAAGCGCAACAAGTTGCAATCACTCGAAAAAATCAAGAGATTGATATTGTCCACTTATGGAAAATATTCTTACAACCCAATCATTTTGCTAGAAACTTATATGCCGGTATTGGCTTAGATGTTGATGCATTTGAAAGAGAAGTCGATAATGAATTAGATAAATTACCAACCGTTAGTGGAAATGTCCAATATGGACAAAACTTAAGTCAAAACTTATTTCACTTATTGCAAGAAGCAGATAAAATTAGAGAATCATTTAATGACGACTATTTGTCAACTGAAGTAGTGGTTTTAGCCTTAATGAAACTTAAAAACTTTAGTTTAACCCGTTTCTTAATGGCACAAAAAGTGACCGAAGCTGAACTAACTGAACGTATTAAAGATTTGAGAGGAGGAGAACGTGTGACTAGTCAAAATCAAGAAGAACAATATGAAGCACTAGAAAAATACGGAACAAACCTTAATGAAGCAGTAAAATCTGGAAAACAAGATCCAATCATTGGGCGTGACGAAGAAATTCGTGATGTGATTCGTATTTTATCACGTAAAACAAAAAATAATCCAGTATTAATCGGTGAACCTGGTGTTGGTAAAACAGCCATCATCGAAGGATTAGCACAACGTATTGTGAAAAAAGACGTTCCTGAAAACTTAAAAAATAAAACCATCATCTCATTAGATATGGGGTCATTGATTGCTGGAGCGAAATTCAGAGGGGAATTTGAAGAACGTCTAAAAGCAGTTTTAAAAGAAGTCAAAAATAGCGATGGCGAAATTATTTTGTTCATCGATGAAATTCATACAATAGTAGGTGCTGGGAAAACAGAAGGTAGTATGGATGCCGGAAACTTACTTAAACCAATGCTTGCTCGTGGTGAGTTGCATTGTATTGGGGCGACAACACTTGATGAGTACCGTGAATACATGGAAACTGATAAAGCGTTAGAAAGACGTTTCCAAAAAGTATTAGTGAAAGAACCAACTGTAGAAGATACCATTAGTATTTTACGTGGATTGAAAGAACGTTTTGAAATCCATCATGGGGTAAACATTCACGATAACGCGTTAGTCGCTGCAAGTACATTGTCTAATCGCTACATCACTGATCGTTACTTACCAGATAAAGCAATTGATTTAGTCGACGAAGCGTGTGCGACTATTCGTGTTGAGATGAATTCAATGCCAACTGAATTAGACCAAGTAACGAGACGTTTGATGCAATTAGAAATTGAAGAAGCAGCTCTTAAAAAAGAAGATGACGATGCAAGTAAAAAACGTTTAGACATTCTTCAAGGTGAGTTGGCTGAATTAAGAGAAGAAGCCAATACACTAAAAATGCAATGGGAGACTGAAAAAGAAGAATTAAACAAAATAAATGAAAAACGTTCTGAGTTGGATCAAGCCAGAACACAACTTGAAAACGCAGAAAGTAACTACGATTTAGAAGAAGCTGCTGTGTTACGTCATGGAACGATTCCAAAACTTGAAAAAGAGTTAAAAGAATTAGAAGAAAAAGAAAAACATGATGGCCGTATGGTACAAGAAGTGGTAACTGACAAAGAAATCGCAGTTGTAGTTGGTCGTTTGACTGGTATCCCTGTGAAACGACTTGAAGAAGGCGAAAGAGAAAAAATCTTACGCTTAAACGAAACACTCCATAAACGTGTGATTGGTCAAGATGAGGCAGTCGATGCGGTGTCTGATGCGGTGATTCGCTCTCGTGCTGGATTGCAAGACCCTAATCGTCCACTTGGGTCATTCCTATTCTTAGGACCTACTGGTGTGGGTAAAACAGAGTTAGCGAAATCATTAGCTGAAAACTTGTTTGATTCTGAAGACCATATGGTACGTTTGGATATGAGTGAGTACATGGAAAAACATAGCGTGTCTCGTTTAGTCGGAGCTCCTCCTGGATATGTTGGTTACGAGGAAGGTGGCCAATTAACAGAGGCAGTAAGAAGAAGTCCGTACACTATTGTCTTGCTTGATGAAATTGAAAAAGCTCATCCAGATGTGTTTAACATTTTACTTCAAGTGCTAGATGATGGTCGTTTGACTGACTCTAAAGGTCGTGTCGTTGACTTTAAAAACACTGTGTTAATCATGACAAGTAATATTGGGTCTCAACTATTGCTTGATGGCGTAGATGAAGATGGAAACGTATCTGAGAGTGCTAAAGAAGGGGTTCTTGACATGTTACGTGGTCACTTCAAACCAGAATTCTTAAACCGTATTGATGATACTATCTTGTTTAGTCCGCTTACTCTAGACAACGTGAAAGATATCATCGTGAAAATGACTGAAAGCTTAACAAGACGTTTAGCTCATCAAGATATCAAATTAACAATCTCTGAGGATGCGAAAACTTGGATTGCTGAACAAGCATACGATCCAATTTACGGCGCTCGTCCAATCAAACGTTTCTTAACAAAAGAAGTGGAAACACCTCTTGCTAAAGAAATTGTTGCTGGAAAAATTGGTCCTAAAACAGACGTCATGATTGAAGTAGTAGAGGGTAAATTATCATTTACTGCATTACAAACCGAAGAGTAGTATAATAAAAAGCAAAGATGTTAAATCATCTTTGCTTTTTTTAGTAAGGAGAGGAGCTAATCATGAAACATAAAAAACAATTATTAGTAGTGGGATTATTAAGTATGACAGTAATCATGTTATCAGGTTGCCAAGATATTATGAATTCTTTTAAGCAGTTTGAACAAAGTTTTAAAGGTTTAGAGATGACTGTTAGAACGTATGATGAACAAAGCCAAGTGATGGATAAAGTTCAAGGAAAATCTGTCAAAATTGAACGAGATAGTACCTTCGACACAGATGAAGATAGTAAAGACTCCAGTGTGATTCAAATTACTGTCGGTAAAAATGAAATGCATCATGTTGGCTCATCAATGATTATTGAGGAAAAAGGACTAACCAACGTTTTTGATGAATATGCTGACAAAGTAGATATCAACAATACTAAAAGAAGTGTGCCAATGATTAACTCAATGGTGAATGATTTTAGTAATTCGTTTAAAGGAAAAGACAAAGTGATTTTGATAAGAAGTCAAAATGGAACCCCGCTAGCAACTTATGCTGGAAATAAAGTATCAATGTATTCAACGGATGTGCCAAAAAGTACAGGGATTTTAATTGATGGAAAATATTTGTTTATTTACCGATGTGATTACACGATTTATGATAAAGCATTAGTTGATTAATCTTTAATATTGAAAAGAAGCGATTATTATGGCTTCTTTTTTTAGTTAATCTGATAGGTTTCATTGTATGTATAAAGAAATCATATTGATTTTTTTATGTTATTTTCCAATTATATTACTCTTTTAAAGTAATGATGAATGAAATAATAGGATTGAGAGCGTTTTTAAATGATAGGATTTTAGTAAAATAATGTCATTTGAGTTAAAAAATACTTATTTTGTGATACCATGAGAGGTATATTAGATTAGGAGGAAGTTAGTATGACAGTTCGAACATTTAAAACAGTAGCAGAGAATACTCAAGGAGTACAAGTTTCCGTAAAATCAAGAGGTTTTGAATTTATATTAGATGAACCTAAAAATCTAGGCGGAAATGATACTGGAATGAATCCAGTGGAAGCGTTATTAGGTGCATTAGGGGCTTGTAAGGTCATCGTAGCTAAGAGCTTTGCCGCTTATCATAAAATTAATCTAAAATCTATCAAAGTAGAAGTAGAAGGCGAATTAGATACAGATGGTTTTTCAGGAAAAAATCCAAATGCTAAAGTTGGTTTTTCTAAAATCGTGTCAAATTTTTATATCGACGCTGATAACACAGACGAAGAAATTGCTGATTACGTGCGTTTTATCAACAAAACATGTCCAGTAGCCGATACAATTGAAAACGCTCCTGAAATGGAATCGTATATTATTAAATAATGTTTTCACTAGACTAGTCCTTAGGGCTAGTTTTTTTATTGATTGGGTGCTAAATAAGATTAACAAAAGCCATTTAGTTTGGTATAATGCATATTGTGTTATATATAAGGGAGGAGTGAATTAATGGCAAATAATCAGTCGAACAATAAATATCGCTTATTATTAAAAGGGTTTTTGGTTATTTATGTGATTGAATTAATTTGGTTTTTATATTCTCAAATTATTAAACCACTAATGAATGGAAATACTTTAAATATGGGCTCAGTTGAGCTAGCTATTTTATTGGCAGTTGCTCTTATTGTTGTATTAATCTTTTACATGTTGAAAAAATCGCATAAAGTTAGCGGTATTGTGTTATCTATTTTTGGTGTTAGTTTAATTCTTTTTGGTATTCTTGCCCCACTGTTAGATGTGTATATACCGTTTCTATGGCATTTATTCCATTAAATAAACAAGGAAAGTACAAAGTTAAATCTTTGTACTTTTTATTTATTTAACGTTAAATTAGATGTTTTCTATCTAGAGGTATGTTAGAATAAATAAAGTGAAATTAAAGGAATGATAAATGATGAATTTTTCTGATAAGCGTAAACACTTTCGATTTCCTGTTTATGATGATGAGACAGGAGTCAAATTAAATAGACTATCACAACAGTTGGGTGATAATGCTAAACGAACTGTGAGTAGTCAAGAAAATGACACAGTTATCTTAGATCCTATCGAAATGGTTTCTGAACCAAAATATTTTGGGGAAGATGGTTTGCCAGAGATGGAAATCGAACGAGCTGAACCGAATCGAAGTGTGCAACAAAAAATTAACGTAAAAAAAGCTAAAGCACCTTTGACTTCTAAAACGGTGACACCAAAGAAAACAGCAGAAAAGACGGTTAACTTAAATAGTAGCAATATTGAAATTAAGAAGATGACTAATCAGGTTTTTGCTGAGCCTAGTGAACAAGAATATAAAGCACCACAATCATCTTTTTCTAATAAGTTATATGAGACAGATCAAAATGGCCAAGCTAAATACCGTAAACGACATCATAATCGTAAACCATTTTCTTCTTCTTATCACTTACCTGGAGAAAACCCACAAGATTTATTCAAACCTAAGTATATTCCAGCATCATTGATTGATGATAAACCAGCTAGTAATAGTGAGATTGAATCAACACAAGTCATGAAAGAGTTAAGACAATCGGCTAAAGACCATTTGTTAATGATGGATGAATTAGACCCAGTAGAAATGGTTGATGATACCACACCAATATCAGCTAAAAAAAATAATCGATTAGAAAAATCATTGTCTGGTATTATGCAAGATGAATCAAGACAAGACTCAGATAACTTTTATTTTGATTAGGGAAATACTTACTGGAATCAGTGGATTCTTGTAAGTATTTTTTATTGAATTGTTATCTTAATTGTAAGATAATACAGGATAGTCATAATTTATTATATTAATAGAGGAGCTTTTCTATGGAACTGAATAAAAATAAAACGTATCACTTTGTCGGAATTAAAGGAACAGGAATGAGTGCATTAGCTCTTATTTTGCATCAAAAAGGATTTACAGTACAAGGATCTGATATTGACAAATATATCTTTACTCAAAGAGAATTAGAATTGGCTAACATTCCAATTAAACCATTTCAAGAAGTGAATATACAAGATGATATGGTGATTATCGCTGGAAATGCGTTTCCAGACAGTCATATTGAAATAAAAGCCGCACTTAAAAAAGGATTACCGGTTATTCGTTATCATAAATTTTTAGGAGAATTTATTAAGCACTTTACAAGCATTGCGGTAACGGGTTCTCATGGAAAAACAACGACTACAGGATTGTTGTCTCACGTCTTTTCAGGAATTGAGCCAACAAGTTACTTAATCGGAGATGGGACTGGACATGGTGAGCCCGGAGCGAAATTCTTCTGTTTTGAAGCATGTGAATATCGTCGTCACTTTTTAGCATATTCTCCTGACTATGCGATTATGACAAACATTGATTTTGATCACCCTGATTATTATCATGGCATTGAGGATGTGTTTGATGCATTCCAGTCATTTGCTAATCAAGTGAAAAAAGGAATCATCGCATTTGGTGATGATAAAAACTTAAGACGTTTGAAAACAGATGTGCCAATCTACTATTATGGTTTAAATGATACAGATGATTTCCAAGCGGTTAATATTGAGCGAACAACTGAAGGGTCATCATTTGATGTACTCCATAAAGGAGATATGATTGGCTCATTTAAAGTGCCAACATACGGCGTGCACAATATTTTAAATGCTTTAAGTGTGATTGCGATTTCTCACCTAGAAGGATTTGATATGAGTTTAGTCGCCAAAGAGATGTTAACATTTGGTGGCGTGAAACGTCGTTTTAGTGAAAAACGCGTTTCTGATATGATTATTGTAGATGATTATGCTCACCACCCAGCAGAAATCAAAGTAACGATTGATGCTGCGCGACAAAAATATCCTGAAAAAGAAATTATTGCTGTCTTCCAACCACATACGTTTACTAGAACCATTGCGTTATTGGATGAATTTGCTGAATCACTAGATCATGCTGACCAAGTTTATTTATGTGACATCTTTGGTTCTGCAAGAGAAGAAATTGGTTCAGTAAAAATTGAAGATTTAGGCGTTAAAATTTCAAAAGGTGGCGATTTAATTACACTAGAAAATATGTCACCACTACTTGATTACAAAGAGGCTGTTGTGATTTTTATGGGAGCAGGAGACGTACAAAAATTTGAAGTTGAGTATGAAAGTTTATTAGGAAACACTCGGCCAAATACAATGTAGTTGGTGATTGTTTTCTGATATGATAAGATAAAAAGGAAGGGAGAGGTAATCATCGATTCGTCAAAAAATAAAATTAAAGCCATTACGGAATTTAATGAAGGAGAGATTTTAAGCATCACAGAAACCTTAGAAGATAGCCAAATTTTACTCTATCTAGGATTAACCAAAGATGCGAATCCTTTATTTATTCAAACAGAATTTGCAGAAGAAACGATTAATGATGCGCCAATTGTACCAAGTATCATGTTAATGGGAATTATTTCAAGTAATATCTCAAAACATTTACCAGGTCCAGGATGGAATATTGTAAATCTAACATTTAACTTACTTCGAAATGTGTATCACGGTGAAACATTGACGTTTCATTTTGAAATCATAAACATTGACGAGTTGAAGAGAACGATGACACTTTCTGTTAAAGCGTATGATTATGATGATGAACGTCTTTTAAATTCGGTGGTTATTGTCGAACTTAATACAAAAGAGAAAGTGAGAGATGTCAATGAATCAACAACATCAAACAATTGAACATACAAATGGTTTAGCGAAATTTTATAGTAAAGTATATGGCTATTTAGGAGTTGGCTTAGGTATTAGTGCCTTAATTTCTTACTTAGTGCTTAATGTATTTGCTGAATCTGTTTTACCCGTTATTTTTGGTAATCCATTACTATTTTGGGGTATGTGGATAGCACAACTTGTACTAGTTGTTTACCTTGGAAAAAATGCGTTTAATGATTCAGCTAAATCATTCATTGGGTTTATCGCCTATTCCGCTTTAACTGGTGTGACCATTTCTGTCACGCTTGCGATGTACAATCAACAAGCCATTGTTCGTGCGTTTGTTACAACAGCGATTATGTTTGTTGGGATGTCACTACTTGGTGTGTTTATCAAAAAAGATTTAAGTGCCATAGGTCATGCTTTATATAGTTTAGTGATTGGTGTGATTATTGCGACACTGATTAACGTCTTTTTCTTAAAAAGTGCCCCAGTTGATTATTTTATTTCTTATTCAATGGTTGTCATTTTTGCCGGATTAATTGCATATGATAATCAAAAAATTAAAGTAATTTATCAAGAAAGTGGTATGAAAACAGCATCAGGTTTAGCTGTTTATTGTGCATTAAGCTTATACCTTGATATCGTCAACTTATTCTTAGCGTTAGTAAGAATTTTCGGTAGAGATTAATACAAGTAAGAGAAGTCCTTTTAAAAAGGGGCTTCTTTTTTTTGACACCTTTTTTGTTATAGTTGACATATAACGATTTTCGTTATACTATAACTATAACAAAAAGAGGTGAGACCATGATAGAGATTGATACAGAGAGCATTATACCAATATACAGTCAGCTAATGTTTCAAATAAAGCGAGCAATTGTATTAGGGAATCTAAAGAAGGGGCAAAGTATGCCAAGCGTGAGATCGCTGGCTGGAGATATTGGTGTGAATTTGCATACGATTAATAAAGCGTACAAATTACTTGTAGAAGAGGGTGTATTGGTTCAAGAAAAAAAAGGCTTTACAGTGAGTTGTGAAAAACCAATTCAAACCAGTGAAGAAAATAAAAAACAAATTCAACAAAAATTAGATGAAATTATTATTGATGGGTTAATTTTTGATCTAGATATAGAGGCATTAATTGAGCAAAGATTAAATATACTTGAAGGATGTGAAATAAATGATTTGGATAATTAGTGCGTTACTTTTATTTTTAGGGTTTTCAATGTCTATGACACCTTACATAACACAAAGAGGGATTATTTTTGGTGTGACTTTATCAAAAGAAACCGATGACATCATTCAGTTAAAGAAACGATATTTTAATCAAAATATGCTGTTAAGCATAGTGATGATACTATTGTTTATTTTTTTTGATAAAGGATTAAATCTATCAGAGGAAACATTGAGCATTATAATGGTGGTCTTTATCTCTCTTCAAATGGTATTTGGGATTGTCGCCTATTTCATTGCGAATCGACAAGTAGCATGTTATAAAAACCAACTAATTAAAGAAGGCTATCAACCAAACAAAAAAATGGTGCTTGATTTAAATTACCGAGAAACTATGACGATTTTTCCGACGTGGTTATTAGTTGCTATTCAACTTATTATTATCGCAATCGAAATAATTATCACGATCAAACATCAAGCAATTATCCCTAATAAAATCATCATGCAATGGGATTTTCAAGGAAATCCTACAAGAATAGTTGATAAAACATGGTTTAATATTTATTCTTTACCCATTATTCAATTAGTCATGGTATTTATATTAAGCATCACCAATGAATCATATAAACGTGGCAAACAACGAGTGATGAATAATCAATCAGTTAAATGGAGTCAGTCTTTTAGAAAAATATCTTCTTATGTAGGAGTAGTGATTGCGGTATTAGTCCAAATCACGATATTTAGTATCCAAATGACCAGTGTGGTACCACTGCTCACTGAGAAGACACTGTTTAAAATATTCATTATCCTTTTAGGACTCATGTTACTCACTATTATCAGTTTAATGGTGATTTATGGACAAAGTGGTTCTAGATTAAATCCGTCAAGTGTGATACCACAAGCCTATGATGATGATAAATACTGGAAATGGGGGATGTTTTATTATAATCGAGAGGATCCATCCTTTTGGGTTGAAAAGCGAATGGGGATTGGCATGACGATTAATCTGGCTAATTGGAAAGCAGTCGCATTTGTGGTGATACCGATTGTTTTTATGTTAGGCGTGTCGTTTTTTATTAGTTAACGATCAAAACACAGAATCTAAGGGTTTTGTGTTTTTTTATTAATTATTATTGGTATGGCTGGCAATGAATAGAAATCATTTTTTTTTTATTTTACTGGTTATTATAAAGATTTATTTACATAAACTATTATCGCAAACAAGATAATCTTTCAAAAGAATAATGCAGCTAGACAAAAATAAACCCCTTTAGGATTTTTAACTTTCGCAATAGCATGTAAAATTTGATAGAATATTAACAGAAGAATAGAAATGGAGTGTCATAATGGCGAAGAAAAAATTATTATTAGTCGATGGAAATAGTATTGCGTTTAGAGGATTCTATGCACTCTATCAGTCACTTGAACGTTTCAAAAATAACAATGGTTTACATACAAATGCGTTATATGCAGTCAATAATATGTTAGAAAATATATTAGCTAAAGAAGAACCAACTCATGTATTAGTAGCATTTGATGCAGGGAAAACAACCTTTAGACATGCATTTTACGAAGATTATAAAGCGGGACGAGCAAAAACACCAAGTGAATTTAAGGAACAAATGCCTTATTTACGAGATTTAATTGAAGGTCTTGGGATGAAGCATTTTGAACTAGATAATTATGAAGCAGATGATATCATTGGAACACTTGCGACAAACTATGCCTCGGAGGAAATAGATGTTGTGGTGTTATCTGGAGATAAAGATTTAACTCAACTAGCAAGTGAGCACACGAAAGTGGATGTAACGGTGAAAGGTGTCAGTGAAATCGAAAGTTATACACCTGAGCATATTATGGAAAAATATGAATTAACTCCGTCACAAATTGTCGACATGAAAGGTCTAGCAGGAGATCAATCAGATAATATTCCTGGTGTCACTAAAATTGGTGAAAAAACAGCTATCAAGTTATTAAAAGAGTATGGCACAGTTGAAGGTATCTATGAACACATTGATGATATGAAAAAAAGTAAAATGAAAGAAAATCTGATCAATGAAAAAGACATTGCCTTATTAAGTAAAAAACTAGCCACCATTGATACAAATGTTCCACTCGATATGACGCTAGATGATTTAGTTTATAATGGGAAAGATTTAGAAAAGTTGATTCCTTTTTATAAAGAAATGGATTTTAATTCATTCTTGGCAAAATTAGATACCAGTCATGTAGAAAGTGATTTAGTTGAAAAAGTCGCGATTCATTATGAGGTTGTGTCAGATTTAAGGGAAGATATGTTTACTTCAGATATGACGTTTTATGCAGAGATGTTAGGAGAAAATTATCATACTTCCCCAATTGTTGGGTTTGCTTTTGGAAACAAAGAAAAAGTCTATGTGACAGATAATATGGACTTACTTTCGCATCCATTGTTGGTTCAATGGCTTCAAGACAATGAAAAAACGAAAAAAGTTTTTGATGCAAAAAGACAATATGTAGCGTTAAATCGTTATCACATTAAACTTGAAAATGTTAAATTTGATATGCTATTAGCTGCGTATTTAGCTGATTCAACGAATAATAGTGAAGACTTAGCTCAAATCGCTCATTTTTATGATTATTATGATGTGGATCGTGATGAAGTGGTTTATGGTAAGGGAGCAAAGAAAGGGTTACCTGAATCCATTGACACGTTATATGAGCATTTAGCTCGTAAGGTTATCGCAATAGACTCATTGTATGAGCCAATCATGACCGATCTTGAAGATAAAAACCAAGCTGATTTATTTTATAATATCGAATTACCAATTGCCTTGATTTTAGCTGATATGGAAATAGAAGGCATTACGGTGAATGCGAGTCGATTGCAAGAAATGAAAGGCGAATTTGCTGAGAGATTAAGTGAGATTGAACAAACGATTTACGGTATTGCCGGCGAAGAGTTTAACATTAACTCGCCAAAACAATTGGGTGTGATTTTATTTGAAAAAATGGGATTGCCTGTTATTAAGAAAACAAAAACCGGTTATTCGACAGCGGTTGACGTATTAGAAAAATTACAGGGTGAGTCACCCATTATTGATAGTATTTTGTCTTATCGACAGTTAGCTAAAATTCAATCAACGTACGTGGAAGGATTATTAAAAGTCATTTTTGAAGATAATAAAATCCATACCAGATACATTCAAACACTAACTCAAACAGGGCGACTAAGCTCAGTTGACCCTAATTTGCAAAATATTCCAATTCGATTGGAAGAAGGACGTCAAATTCGTCAAGCATTTGTTCCACGACAAAAGGGATGGAAATTGTTCGCATCCGACTATTCTCAAATTGAGTTGCGTGTGTTAGCGGCTATTTCTGATGATGAACATTTAAAAGAAGCGTTTATTGAAGGAATGGATATTCATTCAAGTACAGCGATGCGTGTGTTTGGTATTGAAAAAGCTGAAGACGTAGATAGCAATATGCGTCGCCAAGCAAAAGCCGTTAACTTTGGGATTGTGTATGGGATTAGTGATTATGGTTTATCACAAAATTTAGGCATTACACGAAAAGAAGCGCAAGAGTTCATCGACCGTTACTTTACAATGTATCCAGGTGTTAAAAAATATATGGAAGACATTGTGCGAGAAGCAAAAGATAAGGGGTATGTTGAAACGATGTATCATCGTCGCCGTTATTTACCAGATATCAATGCTAGAAACTTTAATCTGCGCTCATTTGCTGAAAGAACAGCGATTAACACGCCAATTCAAGGAAGTGCTGCTGATATTTTAAAAATTGCGATGATTCAGATACATAAACGATTAAAAGAAGAAAACCTGCAAGCAACGATGTTGTTACAAGTACACGATGAGTTAGTATTTGAAGCACCAGAGGAAGAAATTCCAGTCTTGCAACAATTAGTCGAAGAAACCATGAATCATGCCGTTGAATTATCTGTCCCACTTAGAGCAGATAGTAGTTATGGTGACACATGGTATGATGCCAAATAAGATAAAGGGGTAGAGTGAATGCCTGAATTACCAGAAGTTGAAACAGTCAGAAAAGGACTGGTTCAACTTGTTAAGGGAAAAGAAATTAGTAATGTTATCGTCGATTGGGGAAGAATTATTGAGTCCCCTGAAGTAGACGAATTTATTCATACATTAGTTGGTCAAACGATTTTAGATGTGGACAGACGTGGTAAATTTTTGATTTTTAAATTAAGTCAAAATGATATGATTAGTCATTTACGAATGGAAGGAAAATTTGAATATCATAGTCAAACTGATGAGATTCAAAAACACACGCACGTTCGTTTTCAATTTACTGATGGAACAGAATTACGTTATTTAGATGTTAGAAAATTTGGTCGCTTATCATTAGAACCTAAAGGACTGGGTGAAGAGTACAAAGGAATTAAAAAACTTGGTCCAGAACCTATTTTACCTGATTTTGATTTAGAGGTTTTTAAACAGCAATTAAAGAAAAAACATCGTGCTATTAAGCCACTATTATTAGATCAAACACTTGTCACAGGGTTAGGCAATATTTATGTAGACGAAGCATTGTATCAATCGTGTATTCATCCAGAGCAGATAGCATCAAAACTAACGGACAATGAAGTTGAAACACTTCATCAATCTATTATTGATGTCTTAGCGACAGCTGTAGAGGCTGGTGGAACCACCATTAGAACGTATAAAAATGCCTTAGGAGATGCTGGCCATTTTCAAGTGTATTTATCGGCATACGGTAAACAAGGTGAACTTTGCAAACGCTGTGGTCATACGATTGAAAAAATAAAGGTCGCCCAACGTGGCACGCACTTTTGTCCTATCTGTCAAGTCACTCATGATTAGGGGGGAGTCAACGATGACTTATTTATTAGGGTTAACTGGTGGCATTGCTTCTGGAAAATCAACCATTAGTCAGTTTTTCAAATCAAAACACATTCCAGTGATTGATGCAGACATCGTTGCTAGAGAAGTGGTAGAGCCTAATACAACTGGGTTAAATCAGATTGTGGCTCATTTTGGTGAAGAGATTCTGTTGTCTAATGGAAAACTTAATCGAAAAAAATTAGGATCGATTATTTTTGAGGATGAAAAAAAAAGAGAACAATTAAATACCATACTGTCAAAAGAAATTCGTCAAAATATTTTAGAGAAAGTGACTTATTTCCAGTCGAGAAAAGCACCTCTCATTGTGCTTGATATTCCACTTCTTTATGAAGGAGCATATGATGAGATGGTAGATAGTGTCATGGTTTGTTATGTTCCAAAACAGGTGCAACTAACTCGTTTAATGTCACGTGATCACTTAAGCAAAGCAGATGCATTAAACCGAATCAATAGTCAAATGGATTTAGAAGAAAAGAAACGATTAGCTGATGTTGTCATTGACAATAGTGGATCAATCGAAGAAACATTAAAACAAGTCGATAATTGGCTAACACACTTCTCATAAAAAAACCACCTGAGCGTTTTCGTTCAGGTGGTTTCGTTTTTTATTTTGTGGCTTTATCTTTTCGTTTATAAAGACCAAACGTTAAAATAAAACTAATAAACATAATAATGGAGGCAATACCGATTGTTTTAACCACACTATTTGTAAAGTTGTGATCTAATTTTGTAACAATATTAGCTTGAATTGATTTTGTTAAATGCAATGTTTCAGGATTTGATTGTTTTAACACACGAATAGATGATCCTGCACTATCAATCACACTTGATTCAAGTGAATGTTGAACTTGAGTTGGCAATCCAACATTGTCTAGTGTATTTGGGATATCGTGTTGTAGTTGTAACCCAAATACCGTTCCGATAATCGCAATTCCTAGCGCAGAACCAATTTGACGAACAGTGGATTGGATACTTGATCCTTGACCAGATTGAGCAGGAGGCACATCTTTTAATACAATTGACGTTAATTGAGCAGATGCAAAACCTAATCCGATACCGTATACGACTAACCAAACAATAATCCAAGTTAAGCCATTATTTGGATCAACGGTTTTAAAGAAACCGAAAAATCCAAGTGTTTCTAGGAATAATCCAAGAGAAACAACAAATGAAGCAGATGTTTTTTCAACAATAAAGGATGCCATTCCACCAGCTAAAAAGGCACCAAGTCCCATCATCGCTAAAATAGCACCTGATTTAATTGGACTAAGTGTTAAAATATTTTGTAAAAATAGTGGTAATAAGAATAACAAACCTGATTCCCCAATTGCCACAATCCCTGCAATCGTGTTACCCAATGAAAAACTTTTGAATTTAAATAGTGATAAATCAAGTAAATGAGATTTATTTGTTTTACTTAAATGTGCTTCCCAAACTAAGAATAAAGCAAAGAAAATAGCTCCTACAACAAGTAGGGTTGGGATGATAGATAAGTTAAAGAGAGTGGGATGATCGCCTTTTACGTGCCACCAACCATAATTACGTCCTTCAATAATACCAAATACTAATAAAATTAACCCAATAGTTGATAAAATAAAGCCAATAAAATCAAAACCATTCGTCATCTTTTCACCATAAGTTTCAGGTAAAAATTTTAAAGCCGCTAAAATAATAAATAAACCAATTGGTAAATTAATCCAGAAAATCCAGTGCCATGTCATATAAGTGGTAAAATACCCACCTAACAATGGTCCAATAGCTGCCATACCAGAAATCACTGAGCCCCATACAGCAAAAGCGACAATACGATCTTTTCCAAAGAACAGTGCATTAACAGCTGATAAGGTAGTTGGTAAAACCGTAGCTCCTCCAATACCTTGCATGGTTCTAGCAGCTAACATAAAGGTAATATCTTTTGAAAAACTAGCCATTATAGAGCCAACTAAAAAAATAATGATTCCAGTAATGAGCATTTTTTTTCGACCAAAATTATCTGCAATGCGTCCCATGGTAATTAATAAAGAAGAGAAAATTAAAGAATAAAGCGTAATAATCCATTCAGCATCTGTAAAAGATAATTTTAAATCTTTCATAATGACGGGTAAAGACACATTAACAATGGTTCCATCTATTACAACTAGAGATACAGACAGAGCGAGTACGGCTAATGCCCACCATTTATGTTTGACAGTTTGTTGTTGTGCAGTTGTAGTATCTGCCACATTGAACACCTCACTTAATATAGTTATTTACGTTTCTATATTACACCTAAAGTGACGATGTGTCACACAGTTTGCGATATTAACACATATTTTTTACATAGTCATAAAATAGTCACTATTTAAAGGGAAATAGTCACTATTAAATACAAAATAATTAGAAAAGATTTCTTGTTTTTTAGTATGGAGAAAAATTTGTTATAATGGCTTAATCCGTCTAAACTAGTTTGCCTATACCAATAGTGGTGTTACATGTTATAATAGTGCTACTATTTTGTCTATTGAGACAGTTTATGAAGAGGTGAAAAAAATGCAATGTCCAAAATGTAGCTATAATGGATCGCGAGTAGTAGATAGTCGTCCTGCAGATGACAATCGTGCTATTCGTCGTAGAAGAGAATGTGAAAAGTGTGGTTTTCGTTTTACCACATTCGAGCGTATTGAAGTTGCTCCTTTACTTGTTATAAAGAAAAATGGGGCAAGAGAAGAGTTTAATCGCGAAAAAATACTAAGAGGTTTGGTCCGTTCAGCTGAAAAAAGACCAGTGTCAATGGATCAGATGGAACAAGTCGTTGAGCGCATAGAAAATAGAGTCCGACAAAAAGGAGATAATGAAGTATCGACGAATCTAATTGGAGAATATGTCATGGAAGAATTAGTCAATCTTGATGAGATTGCCTATATTCGTTTTGCCAGTGTCTATCGCCAGTTTAAAGATATGAGTGTCTTTTTGAAAGAATTACAAGAAATTATTGATAAAGAAAAACATGATTAGAAAGTGAAGTGAGTATTAGGTGATGAACACACAGACCCATTTAAAGCCTAAAGATACATTTGAAGTTCATGGTTATTGCCTGTTAAATGGAGAAGATACACGTGTTTTGAACCTACTGTATCAACCAATCATTGGTGGGAATGCTTTAATGCTATATCATAACTTATTAAGCAATGTATCGGTATTTAAGAAACCAACCGCTCATTTTGTGTTACAAGATATAATAAATAATGGGCTTCAGGAATTATATCAATCACGTATCAAGTTAGAAGCTATAGGTCTATTAAAAACTTATGTTAGAAAAAAAGATGAGGGGTATCATTATATCTATCTATTAGCAAATGTTTTACCACCGCATATTTTTTTAGCTGATGATGTCTTGAGTCTATTATTATTAGACAGGGTGGGAGAACAACGATTTCAATTATTAGTTGACATGTTTCAACCTGATCAACCTGATTTATCAGATTATAGCGATATTACGAATAAGTATACTGATACGTTCCAGTTAAGTTCTGAGCGATTAATCCCATCTAATAAATTAATTGAACAAACAAATCAAATCATGAAGCAAATGCCAACATCTGTTAAACCCACGCTAGAAAGTGAAACATTTGATTGGGAATTTTTCGTAGATAACTTGTCTGGTTTAAACATTGATCAAACCTTTTTAACCAATGAATTTAAACCACTTGTTTACACAATTCATGGCTTATATGGCATAAATGAACTAGAGATGGTGAGTCATGTCAAATATTGTTTAGACTATGTCACAAACAAAATTGATGTGACAGAATTTAAACGTCATATTTATAAAAAATATCATCAAGCTAAATCGACAGCATTGAATGTAAAAAACAATCAAGTGACACCATTAACGCTTAAAGAACAAGATCAAGCAATTGAACGTCATAAAAATGATTTGAAACATCAAGGATTTTCTCCAGAAGAGATTGCCGTGATTACATCGTGTGAAAGAATTGCCCCCCTTATTTTTTTAAAAGCCATTAAAGAACAAAAAAATGGATTTGTCGCGCAAAATGAACGTTGGACGATTGAAAATTTAAAAGCTCAATCTAACTTGCCGGATGAAGTGATTAATATGTTAATTCATTATTCATTGGTCGTGTTAAACAATCCATCACTTAATCAAAATATGGTGAATACGATTGCGAATAATTGGGCACAAAATAAAGTGTTTAAAGCATCTGAAGCTTTAAAACAAGTGAAAAACTTCAAACAAGAATCGACTAAGAAAGCAACAAGCAAGAATTATCGTCGAAACTACTCGACAAAACCAACGAGAAAAGAAACATTACCAGACTGGGCGACAGATGACAGTCGAAAAGAAACGCCTCTTTCAGGAGAAGAATTATCTCTGTTAGAGCAACAATTAAAGAAATTTAATCAAGGTGGTGAGTCATCATGAAACATATTAATCAACAACTGAATCGAACCGTTAATAACCAAAATATCCAAGACCGTCTAGTTAAACTAATGGAAATTGTGCAAAAAGATCAAGATGTTCAAACGTTTATTGCAGAGCATCGTGATCAGTTGACCGATGATGATATTTTAAAAAGTTCAGCTAAACTATATGAGTTTGTCAAAGAAAAAGAAAAATTTCTTACCAATGACGCCAGTATGATTGCCCCAGGATACGAGCCAAAACTATTTTTAAATCATCATTTTATTGATGTTACCTATGTTCCGACTGAAGAACTATTGAAGAAAAAAGAGTATGAGACCATTCGCAATCGCGTACAAGCCATTTCTATGCCAAAAGACATAAAAGACGCCTCATTAGATCAGTTTAATATTACGGCTGAGAGAAAAGAAGCATTGAGTGAAGCCATAATGTTTATGAATGATTACTATGAAAACCCCAAAGAATTTCATCAAGGACTATACTTGTATGGTACATTTGGCGTAGGAAAGACTTATTTGTTAGGAGCTATTGCAAATGGATTAGCAACAAAAGGGATTCGAACGACCATTATCCATTTTCCAACCTTTTGTGTGGAGATGAAGCAATCCATTAAAGATGACAGCGTCGCATCAAAAATTGATACCGTAAAAAAAACACCCATCCTGATGCTGGATGATATCGGGGCTGATTCTATGAGTGCCTGGATACGAGATGATGTATTGGGAGTTATTTTACAATACCGTATGCAAGAAAAACTACCAACCTTTTTTTCTTCTAACTTAGATATGAAACAGTTAGAGGAAGAACACCTTCGTTTTTCACAAAAGGGAGACGATGAACCATTGAAAGCAAAACGTATTATGGAGCGAATTAAGTATCTTTCAAAGCAAATCACCATGATTGGTGAAAACCGCCGATTGGATAATTAAAGTAAACCCTATGATGTTATTAAAAACTGATTGACAAAGGAATTACAGACTAGTATAATTATTTTTGTTGCTTAAGGAGTGATAGAATGAAGTGGGCATTGTCCGAATTAAATAAGTTTAGAGGAAGTCAAGTTGATTTCTTAGAAACAATTGATTTATCAGCCTCTTTAAAGAAAAGAGAACCATCTATTATTGATATTTCTCCAATTAAAGTCAATGGGTTTTTAGAAGTCGATGAGATAGGTTATTATGCTCATATGACGATGGAAACCATTCTTACTGTTCCATCATCTCGTTCGTTAGAACCTGTGGCATTGCCATTAAATCTTCTGATTGATGAAGAATACATGACACCAAAACAGTATGATGCATTGAAAGATGTACCAGAAGATGATAAAAACTTGATAATTATTTTGGAAAAAGATTTGATTGATTTAACAGAAGCAATTGAAGATTTTATCCTATTAAATTTACCATTACAAGTCTTAACAGAAGAAGAAAAGCAATCAACAGAATTACCAAAAGGTGACTTTTGGCAAGTTGTTTCAGAAGATGATATTAAGGTAGAACACGAAACTGAAGCAGCATCAACCATTGATCCTCGTCTTGCTAAATTATCTGACTTTTTCAAGGAAGATGAGTAGTAGGATTGGAATATATGTGACTTGTCACGTATTTAAGTTAGTAGGGAGGTGTATCTAAATGGCAGTACCAAAAAGAAAAACGTCAAAAGCTCGTAAAAATAGACGTCGTACTCATTACAAATTGTCTGCACCAGGTTTAACAGCTTGCAGTAACTGTGGTGAAATGAGAAAATCTCATCATGTGTGCCCTTCATGTGGTCATTATGATGGAAAAGACGTTATGACTAAAGAAGCATAATTACATTTTTATAGAAAATGTAAAACCGTTAGACTAACCATGGAGTCTAACGGTTTTTTGTTTTTCTTAAACCAAAATTTACTTTGCTTTCTGTCCCTGCTTTGATTCGCTTGATATTATCGCGGTGACGAATAATAATAAATAATGTAATCGCCACAGCAAGTGTGGTTAATAACCAGTTTTGTTTAGCTAAAATAAATGGTGCGTAAATTGGTAATACTATAGTAGAAATGGTAATAATAATCGCACTAATCATGCTTGATAAACTAACTGTACTAGTTAAAAATAAAAAGATGATAAACAAACTAGATGAATAGATGAAAAAAGTCGGTGAATAGGCTAGTAACATCCCAGCGCTTGTCGCCACAGCTTTACCACCTTTAAAGTGTCCAAATATTGGAAAAGTATGTCCCAATATCGCGGCGACACCAAACCACAATGGATCAATTGATAAACCAAACCACATTGGTAAACAAGTTGCTACCGTTCCTTTTAGGATATCCATAAATAATACGGCTGTTCCAGCTCGTTTTCCTAATACACGGAAAGTATTGGTTGTCCCAGTATTACCACTACCAAATTCTCTAATATCTTTATGATAAAAAATCTTGCCAATCCAAACCCCTGATTGTATCGAGCCTAACAAGTAGGCTAATATAAATAACGAAATAGTTTTCACGTTGTATCCTCCTTAAGGTCAGTCATTATTTTACCATGAAATATACGGGTGAACAATTGAGAGAGGCACTTTAAAGGAAGTAAATGGTAAATTTTGTTATAATTGACCTATAAAATAGGGAGGTCATTAATATGGCATATAAAGATTTAGGCGACAAAAAAGTAAAAGAGATTTTAACTAATGCAAAGACTATCGCAGTTGTTGGTCTAAGTGATAATCCTGAAAAAACAAGTTACCGTGTAGCAGAAGTCATGCAAAATGCTGGATATAAGATTATTCCAGTTAATCCAATGAAAGAAGGGAAAACAATTTTAGGTGAAAAAGTCTATCCTTCTATTGAATCAGTTGATCAACCAATTGATATTGTCGATGTCTTTAGACCAAGTTCAGCATTAGTTGATGTGGCGAAAGATTTCTTAAAATCAGATGCACCCGTTTTTTGGGCACAACTAGGAATAGAAAATGATGAAGCAGCTGACCTTTTATATGATAGCGGGATAACAGATGTTATCATGAATCGCTGTATTAAAATCGAATTACAAAAATAAAAAACAAGTGCATTTTTGCACTTGTTTTTTTAATCTTCCTTTACCGTTAATTTAATGTAAAAGTAAGATAAAATATTCGTTTTTAAGACATTTTTTTGTAAATGTAATTGCTTTTATATTGTTAAATGCTATAATTTAAGAGTGTTCAAGTATGTGAATACAGACGATTAAAAGGAGGAACAAGTGTTGTTTAAAAAAGTTGTGAAGTATACAGGTCTAGTTGCATTGGTAGCAACTTTAGGCGCATGTGGTAGCGATTCTGCTAAAGATAAAGGTAGCGAGTCAAGTAAAGGTAAGGATGACAAAACCATTGAAACATTATCAGTTGGTTTTGTCCCATCAAGAGATCCAGAGGAAATTGTTTCAGCAACAGAACCTCTGAAAGAATTAATGCAAAAAGAGTTAAAAGAACAAGGATACGATGTTAAAAAAATCGATATCACTGTTGGAACTAACTTTGAAGCTGTTGGTGAGTCACTAGATTCAGGTACACTTGACATTGGATTTATTCCAGGTGGTACATATGTATTATATGATCAAGGGGCAGAACCTATCTTAACTGCAACACGTTCTGGATTGTCAATCGACTCAGACGAAGCAAAAGTTTGGAATGAAAATAAACCAACTGAGCCAACTGACAAACAAGTTGATTCTTACCGTGCGTTAATGATTGCTGGACCATCTTCAAAAGGCCAAGCAGTTGCTGATAAAGTAAATAAAGGTGAAAAAGTATCATGGGATGATTTAAATAACCTTTCATGGAGTGTGATGAGTTCATCTTCTCCAGCTGGATATATTTACCCAAGTCTATGGTTAAACGAAAACTACGACAAAAAAATCACTGATTTAAAAAATATCGTTCAATCAGATTCTTACGGTAGTGCCTTTGCTCGTTTAGCTTCAGGTCAAGTTGATGTGGTATTAACTTATGCTGATGCTCGTCGTGACAATGAAGAAAACTGGAAAAAAGAGTTTGGCCGCGACAAATCTATCTGGGATGAAACAAACGTTATTGGTGTAACACCAGCAATTTATAACGATACTATCTCAGTAAGTAAAAACTCAAAAACAATGACAGATGATTTGAAAAAAGCGTTACAAAAATCATTTATCAACATCGCTAAAACAGATGAAGGTAAAAAAGTTATCGGTATCTACAGTCATGAAGGCTATGTCGAAGCAAATCCTAAAGACTATGATAATGAACGAAAAGCACAAAAATTAGTTCAAGACGCTAAATAAATTTAAGAAAAACGACACGTCAAACTGCGATCATCTCTTTTGATGATGGCAGTTTGTTTTTAGAAAGGATTTTAAGATGATAAAGTTTGATAATGTCCAAATGGTTTATCCAAATGGTTATGTGGGATTAAAAGATATTGATTTAGAAATTGAACAAGGTGAGTTTGTTGCAATCATCGGACTATCAGGAGCAGGTAAATCAACCTTAATTCGTTGCGTCAACCGTATGCATGACATTACAGAAGGAACATTGATGGTTAATGAGACAAACGTTGGCAAAATTAAAGGAAAAGAAATTAGAGCGTTTCGTCGTCAAATTGGAATGATTTTCCAATCATTTAATTTGATTACTCGTGCAACTGTATTAAAAAATGTCATGATTTCGTCTGTTCCAGAACTTCCTTGGTGGAGACGTGTGTTTGGTATTTTTCCAGAAGACGTCAAAGTGACAGCTTTAGAGTCTCTTGATAACGTTGGAATTTTAGACAAAGCGTTTGTCAGAGTGGATCAACTATCTGGTGGGCAACAACAACGTGTGGCCTTAGCTAGAACACTCGCCAGTCATCCTGAAGTGATATTAGCCGATGAGCCAGTTGCCGCTCTTGATCCTGTCACAGCAAAAACGGTCATGGATGATTTTAAACGCATTAACAAAGATTTAAATATTTCCGTATTAATTAATATTCACCATGTTGATTTGGCATTAGAATATGCTGATCGAGTGATTGGAATTAGACAAGGACAAATCGTGTATGATGGTCCATCAAAAGACGTGACAGAAGATGTGTTATCAACCATTTATGATGGGGATAAGAAAGGAGAGTAACCATGCGTAAAAAAACGATCACTTTGCCGAATGGAAAACAAGTCGTTCAAAAAGCATCTTACACTCCGCTCATTGTGTTATTGGTTCTTATTTTCATGTACATCTCTATACAAGTAACACAATTTAACTTCACGCAATTACTAACTCGTGGCGATCAGTTTTTTGTGATGCTAAAAGCTATGTTTCCACCTAAAATGGACTTTTTAAGTAAAGTTTGGACACCACTGTTTGACACGATTAAAATGTCACTCTTAGGGTCACTTATTGGGGCATTATTAGCTGTTCCATTTGCTATATTGGCTTCTAATAATATTGTAAAAAACCGCTTTGTTTCGTCATTATTCAAATTGATTTTAAGTTTCTTACGAACATTACCAACGATTGTTATTGCATTAATCGCAACCTTTGTATTTGGTTTAGGAACAATGGCAGGAACTGTTGCTATTTTTATTTTTACTATCTCTTATGTTGGTAAATTAACGTACGAACAAATCGAATCACTGGATATGTCGACATTTGAAGCACTAGAATCAATGGGACTAACTCGTTTGCAAGCCTTTCGTTATAGTGTGATACCAGCCATTTTACCATCTTACCTTTCAACATCTCTATTTAATTTTGAAGGAAACTTACGTTACGCTTCTATACTAGGGTATGTTGGAGCTGGTGGATTAGGTATCTTGCTTAACGAACAGTTGGGTTGGCGCGATTATGGAAACGTTGGAACGATTTTAGTGGTCTTAGTTATCACTGTTGGAATCATCGAAACAATCAGTGAATATTTCCGTAAAAAATTACAATAGAAAAGGAAGGCATATATGAATCAACGTATTTTAACTGAATTAAACAAAGAACCAAATAAGACAAAGCAATACGTTATTTTAGTAGCTGTCTTGCTTGGGGCGTTTATCTGGTCATTGTCAGCGTTAAATTTTAATGCAATGGACGAAGGCGGTGGAAAAATTGCCGCAAACATTCTCAAAGGGATTATTCAACCAGATACCAATCTATTATTTAATGGCACAAAACAAGGTGTGCCATACTTATTATTTGAAACAATCTGTATTGCCTTTTTAGGAACGATTTTCGGGGCGATTTTATCCATCCCGATTGCCTTTTTAATGGCACCAAGTATTATGCCAAAACCAGTTTATCTATTCATGAGAGCTTTTGTAGTTGTCATTAGAACGATTCCAGCTTTAGTATATGGGTTAATGTTTATCCGTGTGACTGGACCTGGTCCATTTGCCGGTGTGATGACTATGTCTCTTACCTCCATTGGAATGGTATCAAAATTATATGTAGATGTTATTGAAGAAATTGATACAGGTATTTTAGAATCAATGGACTCATTTGGCTGTACAACATTTGAAAAAATTCGTTTTGGGATTATCCCACAATTAATCGCTAACTTTACCTCAATTACTATCTATCGTTTTGATATGAACTTACGTGATGCAACTATTCTTGGTTTAGTAGGAGCTGGAGGTATTGGAGCGCCGCTTATTTTTGCGATGAACTCATATCGTTGGAATCAAGTTGGCTCAATTTTAATTGGATTAATCGTGTTAATCTTAATTGTTGAAGTCGTATCAAATTATTTGAGAGGAAAATTGGTCAATGGATAAGATAACAATTCTTTCTACCAGTGATACACATGGTTATTTATACCCGACAGATTTTCGTGCCATCAATCAAGATTTGTCATTTGGTTTATCAAAAGCTGTTACAGCCATTAAAGATGAACAGGCTAAACAAGATGGGACTGTTGTATTAATTGACAATGGCGACTTTTTACAAGGCTCACCGATGAGTTACTATCTGTCGAAACAAAAGAATAGTAAACAAGTCGCTGATATCATGAATTCAGTTGGCTATGATGTGGGTGTTCTTGGTAACCATGAGTTTAATTATGGGGTTGAGTACTTACTTGATACAGTGAGTCAACTGAACTACCCAATCGTTTGTGCGAATATTTTAAATGATAAAAATGAGCCACTAACAGGGCAGGCCTATGTGATTCTTGAAAAAGATGGGTTGAAAATTGCGGTGTTAGGACTGACAACACCCTATATTCCAAATTGGGAACAACCTGAAACAATTAAAGGCTTAACTTTTTTATCGGCACTTGAAACAGCAAAAAAATATGTTCCGAAACTTAAAGGAGAAGCTGATATTGTCATTGTGAGTTATCATGGTGGGTTTGAAAAAGATTTGCAGACTGGTGAAGCAACTGAAAACTTAACAGGGGAAAACGAAGGCTATGATATCGTGACCCAAGTTGAGGGAATTGATGCGTTTGTTACTGGTCATCAACACCGAGTGATGGCAGAAAAAGTCAACGACACACCTGTTACCCAACCAGGGGACAAAGCCAAGCATGTTGGAAAAATGACCTTGATATTAGATGATCATAAACAAGTGACTGACTCATCAGCTGAGTTATTATCAATGTCTGACTATGATGCCGATAAAGACATTATCGATACATTTAAACCAGTCTTAGATACTGTCGAAGATTGGTTGGATCAACCACTTGGACACATAGATGGAGACATGACGATTACTGATCCGATGAGTGTTCGAATCAATGGGCATGCCTACATTGAATTCATTCAAGACGTGCAGATGGATGCGACTGGCGTTGATATCTCTGGAACAGCACTGTTTGATAATGACAGTAAAGGATTCCAGTCTGATGTGACCATGCGTGATATTGTGACAAACTATATTTATCCAAATACTTTAGCTGTGCTTACTGTTTCAGGACAAGATTTGAAAGATGCCCTTGAACAAAGTGCTGAGTATTTTGCTCTTAATGAGGATGACGAAATTGTCGTGAGTGACAAATTTTTATATCCTAAAACCGAGCATTACAACTATGATATGTATAGTGGTGTTGGGTATAAAGTTATCGTATCAAATCCTGTAGGGCAACGTGTTGTTGAACTGAGTTACAAAGGCAAACCAATCAAGATGGATGATTCACTAGATATTGTCATTAATCAATATCGTGCAGTAGGTGGCGGAAATTACGCAATGTTTGATGCGTCAAAAATCATCAAAGAAGTCACAGTTGATATGACCGAGCTTATTTCCAACTTTTTACAAACACATCCAACTTATCAAGCAAAAACAGAATTTGATTTTAAAGTAGAAAAATAAAACTTAACCTTATCATTCTTAAAATTTTAATGATAAATCTTTACCGGCTAGCTAACACTAGTCGGTATTTTTGTGTTAATGACTTATCTTTGACACGATTGTTAAATTTAGTTATACTTAGTTTAACAAACCATTAGGAGATGAAAATCATGGAAACAGTCGCTCGAAAAATTGGCAATTCTGTTGGTGCTATTTTTCCTAAAGATATTTCTCCAGAAGTAGGAGATACGTTTACTATTACTAAAGTTGGAGAGGCCTATATTTTAAAACCTAAAAAAGAAGACATTTTTAAACATGCAGATGATTGGGCAGGATTTAGAGATTCTGTGGTACAAGAAGATGCCGAGTGGGATATTATGATGTCTAAAGGGAACGAACACTAAATGAATACGCCAAAACAGAAAGATATTGTTTGGATGGACTTTGATCCATCAAAAGGTAAAGAAATTAAAAAACGTCGACCAGCTTTAGTTGTGAGTCGCGATGAGTTTAATCAGCATACGGGTTTTTGTTTGGTGTGCCCCATCACGTCAACAAATAGAGACTTTTCTACCTATGTGACGATTAAGCAACCACAACAAGTAGAAGGTGAGATTGTGACTCATCAGTTGAGATCGATTGATTTTACCAAACGTCATTTAGAAAAAATCGAGCAATGTGACATATTGACCTGGTTAGAGGTTGTCGAGGTCATAGATATGTTTATATAACATCTAAGAAAACTTATCTTTATAGGTAGGTTTTTCTTTTTTTAAATTAGGTTTTAAGTAACGTCATTGTAAGGTGCGTCATCCACCTATTGCAAAAGGTATCACCCTTTTATTTGGTAAGAGGAAACAGTCAACTTATATTGGAACATTGCATCATGACATAATAGAAATAGACCAGGATTTGAGAGGATTGAGATAAACGGAGAAGGACTCGTTCAACTAACGGTTAACATTAATCATGCTTCGTGGGAATCATTTGAGGATAGTACGTTTGATACGTTATTAGCAGCTCATCTTTAAAGGAAAATACTTATATAGATGTAGACGACTTATAATTATGGAAATACAAATCACTATTTAGAGCTATTCAACTTGCTTGGTCTTATGGCGATATGACATAAGGAAACGATCAAAGAGATGTCACATTATATGAAGATTTTCAGCAAAAACTAGCAGAATATAAACGGTTAAATAAACAAAATATCGTCACAAATATTCAGATAGATAAGGTAAAAGTAACTCGTGCCACACAACATATTGCTTTAAAAAGGGGTGTTTGAGGAAACGTTGATAGACTATTTTGAAGAAAACGGCGTGCTACCAGGTGGTGAAATCCAGACTGTATCATTTAAAGATATCTGGATAATTGAAAACGTAGAGGGAAAAATGGTTGTCAGAGATAGTCAAAATGTATAGAAATGTCCTATCATGGACTTTAATAAACAAAGATTGGTATATTTAATTATGATATAATGATTAAAAAGAAATGATGGTTTGATTATGTCAGATAAAAAATTATTAAAATCAGAGAAACTACGTTTAAAAAATGATAAATTACGAGCAAAAGGAAAAGACCCATTAAAAGGATGGGGAAAGATGGTTAATACAGGATTAGGTGGTATAAATAAAGGTGCAACGATTGAAAATAGGGCAAGTATGATTGATACAAAGGATTTTATTAAGGATTTACAAAAAGATATAGCAAGTGAAAATGAAAAGAAAAATCTATAATAATAAAAGAGATGAGATTATTTTTATAACAGGAGGTAAAAGAACATGGATCAAGCGAATTATAAAAAATATGTTGAAGAAACATTTAATAATGTTAAGAAAGAAAATAAAGAGCTAAAAAAGGTTAATCTCTTGATTGCAGGAAAAAGTGGCGTTGGTAAATCCACACTGATTAATACGGTATTTGGTGAAGATTTAGTAAAAACGGGCGTTGGTAAACCTGTTACAGAGGATATTCATTTGATTGAACAGAAAAATTTTCCTGTTAGAATTTATGATACTGTAGGATTTGAAATTAGTAAGATGGGGTTTGATATAAAAAGCGTGATCAAATCATTCAAACGAAACCCTATCCAACAACTAATAAAAAAAGTTCAAGCAACTGAAACAACAGACGATGATGTCCATGTTGTGTGGTATGTTATTTCTGGATCAGGTGCTAGAATTGAAGAGGCTGAAATATCATTTATCAAGTGGTTAGTTGATCAAAAGTTACCTGTTATTATTGTATTGACAAAATGCTTTGACCTAAAAGAAGCCACTCTTTTAAAAAATGAAATAGAAAAATTAATCGACTCTTCTTTTGATATTATATTAGTGCTAGCAAAACAAACGGAATATCAAGATATCTTTGGGGTTGAAGAATTAATCGATGCTACTGTTAAACTGTTACCTGAAGGATTACAAGCGTCATTTATCCATTCACAAGAAGCTTCTATCAAAGTCAAACATAATGAAGCTGTTAAAGTTGTGACCGCTACTATGGCCGCTAATTTTGGAACGGGATTTGCTCCCATACCTGGGGCAGATGCTCCGATAATGATGACATCACAAACAGCGATGATGACCAAAATCACCTCAATTTATGGTATTGAAGTTGATAAGCAAAAAATAGAAACAGCTTTAACTAGTATGTTAGGGGTCTATGCTGCAATGATATCAGGAAAATCATTAGCTGGTAATATTGCTAAACTAGTACCAGGTGTTGGAACACTTGGTGGAGGCCTTATATCTGGTGGTGTCGGAATGGTTATTACTGGTGCATTGGGGTATGCCTATATAGAATTAATGGAACTCGTTATTAAAGGACAAGTTGATTTAAGTACTATGACACCTGATGCTTTAACAGACTTATTATTAAAGCTGTTACCAAATTATTTACCAAAATAATATAATGTTTGACTAATTGTTAAGTTGTTTTACAATGAAAAAATAGGAGGTGATTATATGATAAACGCTTATAGAGAATATTGGAATAATATGACAGTTATGAATGCTTCATCTACAAGAGCTCAATATTGGTGGCCACAAGTGATCAATTATTTTGTTTTAGCTCTCTATACTAGTTTAACAGGAACTTATAAGTATATTGATTTTATGTCTGACGGTTCAAGGGTCATTAAAGAGTGGAATTCGGTAACGATTATTTTTGTTGTGCTAACTATTTTAATTTGGTTAGCAAATTTTACTGTTCGTGCAAGAAGATTGCATGATCGCGATCATAGCAACTGGTGGATTTTATTTTATCTTTTACCTCTTATTGGTAATATTATTATCTTCATTACATTAATTTTACCAAGCAAACAACAAACTAGATGGCCAGTTAATCAATCTGATATATAGGAAAAAGGACTTAACAAGACATGAATTCTTGCTAAGTCCTTTTTTATGAAATCAAACACGTTATCAGAAATAATCACTAAAGTATGCTTCTTGATCAGGAATGATTCTCTCAAGCGTTCTAAGTGTTTCTTTATCCGTTTTTAATCGTTCAATACGATAAAGATATGATGGACGTTTATAACTCATTAGAAGAGCAGTGAGCGTCTGAATATCAACATAAACAGGATTTCCAATAGCTTCATTTGTTACAGTCAAATGATTATCCTCATCCCACATTAAACTAAAGTGGTTATTATTCCACTCAGCAATAGGATCAGTCACAACAAAGTGGAATGGTTTACCCGTAGTGATAAACGGGTATTGTTTGATGAATTGCTCAACATCTACAATGCGTGCCATAAAGTAAGGCTCAATGGATTCTTTTATTTCACTGTCTTCAAATAAAAAGGCAATTGGCTCATTTTTATAGGTAGCACCAACAACACGGTCGATCATTGAAAAATGGGCAGACACAAAATTCCAAAGCCCTTTTCTAGCTTCTTGGTTTAAATAAAACATCTCTTTGATATGAAACACTTCTTCAGCTATCCAGTAAAAACAAACTCCACAAGGCTCGCCATCTGCACTATAATAAATAGCGGCTGTTCGTTCTTCTTCATTTTCCCAACGCCAATATTCTTCCCAGTTTAAATCAGAACGAATCATTGCCCCATGGTTTTGTTCAGCAAATGCGTTATAGACTTTATAAACATCTTCATGGTCAATATCCTCGCGTTCAACATAACCAGGCACGTCAACGGGTTTTGGAAGTTGTGTGTCCTTTATTTCAAATGATATTTTATCGGACATAATTTCCCAGCCCTTACGACGGTAATAAGGGATATTATAAGGGTAGAGATAAGAAATCCATTGATTATTATCACGCATTTTAACTAAACCTAATTTAATTAACTCACTCATTAATCCCATGTTGGTGTATTCTGGGTACGTTCCAACACCAGTTAAACCAGCCATTTCATAGACAGTGTCATGAATGTTAATCTCACAAGGATAGATAGCTAATTGAGAAATTAACTCATCATCTTGAGTAAACCAACCATAAACATCTGCTTCACGTAAGACAGGACGTTTGGCACGAATAATTTCAGATTCATCTTCATATCCACTCTCCTCAATATCAGAGTCAGTAACTTGAAAGACATAACGAAGTAACTCATTAAATTGTTTCAAATATTTTAGTTCGACCTTTTTTAAGGTTAAATTCTCGTGTGCATCTTTTGATTCCATTTATCTTTCTCCTATTGTTTGATAATGTTTATTATATCAAACATATATTGAAAATACTTTAAAAACACTCAAAAGATTGGTATAATTGAAAATGCTGATTAATAGAAAGTAGGAGATAACGATGAATTTTGATGAAATGAAAAAAAGACAAGAATCTATTCGGAATTTCTCCATCATAGCACATATTGACCATGGAAAATCAACGCTTGCTGACCGTATTTTACAACAGACCGAAACCGTTTCTGACCGTGAAATGCAAGAGCAGTTACTTGATTCAATGGACTTAGAAAGAGAACGCGGTATTACAATCAAATTAAATGCCGTTGAGTTAACTTATAATGCGAAAGATGGAAAAGAATATATTTTTCACCTAATAGATACACCTGGGCATGTCGATTTTACTTATGAAGTGTCACGCAGCTTAGCCGCTTGTGAAGGGGCTGTACTTGTGGTAGATGCAGCTCAAGGGATTGAAGCTCAAACGTTAGCCAATGTGTATTTAGCCGTTGATAATGATTTAGAAATTTTACCAGTTATTAATAAAATAGATTTACCTGCAGCAGATCCTGAGCGTGTTAGAAAAGAAATCGAAGACGTGATTGGGATTGACGCGAGTGAAGCCGTACTAGCCAGTGCCAAAGCTGGAATTGGAATTGAAGATATTTTAGAACAAATAGTCGAATACGTTCCTGCTCCTGATGGTGATTTAAACGCGCCTCTAAAAGCATTAATCTTTGACTCGGTTTATGACTCTTATCGTGGAGTTGTTTTAAATATCCGTGTCTTTGATGGGGTCGTAAAACCAGGGGATACCATTCAATTAATGAATAACGGTGTTCAGTATGAAGTAAGTGAAGTAGGAATCTTTTCTCCAAAAGCTGTTCCAAGAGACTTCTTAATGGTAGGTGACGTTGGTTATCTAACCGCAAGTATTAAAAATATCCAAGATACACAAGTAGGGGACACCATTACATTAGCTGATAATCCAGCAAGCGAGCCATTAGATGGTTACCGTAAGATGAACCCAATGGTGTATTGTGGATTATATCCAATTGATACATCAAAATACAACGATTTACGTGAAGCACTTGAACGTTTGCAATTAAATGACTCTGCTCTTGATTTTGAGCCAGAAACATCTCAAGCATTAGGGTTTGGATTCCGTTGTGGGTTCTTAGGACTACTACATATGGACGTTATCCAAGAGCGTTTAGAGCGTGAATTTAATTTAGACTTGATTACAACCGCACCATCTGTAATTTATCATGTCAATTTAACTGATGGGTCACAAGTTGTCGTTGACAACCCGGCAGAATTCCCAGAGCCGGGCGTGATTGATAGTGTGGAAGAGCCTTATGTTAAAGCACAAATCATGGTACCAAATGATTATGTTGGGGCTGTCATGGACATTTCTCAACGTAAACGTGGTGAGTTTGTGACGATGGATTATTTAGATGATTACCGTGTAAATATCGTCTACAATATTCCATTATCTGAGATTGTCTTTGACTTCTTTGACAAATTAAAATCAGGGACAAAAGGCTATGCGTCACTTGATTATGAGTTAATCGGCTACCGCACAAGTAACTTAGTTAAAATGGATATTTTACTAAATGCTGAAAAAGTTGATGCCTTGAGCTTTATCGTGCATAAAGACTTTGCGTACGAACGTGGGAAAGCCATCGTTGAAAAACTACGTAAATTAATTCCAAGACAACAATTTGAGGTGCCTATCCAAGCCGCAATTGGTGCGAAGATTGTTTCTCGTACCGATATTAAAGCCTTACGTAAAAACGTATTGGCGAAATGTTATGGTGGGGACGTCTCTCGTAAACGTAAATTACTGGAAAAACAAAAAGAAGGTAAAAAACGGATGAAACAAATCGGATCAGTTGAAGTCCCACAAGAAGCCTTCATGGCCGTTCTTAAAATGGACGATGACGAGCCGAAGAAGAAATAGTAGCTTATTAGATTAGGTATCAACTGTATAGTAATATTTTCCAACAACTTACTGACTATCAATATAAAATGTTAGCAGGTTGTTGGAATTTTTTTGTAGTTTCTAATTTATTAATTGTTTATTTTTTAAATTTTCTTGATTATATGAGAATATGTATAAACATTAGTTAATTAATGGTATAGGGAAAATAAAAAGAACTAGTAAAAACCTTAGTTCTTACTTTTTGATTTTATGTCATTTAAAATAACTCTGGCAAGATTAGGGTATTTTAAAGATTTTGATAACGATTCTGCTTCTTGTAGAATTGCTACCTCCAGATTTTGGTACACTCTTTCAAAGTCAGATTCTATATCATGTAAACTTTTATCAAATTCAAGTGTAATTATTTCAGCACTTAAATAATAATATTCTGGAATGATTTCGCTAGAATCTTTCCCTAGATATTGAATGTTTTCCATAATTAATTTGGTGAATTCTTGTCGAATATGTAGAGGAAGTTTACTATGCTTCTGTTTAGAATAACTTAAATGCATAGTTTTACTCATAAAAGGCACATAAAATGTTTCATATCGTTTTAAGTCAACCTCATCTTTTTTTGTTGCTTTATTAGAAAATAAACCCAGAAAATATGAAAAAAGTATCGTTAAAAACGGAATTATATAACTGGACCACAATTAAATCACATCCTTTTAGAAAAGCATACCAAATTTGTAGTAAAGGATAAATCTAATTTCCACTAACATTAATACAGTAACGAAAAGTCGAAGCCATATATCTTTATAAAAAGACTAAGTTTATAGTAAATAAAATTAGTATAGAAGATGTTTTTAAAATAACTCTTGAAGAGTAACTTATTGTACTATAAGCGTTACATAATCTGATTTATTTAATTAGTAGTAATAACTTTCCCAATTCTAGACTTGAACAAGCAAAGTACAACCCATCTCTTGAACTCGCTGTTAATATTTCAAGAGTCTTAGATGTTCCAATCGAAACATTATTTGAATTTGACAGATAAAAAGTTTTATCAAAAAACACCTTTCCTTTTGGTCTTATGTCAAAAGGGAAGGTGTTTTTAGTTAACTAAGTGGTACTCTCTGGGTGATGTGCCATCATTATAGTCAATTATCATTTTTTCATTTGTGATGACATGTATCTGAGCAGCTTCACCCCCGATTGTGATATATAAAGTATCACTCATCGCATTATAGGAATCAATTTTCACATCTAATTGTCTTGGCTCACTTAGCCCCGCGGTTGTTGCTGACCAAGAACCATCTTCATGAATCATTAGAAAACTATCTGTTGATGGTACTGCCCATTTACCCTGTAAAGAAATCATTTTGTTTAAGGCAATATCTTTTTGACTCATTGAGTCCTCGGAGTGTTGTGACTCATAGGTAATAGAAGAAACGTTGGTACTAACAGCTGTTTCCTTTATTGATGAAAGGGTACTACTGTTTAATGTTGACGAAAAAGAAGACCTTTCCTTTGTTGTGTCACTTTTTTCTCTATTTTGTGTTCCTAAAAAATACCCACCACCAGCAAAAATAATCACCACTAAAATGACAATCACAATATCTCGTTTATCTTTCATGTTATCCTCCAATATGATATGACTAGTTAGATTATCATTATATCATTAAGTATGATGTCAATGTTTACATTATCTGTTTTTTATTAGATTAACTATTTTATTATGTTAAATAATTATAGGTAAATATTATTGAGAATTGTTTTATTGTTTTATTGTTTTATTTTTTTCTATAATCATCGATTTAAACTCTTTCTTTGTGAAGGGATAGGAATATTTATCTGATAGTTCAGATTTTTTAATACAAGAAGAGTTACCTAAAAAAGCGTTATTTATTGGTGCTGGGATTATCTCTTTTGCTTTTACGACAATTGCTAAAGCATTTGGATGCGACGTCACCGTGTTGCAGCATGATGAATTAGTTTTGAAAAATTTTGATCAGGAATTCGTCAGTGAATTGATTGAAATAAATAAAAAACGTGGTGTGTCTTTTTTCTTTAATGATGAAATTGAACGAATATCATCATACTCTTCAATTAGATAAAACAGGGATTCTAGTAGATTCAAATGCTTATACATCAAAAAATTGCAAGCATTAAAAAATTAAAATAACTTTATTTTTAGGCAATTCCATCATGAGTGATTGCCTATTTTTATTGTTCATTTTATAAAGTTATGATACGTTTAATCAAACTAAAAAAGAGGTGTTAGAATGAAAAAAATAATAAGGGTGATGGTGACGTTGATTACAGGAACCGTCTTGTCTACTAATTTTTTCGAAAAATCATTACATGTCAAACCAGTTGATGGTCAACCTAATTGGTATCTGTGGCTTTATCTAGTAGGAATGGTCTTCATTATGGGAGGACTACTTTTAGGGGCAAAAGAATTAATTAGGTATTTATCACGAAAAACAAGCTTCCCTTTTTATCAGTCTCTCACTTATTTTGTACTTGGAGGCGCTACTTTTGTTGCAACTTACAATGGACTTATGAAAGTGAAGCTACTAAATTTCTTAATTGATCCCTATTTTCTGTTGTTTCTTTTTAGCTTAGCTACTTTAGCATGGGCATTGGTATTATTGATTAGTGAACTATTTTCACTATATAAAGATAGACAAACAAAAAATTAAAGTTTATCCTTTGTCCCATAGGAAGTCATCCTCCAACAAGATAGACTGTTATGAGATACTTAATGACCTTAATGGGGTTGACAGCAATTGTATTGGGTTATTATGGTGACTATGATACGAAGCCATTTAATATAACTGATGCAAAAATCATTTATCATTCATTGTAAAAAATCGTTTCAATTAATTTTTAACTAGTTTAATATAAATTAACATAAAAAATAGTTTAGTCATATCAATCCTTTTTAATTAACATAAAATACCATTTAGTGGTATCCTAGTACCAAAAGGAGGTTTTATCATGTCTAACAATCAAAATAATAATCATAATATGCATGATATGCGACATGATTCTATGAAGCATACTGATCACGATATGTCACATATGTCAATGGATCATTCTAAGATGGATATGAGTGATCATCAAATGGCAGGTATGGATCACTCCATGCATATGGGAAATTTTAAAAAGAAATTTTTTGTTTCTCTTATTTTAGCTATCCCTATTATATTATTATCACCTATGATGGGAATGACACTTCCAATTCAAATTAGCTTTACTGGTTCTGAGTGGATTGTCATGGTTTTATCAACTATCTTATTTTTCTACGGTGGCCAACCATTTTTAAGTGGAGCACGTATGGAATTAAGTCAAAAGCAACCAGCAATGATGACACTCATCGCCATGGGGATATCGGTTTCTTATTTTTATAGTTTATATGGGTTTATCATGAATCTTGTTAATCCAACTACTCATGTCATGAACTTTTTCTGGGAGCTTGCGACGTTAATTGTCGTTATGCTACTCGGTCATTGGATTGAAATGAATGCAGTAAGTAACGCCAGCAACTCATTAAAAAAAATTGCGGCATTATTACCAGATAATGTCACAAGAATCACACAATCAGGAAAAGAAGAACAAGTCTCTTTATCTGATGTTCATATTAATGACCAATTGATTGTACGCAGTGGGGATAAAATTCCAGCAGATGGAACGGTTATTAAGGGGAATACCATGGTCAACGAATTTATGATTACAGGTGAATCACAAGGTATTGTAAAAAACATCGATGACAAAGTAATCGGCGGGACCATTAATGGAAATGGAACAATTGAAATAAAAGTGACTGGCACTGGAAAATCCGGCTATATTTCAAAAGTAATGGACATGGTACAACAAGCTCAAAACGAAAAAATTCCACTAGAATCTTTATCAGATAAGGTAGCTAAATGGTTGTTTTATGTGGCATTAGGTAGTGGAATCATTAGTTTTATCATTTGGCTTATCATTAGTAAAGATGTTGGGATAGCATTTGAGCGTATGGTAACAGTTTTAGTTATTGCCTGCCCACATGCACTTGGTTTAGCCATTCCTTTGGTTATTGCTCGTTCAACTTCTCTTGCTGCTCAAAATGGTTTATTATTAAAAAATAAAAAAGCACTTGAAGCAACTAACCATATTGACTATGTTTTCTTAGATAAAACAGGCACCTTAACTCAAGGGCAGTTTGCTGTAACTGGTTTTAACATGATTTCTGATCAGCTATCTGAAAACGAGGCATTAAAAATTATAGGGGCGCTAGAAAAAAATGCTAACCACCCTATCGCTACAGGTATCATGGATTATATTAATCAAAAACAATTGACGCCTTATGATTCATCAGATACTCAAGCTATTTCTGGTGTTGGAGTTACAGCTGTAGTCAATGGAAAAACAGCAAAAATAGTAAATGAAAAAGGATTAACAGATGTGTCTACTCAATTTAATCCTTCAATAAAAAAAGAGTACCAAGAACAAGGAAATACATTGAGTTTCCTAATATATGATGGTTCACTTATTGCCATGATTGCTCTTGGTGATACCATTAAGCCTGAATCTAAAGAGTTTATTGCTAAATTAAAAGAGCAAGGTATCACACCTGTTATGTTAACTGGTGATAATCAACAAGCAGCTGAAACAGTTGCTAAATATCTTGGACTTGATCATTATTATAGTGAGTTATTGCCAGGTGATAAAGAAAAAATTGTGAAAGAATACGTTAATAAAGGTGATAACGTGATGATGGTAGGCGACGGAGTGAATGATGCTCCTAGTTTGATTAGTGCAACAGTTGGTGTGGCTATTGGTGCTGGAACTGACGTAGCTATTGATTCAGCCGATATTGTTTTAACTAATAGTAATCCTGAAGACGTATTAAAATTACTTAACTTGGCTAAGTACACTCGACGTAAAATGATTCAAAATTTATGGTGGGGAGCAGGTTATAATATTGCGGCTATTCCATTAGCTGCTGGAGTCCTTGCTCCAATAGGCATTTTACTAAACCCAGCTGTCGGTGCTATTTTGATGTCATTGAGTACGGTTATTGTCGCTATCAATGCTTTAACGTTACGGATTGGAAAAGAATAATTAAGAAAAAGATTGGGTATTCAATAACAGAAACCCAATCTTTTTTATTATAGTATCAGAAGTCGCAAGTCATCGACGTCTGACCAATTAAATCTCACAATTTTAGTAAACCAATTTTTGAAACATCAGCTATTTTAGATAAATTATTAAAACTAGTAACAACTTTGAATAAATCAAATAATCTAATTGTTCTAGATGAACCAATTAATGGACTTCACATGTCAGATGTTGATTTTTTGATAGATTTACTGAAATCACTAGTAAGAGATGGTCACACTGTGATTGTGATTGAACACAACTTACAAGTGATTGGGTAATCGACATTGGACCTAGTGGTGGAAAATTTGGTATCCTTACTGCTACACTTTCTTCATTATTTATCCTTAAAAGAAGAAACTTACAATCTCATACGTTTTATTTTTACAATATTACATATTACTAGCCCTAAAGTTTGTTGAATTTAGCTGATACTGTCACAATGATTTAGCTAGCTTAACCCTAAGAAATCCATATTTTTAAGTCCATATCTGCACCAAATAGCCTGAAGTACCAATGATAAACGTCATTTATTAAATTGTTGTACTTAGTTATGACTCATTCGCTTGCATTACCCATTAAATTTATCGTAATTATCATATAAAAATGACGTTTAATCAATAAAATCATCATATAATTACCATAAATTATTAAATGTTTTAAGTTATTATAAACGAATTGAAATATACTAGGAGGAATACAGAATGTGCACAAGTATAACATTACAATCAGAAGATAAAATAAACTTTTTGGCTCGTACCATGGATTTTGGATTTGAATTAAATGGATTACCGATCGTTATACCAAGAAATTATGCATCAACCTTTCATTTTGAAGGTACTTCAAAAACAACCTATGCTTTTGTTGGGACAGGGCAAAAAATCGGTCGTGATTACATGTTTGCTGATGGGGTGAATGAAAAAGGACTTGCTATTGCAGAGCTTTATTATCTTAATGAAGCATCTTATCAAACCAGTCCAGTTGAAGGGAAAATTAATTTAACTCAAGACGAATTTTTAACATGGGTACTTGGGCATGTTGCAAGCATTGATGAATTAAAAGAAGTCATAAAGCAAGTAGAGATGATTGGAGTAAGCAACCCCTTATTATCTGTTATGTCACCACTACATTTTATCGTGTCAGATAAAACCGGAAAATGCGTTGTGATAGAAACAAATAATGAGACGCTAACCATCAAAGATAATCCAGTTGGAGTCATGACAAATAGTCCAACACTTGAATGGCATTTAACGAATTTAAATAATTACTTATTTATCAAACCAACAAATTATCAACCAAAAAAATTTGAAGACTATACCATTAAACCTTTTGGACAAGGATCAGGAACATATGGTTTACCAGGTGGGTTAACATCACCAGAGCGGTTTGTGCGTGCAACTTATATGAAAACATACGCAGAAAAAGGAAAAAATGAATCTCAAGCTCTAAATAGCATCTTTCACATTTTAAACACTGTGACCATTCCTAAAGGAGTAAACATTGAAGACGATGGTCACTATGATTATACGCAATATCGTGCGGCATTTAACTTAAATAGTGCCACTTATTACTTTAATCCATACTATACACAGGAAGTATTTTCAGTAGAACTAACGGAAGATTTGTGCTCAAAAGATGACGCTACTGTATTTTCAGTATCACAAGATTTTTCTATCACAAAATTAAACTAAAGACGAAAGAGCGTTTAAAAATAACGCTCTTTTTATTATGCAACGAAATCAATTAAGAAAGAGGAGGAAGATGAACCATGTATTTAGAGCATGCGGCAAGGTATGTTAATGATGTAGAAACAATGAAAGCGTTCTATGAAAGCTATGTTAATGCCACAGCAAACGAAAAATATCATAACCCAAAGACAGGATTAGCAACTTATTTTCTCTTATTTGAAACAGGTGCATGATTAGAAGTAATGACAAGATCTGATAAAGTAGACATCTTAACGTCACAAATGGATACAAGGTATTAAGCGGTACGCTAATAATAGGGGACGGCTGTCATTTTAGATCCAGAAAACAATCAAATTGACATTACAGGTTAAAAAAAGGCTGACTAAAAAGTTCTAAAATAGAAAAAATCACTTTTGGGTCAGCCTTTTTTTATATTCCTAATCTGAAATCTGCTAACGTATTGCCAATCTCATCTGTTGTTATGCCAATATATCGTTTCGTCACTTTTTCAGAACTATGATTAAATATTTCCATTAATGTTGCAATATCTCGTGTTTTTCGGTAATAATGATAACCAAATGTTTTTCTAAGAGAGTGAGTGCCAATATCTTTTCTTCCTAAATTATCGGCGATTTTTTGATACTGTTTATACACCGTGTTTACTTTCAAGTGTCCACCTTGTTGACGACTTGGAAACAACCACTCATCATCGTCTTTTCCTTTAATGTACTCTGCAATGGCATCTTGTAAATTATCAAGATACAATACTTTTCGTTTCCCAGTTTTTCTTTCAACAATGATCGGACGCTTTTCATATTTGATATCTCTTACTTTTAGTTTCACAATATCCGACATCCTTAATCCATTGTTAATCCCAAAAATAAATAGAAAGGTATCGCGTTCTGGATAGTTTGTTCTTCTAAGCCAAAATAAAAAATCATCTATCTCAGTTTGACTACGTAATGGTTGAACATTATACGACATTTTTACCACTCTTTTCTCTAAAATTTACAGTTCACTATTTTTATTATATAATAACATAATAATGAACTTAATAATATAGAATTTTAAACACTTGATAAATCAATACTTAAGTTCATGATTTTACATAATATAGTGAACTCAAATAAAAATTAATTAATTTTCGTGTTTACCACAGGACGATTCTAAGCACTTTAAATTTTTAAAGATGGACAATTGCTTAAAATCATTATTTGGGAATTAGGAGGAAATGATGAAGTTAATACCAATCGAACAAATAGATATTCCAACCATTAAACACTTTAAAGAGTCATTCAATCAAACCCAGAACATTATACACGGTGCCAATCAATTACAACGATCAAAAAACATCAATCAATGGTTACGAGATGTCGCAATTTTAAAAACAAAAGATTACAAACAATCGGTTCAAACAACACACTATGCACTCATCAATCACTTAGGTGAAATGGTTGGCATCTCTGATGTCAAACATCATCTAACTCCTTATCTACAAAAAGAAGGTGGACACATTAGTTATAGCATTTCACCTGCTTATCAAGGAAAAGGTTATGGAACATTATTACTTAAAGAAACGCTAAAAAAGGCACATATGTTAGAATTAAAAAAAGTACTGCTAACTTGTAAAGAAACTAACATTGCATCTAAAAAAGTGATTGAAAACAACCAAGGTATCTACCAATACACTATAGTGATAAACCAATCCAAAGTAGAACACTATCTCATTCATTTGGATAACAATAATTATATTATGTAAACCAAATAGTGTGTTTTTAAAAAAGATAGCATACATCAAATGTTATGTTAATTATTTTATTGACAACCTCTCATTTAACTACTATACTTAACTCAATCTTACATCAGTTTGGAGTGGAAATATCATGAAAACAACTCATATAATAAAAAGTCCACAACTGAATAATTACTACTTTAGCTATTTTAGATAGGTTTGTGTTCATCAAGGTGTGGATACAAACAACCCAAGTTTGTATCTATGATGGCTAAGGAAATTTAGATTGATTTCAAAACCCACATAGATCTTAAAAAATCTATGGTGGTGTTTTACATATACTGTATATTAAGTATAAGGATGTTCACTGTAGAATTTTTTAAGTCTACGTGAGCATCTTTTTTATTAGGAGGAATTTAAAAACATGTCATGTATTGAAGTGAATGGGCACACTAGATTAGCAGGATTTTTCGCTAGTCCCGCAAAGCATAGTTTATCTCCAATATTGCATACCACATCATTTGAAGAACTCGGTATCAATGCTGTTTATCTAGCATTTGATATTAAACCAGACCAACTTGACGCAGCAATTAACTCGATTCGTACATTAAATATGATGGGAGTTAACTTATCAATGCCACATAAAGTTAACGCTCTACCACTCATGGATGAATTGTCTACAGAAGCGACTTTGATAGGCGCTATTAATACAATTGTTCATAAAGGTGGTAAGTTAATAGGACATAATACAGATGGATTTGGTTTTATGGAAAGTTTGCGTGTTAATCAAATTCCTATTAAAAATCAAACGATGACGATTTTAGGAGCAGGTGGCGCAGCAACAGCTATTTTAGTCCAAGCAGCACTCGATGGTTTTAGTGACATTCACATTTTTAGTCGACTGGGTAATCGGTTTGATGAAATGAAAAAAAAGATTCTGGAATTATCTAATATAGTAGACTGTAAGATAACGCTGACGGATTTATTTGATTCACAGACTTTAAAAGAAGCCATTACTAGATCACATATACTCGTTAACTCAACCAGTGTTGGCATGATTAATGATGAGTCCTTAATTGAGGATGAGTCACTATTACGAAAAGACTTGGTTGTCTACGACGTGATTTATAACCCGAGAAAAACTAAACTATTAAGACAAGCGGAACAAAAAGGCTGCCAAACCATTAATGGGCTTGATATGTTATTGTATCAAGGAGCAAAGGCATTTAATCTATGGACAAACCAAGATATGCCTATTGAAAAAGTAAAACACATAATAGAAAAAGCATAAAGAAAGAAGGAAATCTCATGATCGTTATTATGAAATTAGGTGCAACAAGTGAACAAATTAATCAAGTCGTAAAAAGAATTGAAGAAAGTGATTTAGAAGTTCAAGTCAACACTGGTGAAGAACAAGTCATTTTAGGAATTAAAGGTGATACACGAAATATTCAAGATATTGCGTTCAACAGTTATGATGGGGTAGATAAAACTGTTCGTATTACCAACACATATAAACTAACTTCTCGTGAATTTCATCCAGATAACACAGTAGTTGATGTTGATGGGTTAAAAATTGGTGATGGAAGTTTCGTTACAATGGCTGGTCCATGTTCAATCGAAGGATTAGACCAAATTCGTGAAACTGCTCGTATCGCAAAAGCTGGTGGTGCCTCTATCTTACGTGGTGGCGCGTTCAAACCTCGTACTTCTCCATACGCTTTCCAAGGTTTGGAAGAAGAAGGATTAAAATACATTAGACAAGCAGCTGATGAGTTTGATATGAAAGTTATTACAGAAGTGATGGATGAAGCTCATATTGATATGGTTGCTGAATACGCTGATATTTTGCAAATTGGTGCTAGAAACATGCAAAACTACAAATTACTTAGCGCTGTGGGACAGACTGGTAAACCAATTGGCTTAAAACGTGGGATTGCTGGAACGATTGATGAGTGGTTAAATGCTGCAGAGTACATTGCTGTTGCTGGAAAAAGTGATGTTATCTTTATCGAGCGTGGTATCCGTACTTACGAAACAGCAACACGAAACACGTTTGATTTAAGTGCCATTCCTCTTATAAAAAAATTAAGCCACTTCCCTATTATTGCTGACCCTAGTCATGGTACTGGTGTATGGGATTTAGTGACACCGATGGCAAGAGCTAGTGTCGCTGCAGGAGCTGATGGCATGATTGTTGAAATTCATCCAGATCCAGCAAATGCTTGGTCAGACGGACAACAATCATTAAATGAAAAAACTTACTTACGAATGATGGACGAAGTCAATGTATTAGTTAAAGCAATGGAAGAAATTAAATCACTATAAACTAAAGGAGTCTTTTGCATGATTGAAGTAAATTTACCAAATCACCATTATAAAATTGAGGTTCAACGAGGTCTTTTAAAATCTTGTGGGCAATGGGTGGCGAATATTTGGCGACCACAACGAGTAGCGATTATCACAGATGAAACTGTCGCAGAGCTTTATGGTGAGGATGTGGCTGATAATTTAGTTGACCACGGCTTCGACATTACCATGCTTGTTGTCCCACCAGGCGAAGAAAGTAAATCACTAGAAAAAGCGACACTTTTATATGATGCGCTAGCTGATAACGGCTTTACACGTAGTGATGGTGTCATTGCCTTAGGTGGAGGTGTCATTGGGGATTTAGCAGGGTTTGTTGCCTCAACCTATATGAGAGGAATTCATTTCTTGCAAATTCCAACGACCTTACTAGCACAAGTTGATTCTAGTATTGGTGGTAAGACTGCTGTTAATACTAAAAAAGCGAAAAACCTTGTCGGAACGTTCGCTCAACCTGATGGTGTCTTAATCGACCCAAATGTGTTAAAGACGTTGGAAATGAGACGTGTCAGAGAAGGTATCGCGGAAATCATCAAATCAGCTGCCATTGCAGATAAACAGCTTTGGGATTATTTAGGAACACTAAAAAATGAAGAAGATTTACTCAATCATGCAGAAGAAGTCATTCATGCGTCTTTAGAAGTAAAACGTCATGTTGTGGAAGAAGATGAATTTGATCATGGTAGTCGACTAACACTTAACTTTGGACATACAATTGGTCATGCGATTGAAAAAACATCTGGTTATGGTGTGATTAGTCATGGTGAAGGGGTTAGCTTAGGTATGGTCATGATTTCGACTCGTGCCGAATCGTTTAACCAATCACCTAGAGGGATTACCGAAGAGTTAATTACCATGTTGACGAAATTTCATTTACCAACACGTATCGCGTTAAATCGTGGGACAATTTTTGAAGCCATTACGCATGATAAAAAAGCACGTGGGAACACACTAAAAATTATATTATTAAAACAAATTGGCCAAGCCAAAATCGTAGATATACCGATTGAACAAATGAAAGATTACATTATTGAGGAGGAAGTATAGTGAGATATATTACAGCCGGTGAATCTCATGGTCCTGAACTAACAGCAATTATTGAAGGACTTCCTGCAGGATTACCTTTAACTGCAGATGACATAAACAAAGAATTAATTAGACGTCAAACAGGATACGGTCGTGGTGGGCGTATGCTGATTGAAACAGACCGTGTTAGAATCACGTCAGGTTTACGTCACGGAAAAACATTAGGTTCTCCTATTACACTAGTCGTTGAAAACAAAGACTGGAAGAACTGGACAAAAGTTATGGGGATTGAAGACGTGCCTGAAAAACAAAAAAAAATACGTCGTGTCGCTAGACCTAGACCAGGACATGCTGACTTAGTTGGTGGCATGAAATACCACTTCGATGATTTAAGAAACGTCTTAGAGCGCTCGTCTGCACGTGAAACAACAATGCGAGTGGCAATTGGTGCAATCGCTAAAAAAATCCTTTCAGAATTAGACATTGACGTTGCTGGTCACGTCACCATGCTTGGTGGTATTAAAGCAACAGTGCCAGATGGATTAACTGTCTCAGAAATTCGTGAAATGTCAGAACAATCAGATGTACGTGTGGTAGATGCCACGGTTGAACAAGACATTCGTGATTTAATTGATGAAACAAAGAAAAAAGGTGACACAATTGGTGGTGTCGTTGAAGTATTAGTTGGTGGAGTTCCTGCAGGATTAGGAAGTTATGTCCAATGGGATCGAAAACTAGATGCGAAAATCGCTCAAGCTGTTGTGAGTATCAATGCCTTTAAAGGGGCTGAATTTGGTGTTGGCTTTGAAGCAGGTGTGTTACCTGGCTCTCAAGTCATGGATGAAATTCTTTGGGATGAAAAGAATGGTTACACAAGACGAAGCAATAACTTGGGTGGTTTTGAAGGCGGTATGACAAACGGCGAGCCGATTGTTGTCCGTGGGGTTATGAAACCTATTCCGACTTTATATAAACCTCTGCAAAGTGTTGATATCGACACAAAAGAGCCATACAAAGCCAGTATCGAACGCTCTGATAGTACAGCAGTACCTGCAGCAAGTGTGGTAGCTGAAAATGTCGTAGCCACTGTTGTAGCCAATGACATTCTTGAAAAATTTGAGAGTGATTCGTTTGAAGAACTCGTTCAATCAGTAAAAGAATATAGAGAGTACACTAAAAACTTTTAGTCGCTAGGAGGATGTGTATGACTGGAAAAACCATCATGATTGTTGGTCTAGGACTAATCGGTTCTTCCTTGGCTAAATGTATAAAAATTGACCATCCCAATGCTCAAATTATTGGCTGGGATTATTCTGATAGCACAAAACGAATTGCTAAAAAAATTGGCATTGTCGACGAGATTCCTCATTCATTTGAAGAGGGTGCCGAAATATCAGATGTCATTATTTTAGCCACACCTGTGTCAATTTCAATCGATTATTTAAATCAACTAGCCTTACTTTCATTAAAAGAAAACCTCTTAGTAAGTGACACAGGTAGTACCAAAAAAGACATTATGCAACAAGCTAAAGAGATGCCGTTTGACTTTATCGGTGCTCACCCAATGGCGGGTTCACACAAGTCTGGTGTCACAGCCGCTGATGAGAACTTATTTGAAAATGCTTATTTTATTATAACGAACGATCGACACATAAACCGTGTAGAGGAGTTAACACAACTATACAGCGGAACTCATGCCAAATACGTGGAACTAACATCTGATGAGCACGATGAGATTACAGCAATGCTATCTCATTTGCCACATATTATCGCATCAGGTTTAGTCAATCAATCCGATGCCTTTCATCAAGAACACCCAAGAGCCAAACAATTAGCAGCTGGAGGATTTCGTGATATTACTAGGATTGCCTCATCTGACCCGAAAATGTGGACGGATATCTTAATGAGTAATCGCACCACACTTGTACAAGAGCTTGATGATTGGCAAAAGCAAATGAGTCAAGTTAAACAGTGGTTATTAAGTAAAGACTCTGATGCTATTTATGATTTTTTTGAACGGGCAAAAGAAACCCGTGATCAGCTTCCAATCCACCAAAAAGGGTCAATCCCGGCATTTTATGATTTGTTTGTAGACGTGCCAGACAAACCCGGGATTATTGCTGAAGTAACGGGGCTTTTAGGAGAAGCCAATATCTCAATCATCAACTTAAAAATATTAGAAACAAGAGAAGATATTATCGGCGTGTTGCAGGTTAGTTTTAAAAATGACCATGATTTATTGCAAGCAAAAGAGTGCATTGCAACATACACGGATTATGTCTGTCGAACACAATAGGAGGAAATGACACTATGAAATTAATCTCAGCTAGTCCATTAAATGGAACCATACACGTTCCTGCTGATAAATCTATTTCACATCGAAGCATTATGTTTGGTGCGATTTCAGAAGGTACCACAACCATCAAAAACTTCTTACGAGGAGAAGACTGTTTGAGTACACTTAACGCGTTTAAAAGTTTGGGTGTGCCAATCACAGATGATGGCGAAACCATTCGTGTAACAGGTGTAGGCTTTGATGGTCTAAAAAAACCAGCTACAGCACTTGATTTAGGTAATTCTGGTACCACAATTCGTTTAATGATGGGGATTTTGGCGAAGCAGTCATTCGACACGGTTTTATTTGGTGATAAGTACCTAAACAAACGCCCAATGAATCGCGTCATGTTACCACTTAATCAAATGAATGCTAATCTATCAGGGCATGATAATAGTGAATATCCTCCTATTCACATTTCAGCAAATAATCAACTAACACCCATCACTTATCACATGCCAGTAGCAAGTGCTCAAGTGAAATCTGCTATCTTGTTTGCAGCCTTGCAAGCTGATGGTGAGACAACCATTATCGAAAAAGAACCCACTAGAAATCATACTGAAGAGATGATTCGACAATTTGGTGGGACTATCACAACAGATGGAAAAAACATTCGTATGACAGGTCCACAACGATTAGTTGGACAAAATGTTACTGTGCCTGGCGACATTTCATCTGCGGCGTTCTTTTTAGTTGCCGGAGCTATTGTCCCGAATAGTGCAATCGTGCTCAAAAACGTGGGAATTAACCCAACCAGAACAGGGATTCTAGATGTTTTAGAAGAGATGAATGCCGATGTGGTGATTAGTGAAGAAGATCATGCGAATCAATCAGCCACCCTCACTGTTAAAACAAGTAGTTTAACTTCTACTACAATTAGTGGGGATATTATACCTCGTTTGATTGATGAAATTCCAATTATTGCTTTGCTTGCAACACAAGCAAATGGTCAAACAGTCATTAAAAATGCTGAAGAACTAAAAGTAAAAGAAACCAATCGTATTGACGCAACAGCTGAAGAATTAAGAAAACTTGGTGCAGATATTACGCCAACAGAAGATGGGTTAATCATCAATGGCCCATGTCAATTGCACGGTGGAAACGTATCAAGTCGAGGGGATCATCGTATCGGGATGATGCTTCAAATCGCTGCGTTACTAACTGATGAAGACGTTGTGATGGAAAAATCAGAAGCTGTTTCAGTATCTTATCCAGTCTTTTTTGAGGATGTCACACGACTTTCAAGAGGTGATTATTAAAATGACGCTCGTTTTAATAGGCTTCATGGGAGCAGGCAAAACCACAGTTGGTAATGTATTAGCAAATAAAACAGCAACCAAGCAAATTGATTTAGATCAGTGTATTGTCGATAAAATTGGGATGCCGATATCTGAATATTTTGATGAGCATGGAGAAGAAGCCTTTAGAGAACTTGAAACTACTATGTTAAAGGACTTTTTAAACATACCTGGTATTTTATCGCCAGGTGGTGGGGTAATTTTAAAAAAAGAAAATCAAGCGTTATTAAAAGAACAGGCTACAGTCGTTTATTTACAAACTGATTTAGAGGAATTATTACGTCGAATCGATCAAGATACGACAAATTATCGTCCGTTGTTGCATAATAAAACAATAGAAGAGGTGAAAGATATCTTTTTACCTCGAATTCCCATTTACGAAGAAATTGCTGATCATATTGTTGATACCACGAATAAAACACCGGAAGAAATCGCTGATGTTATTTTAGAATTAGTAGGTGATTAAATGGAAGTTGGTTATTTAGGACCAAAAAACTCGTTTACATACAAAGCAGCATCATATTATTTTGATGATTCATCATTACAACCTTATGCAAGCATTACAAATTGCTTAAATGCCTTGAAGAAGAATCAAGTTGATTATGCTGTTGTGCCGATTGAAAACTCATTGGAAGGGTCTGTTCACACAAGTATGGACGGGCTTTTTCAAGAAAAAGATATCACTGTTTGTCGTGAAATCATTTTACCAATCCAACAAAACTTATTAGTGAATGATTTGACGATCATTCCTAAAAAAATCTTGTCACACCCACAAGCTCTCGCACAATCACAACAATTTTTAGAAACATATTACCCAGATGTCTTGATAGAACAAGTTCCATCAACCACATTTGCGGCAGAATATGTAGCTGAACACCCGTCTGAATCAGTTGCAGCAATAGCCTCAAAAGAAGCAGCAAGAGAGTATGGGTTAGAAATTTTATCATCAGACATTCAAGACAATCGATTTAATCAAACACGTTTTTGGTTATTAGGTAAAGAGCCGTTTAGACAAGATGAGTACCAACCGCAAAAAATGACGCTATTTATGACATTACCTAAAAATGCGCCAGGAATCTTACACAAAGTCCTTTCAGCGTTTGCTTGGCGTGAAATTGATTTAAGTAAAATAGAATCTAGACCACTAAAAACTGAGTTAGGTGAGTATTACTTTATTATAGATGTACCAATTCATGACAATATCAAGCTAGTTGAATATGCGCTTGAAGAAATCACATTATTAGGTGCTAAATATCAGCAGTTAGGTTATTATCCCATCGTCATAAAGGAGTGAAGTGAGTGTTAATTAATTGCGAGAACGTGTCGTTTATAAGAGATAAGCAACCAATATTACAGCATATAAACTGGCAAATGAATGACCATGAAAATTGGGCAATTTTAGGGTTAAACGGTTCAGGTAAAACAACACTACTCAAACTAATTACAGGATATGATTGGCCTCCAAGTGGAAAGTTAACCGTTCTGGGTGAAACATTTGGAAAGACTTCCATCCCTGATTTAAAGAAAAAAATAGGGTGGGTCAGCTCAGATTGTTTTGATTGCAAGAGCTTTGATGGCTAAACCTGAGCTACTGATATTTGACGAACCTTGTAATGGACTTGATTTGTTTGCAAGACAATCCATGTTAGAATAAATTGATAGCATTGCACAAGAAAAACAACCGAAAGGATTAATCTTTGTTACTCATTATATAGAAGAAATTCCAGCAAGTTTTGATCATATATTATTAATTAAAGATGGAGAAATATTTGCAAAAGGATTAAAATCAGACGTCTTAACGCCTGATTTGTTAACACGATTTTATGACAATTCTGTTGCGGTTATTAAATTACCAGATAATCGACTAACCATTATACCAAAAAGCTCTAAAGTAATTACTTTAGAGCTTTTTATTTTGTTGTCATTAGGAAGAGTGGTGTATTATCTTGTCGATAAAAAATTATTTTGATTTGGTTTACATAAGATATATTAAACTAAACTAAGATATATATTTAAAATAAAACAAATATATATCATATATCAAAAAATTATACGTTCACAGATACATTTAATATTCTTTTTATGTATTTTTTAGTTGAGATAACGCTTTATTTTTGACTTTAGATTGTATATAAAATACAATATTACTATAAATAGTTAGAAAGGAGTTCTGATATGAACATTTACAAAAAAGTGTTTATTTTGATAAGTATATTATTATTAATCCCACTTTTATTTACTAATGTTATACAAAATCAATACTTAGCAAATCTTTCTTTTAAGCTTATTCAAATGGAAAATTATCCTTTTGTGGGTTCTTATATTCCATTTTATCTATTTTGGGGAAGCATTCTGGTGATCATATTCTTAATCATTTTATTCTGTTTTATTCTCTTATATCCTAGGAATAAAACAGAAGTCTATTTTTCTAAATCTAAAGGCAGTCTTTCTATTAAGAAAAATGCTGTTGAACAATTTGTATCTACTATTTTGACTCAAGAGCCTTGGTTAAAAAATCCTAAAGTGTCTGTCACAATGAAAAAGAAGAAGATTAAAATTTTTATATCATGTAACTGTTCTAATATTAACTCTAATCTAGTTGATAAAACAAGCGAATTATCTCATCGTATAAGACAGGAATTTTCAATCTTTCTAGGGATCGATGATCCTAAACAAGTATCAGTTGAAATAAAACAAGTTTCAAATAAAAAAGCTAGTAATCCACGTGTTATTTAAGGAGGATAAGAAAATGGAAGATTTTATAAAAAAATATAGGTTTCCTATTTTGGGAGCTCTCATTGGCCTAGGCTTAGCTATATCATTTTTTAGTTTAGGATTTTTTAAAACAATTATCCTTATTATTTTAACGTTACTAGGTGCTTGTATCGGTTATTACCTTCAAAGAAATAATTTTTTGAAGAAATAAAAAAATAACAATAAATAAATTGGAGGAATCAATCATGGAAAACAAAGGAACACAAGTAGAAGTAAAAAAATCAGAGTTAAAAGGTGAATTAACATTTGAAGACAAAGTTATTCAAAAAATTGTTGGTATTTCATTGGAAACTATTCCTGGTTTATTAACAATTAATGGTGGATTTTTTTCAAATTTAGCAGATAAGATTGTTAATAATAATGATGTAACTTCAGGAATTGATGTTGAAGTAGGAAAAAAAGAAGTTGCTGTTGATTTAGATATCGTTGCAGAATATGGTGTAGATATTTCAAAAATATACGAAGACATCAAACGAGTGATTGAAAAAGAAGTAAAGCATATGACGAGTCTAGAAGTTATAGAAGTAAATGTTAATGTCGTAGATATTAAAACAAAAGAACAATACGAAGAAGATAGCGTTACTGTTCAGGATAAGGTGAGTGACGCTACAAGTGAAGTTTCAGACTTTGTTTCTGATCAAACTAACAAAGTCAAAAAAGTGTCTTCTAAAGGAGCAACAAAAGTAAAAGAAGCAACTGAGCCCAGAGTAGAATAATAATATTTTTAGATGAGGAGTGATATATATGGGATTCATTTGGTCATTAATAGTAGGTGGAGTTATCGGAGCTATAGCAGGTGCTATAACAAGTAAAGGAAAATCTATGGGATGGATTGCTAATATTATTGCTGGTTTAATTGGTTCTTCAGTTGGCCAATCTTTATTTGGTTCATTTGGACCATCTTTAGCCGGAATGGCTATTATTCCATCAATCATTGGAGCAGTTATTGTTGTGGCTGTCGTGTCATTATTTACTGGTAAAAATAGCTAACAAAATAAATACAAAGATGAAGCAAAAGATAAATTAAATAAATAATAAAACTAATTAAAATATCCTACAATTTTTATACTACATAAATAAAAAATGTTCTCTTAAGTAAAATTTAGCTTAAGAGAACATTTTTTTGGATACACATAAGCACATATCTTAATTATTCTTATATTTTTCTCTCTCATTAGCATAAAATTTATCAAATGTTAAGTAATGATTTAATTTCCGACCAAATTGTTACGTCTGTCAAAACATAAAAAAACACCTACCTAGAATAAAAAATACCTTCAGATTCTCTTAATCTAGCGGCCTATTAGAGAGCTCTATTAATAATATAAAATTAATTAACCGAATAGCTATAGCTATAAAAATTTCAAAACTATAAATATAGAATTTAACTAAATTTTAAAGACAAACAAATAAGCAACGAAAACCAATTGGCTTCTGATACTTAAAATCACTATATTGTACTCATCCACATCATTTGATGTAAAGCCAGGATATTTTGAAATAGTTTTAGAAGAAATGGAGCGCATTAAAAAAGTTGATACCATAATATTTGTATTTTCGATTTATTGGCACAGTTTACTAGCTATGTTAAAAGGATGTATAGATAGAGTATTCAATTATGGTTTTTCATATGGAAACGGCAATAAATTACCGATCAATAAAATTAGATGGGTTCCTATAGCTGGAAATACTCGCAAGAAGTATAAAAAAAGAGGATATGACCTAAATATTGAACATAAACTTAATATAGGAATAGCAGATTATGCAGGTGTCAAAGACTCTGAAGTTAATTACATTTGGAACAGTTTAGGTGAATATATTGAAAATGAATCACAATCTACTTACTTTGATAATCTAATGAAAAAAAGCATTTGATTATGAAAAAATATATAAAAAATACTCTATTCTTTATTTAATAAAAGAATAGGAATCGTTTTAACTTGTCTAGAACATTTAATTCCATATTAAGAAAAAAGTAGATATAGATTCGAAGATGTTTCAGAATCTAATCCTGCCAAATAATGTTTGGGTATAATATAGTTTTAAATTTACAGCCAGAAAATTTAAAATTATAAAAAGCTCTCAGAAACTTATAAAACTGAGAGCTTTTTCATTATCAACATAACAACATGAAATCAGATTCAACAATAATAGACTAGGTACTAAATTTTCATGAATAATTATTTTATCAATTTGGTTTACATAATATATATTAAACGAAGTTGTTTTAGGGATTAAAATCTACCAGATATACCATGTTATTCATAAAACACATCATCAGCATGAGTCATTCAATTAATTAACCATATATAAGTTTATTTAACTAAATAAAACCTATATAACTTAATATGACTTCTAGTATTATTATATTAACATGACTACATGATGAAGTTTATTTATATTATATGATAGTTAAAAATATTAAGTATTCATAATTCATGATTATTTATATAGTTTAATTGGTTATCTAATTACTATTAAATAACAAATATCTTATATATTTACTATAATAATAAAGCTGATTAATACTCTTATTAATCAGCTAAATAACTTATATAATATTGATTTAACCTAAGTAAATAGAACTCTATCAAACATTTTAAAGATTCATAGATACTTTTTTACCTTTCTTGAAAGTATCATCTTTCAAGAAAGGTAAAATATATTATTATTTTAAAATAACAATATATCATTAGTTTCATTGACTTATTTAAAAATAAAGGATATTATATATACAAACATACGTTTGGAGGTTATCTTATGTCTCAAGAAAAAAATATCAATCGATTAGAATTGGAATTACAGACTCTTCCCTTCTTTGTTCATGAATATGTACAAAAAAAAAGCATTGTTCCCTATTCTGTCACCACTCTATATGAATATTCTAAAGAATTTCGTCGCTTTTTTGACTGGTTAAAACATGAGTCTCTTATTTTTTCAGATACTGCTAGTATCACACTTGAAGAAATGAATCATTTAACATATGAAGATGTCGAATTATATAAAGGCTACCTTCTTTCATCACCACGTCTTGGAACAAGCTCAGACGGAAGGCTAAGAAGTCATGTAAGTATTCAGCGCTCCATTACAGCGTTAAAATCATTATTTCAATTTTTAGCAACTCAAACAGAAAATCAAGATGGAAAACCATATATACAACAAAATATTATGTTAAAAATAGATAATGTTAAAACTGGACGAACACTTCAAGATAGATCACGAGCAATCGAAAAGAAAATTTTAATAGGTGATGAATCTCTAGAATTTATTGAGTTTATTGATACGTCTTACGAAAATTTATTAACTAGTCATCAAGCAAAGTATGCGTTTAAACGAAATAAAACACGTGATTTGGCGATTATTGCTCTATTTTTAGGTACTGGAATTCGTCTATCTGAATTAGTCAATATGAATGTGTCAGATTTGGATATCTCTAATATGGAAGCGACTGTTATTCGTAAAGGCGGATTTAAAGACACCACAATGATTTCTTCTGTTTTTATGGAATACATTAGTGAGTACGCTAAAGAACGCCACACTCTCTATCATCCAGAAAGAACTCAAAAAAGTTTATTTCTTTCACTCTATCGAGGAAAAGCACAACAAATCGATCAATCAACTGTTGAAAAATTAGTGGCAAAATATAGTAGTGCTTTTAAAACACGTATTACACCACATAAATTACGACATACGGTAGGAACACAACTCTATAAAAAAACAAATAGTTTACTGACCGTCTCTCACCAACTAGGACAGACAGGAACGAGTGCTACTGCTCTATACACTCATTTAGTTGATGAAGAAAAAAGAGAAGCAATTAATGATTTATGGACTAATTAAAGTCATTCATTCTTTGAATGGCTTTTTGTATCTAAATTATGATTAAATGGTCTCATCATTATGACGTATTTTTGTTATAATTATTTTTATAAATCGAAATATGACTAAGGAGTTGCATTATGTCTCAAAAAAAATATCGAATTGACATACCAGCCTCGTTTATTGATGAAAATAAGTTAGAAAGCGATAAAGTTTTACAAGTTAGAAAGGAAGATAATCGTCTCATTCTTGAAAAACCAATGATTGTTAAAAATAATGAAGCAATTTCACTTAAGTATTTCATTTATCCATCTATTGTGATGACACTAATATTTTGTTATTCTATTTACCAAAAATCTCTTGAACAAATTCCTTTAACTGGTAATTTTTCTATTGCTAGCCATTTAATTTATTTAGGATTAATTAGTGGTATGTGTTCTTTTTCTTACTTTTTTATTAAAGGAAAACGAAATCCTAAAAACAAATCAACATTGGATATCTATTGGCGAAATGTCCCTACTATTATTTTTTCATTTACTGTGACATTAGCCCTCTTGTTGTCTTCATTCTTTTGGATGATTAGTAAACTATTTGTTGGAGCTAGCTTTGATGAATTTACTGCAATAGCTATCTTTTTTATGTTTGCCTGTATTATTAATTATTTTATGATTTATTCTGCTAACATATTTACTTCATCAATGATTGTGTCTTTATTAATAGCAGTGATTATTGGGGGTGTTTTTTTTGCTATGTTAACAAATAGTCAAAGCAAGTGGTGGCAACATAACTTTAGTTACCTTGGAACAAATGAAGCGATAAGGAGTTGGCCATTTAATTTAACGCTTATTTTAGCTTCTTTACTAATGATTGCTTTAGTTGATTATTTGTTCGTTAACTTAAAAAATCATGGCTATCATGGAAGAGGTATTACTATTTTACGTATTTTGATGATATTACTTTCTCTTTCATTAGGTGGTGTTGGCTTCTTTCCTAATAATGAAGGCGTCTGGCATGAATTACACAATCATGCTGCTAACCTTTTAGTATTTATTATCATCCTTCTTATTATAGGGATAAAATGGCTTTTACCCAAAGTCACAAAAGAATTTTTGATTGTCTCCTATGGAATAGCTATCATTTTATTAGTAGCAAATTTTCTATTTGAAACGATTGGTTATTTATCACTTACTGTTTTTGAAATTATTGCGTTTGGATTAGCTTTTAGTTGGATTTTATTATTATTACAACATATTAATCGACTATGTGCTTATGAAAATGATGTGATTTTAGTTAAATTAGAAGAGATTACTAAATAAAGAGATGTGAAGGGGGGTGCCTTCACATCTCTTTATGATTGTTTTTTAAATGCTTGATAGTACTCATTTAATAATTCTAGCATCTGTTGTCCAATTGTTTGATAGTCTTTGGTTGGTAAATTTGCTTCAGATACACGTAAGTCACCCGGATTAGCTCCAAATCCAACGCCATCCATCAAAACAATTCCATTTTTTTGCGCAAGATTAATTAAAAAATCAATTTGTTCATAATGAGTTTTTAAATAATGACTAAACTCAGCCCCATATTTTTCTTCTGCCAAATGATAAATATTAATCATTGAATAATACTTAGCATTTTTGGCACTGTCATCTTTAGCATAATTTAAAGCAGCATGTAATTTTTCGTAACGTTCATTTACTAATTTTTTTGAAGCCTCGATATAATCATCACTTATGTCTGATACAACTAAATGAGTTAAACTAAATAAAGCTTCCATAATTTGCGATGGTGTTGATAATCCTGCAATATGATATAACCCAATCGACCGGCTATCTGCTACCATTCGATCAATAAAACTCATTTCTTCAGTATCTAATACGACAAGATGATAACGTTTATTTAATTTATCTTGTTCTTCCTTAGGCAACTCTTTAATTAACTTATCAAAGACATTTTCTTTATGTAATCCAATGATACCTAGTCGCCACCCTGTTGCACCAAATAATTTTGAGTAAGAGTACACTAATAATGTATTAAAAGGAACAACAGAATAGACTGTTTGAAAATCATTAACAAACGTGCCATAGACATCATCCGTAATAATCATTAAATCAGGGTTATTCATCACTGCTTTTTTTATTTCTTTTAATGCTGTATCATCTAGTGCTTTTGATCCAGGATTACTTGGATTAACTAGGAAAAAAGCTTTTAGCTCTGGATCATTTAGTTTATCAATAGTCGCTGGATCTATTTCCCAATTATATTCCTCTTTAGAACTTAAATCTAACTCAACTAGTTCATAATCATTTAACACAGGAATTTGTAAATAGGGAGTAAAAATTGGGGTATTAATTGCAATTTTATCACCAGGTTTGATTAACTTGTTTTCTTTTAAAGAATTAAACGTATAAACAATGGCAGCACTCCCTCCTTCTGTAGGAAAAAGAGTGGTATCATTTGCTAAGTCTACTCCATTATATAAAACACTTTGCAAGTATTGATTTAATATCATTTCAGTATATTTTAACACACGATTTGGTGACGGGTATAAATTTCCCAAGACACCATCAACAAATTCTTTCACTACATCATCAAGAGTCAATCCTAATTTGTTCTTCAAATAGTCTAAACAAAGGACTAAGAATTGATCTGTTTCATTAGTTTGAGGGGATAAAAATTGTACTAAACGTTTAGATAGTCCCTCTAACTCTGTGTAACCAACTAAATCACCATCGGAAATCGTCCGCTCAGATTCTTCAATACCAAATTCTACTAATCTAGAGAATGCTAAACGTGCTTTCTTATTAATCCAATTGGGATTGCCACGCCCAGCATTTAAATAAGGATTCCCTTTTGCATTAATCTTTGCTAACTCAACCATCTTTTCACTAATTTCAAAGGCACCCAGTGTCTCTATTTTTTCTTCATCAGAAGTATTCATCTTGTTATCAACCTCCACTAATTAAAAACAAGTATTTTTATTGTTAAATAATGTGTTATAGTATAACATTTCAATGAATTAATTTCATTTATAAAGTATCATATTCAATAAAATATCATATGTTTCATAAAATTATCATATCGATTTTGAATATAAAAAAAGACTTAGATAAATTTCTAAGTCTTTTGGTTCGCATAATATTATTATGGTTTCTTTAAGATGTGGTTTTCAGCAATGGTATAATCTCCCAAATACGGGACATCTCTTCCTTGTATCTTTTGATATAAATCTCGACCTTTTCCTGCTAATATAACAGTATCATGGCTCGTAGCTAAATCTAATGCTTGTTTAATCGCTTCTTCTCTATCTATTACAATATGTTGAATAACATCTTTGTTTGTAATATATTGACTAATTTCATTAATAATCATGACAGGATCCTCGTATCCAGGATCATCAGATGTGAGAAACACAATATCAGTATACTCATTTAATACATCACCAAAGTCTTTTCTTCGAGACGTTGCCTTATCTCCCGTACTACCAATCACAGTAATAATTTTCCCATCTTGATGTTCATTTTTAGCAAATCCTAATAAACTCGTTAAACTCACTTTATTATGAGCATAATCAATATAAACAGTAGAGCCATTTTTTTGAATGAGTTTTTCCATTCGACCAGGCACAATGGCTTGTTCTAACCCTTTTTTACAACTGTCAATATCAACTCCTAATAATCTAGCAGCCATCAAACTAGCTAAAGCATTGTCCTTATTAAAGTCCCCCATTAAACTTAATTCGTAATGATCACACAAATCAAGCACATCTTCCTGTGCCTCAACACTAAAACTTGAGGCATTTTCTCCCTTTTCCCAGTAATAAGTTGCAGATTTATCATGCGAACTATAAGTAAGGGTTGGGATGTTTCTATCTTGTGCTTCTTCTAAAATTAACGCCACATCTTTTGTTTCTTTGTTTACAATAAAATGTTTTGAATGTTGAATTAATTGTCTCTTACAATAATAATAATCATCAAACGTTGGGTGCTCTATTGGGCTAATATGATCTGGCGAAATATTAAGGAAAATCCCAACATCAAACATTAGTTTATAGACACGATTTAACTTATATGCCTGTGAAGATACTTCCATTACTAAATGTGTCATCTTATTATCAACTGCTTGTGCCATCATACGATATAAATCCATTGACTCGGGGGTTGTTAAATGAGACTTAAAATAAGTCTTTCCATCTAGTGTGGAATTCATCGTAGAAAACATTGCTGTTTTATGTTGGTTAAATTCATCCAATATATATTTTAAAAAATATGCTGAAGTTGTTTTTCCTTTTGTTCCTGTAAAAGCGACCACTTTTAATTTCGTTTGAGGGTTATCATAAAAAGCCATACTAATCAAAGCCATTGCTTTTCTAATGTCTGTCACAATGATTCCTAAGCCACCATTCACCTCAAAAGGTATCTCTGATACATAAACAGATAACCCTTGAGACATAGCAGCCATTAAATACTCTGCTTTAAAACTAGCTCCTTTACAAAAAAATAACGTCTCACTTGATACATCCCTTGAATCATATGATAAATGAGTGAGGGTTTTATCCTCAACGGGAAGATTATAGTGCCACTCATTGTTATATATAAATTCTTTTAATAACTTATTTTCTTTTAATAATCCTTCTACTTGGTGCAATGAAATCGTCAAAAAAACCACGCCTTACTAATTATAATTTATTGATATTATATCATACTCTTTTAACAATCGTCCTTATTAGATGTTATACACAAAAAAATTAAAATAATATTTTATCAAAAGAAAGAACTATTACCAGTTTCACGACCTTTTATGCTATAGTAGTAATATAAAAATTGTTTTTTTATCACACTTTGGAGGAATTATTATGAAATATGTCAAATCGTTACTATTCTTTATTATCGCAACATTTTCATTAACTGCCTGTACAAATTCTAATTACAAACAAGAACTCACCAATCATGATTGGACCCTAATTAGAGAATCAGAAGAGCAATTCCCACCTTTATTGGTAAGATTTGATCATGATAAGTTATTATCTAAAATTGATAGCAAATCTTTTAATAAAAAAGATAAAGATTACGTTGGAGATGACCTTGCAAAAAAGTTTGCCAAAGAACTATCAAACAATACAGAAATCGAATCACGATACACAATTGATGGAGACAAGATCACTTTTAAAAATACTCAGCTAGACATAAAAGGAATTTATACAATGTCTCATGAAGGAAAAGATATTATCTTAACCCCAACTGATAGCGTTGATAATACGGATATGATCATTAAACTTATTCCTAAACAATAATAAATAAGAAAAGCTAGTTAATCGATTAAATGACTTTAACTAGCTTTTTTAGTGACTCTAAACCAAAATGATTAGCTTGGTATAACAAAATATTCGCACAAGCTAGACTATCGTCTAATGCGTTATGGTGATTGTCTAAAGAGATGCCTAACTTTTTACTAACAGTATTTAATTTATGGTTTTCAAATTCTGGAAATAGCGTTTTACTTGTTCGAACTGTACATAACGACACATAATATGGTTGATGGTTGATCTAAGCCATACTAATCTAGACATCCTTTTAAAATAAAAAAAGTTAGATTAAATAAAACCTCCCAATTCAAGTTTCCAGGAGGTTTAGTTTGGTTATAAGTTGAAAAAAGTTAGTAAATCAGCTAATCCTAATTGTTTTTTTTGTGTTTCATCTATGTCTTTTTGAACTTGCCCTGAATCTAACACAATTAATCGATTGCCGTATTTCAATGCATCTTCCATACGGTGTGTAATCATTAGACACGTTAATTTATTTTCTGAGATGGTCTTTTCCGTTAAATCCATTAATTGCCGACTTGTTTTAGGATCAAGAGCGGCTGTATGTTCATCCAATAATAATAAATCGGGTTTTTGAATTGTTGCCATCAATAAACTAAGTGCTTGCCTTTGACCACCTGATAGATTACCAGTTGGTGTATCTAAATGATGTTCTAACCCATTTCCTATTTTTTGGCATTGTTCAAAGAAAAATTCTTTTTGTTGTGCTAATTGGCGTTTTTTAAGCCCTCTTTTTTTTCCTCTGAGTTGAGCCAATAATAAGTTCTCTGAAACAGTCATTCTTGGGGCAGTACCTAATTTAGGGTCTTGAAAAACGCGCGCAATATACTTTGCTCTATTTTCTTCACTTTGATTCGTCACATCTTCACCATTGAGTTCTACTCTACCACTGGTTAAAAATAACTGACCAGAGATGACATTAAATAGAGTTGACTTACCTGCTCCATTTCCTCCCAAAATAGTCACAAATTCACCATGAGGTATTGAGAGATTTAAACGATCCATAATATGACGTCCACTTGAAATAGTTTTAACACCATTGATAATATCTAATGCATTATTCATTGATACTTCCCCCTTTTTTCTCACTAAATTTCTTGCTTAATTCTGGAATAATTAAGCAAATACCTAGAATAACAGAAGAATAGAATTTCAAGTAAGTTGTATCAAAACTTAATTTAATTACAGCCAGTATCAATAATTGATAGATAATACTTCCCACTACAATTGCAATGAATCGTTCTAACATGGTCAGTTCTCCAAATAATAGCTCTCCTAAAATGATAGACGCTAAGCCAATGACAATAACACCAATCCCTTTATTAATATCAGCATAACCATCACTTTGTGCTATTAAAGCCCCTGATAATCCAATTAGCCCATTTGACACAACAAGTCCCAGAATTTTCATTTTATCTGTATGAATACCTAATGATTTTGCCATAACTTCATTATCACCAGTTGCAATGTAAGCTTGTCCTAAATCGGTATTTAAAAATGACAATAAACAAAATATCACGATGATTACAACTAGTAACCCAATCAGTATAACATCAAAATTAGCCGGCAAATGGGCAAAGTTTAGTAATGAAAAGATTTTTGGTTTATTAAGCAGTGACAAGTTAGGTGATTTCATGACAAACAACATCACTGAATTGAGTGCACTCATTACTAGTATTCCTGAAAGAATGACTGGAATCTTTCCCTTAGTATAGAGTAATCCTGTCGTTAAGCCTGCTAACATACCTGCCATAACTCCTAACAATGTGGCTATAACAGGTGATACACCATTGGTAATAGCTGTAACACAAACAGCACCTCCAAGAGGGAAACTCCCTTCTGTTGTTAAATCTGGAAAATCCAATATTCTATATGTTAAATAAATGCCTAGGCCCAGTACTGACCATAATATTCCTTGTCCTATTGTTGATGCAATCATTTTTTAGCCTCCTCTTTTAACTCTTTTGGAATAGTTATCCCTAATTTTTGTGCTTTTTCTTCGTTAATAACTAAGTCGCCTGTATTAAAGGTATAAATAGGTGTATCACTTGGTATTATTTTTCCTGTTAAAGTACCAACCACCATTTTAGCTGTTTGAACACCTAAGTCATACTGATTAATGCCTATAGTAGCGACACCGCCTTCTTCTACCATTGTATCCACAGATGGGAATATCGGAATATTTGCTTCATCTGCGATTGAAACAATTGTTTGGAACCCATTAGCAATTGTATTGTCTGTTGGGGTATAAATAGCCTCTACCTCACCTGTCATAACGTGAGCCATTTGAGAGATTTCGTTGGTAGAAGGAACTGCATACGTTTTAACCTCTATTCCCTCTTTTTCTGCTATCTCTTTAAAACGATTAACCTGTGATAAAGAATTATCTTCAGCTGATGAATAAATAACACCAACTGTTTTGATATTAGGCATCAGTTGTTTCATTAATTTCAATTGTGCCTCAACAGGTGATTGATCACTGACTCCTGTTATGTTGCCGCCAGGTTTATTATTACTTTCAACTAATCCAGCCGCTTTTGGATCACTAATTGCCCCTAAAATAATGGGGATATCTTTTGTCTGATTAGCTAATGCTTGAGCAGCTGGTGTAGCAATTCCTACTAACACATCGGGTTTTTTACCAATTAGCTGCTGACTCATACTTGATAATTTACTTTGATCCGCTTGACCATTTTGAAAATCGATATTAATCGTTTCTTTGTCTTTATAACCTTGTCTTTCAAGTTCTTCAACAAATCCTTTATAGATTAAATCAAGAGATGGATGACTAACAAATTGCAAGACGCCAACTTTAGGAATGGGTTTCACTGTGTTTGTCTCTTGCTTTTTCATCCCCATTACAAATGACCCTACTAAAATGAATACTAAAAGATAGACTGAATATTTTAATCGTTTATTTTTCATATTTTTTCCTCCTCGAAATAAAAAAGACAATAAACCCTAATGAAACGGTTTATTGTCTTTGTTTTTCCCACAAAAAAACCGCATAGATATGATTTCTATGCGATAGGATCTGTCTGATTATTCCTTAGCATAGATACCTCTTTAGAAAATCTCTAAAAGCTGTATCTATACACCCGTACAAATACAACTATCTACGCCAAGTTTGCCATGATATATTATGTAAAAAGAATGTTTGACTATTATCTTGTTTTTTCATGGCCATTTCCTCATTTCGTTTTAAATTTGTTATTATAATATCGCTAAAACGGACACCTGTCAATCAATTATTCAAAAATAATTTCTTTCGTTTTCTTGCGAGCACTGCTATCAGTTGTAGAATTAGTTAAACTATCATCCACTTTTTTAGCTACTTTTATGCGTTTAGGTTTTTTTCGAGCAATTTTTGGCTCAATAATGGCGATTAATTTTTCGTCTAGGACCTCAAGCCCTCCCGTTAGTTTATCAAAAGAATATCTTCCTTTTTCTTTGCCATCTTCTATGACGATAAAATTATTTTTCGCTGTTAATTTATATTGTTTCGCAATATCTGTAAAATTATAAATTGGTTGGATATAATTTATTTTCCAATCGATTGTCTCCAATGGCGTTTTCTGTGTCAATAATTTTTCCACTGTCGATAAACTTGGATTCCCTTTGGCATCAATTACAGCAACAATATGGGACTCTTTATCTGATAAAACAGTCTGAATATCTGTCTCTTTAGTTGGAATAACTTGTTTGTTATCAGATTGTAACTCCGAAATAGCATGAAGTTGCTTTTCCCTTATAGTTGGTCTAACAGCCGAAACAAATACTGACATAACAACAAAAAGAAGTGTTATTAAACTAATAATGATAACAAAACGTTTATTTGACTTAATCATATCTAGCCAATTGACTTTTTTTAGGGAATGAAAAAGTTTTTTTACTTGCCGTTTAAATTCCGTCATTAACTCCCCACCTTATTTATTCTAGGAACATTATAACGTAAAAAAGTTTCTTTGAGAATAGTCGATATTGAAAGATTAGCAATGGATTCTTCTTTTTGACTACTAATTTTATACTGAATGGTTTATAATATATAGGTTAATATAATTATTCAAAATAATAAGGAGCGATTTCTTTTGACCAATGAAGTAAAAAAATGTCCAAATTGTGGTCATATATTTAAAGCAGGAGAAACCTATTGTCCTAACTGTGATTTATTTATTCCGATTGATAAGCAACATAATATATCTAAAGATACACTAAAAAATGAGAGTCAATCTGACTTAAACAAAAAGACAACTGACGACTCATTTAACCAATCAGTCCCAACGTTTAAACATCGAACACTATCTAATCAAACTAATGATGAGAAAGTCATGGATGAAGACGAGACAAAACAAAGCCCTATTACAGAAGATAAACAGACTGTCTCAGATGAAAAAATGGATAAATCTATTAATAAGACCGTAATACACAGCCCCCAAGAGGAAGAAGATAAAGAAGTAGATAATACTAAAGAAGAAAAAGAATTAACTAAGTCTACATCACTAATATCTGATACGAAACAATCTAATCATACTCCTCCTACTAAGAATAACAAAACAAAAATTTTAGTAGGAATTATCATTTTACTCATTGTCTTTGGTGGTGGGTATGTCTATAACTCACAAAAAAAACAGCATGAATTAGAAACAACATTAAAGTTGACAACTAGTGCTGAAGAGGCTATAGATAATTTATTCATGAAAAATCAAGGAGATATCTTTTTGAAAAAAGGTATTACCCAATCAGATATAAAAAATGCCGAAGATAAAGTAAACGAGATAAAGGGTAATGAGCAATATGATAAATTAAATGAACGCTTACAGCAAGCTATTAAGACATTCACTCGTTTAACTGCCATTAATGATGCCTTTAAAACACCTATTATTGAAGGCAATCAATTACTGACTGATGCCTATGTAAAAGATGATACAAAACTAACGCTTGAAGCAATTGATCCTGAAAAAAATGGTTTTGACAAATTATATAATGAAGCCATTAAGGATGCGACAGATCAAAAATCTGCCATTAAAACATTTAAATCGACACTTGAAAAACTATACAGAGATGATAAAGTAGTTAGTGAACCAAGTAAACAAGTGTATAATGAAGCTGTGAAACAATTAGCTAATATCAAAGATCCTAGCTTAAAATCTAACTATCAAGCTACATTAGATAAAGTCAGTAAAGTAATCGACGAGCAAGAAAAACAAGCTGAAGAAAAACGTCAAGAAGAAGAAGCAAAACAAGCAGAAGCCGCTAAAGAAGAAGCTGAAAAAAATAATCAACAAGCGCAAACAAACGACAATAATAACACCCAAAATGGAAATTCATTTACCCCATCAACCAATGGTGGCCGTTGGGGAACGAGACAAGATTCTACAATTGATTTATCAAATCCAGCTTGGTCATGGAATGCTGGTGTACAAGAAAAAGTCATTTCTGAAGTAATTAGTCGAGGGTATGTTGTGGATGGTGGTTACACACTTGTCCCTAAATTTATTGAAAATGGTGTTGGATTCTATGATTTATATGCTACAAAGAACTCAAAACTATTTCCAAATAGTAAACCAGAAGAATTCCCTATATATGTTGTAACAATTAATGATAAAACTGGTTGGTTTAAAGGAAACGGACCAAATTAAACGTGAAAGGAGAAATAACATATTAACTGTTGTTTCTCCTTATTTATTTTTTAAAAGGAGGTTTTACCATGTCATTTGACGGTATATTGACTCATTTAATGGTAAACGAATTATCAGATACATTAACCAATGGAAGACTATCAAAAGTTCATCAACCCTATGATAATGAATTGATGTTGGTTTTTAGAAACCATTCCAAAAATCACACACTTTTATTATCAGCAAATCCAAATTATGCTCGTATTCAACTAACGAATATCAAGTATAAAAATCCTACTACCCCTCCAAACTTTTGTATGACACTTAGAAAGTATCTTGAGGGAAGTATTTTACAAGAAATTAAACAAACAAATAATGATCGAATTATTTCCTTTTCTTTTGAAAGTCGGAATGATTTAGGTGATTTGGAGAGTATTGTCTTAATTGTAGAATTAATGGGTAGACACAGTAACATTATCTTATTAAATAAAGATACACAAAAAATTATTGATACGATCAAACATGTCGGAATGAGTCAAAATAGTTATCGTTTACTTTTACCAGGAGCTGACTACATTAATCCACCACTAAAAAACACACAAAATCCTTGGACAGTAAATAATGAAGAGTTGTTCAAAGAGTTAAATAGTATGGCTGATTTAACGCCACAAGCCATTCAGCAACAATTTGAAGGATTCTCTAAAGATACTGCCAATGAGCTAGTTTATCGCTTAATAAAAAGTGACACTGATAAAGTGACAACTTGGAAAAACTTTTTTAATGAAATGACCAATCATTTAAATCCAACAATTGGGTTAGTGAATCAAAAAGAACGTTTTGCCCCTATCCCCTATCAAACTTTTGATGAAAATTTATCACAGTTTGATACACTTAGTGACATGCTAGATGCTTTTTATGAAGGCAAAGTCGAGAAAGACCGGGTAAAACAACAAGCTGGTGAGCTAATCAAAAAAGTGACAAACGATATTAATAAATTAAAAAAGAAAACCAAAATTCTAGAAAAACAACTTGTGGATGCTGATAATGCAGAGATTTACCGTGTCAAAGGAGAGCTTCTCACGACATTCTTACATGAAGTAAAACGTGGCGCTACCAGTGTTGAGCTACCAAATTATTATGATAATGATGAACCAATTAAAATTAGTTTAAATGAAGCTCTTACACCAAACCAAAATGCACAAAAGTACTTCCAACGTTATCAAAAGCTTAAAAATGGTGTGGCGGTGGTAAAAGAACAGCTAAATATTACAAAATATGAATTACTCTACTTAGAGTCAGTTTTAGCACAATTAGGTATTGCCTCACCTAGTGATGTACAACTAATCAGAGATGAGTTGATTGCTGGAAAATACATTAAAAATAAAACAAAAGATAAGAAAAAACAAAAAAATAAACCCTCTAAACCATTGCAATTTATATCAAGTGATGGCGATATAATTTATGTCGGGAAAAATAATATTCAAAATGATCAGTTAACACTGAAAACTGCCAATAAAAATGATATTTGGCTACACACTAAGGATATTCCTGGCTCTCATGTCATTATAAAAAATAATGATCCAAGTGATCAAACGCTTTTAGAAGCAGCCTTGCTTGCAGCTTACTATTCTAAATATCGTCTTTCGGCTTCCGTTCCTGTTGATTATGTTGCCGTGAAACATGTGAAAAAACCAAATGGTGCTAAACCTGGCTTTGTTATTTATGACAATCAAAAAACATTATTTGTTACCCCAGAAATTAATGAAATTAAAAAAATAAAGGAGTGTTAATGATTTTATGTTACGTTTTAGAACGGTTCTATTAGGTGTTGTTGGAATAGGTTTAGCTGTATTTGCTATATCTTATTTCATTTACCGCTATCTCTTCAAAAAAGAATTAAAAAATAAAAAATTAAATATTTTAATGATTATGTTAATCATAGGTGGAGGTGTATTGGCTTATATTCCAGCAAAACAATATGTTCAATTAAAAAAAGGAACGATTAATCACAGTCATGTTGTTACATACAATGGACAAAAAATTAAAACTGAAGCAAATGCGACAGAACGATTAACTTTGCCTTCTGTTTATGGAAGTATAGATGCTACACACCCTTCCGTTGTCGCTCTTGACGAACCTTTGGACGGTTATAAATACTGGATGGCTGTTACCCCTTATCCAAAAGGGAAAGCAATTTATGAAAACCCACATGTATTTAAATCAAATGATTTAGTTTCCTGGATTCCAAATGAAGCAAATCCTTTGGACGAACCCAAAAGTGAAAAATTCAATGAGAATAATACACCCATGCAATACGATTCTGATACTCATATCATTTATAACAAGGAAGATAATCGTCTAGAAGTTTTTTGGCGCTATGTTGATGACATTAATAAAAAATCAATTATTTACAAACGAACCTCAACAGATGGAAAAAAATGGACACCAAAAGAAGTGGTATTTAATGGAACAAAACCTGGTGAAGACTGGATATCACCAGTATTTATTAAAGATGAAAATGGATATAAAGTTTGGTATGTCGCTCACGGATATAAGATTTGGACTAGAAATAGTGTGGATGGTAAAAAGTGGAGTAAACCTATTGAAGTAAATGTTCCTTATGAAGAAGATAATATGCATCATTGGCATTTAGATGTACAAAAAACTGATTTAGGCTATGAAATGATTGTGGTTGGCTTTAAATCAAATGGTGACTATAAATTATCCGATCGTCATGTTATGAACCTATACTACTCTAAATCATCAGATAATAAAAAATGGGATACCTTAAAACCTATTATATTCCCTTCAGGAAAACGTGTAGGATTCGATGGCAAAGGCTTATATAGAAGTGCAATGCTAAAAGAAGGAAGCCAATATCATATTTTCTATAGTGGAATCGGATATGACGAAACACGAGGTGTTGGTATTTCAACCGGAACAGATATTAATCATTTAAAAGGATTAAACCTTTCTGATTATGAAGGAAAAATAAAATAAATTGTAAAAACGAGTAGAAAACTACTCGTTTTTATATATGTTTTTTTGTTCGTTTAAATTTCTCTTTATGATCATCATATTCATCTTGTAATTTTAGTAACTTCCCATATACCCAATCCATTGATTTACTAGTTGCTAAAGATAATGAATAGATAAAAGATACTGGTAACGATTCAATGCGTCTCTCTCTACTCACCCAAGTCGCGACGGTTGATTGTGGGTATTGAAACTGTTCACAAAATTCTTGTACGGTATAATTTAAATGATTAATAATGAATGTATTAATAGGGTGCGGATATACAAAGGTATTAGTTGTCATGGTATCAAAATCTCCTTTTATTGTTTATATCTTGTTTGCGATAATAGTTTAATTTTATTATAATAAAAAAATGCTAATTATCCTAATGATAATTAGCATTTTTTCCTATTTTCTATAAGTATTGATTCACTTGTTCAATAAAATCATCTTTTCCATAAAATGACTTATCTAATAATTCAGGAAAAATTTCCTCAAAGAAATAAATAACTGATGGACGATGTTTATACTTCTGAATGGTTTGAATTGCTTCTAAAAACATTTCTCTATATACAGTTTCAGGATTATTTTTAACAATTTCTTCAAAAGATTCATACAATAAATCAACTTTATCTGCAATAGATAAAATTTCACCTTCTATCGTATCATCTTTTCCTTCAAATAAACGTCTTCGATAAATGTCTTGAAATTCTTTTGGTATTTCTTGGGAAATAAATTCCTCAGTCATTTTTTCTTCTACTGTTTGTAGCATTCCTCGTAGTTCTTTGCTAGCATATTTAACCGGCGTTTTGATATCTCCAATAAATCGCTCTGTATAATCATGATTTAATGCCTTCTCATAAAGACTTTTCCAATTAATTTTTACACCGTGATGCTCTTCAATATCACCTAATACTTGAGCGATAGATGAAACTCGATAGGAATGCGCTGCAACTGTATGCGGTGTGAATTTAAACGACCCTGGTGCACGAACAATCGTTTCTAAGTTGTTTAATCCCAAAATAAAATCATTTAATCCCATAAAAAACACCATCCTCTTTAAACTTATTTATTTTTTCTAATTTTTTCTTTTGCTTTAATTAACTCTAATAAATACAATGTTAATGTCAATATTAATATCGCAATTGTTAAAAGTAATGTCTGACCACCGTTATTGTGTACAACTAATAACTGACGCAAAATAGCTGTGATACTAATTAATACTAAATATTTAATAGGAACATTATGAGCATCATCAATATATTGCAGTGTCATAATAATAAATTCAAATAACATAAAGAAACCTAAAATATAATCGGCAATCGAATCAATCGTTCCTACATCACCATGAATAAAAATTAGTTTAACAATATTTACCAAATCAAATCCCATATAAATAACAATTAACAGGGCTAAAATGGATAGAAAGATATTCATTATCAAGCTTAATAAACGCATTAATTTTTCTTCCATAACTCCTCCTAAATTGAATGAATACCTTTATTAAATAATAAAGTATTTAATAATGCAACCATAAAACGTTACAAAAAAACCTACGACATGATCGTAGGTCATTTTTTTAGTTTAACCAAGCAGAAGGATCTTTTTTCCACTCTTGTAATAACAAGCGATCATCTTGTGAAATGTAGTCATTTTCTATCGCAACGTCGATTAATTCATCATAATTCGTTAATGTATCAAATGGAATGCCTGCTGCTTTGAAATTTTCTACACCACTTGGTAATTGATACGTAAAAATGGCAGCAACACCCAACACGTCTGCCCCTTCACGTTTAGCTGCTTGAGCGGCATCAATCACGCTACCACCTGTTGAAATCAAATCCTCAATAATAACCATTTTAGCACCATTATCAATACGTCCTTCGATTTGATTTTTCTTGCCGTGATCTTTAGATTTTCCACGGATGTAAACCATTGGTAAGCCAAGTTCTTCGGCAACCCATGCAGCATGTGGGATCCCTGCAGTGGCTGTTCCAGCGATCACTTCAACACTCGGGTAGTTTTCTTTAATTAAGTTCGCTAATCCTTTAGCGACCAATCTACGCACATCAGGGTAGCTCATCGTTAAACGATTGTCACAATAGATTGGACTTTTAATCCCACTCGCCCATGTAAACGGCTCATTTGGACTTAACGATACTGCTTTAATGGATAATAATTCTTTTGCGATTTGTTTCATTTATGATTCTCTCCATTCCACTCGTTTTTGATTTCTAGATAGGCAGCATAAGGATCTTCTGCTTTTGTAATTGGTCTTCCTACGACAATAAAAGTTGAACCATTTTCTCTGGCTTTGCTTGGTGTCATCACACGCTTTTGGTCACCAACGTCATTACTTTTCAATCTAATTCCTGGTGTTAAACAAACAAATGACTCACTGGTATGTTGTTTAATGTCTTTGGCTTCATGAGCTGAACACACTACACCATCAAGTCCTGATGATTGAGTCAATACAGCATAGTGTCTGACACTTTCATTTAGTCCAACTGAAATAAGTTGTTCTTGTTTGACTTGTTCATCACTAGTTGAGGTTAGTTGAGTGACAGCGATTAACTTGGGCACAGACTTGTTTTTTGGTGTTCCCTCTTGTAATCCTTTGTAGGCCATCTCCATCATCTCTTTACCACCAGCAGCATGGACATTGGTTAATGCCACCCCTAACTTAGCAATGCCCTTCATAGCAGAATAGACTGTATTGGGAATATCATGAAGTTTTAAATCAAGAAACACATCATGTCCATTATCAATCAACCACGTTACAATACTTGGCCCTTCTTGATAAAATATTTCCATTCCTACTTTCAGATAAAGTGATTCTTCTTTTGGAAAATGACTTAAAAATAATTCCATGTCTTTTTTACTCGGTAAATCTAGTGCAATGACTGGTCGTTTTTCTCTCATTGTCTAGCCTCTTTCACTTCTTTTATTAATTGTTCAATCGACTCAATCCCTAATTCGTCCATCTTGCTTGGCAATTCATCAATTAACTTTGGACAAATATACGGGTCAGTGAAATTCATTGTTCCAACAGCGACAGCACTTGCTCCAGCTAAGTACATTTCAATCACATCATCTACTGTAGACACACCACCCATTCCAATAATCGGAATGTCGACTGCGTGAGATACTTCATGAATCATGCGAATCGCCACTGGTTTAATCCCTGGACCTGATAATCCGCCAGTTCCATTAGCTAATACAGATTTTCTTGTTTTTAAGTCTATACGCATACCAACTAATGTATTAATCATCGTAATTCCATCTGCTCCAGCCTCTTCTACTGCTTTTGCAATGGGTACAATACTTGTCACGTTTGGTGATAACTTGATGTAAACAGGCACATTAGCTACTGACTTTGCTTCTGCTGTTAACTCCGCTGCCACATCAGCACTTGTTCCAAACGCAATCCCACCGTCTTTTACGTTAGGACATGAAATGTTAAGCTCGATCGCTTTAACGTTTGGCGCGTCCCCAATTCTTTCGCATACTCGTTTGTAATCATCTACCGTTGAACCAGCGACGTTTGCGATAATTGGAACATCGTATTTTTCAAGAGAAGGCAATTGATTTGCCATAACGGTTTCTAATCCCGGATTTTGCAATCCAATAGCATTTAACATGCCACTTGGTGTTTCAGCGACGCGTGGTGTGGGATTACCATAACGCATGTCAGCTGTTGTGGCTTTTACCATAATCGCACCAAGTTTACTTAAATCATAATACTTAGCATATTCATCACCAAAACCAAAACAACCACTAGCCGGCATAATTGGATTTTTTAATTCTAATCCTGGGATACTCACACTTAAACGACTCATATTATCACTTCTCCTGCTTTAAATATTGGCCCTTCATCACAGACTTTTTTATTAACCTTAGGATCTTTCTTAGACTGACAGACACAGGCATAACATGCTCCCACACCACAAGCCATTCTCTCTTCCATAGATAGATACACATGAGGGTGATCTATAAAAGTCGTTTCAACTGCTCTTAGTAACCCTGATGCACCACAAGCAAAAATTGCTTTAGGTTCGCCCGTTACAGCTTTAACTTCGTCAATCAACATCCCAACATGACCTTTTACACCATATGAGCCATCATCTGTTGCAATGTGTAACTGACCTAATGCACTAAATTCTTCTTCATAATACATCACATCTTTTGACGTAAAACCATTTAAGAAATAGATAGTTGCCCCTTTTTCTTTTAGTTGACGTCCTAACTCATAAAGAGGAGGAACACCAATCCCTCCACCGATTACATAAACAACATCATCTTTTTCTACCATCTCTATATCAAATCCATTACCTAAAGGTCCTAAACAATCTAGTTTATCGCCAACTTGAGACTCACTAAACGCTTTTGTCCCATCACCTTCAATACGGTAAATGATTTTGCACGTTTTATCGCCATGATTTACTTCCGCCAAACTTATTGGGCGTCTTAAGAGTAAATCTTCTCTCGGAACACGAATATGAATAAATTGACCTGGTGTTACCATCTCTTGCGTTAAGTCTCCTCTTAACGTCATTTCGAATATACGTGGTGCTAATTCAACTTGATTGACAATCTCCATCATCTCTTGTTTCATATCCAGTCTCCTTTATTATAGTGATAATGCGGTAAAACTTCTTGCTTCCAATACTCTAAGAATCGCTTCTGCTGTATCAAGAGACGTCATAAGTGGCACACCATTTTCTACCGCCGAACGTCTGATTCTAAAACCATCTGATGTTTCTGTTACGTTATTTCCTGTTGTATTGATGACTAGGTTCACTCTATTTGAGCGAACGCTATCAATGACATTAAATTGATTGGTTTCAGCAATTTTAGCGACTGTCTCAACAATTAGACCTTGATCTGTTAAATACTTACTTGTTCCTTCAGTTGCTAACATGCCATACCCAATATCTGAGAATCGTTTGGCTAACGCTAGAGCTTCTTCTTTAAAATCATCTGATATAGTAAATAGGACATTTCCATAATCAGGTAAATGCATGCCACTTGCTTCAAATGCTTTGTAAAGAGCTTTTTCCATTGTACGATCTGTTCCCATGACTTCACCAGTTGATTTCATTTCTGGCCCTAATTGTGTATCCACTTCATGAAGTTTTGCAAATGAGAATACTGGTGCTTTCACATGAACCATTGGGCTTTCTTTATATAATCCTGGTTCATAACCAAACTCTTTCAATGTATGACCTAAAATTAATTGTGTCGCAAGTTTGGCCATTGGGATATCTGTTACTTTACTCAAGAAAGGAACTGTTCGGCTAGCACGAGGATTTACTTCAATCACGAAGACGTCTTCTCCTTGGGAGATAAACTGGATATTCATAATGCCTTTACAGTTTAACCCTTTGGCTAATTTTTGGGTGTAGTCAACAATTTTATCAATCACTATTTGACTAATTGTTTGTGGTGGGTAAACTGCCATTGAATCTCCTGAATGGACACCAGCACGTTCAATATGTTCCATAATACCAGGGATTAAGACATCTTCCCCATCACAAATTGCATCAACTTCACACTCTGTTCCAACAACATATCGGTCGATTAAAATTGGGTGCTCTGGTGATGCTTTTACGGCTTCAACCATGTAACGTTTTAAGTCTTTTGTGCTCCAGACAATCTCCATCGCACGACCTCCTAAAACATAACTTGGTCTAACTAATACAGGATAGCCAATTCTTTCCGCAATGTTTATCGCGTCAGCTTCATTAGTTGCCGTTGCTCCTTCTGGTTGAGGGATGCCAAGTTCTTGTAACGCCTGTTCAAACTTATCACGATTTTCTGCTCTATCTAAATCTTCTAACGTTGTTCCGATGATTGGAATATCATGTTTTGTTAAACCTTCTGCTAAGTTAATCGCTGTTTGACCACCAAACTGAACGATAACGCCTTTAGGTTGTTCTAACTCTACGATGTTAAGCACATCTTCTAATGTTAATGGCTCAAAGTATAGTTTATCTGAAATTGAGAAGTCAGTTGATACAGTTTCTGGATTGCTATTGATAATAATCGCTTCATAGCCCTGTTCCTGAATGGCTTTAACCGAGTGAACTGTCGCATAATCAAATTCTACCCCTTGACCGATACGAATTGGACCAGATCCAAGTACAATCACTGATTCTTTATCTGTTCTTTCGCTTTCGTTTTCTTCTTCATATGTACTATAGAAATATGGGGTTTCTGAAGCAAATTCTCCAGCACATGTGTCCACCATTTTATAAACTGGTAAAATCTTATTCTCAGTTCTGATATTTTTTACGTCTTCTGCTGTCATATTCCATAATCTGGCTATCACAACATCTGCAATACCATAACGTTTTGCTTCTTTTAATACCTCGATATCGTTTGGGTTGTTTGACAATGCATCTTCTAATTCAATGATTCGTTTGATTTTATCTAAGAAGAAAATGTTAATTTTTGTAAACTGAGCAATATCTTGAATCGTCATGCCTCGTCTAATACCTTCTGCGACTCTGAATAAACGGTCATCTTTTGCTTCAACCATTTGTTTGATTAACTCATCATCTGACAGGTTTTTTGATTCTTCTGAGTCGATATGATGTAACCCAATCTCTAAAGATCTCACCGCTTTTAATAATGATTCTTCAATCGTACGACCTAGCGCCATAACTTCTCCAGTTGCTTTCATTTGGGTACTTAATAATCTATCTCCATGTTCAAACTTATCAAATGCCCAACGTGGAATTTTTGATACGACGTAATCTAATGCTGGTTCAAACATCGCGTACGTTGTTTGTGTTACTGGATTTTTCATTTCATCAAGTGTTAAACCTACCGCTATTTTCGCTGCAATTTTTGCAATCGGGAATCCTGTTGCTTTACTTGCTAAAGCTGACGAGCGACTCACTCGAGGATTTACCTCAATGACATAATAGTCATAACTATCTGGGTTTAAGGCTAACTGAACGTTACATCCACCTTCAATTTCAAGGGCTTTAATAATTTTTAGTGACGCATCTCTTAATAGCTGAACTTCAACATCAGATAATGTTTGGCAAGGGGCAAACACGATTGAGTCTCCAGTATGAATTCCGACTGGGTCGAAGTTTTCCATGTGACACACCACAATCGCTTGATTATTTTTATCTCGCATCACTTCAAATTCGATTTCTTTGTAGCCTGCAATACTTTTTTCGATTAAACATTGGTCAACGGGAGAAAGGCTGATACCATTTTTTGTAATCGCAATTAATGACTCTTCATCTTCACACATTCCTCCACCTGTTCCACCTAATGTGAAAGCTGGACGAACAATTAGAGGATAGCCAATTTTCTTACCAAATTCTACCGCTTCTTCTACTGTATGAACAATCACACTTTCAGGAATTGGCTCATTTAACTCTTCCATTAATTGTTTAAATAAATCTCTATCTTCTGCCTGGTCAATGGCACTGATTTTAGTTCCCAAGAGTTCAATCCCTAATTCTTCTAAAATCCCTTTGTCATTTAACTCAATCGCCATATTTAATCCTGTTTGACCTCCAAGTGTCGGAAGGATAGCATCTGGGCGTTCTTTTCTTAATACCTTTGTGACAAATTCTAATGTGATAGGCTCGATATACACTTTATCAGCAATGCCTTTATCCGTCATAATGGTCGCTGGATTGGAGTTGATTAAAACGACTTCATAACCTTCTTCTTTTAACGCAAGACACGCTTGTGTTCCGGCATAATCAAATTCAGCAGCTTGTCCGATTACGATTGGTCCTGAACCAATCACTAGTATTTTTTTAATATCATCTCTTTTAGGCATCTTGATTCCCCCAGTTTTCCATTAATTCAATAAATTCATCAAAAATTGATACTGCGTCATGTGGCCCAGGTGCAGCATCTGGATGAAATTGCACTGAAAAGGCTGGATGATTTTTATGTTTAACTCCTTCAACTGATCCGTCATTAATATCAACGTGAGTTAACATTAATTCTGTTGTATCTAAACTATCAAGTGACACGGCATACCCGTGATTTTGAGAGGTGAAGTACACTGAGTCAGAGGCAATCTCTCTGACAGCATGATTTCCGCCACGATGTCCAAAACGCATTTTATACGTATCAGCACCATTTGCTAAACTTAGAAGTTGATGACCTAAACAAATACCAAAAATTGGGACCACACCTTGAATTTTTAAAATCGTTTTTAACGCGAGTGGTAAATCTTTTGGATTTCCTGGTCCATTTGATAGCATCACGCCATCAGGTCGATAAGATAAAATCTCTTTTGCAGTTGTGTCATAAGGAACAACTGTAATATGACAATCGCATTTGATTAATTCTCTTAATATACTTTGCTTCATGCCAAAATCAATAATCACCACGTTTGCACCCGTTCCTGGAATGCTATAAGGTTTAGTAGTTGAAACAGCTTGGACTTGTGTTGACGGTAAAACAGTCGCTCTTAATTGGTCGTAAGCATGGTTTATGTCAGACACAACATCTATAATGCTTGCCTTCATTGCCCCTTTTTCACGAATTTTTTTCGTTAACGCACGAGTGTCAATCCCGCTGATTCCTGGAACACCTTTTCGTTTCAAGAATTCATCTAATGTTGCTTGTGAGCGCCAGTTTGATGCTACTCTAGCGACATCTCTGACCACAACAGCAGAACAAGCTGGAGACATAGATTCAAAATCATCACGATTTATTCCATAATTTCCAATTGTTGGATAAGTGAATAATAATATTTGCCCTTTAAAACTTGGATCCGTCATCATCTCTTGGTATCCACTCATTCCTGTTGTAAATACTAACTCACCAGTAGCAGAATTTGGCGCACCAAATCCTTCTCCTTCATAACACGTTCCATCTTCTAAGATTAACAATCGCTTCATTTACTTACGCCTCCTTTTTATTCCAAACCAATTTCCCTTTTACAAAGGTATATAATGTGTCTCCAACAACTTTTTCTCCACTAAATGGCGTATTATGTGATTTTGAAACAAACTCTTCAGGTATGACCACTTCTTCATCTAAGTCAAAGATGGCAATATCCGCATCTGCCCCAATATTTAATGAGCCTGTTTCTAAATTAAATAGTTTTGATGGTGCTTCTGTCATCCAATACACCACTTGCTCTAGTGTAAAACGATTTGTTTTAACAAAGTGCGTGTACATTAAAGCAAAGGCTATTTCACTGCCCACGATTCCAAATGGTGAGTCAATCATGCTTTGATTTTTTTCTTCGTGGCTATGTGGGGCATGGTCTGTAGCGATACAATCAATCGTTCCATCCAGTAATCCATCGATTAATGCTTGTTGATCATCAGTCGCTCTTAGTGGCGGATTCATTTTAAAGTAACCATGATCATGTGTGATATCACAATCTGTCATGATTAAATGGTGCGGACACACTTCACACGTCACATGAATACCATGTTTTTTCGCTTGTCTGATGACTTCAACACTTTCTTTGGTTGAAACATGACAAACATGATAATGAACACCTGTTTCTTTTGCTAATAACACGTCCCTAGCAATTTGTGATGATTCAGTCGCACTCATAATACCAGGTAAGCCTAACTCTTTTGATTTCTCACCTAAATGCATCACGCCACCAAATAATAAACTCTCATCTTCAGTGTGGGCCACAATCGCCATATCAAGTGCTGCTGCTTCTTTCATTGCTTCATACATGACTCCAGCAGTTTGCACACCCACACCATCATTTGTAAAAGCAAATGCACCAGCTTTTTTTAATCCAGCAAAGTCAACTAACTTTTCTGTGTTTAATTCTTTTGTAATAGGTGCATATTGTAAGATGTTTACCATGCTATCTTTTTCAATACGTTGATACATGTCTGTCAAACGCTCTGGTGTATCTGGCACTGGATTAAGGTTTGACATGGCACACACTGTGGTGAACCCACCTTTAGCCGCTGAACGACTACCTGTTTCGATTGTTTCTTTGTATTCAAATCCAGGCTCTCTAAAATGCACATGAACATCAACTAATCCTGGTGTTATCAATCCGTTTTTTGCATCAATAACTTGTTCAAAACTCTCTGCTGTTTCAGTAAACTGACCAAGCCCTTTGATTTTCCCTTCTTCAATCCATACATCGATAGGAATTAACTGATTTCTACTTGTAACCACTCGGCCATTTTTAATTAATGTTTTCATGTTCATCCTCCTAAGATTTTCCTTGTAAAATGGCTTCTAATATTGCCATTCTCATAAATACACCATTGGTCATCTGTTGCGTGATGCGTGATTGGTACCCTTCGACTAACTCATCAGCTAGCTCGACATCACGATTGACCGGAGCGGGGTGCATGATAATCGCTTTTTCTTTCATTTTTGTTGCACGTTTATTTGTTAAACCATGTTGTTGGTGATACTCTTCTTTTGAAAAACTTTCCCCTTCATCGTGACGCTCGTGTTGCACACGTAACATCATCATCACGTCTACTTTATCTAATACATCATCTATTGGTAAGTAAGTCCCGTATGCTTCATATTTCTTGTTGTACCATTCTTCTGGTCCACAGAAATAAAGATTGGCTCCCAGACGTTTTAACATCTTCATGTTTGAGTTGGCCACACGAGAATGCGTTAAATCGCCACATATCGCAATATTTAAATTGTCAAAATGTCCGAATTCTTCATATATAGTCAATAAATCAAGTAAACACTGTGTTGGGTGATTGCCACTACCGTCTCCTCCATTAATGATGGATGTCGTAATTGTCTTACTTTGAATTAATTCATTGTAATAATCTTCTTCCCAGTGACGAATCACACACGCATGCACACCGATTGCTGACATCGTCAACACAGTGTCATATAACGATTCGCCTTTTGATACTGAACTTGTTTTTGCATCAAATTCTATTACATCGATGCCCATTTTTTTCTCTGCGACTTCAAAACTTTTATGTGTTCTTGTACTGTTTTCAAAGAATAGATTAGCAACAAAATATTGTTGATTGGGTAATTGAGATTTCTCTCCGTGTTTAAACTGCTGTGCACGTTTAATTAATCCCATCACTTCTTGGTCACTTAATGATTCTGCCGTTAGTAAATGTTTTAAACTAATTCTCTCCGATGTAATAATCATTTGAGCCTCTCCTTTTTATTCTAATTCGCTTTTCGCTTTTTCAGGTAAAATCAAGTTCAGTATAATTCCAAACAATGTTGCCAGAGCCATACCAGAAACCGCTACTGCTCCAACTTGGAATGTTAATCCGCCGATTCCCACTACTAAGATAACTGAGGCAATCAACAAGTTGCGTTTTAAGTTAAAATCAATTTTATTATCAATCAAGATTTTCAATCCGCTTGAAGCAATCACTCCGAATAGGATAAAACTAATTCCTGCAATAACTGGGTTGGGAATACTTTGAATAATCGCGGTTAATTTTCCGACAAAACTTAATCCCATTGCAAGAGCTGCTGCCCCTCCGATGACAAACACACTGTGTACACGAGTAATCGCAAGAACCCCAATATTCTCACCATAACTTGTAACAGGAGGACCGCCAACTAAACCAGCGACGATTTGTGCTAATCCATCACCTTTAAGTGTTTTATCTAGACCAGGCTCTTTGAAGAAATCTCGTTTTGTTAATTTATTTAACACCATCAAGTGACCAATGTGTTCTGTCATCGTCACAAATGCGATAGGGGCCATGGTCACAATCGCGGTTAAGTAAAATTTCGGTGTGTAAGTCACAAACGGTGCTTGAAAGTCAGGTAAAGCAAACCATGCTGCTTGTCTAATTGGCTCAACATCGACAATTCCAACTGCAAGTGCGATAAAGTAACCACACACAATTCCTAGTAATATTGGAATAAGTCCCATAAACCCTTTAAGATACATGTTAAAGAAAATCGTTAGTGACATGGTAATCAAGGCAACTACAATGTATTTCACACTGTAAACTTGTTCGCCATTTGCTCCTACTGCATACATCGCTTGACTTGCTGCATTTCCAGCTAACCCAAGGCCGATTACCATGACAACTGGTCCAACCACAATCGCTGGAAGCAATTTATCTAACCAAGCTGATCCCGATCGCTTCACAATGACTGAAACAATTAAGTAGACAATCCCCGTTGTGATAGCTCCTAAGGCAACTGCCGGATAACCATCATCTTTCATTAACATTTGCATCGCTGCAATAAACGCAAAACTACTTCCTAAGTAAGCTGGTATTTTTCCTTTTGTTACGATGAGATACACAATCGTTCCAAGTCCTGAACTAAATAGGGCAATTCCTGGGTTAATACCAACTAATATTGGCACTAGTACTGTGGCACCAAACATGGTAAATAAATGTTGTAAGCTAAGCCCTAACCATTTAATTCCCTTCGGTTTATCATGTATGTCCAATACAACATCTGGGTTTCTATAGTTTTCTTTCATTTGACAGTCTCCTTTATAATAAAAAATCCTCGTTTCAGTTTTAGAAACGAGGCGCGCGAAAACAAGTTGGTGTTTGACTTTTTCCACCAATTGTTATTGCTTTTCCTAGTCTCTCTGTACTCGATTAAAAAGCTTATTTAATTAAGTTGTTTAATTTTGATCTCATCTTTACCATCATATTCTTCCACAGATACAATAATTTGTTCTGTTTTTGACGTTGGAATATTTTTGCCAACGTAATCAGCTCGAATTGGTAATTCTCTATGTCCTCTATCAACTAATACGGCTAATGAAATCTTTTCAGGACGACCAATATCCATGATAGCGTCTAGTGCTGCACGAATCGTTCTACCTGTAAAAATAACGTCATCGACTAAAATGACTTCTTTATCTTCTATTGAAAAGGGAATATTTGATGCATGTACTTCAGGTGTGTCGTGTTCATTGACATGATTATCATCTCTGTATAATGTAATATCTAGCTCGCCAACAGGAATGTCTTTTCCTTCTAATTGTTTTAATCTCTCAGCAATTCGATTAGCTAGATAAATGCCGCGTGTTTTGATCCCAATCAACACGATATCATCAATGCCTTTGTGTCGTTCAATAATTTCATAAGTAATACGTGTCAATGCTCGTTTCATTGTCATGTCATCCACTACTACTTTTTCAGTCATTAAAGTTCCCCCTAAATTTTTTAAACAAAAAACCCTCTCATCCATCAAAGAATAAGAGGGTTGTGTTTAGTCATAGTGATATAAGGATACAATGTCCCTTATCAATACATATTACACGCTCCTTCTTAGCCTCTCTGGACTACTCTTAAAGGACTGTTCTGTTTTGTTGTACTGAGTATAACGCACTCATATGTAAATATCAATCATTATTTTCGATTTCCTTCAATGTTTTTGTAAATATTTCTGGTAACTCAGAATCAAAGGTCATCAGCTCTCCTGTTGTTGGATGCGTAAAGGCTAATGTTTTAGCGTGTAAAAACTGCCCATTTCCTTTTATCGTTTTCTTAGGACCATATAGTGGATCGCCAACAATTGGATAACCGATATAATCCATGTGCACCCGAATTTGATGTGTTCGACCAGTTTCAAGGACACATTCAATTAATGTATAATCTAAAAATCGTTCTAATACGGTAAAATGAGTCACTGCTTCTTTACCATCTGCTACGATCGCTTGTTTTTGACGGTTGTCTTTACTTCTACCTATTGGTGCTTCGATTTTTCCTTTTTCATGTGGAATGACACCATGAACTAACGCCACATATTTTCTTAATGTTTTACGTTCTTTTAACTCATCCTGAAGCGCAATATGTGCCGCATCATTTTTTGCCACCATCAATAGTCCAGATGTATCCTTGTCAATTCGGTGAACAATCCCCGGACGGATCACATCATTAATACTTGAAAGTGATCCTGCGTGGAATAATAATGCATTAACAAGCGTTCCATCAGGATGACCCATAGATGGATGGACTACCATTCCTTGAGGTTTATTTACCACAATCACATCATCATCTTCATAAACAATTTCTAATGGAATATCTTGTGGTTCTAAGGTTAATTCTTTTGCTTCTGGTACCGTAATATCAACACGATCGTTTTGTTTCACTTTATAATTTGCTTTAACAATCTCTCCATTAACATTCACTGCCTCTTCTTTTAACCAACTCTGAATTTGAGAGCGTGAATAATCTGAAAAAACTTCTGCTAATACTTTATCAATTCTTCCTTTTTTATCTTCTACTACATAATGTAATTGTGTCATTGATTATCTCCTTCATTTAACTTGCTCACTTAGTTTATCATAAAACTGGTCGCTATTCACTAATACAATCATGATTTTAGATAAACAAAAAAGAGACGATAAACGTCTCTTTTTATTATTCATTAATTTGTGTATGATTTGATGGCATATTGAACTGATCTTTATCAAACGTGCCTTCCCATTTATCTACGACTACCGCAGATACCATACTTCCGGCAACGTTTAACATGGTACGCCCCATATCAACAATTGGGTCAATACCAAATATAGCCCCAATACTTGAAATAGCAGAACCATAACCTAATCCATTTAATGTAACAGTAGCAGCAACGGTTGCTGTTCCTGGTACACCGGCAATACCGATTGAACCTACTGTCACAACAACCACAACAAGCACAAAGAATGAAAAGTCCATAGTAGCTCCCGCTGCTCCAGCAACTAATGTTCCAAGCATGGCAGGGAATACTCCGGCACATCCATTCATCCCAATTGTTGTTCCAAGTGTTGCAACAAAGTTTGATGTTTCACCTGATACACCCATGTCTTTTTCAAGTGTTTGCAAAGTATAAGGTAATGTTCCTACGCTTGAACGAGAAGAAAAAGCAAATAACAATGTATTAAAAGCTTTCTTGTAGAACATAACTGGATTGACACCCATAAAACTTAAAATAACAACATATACCAATAACATAATGATAACTCCTGTATAAAGTGCCGCTATAAATCCTAGCATACTAACAACAGATTGGATACCATTTGAAATAATAGTGTTACTTACAAGAGCTACCACACCATATGGCATTAATTTAATAACGTTTGTCAAAACAGAATTAACTGTAATACGTAGCGAATCTAAAAATGTCACAAAAGGAGCTACTTCAGTCGGTTTTTTAACCTTTAAGAAACGAATTGCACTGGCAAACATCGCTGCAATAATAACAACCGATACGATACTCCCATTGTTTCCCATTACACTAATAATATTATTAGGAATTAAATTTAAAAAGAATTCAGGAAAACTTTGTGAGGCAATATTATTCATAAATTCTGTCTTTTGTTCCGTTAAGTCTCCAGCAAAACTAGTCGCATTTAAATTAAATAGCTTAACAACTAAAATACCAACAATCGCAGAAATAGCTGTTGTGCTTAATAATGTAATGAATGTGCGACCTGTTAAACTTCGAATACGATCACCTCGTACATCCACAACAACTTTAATAATAGATAAAAAGACGACAGGAATAGCAAGTAACTGAACTAGTTTTAAAAACCCTGTCCCAATAAGTCCAAACCATGCAGATATTTCTCCTCTAGCATGATCAATGTAAATACCATTTTTGTTACTGATCATATCAATACCAATCCCTAGTACTAGACCAATGATCAAAGCGATAATCATGCGTTTAGAAAAACTTACTTTTTTGTCTTTAAGCATTTTTAAGCACACCATTGCCGCACCTAACAATACAATAGCAATCAACGTGTAAAAATTACTCACTTTAAGAAATTGTGAGAAAAATGGAACATCTATCATGAATATCATCTCCTTTTTTACCAGTCTACACTGATAGAATCATTTTTTAAACTCATTTGTTTCAAAATATTTTCAGAAAAATTATTTAATAAGAATCATTTCAACTTTTAACAAAATCTTTTTGAGAATATACTACTTTAAAAAGTGGATTTTACAAATGTTTGTTATGATATCAATAAATCAATTAAAATACTCTAAATAAAAAAACATGTCAATTGTACGATTACATAAAGCCCTACTCTATACCTTATAATCTCACAAATCATTTTCCATACTTACACTGTTTATCCTTCAATCATATCTGAACTCATTTATTTAACTTAAACATTTATCAGAATTTAACCTGATGTAAAAATTCAACGTTTAATTCACGATATATAATAAAGAACAATAGATTCAAGTAATGTCCACATCATTTAACCTCCATTCCTAATTTATAGTTGTCATTATACACAAATTATCTATCATTTTAAAAAATTTGCTCTCAAAAATGATGATTTATTTGAAATGTTATTCATATGAACGTTTTTTAATACGAAATTTTACTTAAAATTTAATTGACAGCGCATACATGTGAGTGTTACGTTCAAGGTATTAACAGAATAAAATTAACTTATATAAAATTGGAGGGGATTTTATGAACATCAATACAAAATTACTACATGGTTATTCCGTTATCGACAAAGAAACTGGATCAGCCTCTATTCCAAAATACCAAACATCCACGTTCCATCAAGATGATGTCTTCCATCATACTGGATACAACTACACTCGGTTTGGTAACCCAACCATCACAGCTGTTGAAGAATGCATTGCTTCACTTGAAAATGCCAAATTCGGCCTAGCTTTTTCTTCAGGTATGGCAGCTATCAATTCTGTTTTATTTATGTTATCTCAAGGAGACCATCTTATCCTTGGAAAAAACATTTATGGGGGTACTTATCAGATTGTGACGGAATTTCTAACACGTTTCGGCGTGAAACATACGTTCGTTGATGAATCCGATGTTTCAGCATGGGAAAATGCCATCCAACCAAATACCAAGTTATTTTATTTAGAAACACCATCAAATCCATTGTTAACGATTACAGATTTAAAATCTGTCTGTCATTTAGCAAAAAAACATCAAATTTTAACTGCTTGTGACAACACATTTATGACACCTATTCACCAACAACCACTCGATTTTGGGGTCGATATTGTCATTCACAGTGCCACAAAATTTATTAATGGCCATAGTGATATTTTAGCCGGACTCATTGCGACAAATGATGAAAAACTCTACTCAACGCTCAAAAAACATCAAAAAGCATTAGGAAGTATTTTAAGCGTTGAAGATGCGTGGTTATTACTTAGAGGGGTTAAAACAATGGGTCTTCGCATGAAACAATCTGTTAAAAATGCAGCTAAAATCGCAGACTTTTTATCAAATCACGATGAAATAAAATCTGTCTATTACCCTGGACTAGCAACTCATCCTCAATCAGACATTCATCAATCACAAACACAATCTGGTGGTGCTGTTTTAAGTTTTGAGTTAAGTTGTGAAGATAAAGTCGCTGATTTCTTTAATAAATGTCAAATCCCTATTGTGGCTGTCAGTCTTGGCGGTGTTGAGTCGATTTTATCTTATCCATGGACCATGTCACATGCCTGTATGCCTGAAGAAGAACGCATCAAAATGGGTGTTACCTCAACGTTAATTCGTCTATCTTGTGGTATTGAGGATTGCGACGATTTGATTAATGATTTAGAAAATGCACTGAAATAAGCAAAAGACCAAGCCACAATCGACTTGGTCTTTTTTTGTACTATTTACTGTAGTTTTTCACTTCAGCAACCACTGATTCAACAAATAATGGTAATTTCACTGTCTCAGTTTCTTTGCTTCCGTATTTACGGACATTTACTTCACCGTTGTCTAACTCTTTATCTCCCACAACAATTTGATATGGAATTTTTTGAGTTTGAGATTCACGAATCTTGTAACCCATTTTTTCATTACGATCGTCCACTTCAAAACGTAAGCCTAAACTATTTAATTGCTCTTTGATTTCAAAGGCATAGTCACTATGTAAGTCTAAGTTAACTGGGATGATTGTTCCTTGCACTGGTGCTAACCAAGTTGGGAATGCGCCTTTATACACTTCAGTTAAGTAAGCCACAAAACGTTCCATCGTAGACACGATACCACGATGAATAACGACTGGACGATGAGTGTTTTCGCCATCTTTTCCAACATAAGTTAAGTCAAAACGTTCAGGTAATAAGAAGTCTAATTGGATAGTTGATAATGTTTCTTCCATTCCTAAGGCAGTTTTTACTTGCACGTCAAGTTTAGGGCCATAGAATGCTGCTTCGCCTTCTGCTTCAAAGTATTCTAACCCTAATTCATCAATGGCTTCTTTCAGCATTGTTTGAGCTTTTTCCCACATTTCATCATCATTAAAGTATTTTTCAGTGTTTTCTGGGTCTCTGTAACTTAAACGGAAACGATAATCTGTAATATTGAAATCTTCATATACGGCAACCATTAATTCTAATGTACGTTTGAATTCATCTTTGATTTGATCTGGACGAACAAATGTATGACCATCATTTAATGTCATTTCACGAACACGTTGTAATCCTGATAACGCACCTGATTTTTCATAACGGTGCATCATACCAAGTTCAGCGATACGAATTGGCAATTCACGGTAACTATGAACATCGTTTTTATAAACCATCATATGATGTGGACAGTTCATTGGACGTAATACTAACATTTCGCCATCTCCCATGTCCATTGGTGGGAACATGTCTTCATGGTAATGATCCCAGTGACCAGAAGTTTTGTAAAATTCAACGTTTGCCATAATGGGTGTGTAAACGTGTTGGTACCCTAAGCTGATTTCTTTATCCGTAATGTAGCGTTCGATTGTACGGCGAATTGTCGCACCTTTTGGTAACCAGAATGGTAAACCAGAACCAACTTCAGGACTTAACATAAATAAGTCTAATTCTTTACCAAGTTTTCTATGGTCACGCTCTTTCGCTTCTTCACGCATTTTGATGTATTCTTTTAATGCTTTTTTATCAAAGAATGCAGTTCCGTATACACGTTGCATCATGTGGTTATCAGAGTTTCCTCTCCAGTATGCTCCGGCAACTGACAATAATTTAAAGATTTGGATGCGTCCAGTAGATGGCACATGAACCCCGCGACATAAATCAACAAAATCACCTTGCTCATAAACAGTAATCACTTCATCTTCTGGTAGGTCAGTAATTAATTCCACTTTATATGGATCTTCCTTAAACAACTCTAAAGCATCGGCACGAGAAATTTCTTTGCGAACGATTGGGTTATTTTCTTTTACAATCGCCATCATCTCTTTTTCAATCGCTTCTAAGTTTTCTTCAGAGATAACCTCTTCACCATTATCAGTGTCATAGTAAAATCCATTTTCAATCGCTGGTCCAACACCAAAATGAATATTTGGGTATAAACGTTTCATCGCATTTGCCATCAAATGAGCTGTTGAGTGACGTAAAATTCCTAACGCCTCTTCATGATCTGGTGTCACGATTTCAATTGATCCATCCACTTCGATTGGTCGCTCTAAATCAATCAATTCGCCATTTAATTTACCTGCTAAAGCTTTTTTTGCTAGAGAATTGCTAATGCTTTTTGCAATATCTAATGTTGATGAGCCACTCTCAAATTCTTTGACAGCGCCATCTGGAAAAGTAATCTTAATCATACTATCGTCTCCTTTTAATTGTTTAAATAAAAAAAAGCCCTAGTAAGTCATATTGACCTACTAGGACGAATCATCGTGGTTCCACCTAATATTTAAGACATAAATCTATGTCTCCTCGAGCGTGTTAACGGTACGACCGGTCAAGTTTCAACTCGACTTTCGAAAGTGGTCAACACGTGCACTTATCTGGAAAACTCTCAATTATGTTTTCCTCCCTGTCAGATAGCCCTCACATATCGGTGTCTTTCTCAACAATTATCTTTTATTTATCTACAGTTATATTTATAACACCTTTATAAATATAAAACAAGTACAAACATTTAATTTTTTAATTTAAACGTTTTGGGTGCGACTTTTTTTATCACAATTAGCCCAATAGCAACATACAATAACGACACAATAGACAATCCTAATGCATAGTAAAGTCCTGTTGTTTTAAGTTGTAAATTTATATAGGCAAACAAATAAAAGACACCATTCACTACTTTATAAATAGGATTGATTACTTGAAAATCACTTGTAAAGGGTTGAAGGATATAATAAACAAATAATTCGTGAAACGAAAAAAGTAACGTTAAACTTATGATGACTAAAAGAGCAAGCCCAATCAAATGGATGGAATTAAGCCCAACAACTAGTAAATTAAATAAGATTAACCAAACTAATAAAACACCGTTCACGATACTATTGTAAAACAGGATTTTTTTAAACCTAGCGAGAAATCCACTAATTATTGCTTCTTTTGTTCGATAAAAAGGAAACGTCAACATGGAGATATCACAATTCATAAATAAACTTTGTACCACACTTTTACCAACTGACGTTAAATATAAAACAAAAAAGAGTGATGGGACAAGGCGATACATAAATTCTTCTAACTCACCGACACCAGACATTAATGGAAAAAACTGACTGGCTACTACTAAAGCTAAGCCTAATACACTAATACTGATTACTTTAATCAGCAATCCCTTACCCAGTCCTTTTTTAAATCGACTAAAAAATAATGCATTTAAGTAAGCACTTCCTGACAAATCATCGAAGTTCGCCTGTTCATCAATGCTCATTTTTTTTGTTAAGCCTACGCCTTCAGTAAAGTTTGTAGTTTTATTTTTCAATTCTTTATCATCGGCTTCAAAGGCATACATTGATGAGCTAACTTTTTTATCGGCTACTAATGAAAAACGAGGATAAGATAAATAATTCTTGGCCACTAACCAACTCGCCAGAAAGTTAAAAATAATGAGTCCTATTATTACCAATAGATTAGAAAATAAAAAACTCATAAAAGAAGATAACATGGTGAAACAAAATCCAATAACTAATGCCAACATCACTACCAATATCGCAACTTTTTTTATCCATGGATATTTTTGTAGTGTCAGTGGTAAATCTATTCTTAGCCAAATCATACTAAAAAACACATAAGCACTACTCCCTAATAATGTGGTTAAAATAACCGGTAAGCTATTAAACAGACTCATAACAATCAACGCAATGGTGACGATGATTAAATCAAAGCATAGTTCCAACAGAGTCATTCTTTTCAAATGAGAAGATTTATTAATTCGAAAATTAGTGATAAACAACACATCTTTTTTATCAGGAACACTAAATAATGAGCCAAATATTGGCAAATAAAACGCAAAGACAACTAACCAAATATCAAAACTTGATAACTGACTCTCTTTAAATACAACATTAGCTAAAAATGAACTGACAAAGAAAGGAATGATACCTATTATGACTTTAATTGCTGTTGAAATAGCAAACTTAATATAGGTGAATACTTTCTTTAAGGGATAATCCGCATAAACCATTCTAACAGGAACAATTTTACCAATAAAAGGAATTCTACCAATAAAATAAAACAAACCATTAATAAAGATAGTCCCTTTAAATAACTGCAATAAAATATATTCTGTGAGGGTTGACCTAACATTACTTATCATCTGACTCACCTATCACCTCAACCACTGCATCTTGAGATTTACCCTCTTCATCAGATAACATGGCAACAATATCCGCTTCAAAACTATTCGTATGAATTTTAGTTGGATCAAACCCTGTTAATTTACCTTTATGAAGCACCACAATCTCATCACATAAATCTTGTGCTAACTGTAAAATATGAGTGGAGAATATCACAACGGAATCTTTTTTTATTGATAAAATCAATTCTTTCATTTCATGAGCTGCAACCACATCAAAACTCGTCAATGGTTCATCCAATAATAAGACAGGTGGTTGCACCATCATCGTAGCAATCATCTGAACTTTATTTTTCATCCCATGCGAGTAGTCTTTCAGTAACCGATGGCGATCCTCTTTTTTTATCCCAACTTTTGCTAAATACTCATCTGGTGTGCGGACGTTGGGCATTTTTTCTTTATTCATATCAATAAAAAACTTAATGAATTCATAACCTGTCATAAAATCTGGTAGAGTTGGGGTAGCATGAACTAACCCAACTTCTAGATCAGAAAAATCATGCTCTATCATGTCCTCTTTCAACTGAATCGTCCCTGAGTCAATGGATAAATCTTTTGATATACAATTAAAAAGTGTCGTTTTACCCGCTCCATTTCGACCTAATAATCCATATATTTTGCCTTTTTCAAATTGAAAACTCGCTTCATCTAAAATCACTTTATCATCAAACTTTTTCACTACGTCTTGTATGATTAACTCCACTCAACCCACTCCTTTAGTTTAAATGTCCTTATAGTATATCATAAAGTGATATACTATAAAATTAGTTGTCACAAATAATTTTACGTTCTATACTAAATTGGTTAACTATTTAAAAGAAAGATGGGATGATATATGAAGATCGGTATATTTGGCGCCGGCCATATGGGAGGAGCTATGATTAAAGGGTGGGTTCGCTCAAATAATATTTCTCCAACAGATATTCTTGTAAAAGGGGGTAAAGGGGACACAGCAAAAAAACTACAACAAAATATTCCTTTTAACCTAACTGATAATTTAGAAGATTTTGACCAAGTGGATATGATTTTTTTAGCCGTTAAAACACCTATTATTCTTCCAGTCATAAACGAATTAAAAAATCATTTAAACAAAGACCTTCCTATTATTTCAGTATCAGCTGGTGTCCCTATTTCCTTAATGCAGGAAGCTTTAGGTGGAACTTACCCTATCGCTCAAGCTATCCCCAATACACCTGTACAAATCAATCAAGGTATTACTGGTATTGCTTACTCACAGTCAATAAGTAATCTTGATAAAATCGCAATCCATGATTGTTTAAGTCTTTTGGGAACGGTAGAAGAAATTTCTGAAGATAAGATTGATATTTTTGGTACATTGGCAGGATGCGGACCAGCATTTGTTGACGTCTTTATGGAAGCTCTAGGAGATGCGGCAGTATTACATGGTATGGACAGAAAATTAGCTTATACTGTTGCTGCCAAGATGGTAAGTGGATCAGCTAATTTACTACTAGACTCTAACAAACACCCTGGTGAATTAAAAGATGGTGTAACCTCTCCTGGCGGTACAACTATTAAAGGTATCACTGCTTTAGAAAAAGAAGGATTTAGGTATGCCACCATCTCTGGTATTGATACCATCATGCAAAGTTACAAATAGAAAAAAGCATCCACTTATCATAGTTGCTTCAGACTGTAGACAAAGTATTGATAAATTTCGATACTTTATCTTTTTTTGTTAAGATAGAAGAAAGGAGTGACTATTAATGTTGAAAAAACAAGATATGAGTAAACGTAATCAAATAGGTTTTTATTCATTAGAAGACTTAGTTTCACAGGAACATTTTTTAAGAGATATTGATAAATACGTCGATTTTAGTTTTATTTATCAACTTGTTGAGGATAAATATGATCAGTCTAATGGACGACACGGATGGGTTTTAGGATATACAACGCATCCAGGTAATCAACATGATAGTCGTACTTTTATCTCTATTTACAATAAATTAAAAAGTCATTTCACTCTGAATAAATTAGTGATGGATGCAGGCTACAAGACACCAGGTATTGCCCATTTGTTATTTCAAGATAACTTAACATCTATTTTTCCATACAAGAGACCCATGACCAAGAAAGGTTTTTTCAAAAAATATGATTATGTTTATGACGAATACTATAATCAATATATTTGTCCCAATATGAAAACATTAACTTATACGACAACTAATCGAGATGGTTATCGAGAATATAAAAGTAACCCTCATGATTGTATGACATGTTCTTTAATAAATAAATGTACGCAGTCAAAGGATAAGAGAAAGCAAGTTCAACGTCATTTATGGGAAGATGATATGGAACGATGTGAAGACATACGTCATTCCATTGGAATGAAATCTATCTATAATAATCGTAAACAGACGATTGAGAGGTTATTTGGAACAGGAAAAGAAAAAATGCACATGAAAATTGGGCTTACTTTCGCATGTCTTAATATAAAAAAATTAGCAAAAGTGCTTAAATTAAGAGACCTAGAGGGCTCTATTTTTTTGTCTATTTTTAATTATTTACCTACATTAATCATTGGATTGTCTTCACTCTGAAACTATATTGAATAATATAGTTTGGATATTTGCAGTTATTTTATTATTATTTGATGCTTTTACAATTGGTGTGCCTAAAAAGATACAAGGTAAAAACAATGAGTGAAGGATTGAAAACGATTAAAGAGCTGGCGGATGAGTTAGGTGTTTCCAAACAAGCTATTCAATATCATATAAAATCATTGACAAACAAAAACCGACAAACAAAAAGAACCGAATATTAATCAATATTTGTTAAATGAAATTGAAGAAGTTAAGAAAAATAGGGATAAACAATTAGCAGTTAAAGATAAACAAATAGAAAATAAAAACATTCAAATTGCACAAATGCAAAATCTGCTAGATCAGCAACAACGTTTAGCCCTAAAAGATAAAAAATTGCTGGAAGAATACAAGGCAGAGAATGATAGCTTTAAAGCCCTTAAAAAGCAAATAGAAGTCTTAAATGATAAAATAAAAGGACAGGAACAGGCGAATAATCAAAGTTCTAAAAAATGGTATCAATTTTGAAAATGATAAAAAGCCTATAAAATGAGATTTTAGACTTTTTATTATTTAAGTGGCATAATTCTACTCAAAGCCATTTAAAAGGGCTTAAAAGGCAACATATGAGCTTATAGGACTATTCAAGCATTAAAGGGAGTGAAAAATTCATTTTTTAATTTCTTTAGTGCTTTTTCAGTGCTTTTTCGTTGGTTTGCTTACATTTATCGTTTTATTGATTGAAAAAGTCACAAAAAAATAAGAACCGTCTGACTTTGGTAAGTTAACGGTTCTTAGAACATTATACTGCCACCGACTTTTAATCGGCTACACTAGGACTTGTTAGCGCAAGTCCTTTTTCTTTACCCTTATTTTATCACAACTTCGTTTTTTGTCATCTCGTTTAATTAAGAAAGATAAACACTCTCACCTTCTCATAAAACTGTCATAATCTGCTCATATTGCTCAACTTTTCAAGGCTAATCGGGCATTCATTAAATTGACTTAAAATAACTATTAAAAACCTTCGTTTTAATTATCAAGATATAAAAAGTTATTGGTAGTATGTCAGTAACTCATACTCGATTTCCATCAAATTTGACTATTTTATTTTATTTCATTTTTAGCGGCAAACAAATCATTTAATGCTTCAGTCATGGTTGGATGAGTGTAAATTTTGTCACGCAATACTGTGTAAGGCAAGCCTACTTCAATCGCAAGACTTATGAGATTAATTGTTTCATAAGATTCTTCTGCGTAAATTGTAACACCAAGAATTTTGTCTGTCTCTGGATCAACCAAAGCTTTGAGTAAGCCTTTAGACTGATTCAAGACAGCTGATTTTGGAATGGATGTCGCAGCAAGTTTGAAGAGACGGTAATCGATGCCCGCTGCTTCAGCATCTTTTTCATTAAGGCCAACTTTAGACAAGGCAGGTGTGATAAAAACAGAGGTTGGTACATTTTTTCGGTCGGACAGACTCCACTTACCATCTCCATAAAGGTTATTACTTACAATACGGAAATCATCAAGGGAAGTGTAAGTAAATTGTAAACCGCCATGCACATCCCCAAGTGCCCATACATTTTGAACAGTGGTTTCAAGTTTATCGTTGACCACAATTTCTCCACGTTGACCAAGTTGAATATTAGTGTTTTCAAGTCCAAGTCCAGCAGTATTGGGTTTGCGACCTGTTGCAACCAAAATTTTATCTGATAAGATTGAAACTTTTTTGCCTTCTTTATTTATTATTTCAACGCTATTGTCAGTAATAGCATCAATCTTCACGCCAAGCTTAAAGATAATCCCCCTAGATTCAAGGTCGGAACGAACCAACTTCGAAATATCTTCATCATCACGAGGAAGGAAGTTATCGAAAATATCAAGAACTGTTACTTTTGATCCGTAACTTGCAAACATTGAAGCAAATTCAAGACCAATATAACCAGAACCAATAATCGTCAAATGTTCAGGAAGCTGCTTCAAATCCATTAATTCGGTTGAAGTCACAACATTTCTACTGTCCACAAGTCCGGAAATTGGTGGCAAGACAGGTGTCGCGCCAGTATTGATAAAGATACGTTCGCCAATTAGTTGTGCAATGACTTCACCCTCAGCATCCTTCACTTCGATTTCGTGATCAGAGACAAATTTTGCTTTGCCATCAATAACTTCAGCTGTTGCTTCATCTGCAATCATGTGATAATTTTTTAGATTCAAATTACCTGTAAGCATCGCTTTTTTTCTGCAGCTTCTGTGAATTTCAAACCTTTTTCACCGTTGACAATCAAAGATTTTGATGGAATACAGCCGATGTTGATACAAGTCCCACCATACATTCGAGGTGATTGTTCAATAACGACGACACTTTCTCCTTTTCCAGCAAGGAATTTGGCCAAGGTCTTTCCACCTTTACCAAAACCAACAACGATATTTTTTACGTCTATTTTTTTCATTTAAAAACCTCCAAATTTTAGTTTTAAACTAACTAATTATCCACGATAGATTTACCACATCACCGAAGCTTTTAATTTTTTCAGTAGCTAGTTCATCAAATATTACTTTCATTTAATTTGCCTGTTTACCTATTGCTTCAAAGCTCTTCAAGAACTGTTGCTGTACTCATGGTGCGATCTGCAACAAATCCAAAATTTGTTATTGCTGCATCATAGGCTTCTTGACCAGGTGCTCCTGTTGCGTCAGCTGCAACGTGAACGTGAAAACCTGATTCTACAAGTTCACGCAAGTGTGAATCCACACAGAGATTTGCGTTCATTCCAGCCAAGATAACAGTATCAATGCCGTTTTTACGGAGTTGAAGCACCAAGTCATTTGATTCGGGACCGAAGATTTTGTGGAGGCTTGTGATGATAGTATTTTCATCCAAGTAAGGTTTGAGTTCCTCCACGAAGTCTGCTCCTGAACCTTTCACTGTTTCTTGATACTGGTGTTCACGATGGAACATTTTGTTATTCAACATCATTTGTTCGCCTTGACCACCAAATTACCAGTTTTGGTCATGGTCGTAAAAGTAATGTGGTGAAATAAAGATTTTATAGCCTTTTGCTTTAGCATGTTTGAAGAGTTCTGTAAGATTCTCAGTGGTATGATATTTTCTGAGGATATCTTTTGTTAGACCATATCCTGCACCTTTTGGTTTGAGGAATTCGACTTGTGGGTCTGTAACGACGAATGCTGTATTTTTGTTATTGAATATTTTGTTCTCCTTTAAATATAAAATTTTTATGATAATTCTGTAATGAGTTGCTTAAGTATTCCCTTACCACGAACGTCTATGAATGTTTGACAACTTTTCCATCTTTTTTAAACATCGGCAATGGGATATCCTCTCCGAATCGCATCGACCTGCAAAATCTTGACTTTTTCTTTAGATTCAACTGCTGACATAAAGATTTACGTCGTATCACAGTAGTAGGCGGGGCAGGACCTGATCCGATAACTATCATATCCAATTTTTTCATTATTTTTCTCCCACTTTTTCAAAACTAGTTTTTAATAAATCAAAATTTGATTCCAGAACATTTAAATCTTGAGTCACTTTCAAGAGTAGAAGACTTCCTTGAATTTGAGCAATAATTGCATGTGCTGCAGGAAGATTTTGTTTCACCGGCAGTCCTGTTAAAGCTGATAGATTTTCTGCAATTTTTTTTTGTAAATCTGAAAATAGTTGTTCAAGAGGTTTTCTAAAATCCTCATCTAGGGTGGAAAGTTCAATAACGAGATTACCTACAGGACAGCCGTAGTATATTTTTTTTTGCGCATGATCACTGTAAATCCAATCCAGCATCTCTTTCAAGTTTGTCAGTGGACTTTCATCTCTCGATAGGATTCCATTTAGCAAATGTTTTTGCCAAATTTTAACATGATTATCGATGACTGCTAGGCTAGCTTCTTTTTTTGAATCAAAGTAATAATAGAATTGCCCTTTGCCTGTCGCAGTTTCATCTAAAATATCATTAATAGAAGTCCCTATATAACCTTTTTTATATATAAGCTGTTCTGTAGCCGTCAATATCTTTTCTTTCGTATTTCTCAAGTTGTACACCTCCATATTTTTAGAAACAAATGGTTAGATTAGATTGTATCTAACAACATTGTTTTGTACCACCTGGTATAATTATATTAACATCTTCTTTTTTGAAACACAAACATTCTGTACCGAATAGTACAAAACATATCATTAACTGTGTCCTAGTATAAAAAATGATTTTGTTGTTGAACCTTATCATTTTGGTTCTGTTGCAAAGTTTTCCAAAAAATCTATTTTAGTGTAAAATTGAGAAAAAAAACAGAGGGGACAGAGTAATGAATCATTTTAAAGGCAATCAATTTGGGAAATTGGTCGCAGGTTAAATCATGTTAAAGAAAATGATTTGGCACATGGTGATTTTATAAATTGGCTCAAAAAAATAAATATTGAAAGATCCGAAGCCCATAGATTTATGAAAGTTGCTAAGGAGCTTCCAAATGTTGACAATTGGCAACATTTAAGTAATAGAGCGCTATATACTTGTCCAATCGTTGGACAACAGTCAAATATGATAACGTTGTCAGATAATAGAAATCGACTTCCAATTTGTGAACGTACACAAATTTAGTAACGTTTCGAAATATCCAAATGTTTGTACATACCAACATATCAAAAATAGAATACATACTCTAATTTAAGATAACACCAATATCAACCGACGTCGGTTGATTCTTCGCAAAACGAAGATCACAAATACAATTTTTTGAATCTCTTCCAATTGGCACAATATCAAGCGCAATCACTCATTCCAGTGATCTAGACGTGCTTAGAATGGCAATCTCAACATTAAATATAACTTTATTAAATACTAATGATTGCATTAAAAATTGCTTTTTGAGATAATTGCTAAAAAAGTGAGGATTCTCAAATGGATAACAAAGATATAGAGCTGATTCAACAAATGGAAAACAAATATGACACTTTTATGCCAGTCTTAACTAATTTAATGGATAGTGTTGAAAAATTTAACTCAATTTACAATAATTATATTGAATTAAAAAATTTTTATGGTAGTGAAAAATGGTTTGAATATATGGAAATTGAAAAGATCCCAGTAAAATGTGGTGTTTTATCAGAAGACCAATTATTTGATATGATTGGTGATCATAATGAACTTCTTGGAGTATTACTTGACCTAACTTCAAAAATGTACAAAAATTTTTAAAAAAAATAAGCACCACTTAAGGTGCCATTTCCTGCCTGCTGAACTCATTTTTAGTGACTTTTTATATAGTTTTGATTTTGTTTTATTTTCATCTAACTGTAAACCAAATTATCACAAACGCTTATATATCAATGAAGTTTACTATAAATTTACACTGTTTAAATGCTAGGTTTAATTCTACAAATTATTTTGAATTTTATTTCAGGTAATTACTGGAAGAGTAAGTAGACCAGTCTTTAACGTCACTTCCAATTATAGCTAATTCTTTATGAGCATTAATAATTCCCATTGTTGTCAATTTTCCAGCTTCTAAAATTACGACGTAATCACTTAGTTTTTCTTCTAATCGATTTTTAAAACTGAAATCAATGGAGCGTTCTTTATCTTTATATCAAAGATTCAAATATCTTAAAAATGGTGCAGGATACACTACTTGATAGTTTTCGTGCTGGTCGTCGCAACTGTACAATTTTCCAAGCTGGGAAAGCACCCTTGCTACGTGTGAGTGACGTCATGAAATTAAGAAAAACAGATGTCTTTAATCTTGATGGAACAGTCAAACAAACTGCATTTATTCATGATCAAAAAACAGGTAAGGGAAATACGTTATATTTAAAACCTGTCCAACAAGATTTAACGCTTTATCATGCATGGCTCATCCAACAAAATATGAATTCAGAGTGGTTATTTCCTTCAACTTCTCGTCCTGATCGTCCTATTACTGAGAAACAGTTTTATAAGATTATGGCACGAGTTGGTGATCTTTTAGGAATTAACTATCTAGGAACGCATACCATGCGTAAAACAGGCGCCTATCGGGGCTATACGTAGTCAAACTATAATATTGGTTTAGTGATGCATTTATTAAACCATTCAAGTGATGCTATGACCTTAACGTATCTTGGATTAGATCAAGCTAGTCGAGAAACGACGTTAGACCAAATTGATTTTGGGTAATGAATGTTTAGAACTTAGTAGTCGTCCAAAAACGACTACTTTTTTTGTTGAATCGTACGAGGACGATTCGATGCTTTTGACTTGTAAGAACAGGATTGAATGAAGCAATACTGTTCGCATATTTTTAGTGGATGAACAAACAAAATACGAGAGATTTTTTGTTCGTTTATCCATGGTTTTAGAAAAAAAGAGACGATTTTGGAAGAAGAAAATCGTCTCAGAGTGAAGACAAACCAATTACTCTGTTTTCTATTCTATAGTGACCTCTTGATATAATTTTCTAAAATAAAAATGACTTGCGATTAAATAATAAATAATTTGTATAACTAAAAATAGACCTATAATCATAAATGCCATCATTTGTAATCTTTGATTAAATAAAGCATACATTGCTTTTAACGCTACTAATCCATGAACAGAAGACACTATAATTGGAGTAAAAAATAAAATACCAACTTGTCTATAAACAGTCTTCTTGATTTCTTTGCGACTAAGTCCTAATTTATAAACTATTTTAAATTTTTGAATATCTACTGCCATATCACTATATAACCTAAAATATAAAAAACTACCAGCAGACACAAAGAAAATAGTACCAATAAAAAAGCCAACAAATAATACAGGTGTATAAGTTTCTGTAATGGATTCAATAATTAATGGCTTACTTTGAAGACCTTCAATTTCTTTTAAGTGTGTCGCAACCTTTAACTGTTGATCGTGATCTTTCGGATTGCCCATCCATCCAATTTCTTGCTGAATCCCATATTTTTTAGCAAATTGACTATAAACTGTTTTAGGTACTACATACACATTTTGAAAACCAGGAATAACCACTTTTTCCACCTCAAAATTATTCACAGGTACACTTGTCCCATCAGGTAATGGTAACTCTTTTAAGTAGCTTGTTTGAGGTTGTCCTGATAATAGGTTACTATCAATATTTAATCGATAAGACTGATTAGTATCCAATATTTTTTTATTTTTAGTATATTTTGCAATGTTATTATACCCATTTGTACTAATGACTCTGTACCCATTTTGATGTTTAGATTCTGGAACATAGACCACTTTCATACGAAGTTCTGTCATATTTAAGTCTTGATTATCCATTTCACTTTGAACTGCCCCTAAATTATTAACTAATCTTTCTTGATTACCATCAGAGTCTGATAAATAAAAGTCATAAGTCATCGCATTGACAGAAGCAACTGTCATTTCTTTTAACCCTGCTAAAGAGCCAATAGCAGCGAACACAACAGTTGTGATGATTGCTACCAAAAAAAATGACCGTGCATTATCCTTCATCCGAAAGCCCAAATCTGAATAGACTAGCATATTCGTTTTTTTCCAAAACCGTTGTTTATTTTTTTGTAGTTGTGTAACAACGAGAATACTTAACTGATTAAACAAAAAATAAGTCCCAATAATTACCATCAATACAACAGGTATCATAGCCACAAAAACCTGCATACCTTGAGCGTACAAAGCAATCGCATACCCCATTCCAATAAATAATAAGGCAAAAATCGATTTTATCTTGGATGATTTGATTTCCTCTTTTCCTAAATCTTCACTTTTAATCAATTCTTGAATGTCCATTTTAGGAATCTTAAATTGAATAAAGAAAGAACTCAAAAAGAATAGAATAGTAAACGCGACAAACGTTATCACAATTGACTTTAATGGAAAATAAAAAGCTAATTGAACCATTAATATCTTTTTACTCAAAAATAATAGCACTTGTGAAAATATTAAGCCAGCTAGAATACCAATAACTGTGGCAAAAAATCCCACTATAGTATTTTCTTGAAAAATCATCTTTCTTAACTGTTTTGGAGACATCCCTTGGATTAACAACAAACCAAACTCTTTCTTACGTGATTGGAGAAAGATGTCCATAGAATATAACACGTAAAAAAATGAAAAAATATAAATAATACTTGACGATAGATTCATGCCCACTATAACAAACGGATGCATAGATGATTCACCAAGAGATGGATGATTAGAGAAAGTTAAAAAAGTTAAAAACGTCATGACAGTTGTTAACGTGCTTAAAAAATAGGCTAGATATAATGGTTTATTTCGAATAGTATTTTTATAAATAAATTCCTTAAAAGTCATATACTTCACCTTCCAACTGCCTCAAACTAAATAGAATATCATCATAAAACTCACTTTGAGAACTATGTCGACTAATTTCATCGCTTAATTCACCATCTTTAATAAACACAATACGCTGACAATAACTTGCAGCAAGAACATCATGCGTCACCATTAAAATCGTAGAATTAAGTCTAGTATTTAACTCTGATAATAATCTCATAACGTCTTTTGATGATTTCGTGTCTAAATTTCCAGTTGGTTCATCTGCTAGTAATAACTTTGGTTCATGAATCATTGAACGTGCAATAGCAACACGTTGTGCTTGTCCACCAGAAATATTACTAATTCGTTTGTTTAACAATGATTCAATACCTAATACTTCAGAGATATCATTTAATTTTTTTGTCATAACACTAACTTTTTCACCATCTAGTGTCAATGGTAGCACAATATTTTCTGCTACGGTTAAGGTGGGTATCAAGTTAAATCCTTGAAATACAAACCCTAATTGATTTCGTCTAAATTTTGCTAAATCCTCTTGATTTAAATTCGACGCTCGTTCACCATCAATTGTGATGTTTCCTGATGAAGGCTGATCTATTGTACCAACGAGATTTAGAAGAGTTGATTTACCACTTCCAGAAGGACCCATAATGCCAACAAATTCACCCTCTTTTACACTGAGGCTCACTCCCTTTAGTGCTTGAAATAATGAATCTCCTGTACCAAACGTTTTTGTTACGTTATTTATTTCTAACATCTTTTTACCCACTTTCGTTCTCACAATCCCCTCATTATAGAATAACATGTTAACGTTTATATTAAAACGAACAATATCCCAAGATTGTTAACACATAATAATTTTAACACTGTTTTATTAGAAAAGGCTATTATTCATACAGATTTTTGCTATACTTATTATATACAAAAAATGGAGGTGAAGCTATGGCAGTATTAGAAACCACTATTTTACTGATTATACTCGTTATTCTATCTAATATTATCAGTCACTATCTTGTGGCAGTTCCTACCGCATTAATTGAAATAGCCGTTGGTGTTATTGCCGCATTATTTTTACATTTAGATATAGAATTACAAACTGATTGGTTTATGTTGTTATTTGTAGCACCACTTTTATACAATGATGCCAAGCATTTTCCAAAGAAAGAATTATGGGAACTACGAGCTCCAATTTTTGCTAATGCTATTTTCCTTGTCTTTCTTACTACAATTGCAGGAGGACTATTAATTAATTTATTTATCCCACAAGTCAGCTTGCCATTAGCCTTTGCTTTGGCAGCTGTATTATCACCAACCGATCCAGTAGCAGTTCAAGGTATCGCTGAACAAGTAAAACTTCCTAAACGAATTTTAACGTTAATCAGTGGGGAGAGTTTGATTAATGATGCTAGTGGATTAATCGCATTTAAATATGCACTAGCGGCCTTTCTAACTGGCACTTTCTCATTAAGACAAGCCTCTGGTGACTTTATTTATATGACTTTAATCGGTATACTGACTGGCTATATCATCAGTCGACTAATTTATTTGATTCAAAGGAGTTTGTTAAGGCAGGGCATTCAAGATGTCATTTTACATTCGTCTCTTCAAGTAATGACGCCTTTTGTTATTTTTATTATGGCAGAAATCGTTCGGGCATCAGGAGTTATTGCAGTAGTCGTTTCAGGTGTTATGGCCATTCAGCAAGAGCCATTATTTAGAGGACAATTTTCTGAGATAAAAATTGTAACCAATAAATTATGGGATATTATTATTTACTTGCTAAATGGCATTGTTTTTGTCGTATTAGGTACAACTCTTCCTTATGCTATGCGTGGAGCCATTATTAATCCTACTATTAATAATGCTCTGTTAATCCTTTATGTTATCATCGTGTGGCTTATACTGATGATAATAAGAACATTATGGACGTATGCTTACATGTGGTATCATTACTTTAAAGCAAAAGATAACATCCAACTAAAGCCCAAATTTTCTATTGCTATTTTAACGGGATTAACTGGTGTTAGGGGAGCTGTCACTATGGCGATGGTTTTATCTATTCCATTCTTTTTACCAGATGGTGCTGTATTCCAAGAACGATATCTGATTATCTTTTTAGCTAGTGGCGTTATTTTAGCAAGTTTACTAGTTGCTGTGATTACATTGCCTATTTTCACAAAACAGAAAAAGCGATTGATTTTGGCTGGGGATGAAGGAACACAAGAACCTATTGATGACTCAAATAATTCATCTCAACTACCTGAAATAGAAGCTAGAAAATTGATGACTAAGCGAGCCATTCAATCCTTGCAACAAGAGCTAAATAATGAAAATCAATTAATTATTAATGATATTTTACAAGATTTTGATAAGCAATTACGTTTCTTATACTTAGATGATAATCACACATCTAACACTGTTTATTATGAATTAGAATCAGATTATAGATGCCAAGCAGCAGATTTTGAAACAAATAAAGTAATGGAGATATTACCTCAATTAGCATTACCTAAAAAAATTGAACAAAATTATTTAAAAATGCTTGAATACAAACAACGTGCCCATTCAAGTAATGTTAAAATCATCGTACAACGCTCTTTATATAAAGCTCAGAAAAAAATCAAAAGACTTGTATATCAAACTTTTTTAAAACGACAACCTGAAAAATCTCAATTAGATAATATTAAAAAAATTACTTTATTAGAAGTTAAAAGTTCTGAAGCAACTTTTGATATGTTAAATGATTGTCAAAATAATTTAGATAAAGCAGACAAATATTTTACAGTAAAATATAATATTTTAAACCAACTTATGATGGAATATACAAGTAAGATACATCGCATTCAGCATTATCATCTTATTCAAGAATCATCTTATCAAGAGATATACAGAGATTATTTTTTAAGGGCTCTTGATGAAGAAAGAGGTATGATTCAAAAGCTTCTTGAACAAGGGCGAATTTCTAATACTATGGCAAATCAACTACGCCAAGGAATTAATTACAATGAAACATCCTTTCTACAAACAAATATTGAAGATTAAATTAAAACATAACAAAAAGTCGAAAATTAATTCAATTTTCGACTTTTTGTTATGTAAAAATATCTTTTGATTATTGTGTTATCTATAGTATAAGCTAGTTCATATTCATTGCCTAAATCGTCAACCAATCATTTGTCATTTAAATCAGATATAGTAAATTTTTTTATGATATCTTTTCCACTAATAGTGACTTTTTCATTTTTTATCTACTGATATAACAACATTTTTAAATAATTTTTCGATTTTCTTATCAAAATGATATAAAATATTTTCTTTAAACGACTCTTTATGAGTCACAACTGAAGTAATTGAGCAAATTTAATTTTTAACCACTCCACTCTTTTTAAATATTATACAAAAAAACCAACCTTCACTTAAGAAAATTGGTTTTAATTGTTTATTCTACTGTCACACTTTTTGCTAAGTTACGTGGTTTATCAACATCTAATCCTCTTTGCAAACTGGCATAATATGCTAATAATTGTAACGGCACCACACTAACTAGTGGTGTTAGTAGTTCATGTACTGGCAACAACACGAGTTCGTCGCCTTCATGTGCGACATTTTCAAGTGAGATTGTTAAAACATTTGCCCCACGACTTTCCACTTCTTTTGCGTTTCCGCGTGTATGACTGGCTGTTTTTTCATCTGTGATAATCGAAATGACTGGTGTGCCTTCTTCAATCAAGGCAATGGTTCCATGTTTTAATTCCCCAGCAGCAAATCCTTCTGCTTGAATATAAGAAATTTCTTTTAATTTAAGCGCTGCTTCCATCGATACGGCATAATCTAGTCCACGACCAATAAAGAAGGCATTGCGTGTTGTTCCTAAGAGCGACTCGCTAAGACCAGCTATTAATTCTTTTTCACTAATCATTGAATCCATTACAGAGGCGATAATTGCCATCTCATGAGCTAAATCAATTGATGACGCTTTTTCTAATCCTTTTTTTAATCCAATAGATTGTGCTAAATAAGCCATAACTGCAATTTGAGACGTATAAGCTTTTGTTGATGCTACGGCAATTTCTGGACCGGCATGTAATAATAACGTGTAGGTCGCTTCACGTGATAGTGTAGAACCTTTTACGTTCGTAATAGTCAGTGATGGTAAATTCAATTCATTTACTTTAACCAATACTTGACGACTATCAGCTGTTTCACCACTTTGCGTTAAGAAAATGAAGAAAGGCTTCTCTGATAAAATTGGCATATCATAGCCCATCTCACTAGCTAAATGTACTTCAACTGGAATATGCGTTAACTCTTCAATGATTTTTTTACCAACTAAACCGGCATGCCAACTTGTACCGCATCCAACGATATAGATACGATCACTTGATGCCATATGAGAGATAATATCTTCATCAATTGTTGTCTTGCCATCTTCTGTTAAATATTCAGAAATTAATTTTCTCATCACACTTGGTTGCTCATCAATTTCTTTTAACATGTAATGAGGGTATAAACCTTTTTCAGTGTCTGTTGCATCAATATCAGCCACAAAAGACTCACGTGATAATTTATTTGACTCTCTATCAAAAATAGTCAACTCACCTGGTGTTAAAATAATGCGTTCACCATCTTTAATTTCAACAAATTCATTTGTTTCATTAATCATGGCCATTGCATCACTACCAACATAATGGCAATTTTCGCCAAGTCCGATTAGTAATGGGCTTTTATTTTTCGCAAGGTATAGTGTGTTGCTATCTTCTACGTCCATTAATGCAATCGCATAAGAACCTTCTACTTTGTCTAAAGCTGCTTTAAATGCTTCAAAAGGCGTTTTACCTTGACGATAAAAATAATCAACCAATTCAACGACAATCTCACTATCTGTATCCCCTTTTAAGGCGATATCAGTTAAATAATCATTTTTTAACTCTAAATAATTTTCAATCACGCCATTATGTACTAAACAGAATTTTCCACTTGTTGATTGATGTGGGTGTGCATTTTCTGTATTTGGTACACCATGCGTTGCCCAACGTGTATGACCAATTCCAATATGGCCTTCAGGAATGTTATTAGCCAAAGCTTTTAATTCACTCACACGACCTGGTGCTTTAACAAGGTAAGCTTCTGTATCATCCGCTACCATAATTCCTGCTGAATCATAGCCTCTATATTCTAATTTTTCTAATCCTGTTAACAAGATATCTTTCGCTTGGTTGTTTCCGATTACTCCAACTATTCCACACATTCATATTTCCAACTTTCTTTTAAAATAGTTGTTTCTATTTTTTTGCATGAATAAAGTTTTGTCAAACAAGTTCCCTTGCTATTTTGTCTTTATCCTAAGAGTGCAAACCCTATGAGCCACCCGCCGAATTTTCGATAAACTCATTCCTCGTCACCTAAAAAGGTCTGGCGCTAAATTGGTATAGATACCTTAAATAGTAATAAAAAATAGAAACAAGATTATAATAACCTTTAATAAACTTTCAGTCAACATTAAAATAAATTTATCTTTCTTTTTATGTCATTTTGGTATAGACAAAAAAATGATGTTATCATCCCTGAATAACATCATTTTTTGCAAACCTTAAATTCCTATTTCTTGAATCACGACATTCGCAATTTTTTCTACATAATAATTTACTTTTTCTTCTGTTGGTGCTTCGGCCATCACACGTAATAGCGGTTCAGTTCCTGAAGGTCTTACTAAGACACGACCATCGCCGTCCATTTCTCCTTCTACTTCTTCAATTACTGCTTTAATCGCCGGAACATCCATTGCACCATATTTATCTGATACTTTAATATTAACCAATTTTTGGGGATATTCTTCAATATCCGCTACTAATTCAGATAATTTTTTACCGGAAGATTTCATCACTTGCATTAGTTGAATACCAGATAATAAACCATCACCAGTTGTATTATGTTGTAAGAAAACAATATGTCCAGATTGTTCTCCACCAAGATTGTAACCAGACTTTCTCATTTCTTCTACAACATAACGATCTCCTACTTGAGTTGTTACAGCTGCTAAGCCAGCTTCTTCAACAGCTTTATGGAAACCTAAGTTACTCATAACTGTTGCAACAATCGTATTTTTATTCAATTCATCGTTTGATGCAAGATATTTTCCGCAAATATATAAAATTTTATCTCCATCAACAATTTGACCATTTTCATCAACTGCTATTACGCGATCACCATCACCATCAAATGCCAAGCCTAAGTCTGCTTCTTTTTCAACAACAAATTTAGTTAATTCTTCAGGATGAGTCGATCCTACACCGTCATTAATATTTAATCCATCTGGTCTTACTCCCATTGTATAGAAATCAGTATCTAAATCAGCAAATAATTGATTAATCAATGGACTAGTTGCACCGTTTGCTCCATCTAGACAAACAGTTAATCCATTCAACGATTCAGATACCGTTTTTTTCAAGAATTCAATATATTTTTGAGAACCCTCACGGTAGATATTCAATGTTCCTAGCCCTAAAGCTGATGGACGAGGCAATAAATCTGTTTCCGCATCTAATAATACCTCAATCTCCTCTTCCTCTTCATCAGATAATTTGAAGCCATCAGGACCAAAGAATTTAATCCCATTATCTTCAGCAGGATTATGTGATGCTGAAATCATAACACCAGCAGCTGCTTTTTGTGTTCTTGTTAAATAAGCCACACCAGGAGTTGAAATAACGCCAAGTTGCAATACTTCGATTCCAACTGATAACAATCCAGAAATTAATGCTTGTTCTAATAATTGACCAGAAATTCGCGTATCTCTGCCTACTAATACCTGTGGTTTTCCTTCTGTCAAATGGCTGTGCTGACATAAAACATGTCCTCCACAACGTCCGATTTTAAATGCTAACTCTGGTGTCAATTCTTTATTGGCTATTCCTCTAACACCATCAGTTCCAAAATATTTACCCATTTTTTTATCTCCTAACTCAATTTACAATTTATTCTTTTATTTTATTTACTCGAACTATCACTCGTTGATGTTTTTACTTCATTTGGTTTAACTGTCACTGAGACAGTTTCTGGAATAACTTTCACTCCATTTGGAACAACAACAGCATATGAGCTAGTTACCGTTTCTTTAATATTACTTGTATCAATTTTTAATTCAATACCGTTTATTTCATCTAGTACTTCTTTAGGCCCTTCAATATCAACCATGTCATCTTTAATAGTAAAGGTAAAATCTTTTATCCCTTTAGGTATCGTTCCTGACTGAACAGGTGTAACTTTTACTCGTTTGCTTGGGACCGTTACTTTTACATTCACACTAACTGTTTCAGGTTCAATTTTTACATCAAGGGGCTCGCCAGATTTATTGACTGCATAAGGTTTGACTCTTTCAGAAAAATTGCTTGTCACATTTGTTTTATCACTCACACCTGCAATCACTCTGTCTACTTCTTTGACAGATGCTTCTGAACCACTTACTTTTACAGTCATCGGGTCAATTGTTGCTTCATTTGTTGAGTAACCCTCTTGATAAATTTTATTATCAATTGCCGGTTCCACTTTGAATGTATTACTATCCTTATTTTCGATCGTTACTGATAGTTTGCTTGGCTTAATAGTTCCCTTAACAGAATTAGGCAACCCAACTACCTCTAAAGGTACCTCATGTGTTCCTACATTATATTTAGTTAAGTCCATGACAACTGAAAATCCTCGTGTCTCAGCATTGGATTCTTTATCAAGTAAAATTTTATTATTACTTGTTAAATCAACAGAAACGGTTTCTTGGTAACCAGAAATAAAGTATTTATCTTGATTATACGTTACATTGACAGGTACATTTTCAGCTGTTGCTTGCAATTCTTTCATCGTTCCTGTAACGGATTTATTCGAAATAACAAACGAATTAGCATTATAATATAATAGAATAGCAAAAAAGAGAGATAAAATTCGAATAAACCAAGGTGATCTACTATCATTTTTCATCTTTTTTGCCTCCTTTTTTAAAGCTTTTTTTTACGTCTTCAATAAACAACGCAATACCTGATTGTGACTCTTCTTCACTAAAATCAGATAATTCTTGTTTTAACACTTCCAGATACGCTTCACGTTGAAGTCCAGGTAGAAATATTTTATTGTGTGTAATACTAACCTCTCCTGTTTCTTCTGATACAACAAGTGTTAAGGCATCTGATGTTTCACTGACACCAATTGCAGCACGATGTCTTGTTCCAAACTCTTTTGGAATTTTATTACTCTCAGACAGAGGTAAATAACTTGAAGCGGATGCTATTTTATTGTCTTTAATAATCACTGCACCATCATGTAATGGAGTATTTGGAATAAAAATATTAATTAATAACTGACTAGAAATATCTGCATCAAGTGGAATACCACTTTCAATAATATCGATTAAATTATCATTTCGTTGAATAGTAATCAACGCACCAATTTTCCGTTTAGACATATACTGTAGTGCTTCATCTAAAGCTGTTATAAAAGACTGTTGCATGTTTTTTTGTCTGCTAGAATGTGTTAAGGCAGCTCCTCTACCAAGATGTTCTAGCCCTCGTCTAACTTCTGGTTGAAAAATAACAATTGCTGCGACAACACCATAAGTGATCACCTGATTCATTAGCCATGAAACAGTATTTAAACCTAAAAAATCACTAACGATTCTTACAATGATAATCACTGCGATCCCCTTAAAAACTTGGATAGCCTTTGTGTCATTTAATAGCATTAAAAACTTGTAAACAACATACCAAACGACTAATATATCTACTACATGGATCAAAACACTCAAAGTTAAATACTTGTTGAGTAAATTTTGCCAAATCTCAGGTCTGAACAAGCTCGTTCCAGTTAATATCATCTTGCTCCTCCCCCTTCATTTTTTTTATAAGTATTTACACTATTAATAATCCCCCCAAATACTTGCTTTATGATACTTTTCTTATTATAACATAGGTTTATAATCTGAAAACCTAGAAATTATTTTTTTAACCATTTAATACATTTTTTACATAAAAAAACGCACCTGACATAATTATTAATCAGATACGTTTTATTCTTTTTATTTAATACTTATTATAATGTTGCTAAAACAATAAAGTTAATAATAAATAGTCCAGTAACGATCCATAAAACTGGAGAAATCTCTTTTACTTTTCCTTTAACTACTTTGATCAACACAAAAAATATAAAGCCAGCAGCAATACCATAAGAAATACTATAAGCTAGTCCCATAAAAATTGAAGTAAAGAAGGCTGGAATGGCATCTTCTAAATTGGTCCACTCAATTTCTTTAAATGATGACATCATCATCACGCCAACCAAAATTAATGCCGGCGCAGTTGCTTGTGTTGGAACAGCTCCTACAACTGGGGATAAAAAGCTACTCAATAAGAACATTGCTGCAACAACGACAGATGTTAACCCCGTTCTACCACCTGCACCAATGCCTGCTGCACTCTCAACATAGGTTGTCACGTTACTTGTTCCTACAATAGCACCTGCAGTTGTAGCAATAGCATCTGCAAACAATGCTTTATCCATTTTTGAATGAATCCCTCGACTAGTCATAACGGACTCTTCTTCTTCCTTAGAAAAAATACCAGTACGACGACCAGTTCCTATAAAGGTGCCAATAGTATCAAAAATATCAGACAAACTAAAAGCTAAGACCGTTAATAATACTTGTGGAATTTTTGATGCATCAGAAAACAGTGATGGCATACCATTTGGACCAAACGCTGCACCAAATGTTGTACCTAATTCTTTAATTGAGTTTACTAAAGAATTTTGTTGAAAATTAATCGTACTTAAATCAACTACACCCATTGGAATTGACATAATTGTTGTAATAACAATACCTATTAAGATAGCACCTTTTACATTTTTTATCACTAAAATAGTTGTAATAATTAATCCAATTAAGGCTAATATGATAGCAGGATTATTAAAATTCGCTAACGCTGGAACAATTCCCCCATTCGATACAACATTTGTTGCTTTATCACCATCAACAACTGATGAAACAATTGCGCTCTCATCTGATGTAAAGTGTAAAAATCCTGCATTTTTAATTCCAACATATGCAATAAAAATTCCTATTCCTCCACCAATAGCATGTTGTAAACTTTCAGGTATTGATTGAATAATTAATTTTCTTAATTTTGTAATTGTAATAATGATATTAATCATACCACATAAGAAAACCATTGCTAAACCTTGTTCCCATGAATAACCTAATCCCATCACAACTGTAAAGGTAAAAAAAGCATTTAATCCCATACCTGGGGCTTGGGCATATGGAACATTTGCAAACAAGCCCATTATTAGCGTTCCTATTGCGGATGCGATAATAGTTGCTAAAAAAACTGCTTGAAATGGCATTCCTGATAATGATAAAATAGTTGGATTCACAAATAAGATATAACTCATGGCAAAAAATGTTGTAACTCCTGCCATAATTTCTGTTGAAACAGTCGTATTATTTTCTTTTAACTTAAAAAACTTTTCCATTCCCTAACATTACACCTTCCATTATATATTTTGTTCGTCAATATCTTTAACAAAATTGATTATAAAGTGACTATTAAAAAATAGCAATCATTTATTTATATTTTGTTGTTTTTTTGTTTGAAATGTTCGTGTTTTATCTATTTTAATAGTAATTTATATTTTTTATAACATACAAAAAGACAAGTAAAGTTTTTTACTTGTCTTTTTTCGTTATGATTTTCTCTTTAACACTGTCACACACTCAATATGTTTCGAGATGAGGGGATAGCTGTCAAGAAATAGTAAGCTAAATATTTTTATTTAAAGTTCTCTTTGAGGGAACATATCAACTAATGGCTTTCGTATGTGAGAACATATCGACTTTCTCTACCTCTTTGTTAAAGAAAAGGGCACTCTAACTAAGGAGTACCCTCAACCATGAACATTGATGTAATTAATAGTCTTTTTTCTTTACTGGAATCCAGATTTCGCTTCGATACTTTGGATTTCCAGTGTTTGGACTCTCGTTCCACAAAATTTCAGGACCTTCAACTGCCTCATACCCTGAAGACGGAAACCACTCTGAGTATATCCTTCCCCATACATTTTGAAGTGTTTCCGGGAAGGGTCCAATGGATTCGAAAACTGCCCAGGTACTGGCTTCTATTTTTAATACATCAAGTTCTGCTGTTTCATCACTTGAAGTTGCTACTCCGATGTAATGATCTAGTTCTCCTCTTTCTTCCATTCTTCCTTCCGAGAAATTAGTGGAAGCACTAATAATACCAGTTGGTTCTACATTTGAAATTGCTTTTAATTGTTTAATAACCTCCGGGGTTAAAAGTTCAGTCATTTTTGCAATCTCTGGATTAACACCTTTAAAAATAACTGGAACTCTCTTCTTAAATCCGACTAACTTAAATGCCTCTTTTTCAACAATACGATAGTTCATTTCGCATCCTCCTTTAATTGATAATTGAAAGGTCATTCTTGGATAGGCTTTTAATTGTGTATTCTCACTTCTAGCATCAGAAGGTAAAATACCATGCATAGAATGAAAAGCTCGGGAGAATGAATCAGCTGAATTATAGCCATATTTTACGGCTACATCAATTATTCTCAAATCCTTATCTTTCAAATCAAGTGCTGCCAGCGTTAATCTTCTTCTCCGAATATATTCTGATAAGCTTATACCTGATAAAAAAGAAAACATCCGCTTAAAATGATACTCTGAACAGTAAGCAATTTTAGAGACTTCACTATAATCAATATCCTCAGTTAAGTGCTCTTCAATGTATACCATTGCATTATTCATACTACTTAACGAATCCATCAAACAACCTCCTTTCATCGTCAATATTATCAAAGGATGTGCTTACCAATCCGACAATCTGTGCACAGTATAGTCGGATATTATTTAAAATATTCTCTTATGAGACTTAAGAAACGAAATCTAATACATGCTTAACTTTTCAATTGCATGTTTTCCATTAGTTGGGAAGACCACATGCTTTCCTTTGTTACTTAAATTTTTGCTTATTTAAATTAGAATCTCTTGGTTACTTGTATTCACTCGGAACAGGAATATTAAATCTCTCACACAATAGTTTTACATCATGCACATCATTTTCATCATACTCATAGCCCAAGTGAAATAATATTTGATTTTCAGCATCAATACATCTTACCGTTTTATCGCCTATTTTCCCAATGCCGCTAAACACTTCTGGAGGATATGCTTCCCCTTCAAAAACAATGTATCCTTGTTCGTTGAATTTAAATATATGAAGATCAATTATCCTGCCTTTACTATCCTTCCAAACCGTGTGGGATGTGGTGGTATATGCTTCGGTAACCTCAGCAAAACCTTTTTCTTTTAATATTTCAATAAACTTTCTTCCATTACTTTCTTCCACAAATAAATCAATATCGTTGTGTACTCTTGTTTCTTCTTCTAATAATGCATCTACTCCCCAACCGCCATCTATCCAAATGTTAATTTTATTTTCCTCAGCATATGTTATTATCTCAATGGCATCTGTTTTATTTACCATGCAACCCCTCCGTTCAAATTAAAATTTATAAGCGATAAATCTCGAAGCTATTATGCTAAAGATGAAGTTTGCCTTTTTTTGCTCGCCATAATTAGAACTAAATCGAGGCTCCAGCAACCCCCCAGATTTAAGTCCCCTTTTGTACCGTGGTAGAAATGCCCCGTGTCTAATGATTTTTCATTAATTGCTCTAGCCCTTCTTCGGATGTTAACATTTCAAGATTATTAAATATTTCCTCTTCGCCCCAGTTCCACCATTGGAGCTTTAGCAAGAATTCAACCTTTTCATCACTAAATCGTTTTTTGATAAATTTAGCTGGATTCCCACCATATATTGTGTATGGTTCAATACTTTTTACTACTGTTGAGTTAGCAGCAATAATCGCACCATCACCAATTTTAATACCCGGCATAATGGTAACATTCTGTCCAATCCATACATCATTTCCAATCACTGTATCACCCTTGAATGGTAACTGCTCTATTGTTGGAGTTACCTTCTCCCAACCACAGCCAAAGATATTAAAGGGATAGGTTGTAATTCCATCCATTCTATGATTTGCACCATTCATGATAAACTTAACACCCGCTGCAATTGCACAGAACTTGCCTATAATGAGTTTATCTCCAAGAAATTCGTAGTGATGCTCTATATTATCATAAAATTTCTCTGGAGACTTTTTATTATCGCTATAATAGGTATATTCGCCAATCTCAACATTTGGTCTTTTAGGTAGATTACTTATATAGCAAACCGTCTTTATATTTTCATTCGGATAAAGCTTTTTCTTATCTGGCCCCGTCATTGAATATGGGCTCCTTTCAGGTATTCAACCTCATTTACTAGTCTTTGAAGAATCTCTATTCCTTTTCTTGTACAATCTACATTAGTTGATATTAAGGAAATAACCTTATCGACCCTTTCCTTGTAATCGCTTGGCTTGATCTTAAAATCCTCGATCATCTTAACAGCCTTTTTTTCATTTATACAGTATTCTTTATTTACTGCAAATAAGACTTGATTAAGGGAAGATATGCTTCGAAAGCAATGCCCGCAAACATAGGATACATCGTCTTTATCTATATTGTTCTCAGCAAACATTAAAGAGAAACCTGCCTCAAACATAAAAAATTCAGTTAATCCTTTCTGCAAAGCGGTTGGATAACGTTCTGCTTGCTTTTTAAACTCATAAAAGTTTTCATCATTAGCATATAGTATTTTGCTAATCGCTAATTCTCCTCGATACATAGCACTTATATATCCATGGGGATGCCCCGTCTGATAATTAGCAGTAGCAATTCCTTGCTCCGTATCTTTGATTATTTGTACCACCCGTTTAATATCACGTAAAATTAAGTCCACATGATATCCGTTTATGACTAACCATCCGCCGCCATTAATCCAATCACCCCATGCTCCGGGAGGTACAATAAGGTTGCTTCTATTCTCATCATCCAACTCTGTAGCAATTTGATAAATCGCTGTCAGGTCAAATGAGTCTGAATTGTAATAGATTCCGATATCTATATCAGAATTTTCTGTATGGGTGCCTCTTGCACGTGAGCCCCCTAATACAATGCCTTCTATAAAAGGCAAAGATGATAATTTCTCTGTTACTATTTGAATAACATTACCTACCATATAAACATCCTCCTTTATTCGTTAGATATTTTTATTTCATCTCCATCTGGTAAAATAAATGCCTGCACAAACTTGACACCTAGCACATCAGCAATGGCCTTCAACTCATCCAAGGTTACTGTTTCTCGTTGTAATTTTTTATTGAAATTCTGTGGAGTCTGGCCAATACGTCTAGCAAGTTCGGAAACACTTATATTCATTTGCTCACACAGTTCTTTAATCATTTCTGCCGTAGTCATACAGCACCTCCAAGTTTACGCTAAGAATATTATAAACCATTTGGTTGATAAACACAATAGTTATTAAAATATTATTATAATCAGCAAGCAAAAGAAAACCCACAACTCTACTGTAGAGTCATGGGCTATTTACTTCTGGTTTTCATATTTCCATTTCGAAGCCAGATTTGAAGGCTATGACGAAGTGGTCTTCATACACAGTAACGTTCTGGATTATTTTCCTTACAAGCTTATCATCATATTCTAAGGTGCGGAATTTGTTCTTGCGGATAAATTCAATCAGCTCATTGATTCGCTCGTTCTCGCCACTGAGGGAGGCATCTTCTACTAAAAGGATCTGTCGCTTGTCTCTCAGCTCATCAATCTCATCTGCTAGATGTTCATAATCTTTACCTTTATTGGCCAGCTTGATGAGTTCTTTTTGCTTTTCCTCCAGTAAGTTGTTAATCTCTGAAATTTGGTATTCTGTCGTTTCACCAATCACAGCATGAATATTCTCTTCCAGAGTCTTTATCATATTGTTCCCACCTGCAAGTAGCTTATTAATCGCAGTCATTACTGCACCATAAAGTTCATCTTCTTTTACGGTTCGGTTCTTACAGACTTCAGGACCCTGCTCGATTCTAGTCACACATCGCCAGACAAATTCTTTTCTGCCATGAATATTCCAATAGGTTCTCCTATAAATATCGCCACAATCTCCACAGAAGGTGATGGCACTTAATGCGTACTTACTACTATAAATTCGTTTGTTCTTACCTTCTCCTGTGTAGATGTTGCTTCTTCGATGAATTTCCTCCTGCACCTGCAAGTATAATTCTTTGGGAATAATCGCTTCATGGCTATTTTCAACATAATACTGTGGAACATGACCTTCATTTTTCACTCGTTTCTTGGTCAGAAAATCTACTGTGACAGTCTTTTGCAGAAGGGCATCTCCGATGTATTTTTCGTTTTGGAGGATTTTTTTAACTGTTTCCGGTCGCCATCTTGGTTTTCCCGCTGCTGTAAAAATACTATCTTTTTCAAGACCTCGACCAATACCCACTAGACTCTGACCTTCAAGGTATTCTCGGTAGATGCGTTTGATAATCTCAGCTTCTTCGGGGACAATAATTAAATTTCCATCTTCATCTTTCGTGTAGCCCATAAATCGCTTATGGTTGACCTGCACCTTTCCTTGTTGGTATCGGTACTGTAGGCCAAGCTTAACGTTTTGTGAAAGGCTCTGGCTTTCCTGTTGTGCTAGAGATGCCATAATGGTAAGTAGCACCTCACCCTTGGCATCCATGGTGTTGATGTTCTCTTTTTCAAAATAGACGGATATGTTCTTATCCTTGAGCTGTCTAATGTATTGAAGGCAGTCTAGGGTGTTACGCGCAAATCGGCTGATGGATTTTGTAATAACCATGTCGATGTTACCGTCCATACACTCTGCAATCATGCGATTAAATTCGTCACGCTTTTTAGTGTTCGTACCAGAGATACCATCATCTGCAAAGATGCCAGCAAACTCCCATTCATTATTTTTCTTTATAAACTCTGTATAGTGTGCGACCTGAACCTCATAGCTAGAATTTTGTTCTTCTGTTTCTGTAGAAACACGGCAATAGGCAGCAACACGAAGTTTCTTTATCTTTTCTTTTGCGGCTGTACTTCCTACTCTTTTACGAGCAGGAATAACCATTATATTTTTCTCTGTCACTTTATTCCTCGCTTTCTATCAGACTATATAAGTATTCTGCTCGTTCAAAAGGATCAACTGGCATCTTATTATCTGCCTTTCTCATTTTAAATCGTTCTTTGGGAGGGGGAGAGGTGAAAGCGGCAAGCTCTACCACTCGTCCTAAATCCTTTGCACGCTTATCTCTAACTTCTTCAGCTTTATCAAATATCTCTTTGTCAATAATTGCTGGATACGTATCATTTCCAAGGTAGTTGACGTTTTTCAAAATGCGACCCATCACAGAGTGTGTCTTATCAATACCTGCCTGTTCGCCAGCCACTGTAAGGGATAGTCCTGATATGTATTTCTCAAAGAATACCTTTACTTGACCTGCTGCCTTTTCATCGACAGTAACCACTCCATCTTGAATTTTGTATCCATATGGAATATATGCCATTTATCTCACCACCTTTTCTTTCAGGGAAAGACCGCATTTCAAATTGAATGTCAGCTCATCCCTGGAATTTACAATGATGTTCTCTACAAATTCTTCAAATAGTTCTTCCGTGTAGTCACCATTAAAATTATCTGCTGACACGTAATCAATGAGGTCCTTTATCTCGTTTGCTCGTAAAATCCCACTCGCGGAATTTGATACAAGGTTTGTTTTTTCAGTTGAAAGATTTTTCATCTCACTATCTAAAACATTTCGTTCCTGATTAAAAAGAGCTGGCTCAAGGAAACCTTTGGCCATCAGTGTAATAAGGGTGTTGCGTTCTTCCATGAGTTGCTCCATTCGCTTATCAATAGCGTCCATTCTTTCACGGTCGCTTTCTTCATCGATTTGGCTAATTGATTTGAAAAGTGGCTCTAGGATTAGCTTGTTACTGAAAGCAAGCTTATTCATCATGGTTGTAAATGTGGCTTTGATTTCCCCATCTCGCAAGAACAACATGGAGCAACTCTCTTTGTCTTCGATATGACCGATGCAACTCCAAGCAATGTAACTCCTACCAGCTGAGTAGTTTGTCTTTCTCCTAAAATTGCGACCACACTCTCCACAGACGATCTTGCCACTTAAAGCATATCGATTAAGATAAACGTTCTTTTTCACGCCCTTACACTTCATCTTGGCTCTTTCATCAATGAGATCTTGTGCCTTAGCAAAGTCTTCTCTACTAATAATAGGTTCATGATTATCCTTGTAGTAATACTGGTCTTTTTCGCCTGTATTTGGATGGCGATTGTAGTTACTATCGGTGTAAGTCTTTTGTAGTAGGACATCACCCATATATTTTTCGTTTCGAAGCATGTCTATCACCGTGCCTGCACTCCAGTGATTACCTCGTCTTGTTGGGATTTTGTCTTTGTTCAAACCTCTTGCTATAGTACCTCCACCTTTCCCTGAAAGGCACTCTGCAAAAATACGTTTGATGATTTCTGCTTCTTCTGGGACGATTACCATTTCACTATCTATATTGGTATATCCATAGGGTGGAGTACCTACATAACTGCCGTTTTGAAATCTCTTTTGAATGGACCAGGTTGAGTTTTGTGAAATAGATGCAGACTCTTCTGCGGCAAATCCTGAAAGAATAGAAAGCATCAGTTCACTTTCCATATCACCCGTGTTTAGATTCTCTTTTTCAAAATAAATATAAACACCGATATCAATCAGTTTTCTTACTAACTCTAGACAATCTACTGTATTACGAGCAAAGCGGCTGATTGATTTGGTGATAATAAAATCAATCCGACCTTGCTTACAATCTCGTATCATACGGAGCAGTTCAGTCCGTTTCTCCATCTTGGTGCCAGAGATTCCTTCGTCATAATAAAGACCAGCAAACTCCCATTCTGGGTTAGACTTAATATATCGCTCATAGTGTTCACGCTGTGCTTTAAGGCTTTCAAGCTGTTCATCACTATCGGTTGAGACTCTAGCATAGGCGGCAACCCTAAGTTTCGTATTAGGTAGTTGTCCCTTGGGCAGTTCATCTATTTTTGTTATCTTTTTCATCATCTCACCTCGCTTTCGCCCATTACATACATCACTCTAAAAGCTATTAATAGCAAGCTTTTCAGGACATAATCTCGGCTAAACGGGGAGAGAATTTCTGCCTGTTCAAGGCTGATATTTTGTTTAATTCATCCGCTGTGATTTTGCCTTCTTTATATAGGTTTGCGACAATACTCTCTGCTATGTGAAAATCATATTCCTTTTGCAGTTCTTCCTCTGTCATCTGCTCGGTCTTGCCCTTTAACGGACAACCATCTTTTACTTCAAAAATGTTCATAGAAAAACACCTCCTACCTAGTAGCCACGACAGGAGGTGAAATCTGATGATTTCTTTAATCTTTTTGATAAAAGTCACATTCATAACCATCGGCGTCAAGGAGCAGCCCTTTTGCCCAAGGTGGCACTTGACTCATTTGTTTACATACTTCAGTAACAGATATTTGAGGATTGGCATCAATAATTACTTCATCATGGACATGAGCCACAATACAATAAGTACTAAGCATCTTCATTGAATACATTAAAATATCACGGGAGATGGCTTGAACAATATTCTCTACAAACTTAGGACCGTAACTTTCAAGACGCTCCCATTTCTTTGTTCCACCTACCCCTTCATAGGTCACAGACTCACCACCAAACTGATTCTCACCAATTCGAGGTTTTACATAGGCAAGCCTTCTGCCAGAGGGAAGAACGATAAAAAGCATGCCACTAAAACAATGAAACTCAATGTTATGGGTTTCTTGTGATTTATTTTCCTTTACGCATTGTTTAGCCGCTCGATCTACATCCCACCAGAACTGTGTGATGTTGGGATTAGACATTCTCCAGGCATTCACAAGCGGTTTTAATTCTTCCTCTTCAAGCCCCATCTCTAATGCACCCATGGCTTTTAGCGCACCAACAGAACCACCATAGCCAAGTGCCAATTCAGCGATTTTACCCTTCTGTCTCAAGTGACCGTTCACACCATGCTTTTCAACGGGAACACTGAACATCTGGGAGGCAGATGCACAGTAGATATCGCCACCACTAGCAAATACCTTTGTTCGCCACGTTTCGCCTGCAAGCCATGAAAGCACACGAGCCTCAATGGCTGAGAAGTCAGCCACAATAAACTTATGACCCACTCTAGGTACAAAGGCTGTACGAATCAGTTGTGAAAGGGTATCAGGTATATCTTCATAGAGCAGTTCTAGTGTTTCAACATCACCATTTCTAACAATATTTCGCGCCTCTTTTAAGTCTGGCATATGGTTTTGAGGGAGGTTTTGTAATTGCACAAGCCTTCCGGCAAAGCGTCCTGTTCTGTTAGCTCCATAAAACTGAAACATACCTCTAGCTCTTGAATCACTACAGACCGCATTTTCCATTGCTGTATATTTCTTTACTGAGGATTTTGCCAGTTGCTGACGAAGTGAAAGAACTTCATTTAGTTCACCATCGGTTTCCTTAAGTTTCTCAGCGACAGCTTTTTTACCGAGAGTCTCCATCTCTAGACCGTTTTCAGAAAGCCAATCTTTCATCTGTTGTACGGAGTTAGGGTTATCAAGTTCTGTGATTTCCTTCATATCGGACATCAGTTTGTTGCGAGAAATCTCATCCATGGCGATGGCCTGCTTAACAAAATCCATATCCACCTTTATGCCTCGATCGTTGATTTCTTGGTCGAGATGATACTCATCCCAGATGTCCTCTGGTACTGGAAACTTGATCAATCTTTGTTGTATCTGTATTTCTGCCTCCACATCACGCTTGTTATATGCCTTAAACTGCTGCCATTTATCGATTTCATCAGTGGGTAGGTTACGGGTTCTACCACCATTTATTTTTGTTGGAGTACATGGAAGACAAAAATATCGTATCAGGTCTTTACCCTCCGTCAGCTTTTGCTTTTCAAGTCCTAGCACTGCACCTACACCTTCTAAAGAAAGAGGTAAACCCATATAGGCAGACCAAACCATGGAACATTTCCATGAGGAAGGATTTAGATAAGTCCCAGTGGGATAGCCCAAATAACGTGAAAGGCATACTCGCTCAAACTGAGCATTAAATGCCCACTTCGTAATGGTTTCATCGGTTAAGGCATCTAGGATTTCTTTTGGAATCTTTTCTCCATTCATCAAATCGATGACCTTAACTTCATCACCGTCAACCGCATAACCAAACAGCATCACCTCAAAATCATCTGCTTCTACGTAACGATAAACACCACTTTTTTGTAGATTGGTAGAAGAATAGGTTTCTATATCAATTTCTAAGTTCTTCATAGCTACCACCTTTCCTAAATGAAAAAAGGTGGCAGAGGTAAGACCTCCACCACCATCAAGTTTTCTATTCCTTTTAGGCAAGGAAGTCATCATCGACAAGAGTCGTAAAATCATCTACTGCAGAAGTCTTACCGCCTAGAGGTTCTCCGTCTCTAATTTTTTGAATGTTACCAAGACCACAAGCTACACCTTTATTACCATTTGAGTTGAAAGCATAGAAGTTAAGAGAAACCCTACCATAACAACCGCTGTATACCTCGCTACGATCCAGTATCGGCTTAACACTTTTGTCTACAATCTGTGGCGCTGTCTTGCTATTCGCATTGATGAAGTAATGGCCTTTATAAGCCTCATCATCACGCTCTACATCACCATCACGCAGCGGTAGTTTAATGGCTGCCTTATTTGGTTTCTTACCACCAAACTTTGCGATACCTTCCTCTATGGCAGCATCAACTGCTGCATGGATAGCATTAATGGTTTCCTTGTCATCCTTTGGAATAAGTACGGATACGCTGTATTTTTCTGCACCACCATTGATGGATACTGGCTCCCAGCCGTGGAAGTAAGAAAATCTTGAGTTTACACCTGTGATAACTTTTGTTTTGTTTTGTATATTTGCCATAATATTTAATCCTCCATAATTTCGTTAAATTCGTTTTTAGCATTTACTACGTTAATCGCCGGTCTTTTATCTGAGTTTGGAACAAGAGTCGGCTTACCCGGTGGTTTGTAAATGAGGTCACCGAGGAGTTCCTCAAATTTGGATTTGCCCATCAGTTTTTGCATCTCTGTCATCGGAATAAGGCTCTTTCTGTAAATATCCTTATATCCACCTGCTACAGCTTTTTCTGCGATGGCTTCTTCATCTTTATACTTACGAACCGAGCGACCTTCCACAACTTTAAAACCATTCCACTCTTTACCGTGATTAACGGCGGCATCAGTGGCATAGGCTGTTATTTCATTTGCCCATTTGGTAAGGTCGGGAAGAACAAGTAAGATTTCTTCTATTTCTGTGTCCGTCAGTAACGGCGGCAGCTTGAATTCTTTCTCTGCAAGTTTCAGCTTTTCTTCGGCTCTAGCACGACATCTGTTTGCTGCTTTACAGAAGGTACACCATGGACCGGGGATGTATTCACCCTCACCGTTGAAGGCTTTGTCAGCTCTGGGCTTTAGTTCCTCTTCAGCCCAGTCTTTTAGTTCTTCCACCGGTATTGTCCAGGTGCTGACATTCTCTCTTCTAGGCTGAAAGATCGTCATGGACACTTCTTTGATATCGTACAAGTAATCATAGATTCCAAGTGCTCCGAGGGCATAGAGTTTCATCTGTGGATTGTCCACTGCATCAACTAGCACACCCAGTCCATATTTAAAGTCTACGATGTGAAGTCTGTCATCTGAAATGATTACACAGTCTCCTGTCCCAAAACCATCTGGAACATAACAAGAGAAGTCAAGACGTTGTTCAATAAGAACGATAGGATCTGTGCAAGACTTTCTTGCAAGTTCCACCTGCTCCATAACGAAGTCAACGTAAGCATCTGTACATTCCTCCATCTCATCAGAGTTATACTCAGAGATAGGTCGCTGACTTCTCATATGAAGTGCCTTTTTTAGTTTGTGTTCACACAGGTCATGAGCCGCTGTGCCTTCTTTTGCTGCCTCACCACTTTGGTCTTCAAACTCCAGTTCAAGTCTTGCAGAGGGTAGGCAGTTGAGCCACCTGTGGGATGAGGATGCAGATAATATAGCATGATTACCCATTCCCAAGACCCTCCGCATCTTTCAAGATGTCAGAATAATACGCCTTATCAACAGCACTTAACTTGTCTGCACCATACTTCTGAATGAGTCCTCGCACTTCGGCAGTAAACCCAATCTGGCTCTTTTCAGCAAGTACCATACGTACTTTTTCCAGTGGGATATCCGGCTCTTTTACTGGTTCTTGTTCAGTGGCAGCTTTTGCACCTAGAGCAGGATCTCCTTCTGTCATCGCTTCGCAAACTGCCTGTATGCTGTCAGCAAGACTTCGCATATCATTGACCACTTCAAGCAGTAGCTTTATTTTGCTCAAGGTCAGTTCCTCCTTTCGTCATTTCACAGATAGAGAGTTCCTCGATGCTGTCTCCAGGGATCACAATCGTTACACGCTGTTTACTCCCTAAAAGAAAGCGAAGAATTCGTTCCCTTACGGACACATTACGGTAGGTAACAAGTCCGCCTGTCTGTGGTTTCTTTGAAACACTGATTTTTAGATTGTGTTTCATATCCATCACCTCTTTCCAAAGGGCGATTTATTTCTTGCCCTCTACCTAGTAGCCACGGGAGGTGATAGAATCTGACGGTTTAGAAAAAAAGAATGCCTACCAAAGAGAAACACTCCTTGATAGGCAATCTTACTAGTTCTTATTTCAAGAGTTCATTGACCCTTTTTTGTACCGAAATGTAGTCATAACCGGCATTTGTTAGTTTGTTTTTTCGATCTTGTCCGTTACCCCAATCGCCACGAATGACTTCCTTTGCGATGGCATCAATAGACTTTTTACTAGATAGCATTTCATTGACCTTTGATTGCACTGCCACATAATCATAGCCTGCATCCGTTAAGCGTTTCTTTCGTTCTTCACCATTACCCCACAAGCCTTGAATGACTTCCTTGGCCAGCGTCTCGATCGATTTCTTTTCTGTAGGAGCAGGTGCATTTTCTTCTTTACCAAGATGATTAAGCCCTGCACTTTGGATAATCGCTTTGTAATCTTTATAGGCATAGTTCATATCCAAATTGCTCAATGGAACGTTTTAGTTTTTCGTACTCTGCATCCCCAGGTTTTAAATCTTTACGAGGGTTATACTGGGCAGGAAGAAGGTCTTTGACATTCTTTTTTTCAATTAACATATTTATCTACCGCCTCCCTCAATTCTTTATAGCAGTCCAAAAACTCCCATGAATTTAATGCATATCTGAAATGACCGTAGGTAGCTGTATCTGCATAAAGTACATCCGTCAACCTTAGCTTTTCAATAATGGCTGCAGGTCTAAGATTGAATACATCCAAAACAGCAGAGCAAAGAATATCCTCGTCAACTTTACCTGTTCCAAAGGTATCAATCTCAATAGCAACTGGATCTGCTTTTCCAATGGCATAAGAGATAGCGACCTGACAGTGCTCGGCAAATCCACATCTAACAACGTTCTTTGCGATAGCTCTTGCCATATAGGCACCACTGCGATCTACTTTTGTTGGATCCTTGCCTGAGAAAGCACCCCCGCCGTGAGCAGCAAGACCACCGTAAGTGTCTACCATTATTTTTCTTCCTGTTAGACCTGTATCTGCAGCGGGACCACCTTCTACAAATCTCCCACTTGGATTGATGAGTATTTCTGTTTCATCATCAAAGGGGTATTTTTCAAAGACAGGCCAAAGCACCTGAGAGATGACTTCGTTTCTTAAAATATCTAAATCCTTATTTGCACCGTGTTGAACAGAGACAACAATGGCCTTGATTCGTTTTGGTTTATCATCTTCATATTCCACCGTTACTTGCGCCTTGCCATCTGGACCTATATCCTTAATCACACCATTCTTCATTACCTTATCCAGCTTTTCGCAGATAGCATGGGATAAAACTAAGGGGAGAGGTAACTTCTCACTGGTTTCATTAGTGGCATAGCCATAGACTGTACCTTGGTCACCAGCACCTAACATGGAATACCATGAAGTATCGCCTTCACGAGATTCCAAAGCTCTATCCACACCGCTTGCGATATCTTTACTTTGTTGATGCACATAGACAAAGACAAGGAATTTTCTCGGATTGTAGCCTACTTCTGTTAGAACATTTCGAACCACTCGCCTAATATCAATCTTTTTTGAACAGGTAATCTCACCGGCAACTATGATGTGTCCTTTGGTTGCCATTACTTCACAAGCCACCCGAGAAGATTTATCTTTTCTCAAACAAGCATCTAAAATGCTATCTGATATAAGGTCACATAGTTTATCAGGGTGGCCCTTACATACACTTTCACACGTTCTATATTTTTTCATTTTCTATTTTCCTTTCCGAGCAGATAATAACCGCTCCATTAAATCGTCTTGCGGACTTCTTCCACCAAACTCCACAGAGCAGTTTTCTTTTACAATCTGGTAAATTTGATACCAACACTGATTGACCTGCTTCATGTATTCACGACTCATAGCAACATAAGGTGATGCAATGGCGGCTGATGTAGTTGGGTGCTTGGCAAGAAATCCGTATTCTGAAATACACTCCTCGCACTGAATCCAACGAGAAACGCTCATGGCATACTGCTCAATAAGCTGGTTGTTTACTAACATTTCACAGCTACGGTCTTTTAGCCATTTGTAAGTTTCGATATAAATATCTTCTGCACAGAAGTCTTTGCCATTTTTCTGAGCAGCCTTTAGATAATCCTTTACAGCTGGAACATCGGCACCTTCCATTTCTGTTGGCTCTGGAAGTACCATGGCTCCATTTAATCTGCCGTCAGCAATTTTATCTGTTAAAGCCTTTGACTTTCTTCCTGAACCAACACGCTGACCGCCTCTTGCTGTACCATCCTTTGCCATGTTTTCACCCCACTTTCCTAAAAGTCTTTAATACCCCCTTTGATTTCTGATTTTTACACACAAGACCCCAGGCCGTTGTCCGCCATAAGAGGTCTAGAGATTTGACCTCCCCCTTGGCTCAGCTACGAATCTGTCGATCACCGAGTTCTAAATGAATCTTGTTGTGACAGGATTTACATAAGGACATCAAATTACTTCTATCGTGTGTACCACCTTGAGAGACAGGGAGGATGTGATGCACTTCATCAGTGGGAGTTAGTCTTCCATCCTCTTTACACATCTCACACAGGGGATGTTCTCGTGCATATCTGTCACGGATTCTTTTCCAGGCTCTGCCATACTTTTTATTAACATCACTTGACCGTTGGTACTTGTCATAGCGCCTACGCTCTTCTACTCGATGGTCTTCACAGTACTGGCCATCGGTTAAGTTGGGACAGCCTGGTGTACTGCATGGTCGTTTTGGTTTTCTTGGCATCATATCACCTCGCTTTCTGGGCATAGAAAAAGCCCTGCAGGGCGCATCCCACAAGGCTTGGTAAGTATTCTATCTTGCTGATTATAATGTAACATGAAGATGAGGTGCTTATCTCTGCTCAAAAGTGCTCATTGCTGTTCAACATTTGAATAACAATTGGATTTTCAGGTACGACAACGTGATTTAAGGCATTGCCATGCCATCTGCGAATGGTACTCTTATCAGCATTCAGCTCATCACCGATTTGCTCCCAGGTAAAGTTATGAACGTAGCGGTAACGTAACACCATGCGTTCATCGATATCCGTTACTTTATTAATCACATCTCGAATCTCTGCTTTAAGTGCTACAAGATGATCCACCTCATCATTAATCTTGATTTGAAGTTCTTCAATTCGCTCCAGGTATCTGACAAACAAAGCATCGGTATGCCGCTGGGTTTGTATTCTCTCACCCCAACCAGGGGAGGAAACACTGGTCGATAGCTCCCTTAGCCTTTCCATTTCCTCAATGTTGGATTGGATTCGTTTATCTAGCCTGTAGGCTTGATGTAAATATTCTTTTGCTTTCATTACTCGCTCACCTCCGCTTGTAGCTTTTTGATTAGGACGTTCCCATCAACAGAGGTAAGTTCTCTATACCAATCAGAGCGGAAGAACCTCTCCACCTCGTTTTTCAAATCTTGTGCCGGTCCATATCTAGGCCGTTTTATTAGTTTCTTTAAAGCATCTCTATAATCTTTAACAGCCATCAAAATAATGGCATTGGCTAAATCTTGATAAGGTTCTGTCATCGCATCACCTCTAAATTCGCCTTTACCGCATCAATCAAGGCATCTTGAGTTTTCTCCTTTTTTGTGAGTGCAAGCAGCACGTCTTCATCGATGGTGTTTTTGGTGATGATGTGGTGGACAATAACTGTATCCCTTTGACCCTGCCTATAAAGTCTTGCATTAGTTTGCTGATACAGCTCTAGTGACCAGGTCAGACCAAACCAGATCAGAGTCGAGCCGCCGCTTTGAAGATTAAGACCATGACCTGCACTGGCTGGATGAATAACAGCAATGGGTATCTTGCTATTATTCCAATCCTCAATATCCTTCGATGACTGAATTTGTCTGACCGGAAATCGATCTTTAATTCGTTCTAAATCATGCTTATACCAATAAGCAACAAGGACCGGTTTCCCATTAGCTCCTTCGATTAAATCTTCCAAGGCATCTAGCTTTTTGTCATGAATCACATGAGCCTTATTCTCGCTATCGTATACTGCACCATTTGCCATCTGTAGCAGTTTTCCAGAAAGGACTGCCGCATTAACCGCATCAATATCTTCATCACCTAAGTTAGCCACCATGTCTTCCTTGAAATCTGAGTAAACCTTCCATTCCTTATCACTTAAAGTGACAAATACTTCATTGCTGACATATTCAGGCATCTTGAGATAATCAGTAGATTTCATAGAAATGGTGATGTCTGATATTTGTTTGTAGATTTCCTCTTCCGCACCGGGTAGTGGTTTATATGAAAATATAATCTGTGCGTTTCTTTTATCTGGCTTAAAATAGGTATTTCGGTAATGACTAATGTAGCGTCCAAGCCTTTGACCCAAATCAAGAATTCGAAATTCAGCCCATAAATCCATCAATCCATTACTGGAGGGAGTTCCGGTAAGGCCGACTATTCTTTTTACAGAGGGTCTTACTTTAAGTAGACTCTTAAACCGCTTTGCTCCATAAGACTTAAATGATGACAGCTCATCAATGACCACCATATCAAAATGAAAAGGAATACCACTTTTATGAACCAACCAATCCACGTTCTCACGGTTAATGATGTATAGCGTTGATTGTTTCTTGAGGGCATCGATTCTTTCTTTTTCTGTTCCCACTGCCACCGAGTAAGAGAGTCCTTTTAAGTGATCCCACTTATTGATTTCGGCAGGCCATGTATCCCTTGCTACTCTTAAAGGTGCAATCACTAACACCTTGCAAACGAGAAAGCTATCTAAACACAAATCAAATATGGCGGATAAGGTAATCACACTTTTACCTAAACCCATTTCAAGAAATACAGCCGATATGGGATGGGATAAAATGAATTCAGTGGCATAGCTTTGGTATTCATGTGGCTTGTATTTCACTAAGTATCCCTCCAATCTGTTCTATATCATCCAGGCAATAGGCCAAAAAGCCTAATGCCTCTAATTGCTTCTTTCTTTTATTTTGTAAAGGTCGCATCTTTTTTCCTGTCGCCTTACATTCGACAAAGGCGATTCTTCCCATGGGAAGTAGTACAATGCGATCAGGCATTCCATCTATTCCAGGACTCACAAATTTCGGGGCAATACCTCCCATGCTTTTTACTGTCGCTACCAGTTTTTGTTCTATATATTTTTCTTGCATAAATGACCTCCATAAATTGATTAGGAACAACAAGCACAACTTTTAACGTTTTTTCCTATACGCGCGCATACACACGCTCACGATGCCTTACTACTACTATTTATTAATTTATTACTAAGTAGTAAAACTCTTGTTCCACTCATTCCAGTAAAACCAAAATGTCGGTAATGACTGGTTTTTTAAGAGAACAAGCATAAGGAACAACTAAGGAACAAGGAACGACCTTACTCATTCTTCTCGTAACAACGTTGTCTACCGTAAATGGGAAAATTACTTGTTCCATTCTTGTTCCCTTGGTACTTGTTCCACCCATTAATCTTTTTCATAATGCCTGCAATGGCATAGGAGTCCGCAGGTTTCATGGCAGAGGCATCCCTCCCAAAGCATTCACACCAAATTTCCATATTACAAACAAGGGTGCGTTCTACCGTGCCAACACGGGATTCCCCACCAAATTCACTACCGTTTAGATAATTTCTTCGTTCATATAAGGACAGGGCATTCCAATCATCGGGTAAAAGCGTATCGAGGTAGGTGCGAACAAGGCCTTCTCGCTCATCACTCTCCATGGCATCTGCCTGCTCATTCGTTGCTAACTCTACATCGCTGCCTTCTAAATAGAGCTTTTCACCTTTGGCATAAAGCACCAAAGTTTCTGCCCAAATCTGCTCTACATCATATACGGACATCTGCCATGCTTTTCTTTTACCATCACCACTAATACGCACTGGCCAGAATCTTCGGTTACCCGTGATGTCTCGCAAAAATCCACTTTCTGCATTGGTAGAGCCGACAATGATACATTGACGAGGATGGCTTTCCACATTCACCCCATAACTGGCACGGTATTTATCATCGGATCTTGAAATAAAGGATTTCACAACCTCCACATCGGTTTTTCGCATGCCTGCTAATTCACCCAGTTCTAATATCCAATACCCTTGCAGTTTCTCCGGTCCTGCTTTGTCTTTCATATCCGTGAGGGTCAAACTGTCGGAAAACCAATCGCCGGCAAGCTTTGCAAAGAAAGTAGACTTACCGATTCCTTGTGGTCCATTAAGAATTAAGACACTGTCAAACTTCGTACCAGGCTGATAAATTCTAGTGACGGCTGCCACCATCATCTTTCTGGTAACAGCTCTGGTATAGGAATTATCTGTTGCATTAAAATAATCAATCAATAAGGTCTCAACGCGATCAGTTCCATCCCACTCTGGTAGATGATCCAGGTATTCTTTTATAGGATGATAGGAACGCTCTGCTGCGACTGCTAGTATGGCGTCCTTTGTTTTGGTTGGGGAGTAGATGCCGTATTTATTAGATAGATAAACTTTAAGGGCCGCATTATCTGAATCATTCCAGCCACCCTTCATCTGTTCCCACGGCAGTCCGTCTCTTGCATCGATTCCATCACGATGCTTATTAAAAGCAATAGATTCTAGTTCTGAATCGTTACGGATGATGAGAACGATATTATCCAATGTGTCTTTAATCTTTCCTTGCTTATCAAGTTCAAGCGCTGTCTGCCAGGTATCCTCATTGAATTCGATTGTTGCCTGCTCCATTCGCTCTTTCGTAAACTGCACCTTAACTTCATCATCTTTAATAGCAAACTCACACATATTGATAAAGGATGGAAGTTTACTCGGAGGTGTATTTTCCGTGGCCCTATCATCTAAATTGCCAAACTTATGAATCCGAACAAGGTCAAAGGCATTGAGTAACTTTCCACTTGCAGGATCTGTTGCGTGGTGAGAGTAAGCAAACTTGTCATCATAGAGAATGACACCAGCGCTTGAGTCAGCGGGTATATAATCGTACCTACCAGTCATTACTGATGGCTCATATACATCCTTTAGGAACTTATCGATTGCAGTACTGATGGAATAAGTACGGCAAAAAGTGCCGATAACACCATCCTTTGAAAGTGGATCGGCTTGTTCTTTTAGTGAACGGTCAAATACTTCTGACTGCCTTGAAGATACGGGCCAGGTACTGGTATCTCGCCAATCATCATATTTATTAAGAAATGTATCCGGGTCAAGGAGTGAGCCATCTTTTTCTTCATATACAAACACACCGTTTCTTGAAGTAGATGGCCAGTACATAAGTCTTTCCGGTTCATAGGTTGTATCATCAAAAAGGTCAATGCCCACGTCTTTTGCTACCATGCGACTGACCGCTGCATACTCTTCTTCTCCCACATCACGAAGAAGAGGGATGATAAGTCTTAGTCTTGGATTTTCTGGAGTATGCTTATGAGTAGAATAGATACAACATTGATAAGGGAAGAAGGTAGAGATTTCTTCCCAAATACCACTTGTTCCATAATCCATATCAAGGGTTAACATAGAGCGTGTCAGTACATTGCCCTTTTTACGTCTGCCATCCTTTAAATGACCACCGACAAAACCACCTACGTCTTTAATTGAATCTTGACCGCCTTTTCTCATTTTTCGATATTCTTCTACGGTTTCAGTGGTACGTTGTGTAGTTTTAACTCGGGAGCAAAAATCCTCCCAACTTACATCTGTATTTTTCCATTTCTTATCCATTCGGCTGTTGCCGTATGCTATTTTCATAGAGTCTCTACCTCCTTGAAATCCTTATTAAAATACCTAACCAGTTGTCTGCGTTTCTTAGCCTTTTCAATTTCAATGGACATTCCCCTTGAAATAACATCACCGAGCACCCACACTTCCTGGCACTTGCCCATCAAGATGATGTCCATAAAAATAGCTAGGTCACGTTCTTTCTCATCATCGTCATTCATGAACTGTGGAAACATAAGGTGTGGAGCTAGAGGAATATTCCCGCTGTCTAAAGCAAAGCGGCAAAACGCACGTGTGCGCTTATTGTTGTTTTCAATATCACCACTGAATGGAGAGCAAATATAGACAAGGGGCTTAAAGGCAGCTTTTGCGGCTGCCTTTTCCTCACGGGTGATATTGCTAAGTGCTTTATGGGGAGTTGGGTCATAATATCCTTCAGCATTGAATTTATTGATTCCCATATCACACCTCCATCTCAATCTGCGGATAAATACCATCCGCCTTTAGCTGTTCATAGATAAAAAGTCTGCCTTTTTGTGTCCACTTGGTATGCACTTTCGTATGTTGGATACCTTTGCTATCTTCATAGATGTGGGTATTGGTTTTGGTGTAGCCGTTTGGAGCATGCTTTTGATAAAGAAGCCAAATATCTCCTTGCTTGAATTGAATCCCTTTCTCATGAAGGTACTCATTCATACGCATAGCACTCCAGCCGTAATCTTTGGCAATAACAGAGATATTGACTGCATCCCTGCATTTGAGAACTACATCGTAGTAAGTAGCTTTTGGTTTCATTTCCGCTATCTGCTGTTGACCAACCGCAACTACTGCCATGAGTTCCTTATTCTTCTCACGTTCTTCTTTTAATGCGGTAAATGCTGCGATGGCAAGGTCTGGATTGGCGATTAAATCGTCTGTTGCATAAAATCCATGTTTGCGAATGGCAGGGAGGACTTCGTTTGTCACCCATCGCTTAAACTTTTTAGCATTTGGCATCTTGCTTGAGAGGATGAGGCTATAAAGACCGGATTCATTGATGATAATCAAATCTTGTTTTCCGCCGAGGGTGTCACATTTCGTTACCCCCTTGTCCTCTTCGTCAACATGTTCAATTAAAGCTTTGCGAGTATTTGAGTAACCAAGAATACCAGCTACATCCTTACCGACAAAATAAGGTTGACCGCCAATCGTTGTAGTACGTACAGAGCCAAACTCTGCATTTTTGTAAACTTGTAATTCCATTCGAATTACCTCCTTGTGTTTTTTTGGAGGTCTTGACCTCCTACCTAGTAGCCTTGGGAGAAGATCAAATCTGACGGTTTTTATATTCTTGTTCTAATTTCTTTGTGGCTCGCTTCAATTTCTGAGTAATGTTGTTTTCGTTGACTCCGATGGAACTGGCATATTCTCGAATCGATATGCCGTCAATACGTACTGCAATGAACATATCTGCCCAGTCCTGCTTTTTACCAAGAGCAGTACGTATCCATTGGCAGACAGACTCATACTCATCTTGGTGATTGCGTTCTATCTCCTGAGAGTTGTCAGAGAAAGTATCCATGACATCTATTTCAACTTCATCATCTTTTCGATAAGGTGTCTTTGGGTTACCAAGATGCCTATGGTAGCGACGCCAGTGGTTGTATTCCTTGTTGTTCATGAGATCGAACATTTCTTGTAGAGTCTCGCAGCGTTTCACCTCTGCCTTCTTTTCAGGCTTTGCTTCTGCAAGACGTTGCTCATAGTCGATATCCAGCATGACGCTGTAATCTCCATCTGGAATTTCAATTGTGGTGTAGTTCTTGTGACCGTTTTTGATGTTGTCTTCATATAAAACTCGAATCTTCATAAAGTATTCCTTTCCGCCTAGTCATTGGGCGGCGGAATACAAAAAGAGCCTGTGGTGAAGATGACCACAGACTCCGCTTGTCCTAAAAAAGGGCACACGAAATAACGGTGGGTGCATCTTCATTCCAAACACAGTCTTTATTACTGTGTTCTGAACTCTTATGCATCCCGCCGTCCGTATGCGCACTAGGACTTTGAGATTGATTTTGTCGAGCGATAACCGCTCCGGATAGATTTCTCCTTGGGGAGGATAGGTAGGCTGATTATTCAAATCTGTCGCTACCTATCATTTGTTGTAAAAATTACTTTTTCTTCTTTGGTCTTGTTTGACTTAAAGCACTACCAGCCACAGACTTGGATTTCTTACTGTAGCGTCCATCACTAAGGATTTTGCTTGCCTTTGATGCAACTCTTTTTGATGTTTGCTTTGAGTTTTTTCGCATTATGTTCACCTCCTACATCTAATGAATTTCAAAGATAATCCTTTGATACTTCTATTATCACTGATTACTAATCCTTAAAATATGGATACAGTAGGGATGGAATATGGATAACATATGGGAATTAAAAAAAGACAAAAAAATAGCCCCCTGCATTTCTGCAGGAGGCCTAGTTAATGCTTATAACTAGTCTATAAATAGTTCAGGCATATTAAATTGTATATCGTGTGATTCAGTTTCTACACCGATATTACCACATGTCAGTATCGAACGGTGAATTTTTATTTCACCATCAACTTCTATTAAATATTTATTCTGATTAGTTGGTTCTTCTATATATTTTGAAGATTCTCGTGAAAAACCACTTTGTTGAAGAAAAATAGTCAAAGGATTTGTTGTACCGTATTCCACATATTCATACCAATCATTTTGGAAATGATCTACTTGATGTACATCCTTATATTCCAGGGAAAATTTCCTAAAATAATTTGAGATACTAAATAAAAGGACATTTTCAATTACACCAAGTGTTTCAGCAATAATATAGTTTTTGTGGGATTTGGAGTTCTTATTATAAACATCAGCCATTTTCATATTGCCAACCCATACACCTGAATTTGGATTTTTCTCTTTATACTTAAGTGCATGGTATATAATCTGACTAAGGCCATTGCCCCTAATCCATCTTAATAGGATAACTGCATACCACCTGACAACAGAGTCCTCTCTATAGGTACCTGATTTTCCTATCGTACGTTTTTCATAAATATCCCATTTGAAAACCTTTCGAAGTTTCATAAGGAAATCGACTAATTCTTCAAAATCAACCTCATCATTTTCTCCTGTTAATTTTGGATATTCTTGTCCACTTTCAACAAGCTCTCTTAAATTGATAATTTGGTCGTATGAAAAATTGATATCGTCACTTGTCTTTTCGACAGGAAAGTTTTCTTTTATTTTATATTCACTTTCTTCATCTAATAGCGATGAAAAAGCTTCTCGTATAGGTGTAATATTATCCTCTGCAATATCTTTGGTAAAAATCATTGCAAATTTACGTAGAGCATCAAAGTCCTTTTCTGTAGCTGCTTCACGAACCTTAGTCAATTCCATATCACCACGAGCTAAATCATCAACTACCAAGCTTAAATATTTTTTGTTATCTATTAAGTTAATGGAAATCTCTTGTTTTGGAACATCGTTTTGAAGTAAATCAATATAATTCTGAGTTTTAAGTCTGTTCTCCATGCGAATCAAGAACACATTTCCATATAAATTATATTTTATGCGCCCAACACGTCCTACTAAGTTTCTAAATTCCACCTCATCCATATTAGAATTTCCGTTTCTATAGCTTGTAATAAATAAATTGTCTGCTGGTAGATTTACTCCTTCAACAAGTGTGCTAGTACAGAATATTGTTCTTAGAATACCATCAACAAAACTCTTCTCTATTCTTAATCGGATGTTGGTAGGGAGGTATCCGACATGATATGCTACGCCTCGTTGTATTAAATCAGCAAGATAACAATCACTATGGACCTCAGTACGGATATCATTAGCTAATGAGATAAGCTTTTCATCATCTTTAATAGGAAGTTTGGTTGCATACTGTACAGCATAATCGACAACTTTTTGTCTCGAATTGCAATAGATAATGTTTTGTTGTGTGGATCCAACTCGATTAACAATATCACTCAGCTCATCTTCTTGTGGTATATCTCCTATCAATGATAATGATTTAGAATAATCATTATGAAAGTAGGCTTGACCTTCGCATAAATCCAGAAAATATTTAAACTGGCATACTGGTGTATATTTTGATGCTAGTTTTTTCACTTCATCTATATTAATTTTTGGTATCAAACTGAGGTATACCTCAGGGTTTGGAATATTTGGAGACGCAAAAATTACTGTTGGCATTTCCTTCATCTTAGATAGCTGTGCAATCACTTTATAGTAATATGTGCTTCGCCCTCCTCTATCAGATATTTTGTGAGCCTCATCTACAAATAGGAAATCTATTTTTATCTGTGGCTTGCCTATCATCATATGCAGTAGACGTTCAGGAGTCATAACAAAAATGAAGCTGTGTTCTTGTTGTAATACAATATCTCCAGATGCACTGACAACACGATAATTTGTATCTTTTAGCTTTTCTTGAAGACTTCCAATTATTTCACTTCTGACTTCGTTTATCAAAGCTTTAGTGGGTACAAGAATAGCGAAATTCTTGGTTGAACCATTTTCTATTTGTTGTTTAATATATGTTTGTACGACAAATGATTTACCCATTGAGGTAGGTCCAGAATAGCTAAAGTACTTATAATTTAATCCATCATATACATCTTTCTGATCATGAAAAAAATAACTTCCCTCTTCACCTGGTATTTGTAACCTAGATTTATCATACTCAAAATACAAACCATCAAACACATTAGAAGTTTGAAATTCCTCAATATAAGTGGATTTCAAGCCACGATAATTACCAACTGTCGAAAGAACAGAACCGAGGTAATACTTTACTGCTGAATCCTCTGGATAAACAATACTTAACAAAATCACGAGTTCCTGACCCCACAAGCGATGTTCATCACGTTTATCTGGAAGGGTGGATTTTGCTAACAAATCTGCAAATCTTAATGCATCTTTTATATTTATTTCTTTTTGCTGTTTTCTTAACTTAAACAGATTGATTGAATAATCATAAAGCAATGATTCGTATATTTCTTTCAAATAATCATTCTTGTCAATATCTCTATACAGTGCTTCGGCAAGAGTCTGATTTCTTGGTGTTTGCATCCTCCTACCTCCCATCAAGCATTTCCGATATGATACTGCTCTTCTCTAATGGAGCATCATTAAAGGGCACAACGTAAAAATAAAAATTATACCCACTCATACCGTTATCAAAAATTTTCTGTTCAATATACGGCTTTAGAGCAGAAATATCTCTCTTCATCTGTTCTTTGACTGCAATACGATACTTGTTATTATTAGTTTCTGTGTAGCCTAACGAAAGTGTATAACCAAGGAAAACACCAAAGGCCATATCTGGTTTTGCTACACTAGCTTTATTAGGTATCAGAAGATTAACCATATAATTTGTTGTATCAGAATCATAGATACTTCCATGCGTGGTGTTCTCCACCATCTTTAATTCAGTGTCACTGTTACTTTCAATCTCAATAATCTTATCGAATGCACGGTCAATCGCTATGGCTAAATCTCCATGAACATCTGATGCTCCAAAGACAAGCTGATGGAATAGCTGGCCATTATCATTTATAGCAAGTAGGTGAACCCCATCACTTTTACTTTCGATGCTTCTACCCAGATCATTTATTTCGATTTTGCTCATTATTTTAGGTGCATTTAGCTCTTGTTCCATAAATACATAAAGAAGCATTTCTCCTAGGACCGTTTCTGCAGAGGCTCCATAAGCTTGCATAAATTTAATTAAAGCTTGTGAACCTATAGCATAACTTTTCTTTGAAGTAATAAGTCTGTTTGTTTTCGCTCTAGAAAAGACATAGTTTCCTATGTTATCCACAAGATATTCCTTTAGCGCCCTAAACTTAAACTTGCAATTATTAGCGTCAACACCGTATATATGTACATTGGACGGATTAGATAAACCAAATATATTTATAGAGGACACTTTTTCAAATACTCGGTCAAAAGTAGGGTCATGTAAAGTCTTATGTAAAGGGATTTGAGATTCAGCTTTTGCACTTTCAAAATAAATCTGCTCATCAGATAGGTCAAAAGACTCAACAAACTTTTTATCGATCTCCTTTATTCCAGCTTGACAATCTTGGTTCTTTACTTCAATTATTGCATAATAAAACACCGAGGCCAAAAGAGCCGATAAGCTAAATGTAGAGTTATTTGTGATATTAAGCTTTTCATAACCTTTAACATATCCAATTACAGAGTGATCTTGAATCGTTGTGTCCTCACGCAAAATAACTTTAATAGCACGAACTACCGATTCACGCTTACTATCTTTTATTAACTTAACTACTTTATCTTGAAATGCTCTTTCTGCATCTTCAAATGATGTATCTCTGGCAGCGGTAATCACATCTGGTGGTACATTATTCCGGCCACTTTTGAGGTGTCCAGGCATGGAACTATCATAAGAATTTGTTGTTTGAGAATAAGAAGAAAAGATGGCATCGCACAACAAATCATTCGTAATTTTTTGGTTACGAGCTTGATACAATATGTGCATGAGTGTACCAAAACATAATCGTTTCATTGCGATACCTCCTATTAATTAAAAATATATTTTATAATTCTAATATAATCCAGCCAGCCGTATAACCACCATTTATACCTTTATGAATTCCTTCTGTGTGCCAAGAAACATAATAAACTTTGTGCTGTTTCTAAAATTCCGTTAGCCTCATCGCCAAACAGTTCTTCAGCCCATATTTTATCGACATCTCTAATTTCGGGATTCTTTAAATTAAGAAATACAATTTCATCTTTTATTTCATTTATACGATTCCGAGTATTTAAAGAAACCATATCAAGTTGAGGAATAAAAGTTGTATTAATATCAGCAACCTCCATCTTCCTCATTCCTTCTTGGTCTTTAGATGTTACTTCACAAATCAACTGATAAAAAATGGTTGTCATCCAAGTAGACAGCAGCAATGCTTCTTCATAAGTTGACATTGTATATACAACAAAATTAGTTGAAACAAATACCGGATTTGTAGATAAATATGCTCTACCTGACGTTCTAATGGCGCGAGGAACAAGAACAGAATTTTGACTGAACCCATTTCGACTTTCTCTCTGTAGAATTCGTTTCCACTCTTGATGTGTTTTCTCTTGTCTTTGTTGTCTACCCCCACGAGCAGGTAATTGAATATAAGAATCTATAATTTCGTCTATTATTTGTTCATCGTTTGATGCCACGTCCAAAAATACTGAATCACCCTCACCGATATCAAGGGTATCTAATCTCGCATTTCTCAATCCAGCTTTAAGAACTATACCTCTATTTTCAAATTGGCTATACAAATCTTCTCTTGATTTAAAAAACATGATATCGCTGCCACCGTTATTCCCTGCATTACCACGTTTTGGCCTAACTATAAAATCATACTCCCCTAAAGTTCTCATTAATGGAGCAGTCTCGAAATTTGCCTTAACAAAAGAAATTGCATCAACCATTTCACTATTCAAAGAACGCCAACCATCTGTAATGCTATTTCTCAATTCATCAATTGTTACTTTTTTTGCTACAACACCAGGCATCATTGATGTAAAGTCAACTGTGAATTCATTTGATATGGATTGTGAAAAACGATGTGTATCTAAATCTGGTATCTTCTCATAACTAGAAATTACTTCTATTGAATCACTAGGTTGCATTGCTTTACCGACTAGAACACAGGTATCCTTAACAACTTCATCAAATATTTCATTGCCTGGGTATGTAAAAACTACTCTTAAGCCCAAATTATTAAGAATTAACCTCCTAATTAGCTGGGCTTCATTACCTCGAGCCATTAGATGAGTTTTTGGAAACACACAGGCAATTGTTGTTCCTGGTCTAATTAAGTGAGTTATTAACTCAAGGAAGGGAGCTTCCAAAGGCATTTGACCAATATTTGTATTAGAATTTTCTCCCGTCAAAGAGTATATTTTTCTATAAATTTCTTGTTTTCTCTCTACACAATTAATTCCAGCCACAAAAGGAGGATTCATTACAATAATTTTTACATTCTCAAAAAAACTATTATCCAAATCAACAATATTACTATTATGTAATTTAGGGGAATTATCACGAGAAACAGTTCTTGCGAAATTTAATCCTAGTCTCAAAGATAATAATTCTAAAAGTCTTGGATTCCAGTCATTCACAAGTATCTGTGTTGGTCTTAAGTTTAGCGTCTCTACTGCTGCACTAACTAAGTTACCGCTGCCAGCAGCAGGATCGCATAGCAGGTCATCAGCATTTAAATTACCATTAATATATTTTGCTAATTCAGCAACGATTCTCCCTAATTCCAAATCAGTCGGAACCTCTCCTTCATGTTCATGACCTGCAGAAACTATCTGATGTAAAATACCAGAAACTGAATCTCCAGAAACATTTTGGTTGCCGAAATCATATAGATTAATTAAAGAAGAGTTATCCACATTAGTTTCATTTTCAAACTTATCTTCAGTGTAATCAAAAATATCTTTAAAATTTACTCTAGCCGCCTCATTACAAATACGTGCAATATTATTGTTAAATACCCTTATATCTGGCAAATCATTTCTGTTTAAAAATGTAAATGCCCCTCGAATATATTCATATAGTAATACAGCCAAGTGGCTTTTCCACCTTTTCGGCTGTCCTTTAAGGCGTTCCATGTGTTCAGCAAATTCTTCTAAAGTCACCAGATATTCATAAGAGTTGTTACAATATTCATTGATCCTCTCTTTAAAATATTCCGCCAATTTATTAGCAAATGTTTCTTCATCATCGTCAACAAAACTGCCTATGTTCGAAAGCCCTGGCTTTAGCATTTGCTGAAAAACACGAGGCCTATTTGAATCATATCTGAAAGCAAAAGCATATTCTAAATTAGTAAGGATATAGAAGGGTTTTTCCGATTCGTTAGCATTCATTTGTACATATGACATGGCTTGGAACTGATATCTCGCACTATGGATATCAGAAGGGGTTCTTTTAACCTCAACAACACAGAGATATTTTCCGGTAATGATGTTTTGTATAACGTAATCCATCTCTAGCGAGCCTGTGTATTGATGATGCAAAACTCTATATTCGCTACCTTTTTCAAGTAAGAGAAGAGCACGATTCAATGCTCTCTCACACACAGGATGAAATTTATTAACTTCTGAATCAGAATATGAAATCCACATAAGCTCTCCTCCTAAATGTATTCTTTTAATTTTTTAGCAATAATTTCCGCCAATATTGGTGGCACAGCATTTCCTACAATAAGATTTTTACCTTGCTTGCTTGATGATACTAATTTATATGAATCGGGAAAGGATTGTAATCTCAGTGCTTCTCTAACAGTTATTAGACGGTCTGCAGAATAGTGTATATTGCACCCAACATTCGGCCTGTTAAAGTATGTGTTAATTGTATACGATGGTGCATCTGGCCTTAGACGACCGTAACAAGTTGTGTGTCCACCATCTCTCTGTAGTCTCCTGATTCTTGCAGAATTCACGTCTGGAGGAACATCCATATAATTTCCACCAGGCTTAACATGCGAAATGATATATTTATCGAGCTCACTCATTTGAGGAATGAGATGTTCTGTAATTTCACCTTTACCTCTCATGATTTTTTGATATTCACTTTGGGGTTCAATCAAATATTTTGCAGTCTCTTTTTCATCACTTACAGCTAAAGGTAAGTCTCCAAGCGCTTCCTCCACACTTACATAGCGTTTTAGATTAGAGCCATCTTCACAATGCGTTGCAGCAGGAAATTCAAAAGATTCTCCGTTCCTCAATCCAACAATAATAACCCTTTTCCTTTTTTGAGGAATCCCGTAATCAGCTGCATTCACTACCTTAGTAGAAATTAAATAGCCTATTTCAATAAAAGCACTTTTTAAGAGTTCAATAACCTTTTCTCCCTTAGCGTTTTTAGCGGAAAGAAGACCCGTTACATTTTCAAAGACAAACGCTTTTGGTTCTATGTGCTTAATAATTTGAATATATCTCCAAACTAATTGGCCCCTCTCATCTTCAACATCCCTTTTACCGGCAAGAGAAAATGATTGACAAGGTGGCCCACCTATAACAACATCAACATGTGGTATAGTTACCAAGTCAATGGCATTTATGTCATCACAAATAATGTGGTTCCCGATATTTGCTTTGTAAGTCGATACCGCGTTTTTATTATTGTCTATGGCCCATAGAATATTAAACCCTGCTTTTTTAAACCCAAGGTCTAACCCTCCACCTCCAGAAAATAGACTTGCGACGCTAATTGCCATTAGTATATCCCTCCAGTCTGTGTTTTTTCAGTTCAGTAAACTGATCAGTTATTTCTTCATAGCTCATAGTTGAGTAAGAAGAAATAATTGATGTAATCTTTCTAACATAAGAAATATCATTTCTGAATAACAACTTTTCAGATAGCTTACATATTTCCTCTTTATCATGCTGAGAAATCAATGAGATATCAGGAAATATTAAATCCTCTATATCATAACGCTGTAATTTTAATAATCCTGCACCGTACTTCTTACCTGATTTCTCAAGTTGAAAATATGTATAGTAATTGTTAAGCAAACCGAACAATAGCGTTTTATCAATTTTAGGATAAATAACATAAAAATTATCTCTTACTAATGTTCCTTTTTCGTTGTCAATAAACTTCATATCATTTCGTACAAAATAACTGAATAAAATTCCTTTACTATCTATTGGCTTTATAGTATACCAAGGAGAACCCTGTTGTATTTTTTTATATAAAGTTTTTGGCGAGGCTTCTTCTAAGATTGATTCTTTCCAGTTAGTAAGATAATCGTTAACTTCATCATTCAATTTGTCATCTATGGATAATGAAAGCAACATATCTACCTCGGCAGTTTCAGTACTAAACCCTTTGATAGATTTAGGGGAGGAGATAATAGGTACAAGCTTTTCTTTAGATACATTGTCTTTTAGATCAGGATTAATAAACATGGCATTAAAGCCAGTTGTCAATCCGCGTCTTACTTGTGCGTACTTCGAGAAACCTGTACTGAAATTCAAATCGTTCTTTTCAAGAGGTAGAAGTTTCTTATCAATAAGCTCACCACTTCTTATTTCTAATTTTCTAAACTGGGGTTCAACTGAAGCCTTACCCTTCAACAAATGCAAAATCACAACATCTACTAACGCTTCCTTTTCAAAGACCTCTCCGGAAACATGTATCTGTTGTTTCATAGTACATTGTGAGTAGAGAGTTTTTTCAAAACCTTTACCACTTCGAGTTTTTAACCAACTACTCGGAAAGATGACTACCAACTGACCATTATTTTTCAATAATTCAATTGATTTAAGTATGAAATACATATAAAGATTAGCTGTCTTAGGTAGAGTTTCATAAATCCTATTTTCCCGTAGTCTTTCCTTTGTGATTCCATATTGCTTTAAATCATCTATTTTTTCTTGCCTTATGTAGGGAGGATTCATAATTACTCCATCGAATTTCATATCACTGTTTATACTTAAAAAATCTTCATTAAATAAATTAAGTGCAGGATATATAGTTCGTACCTCATTAAAAAGATTCTCATCCAATTCATATCCGCTAATATTATTATATCCTTGATACATACAGGCCTTCAGAAATGCGCCATCTCCAAAACAAGGATCAAGAATAGAGTCATTCTTATCTAAATTAAATAGAGACGCCATATATTTTGCTACAATATTATTTGTAAATACTTGGCCTAAATCCATTTTATATGTTGCCTCTCTTTCTTCAGTCTTACTCAATAGCACTCTTACCACTCTTCACCCAAGTATCTAGCTCCGTACACTTGAATTTCCATTGTTTTCCGATTTTATGTGCGGGTAGTCCTTTGCCTTTGCGAATCCAATTACGTAAGGTTCCTGGCTTAACACCTAAATACTCAGCAGCCTCATCAATATTTATCCACTTCTCATTCTGCTCTATCATTTCATCACCTCGAAATCAGTTAGTATAGTTTGATAGCATCTTATTATATATCCTAGCATAGTTTCTAGCGGTTTTCAATATGTTTTATATTGTTTGCTGTTATTTATTATCAATTAGAAACTAACATACATCTTGTCAACTCATCATTATTTTGTTAATTATCTTATCAACTCACTAATTCAAGAATAATATCTACTGATGTTTTTTCTAATTCACTTTTTTGGATAACTTCCCTCAAAGCAAAAATCCGTGATTATCCTTCCGGCTTAAAACCAGACCTCAAACCACGGAAAGCCTTTATTTACTTATCTTATTACACCCTTACTTATTTGCCCTTGACATCAATGCCACCGTCTCAACATGTGTCGTTTGTGGGAACATATCGACTGGATAAACAGTATCACTTGTATAGCCTAAACCAGCAAACAGTTTCATATCACGTGCCATCGTACTTGGATCACATGAAATATAAACAATTTTTTCTGGTTGTAATTCAACTGATTGTTTGATAAAGCCTTCTGTTAACCCTTTTCTTGGTGGGTCAACGACAATCACATCAAATTTAATACCATCTGCTGTCCAATTTTTTAGAACTTTATCAGCTGATCCGGCTTTAAATTCAACATTTGTAATGTTATTGATTTCAGCGTTATGAATCGCATCTTCAATCGCTTCTGGCACGATTTCCACGCCGTACACTTTCTTCACTTTGTTAGCCATACTCAAGCCAATAGTTCCAATACCACAATACGCATCAAGAACCACATCATCTTCTTTCAAATCAGCTAACTCAATGGCTTTTTTATAAAGATTTTCAGCTTGTTCAGTGTTTACTTGGTAGAACGACTGCGCTGAGATATGGTACGTCTTACCTAATAACTCATCACTAATGCTATCTTTACCGTATAAGACATTCAAACGTTCGTCTAAGACTTTGTTTGTCACGTTTGGTTGGATGTTTTGCATCACAGATACCACGTTTGGATATGCCTCCACCAGTTCAGTCACAATATCATGTAAGTAGAAAATTTTCTTTTTACGTGTCACAAAAGTAACCATCACTTCATTTGAATAGTGACCTTTGCGAATCACGATGCTTTTAAGATGTCCTGAATGTTGGCTTTCATCATATGGTTTGATTGAATATTTTCTAAGTCTTTCTTTCAAGAATAATAAAATCTCATCAATCATTTTATCTTGAATTAAAAAGTCTTCTACCACAATTAAGTCATGACTATTTTTTCTAAAGAAACCAAGTTCAATGTCAGCACCAATCATACGAACTGGAATTTGTGCTTTATTACGATAAGCAAAGGGGTGTTCCATACCTAAAACGTCCGCAACGTTTAATTCATCAAAACCACCAATTCGTTTCATCGCTTGAGTCACTTGATTTTTCTTGAAATCAAGTTGCGCATCATAGCTCATATGATGTAGTGGGGCGATCCCTGTACGAATTAAATCTTTTTCCACCGCTTCAAATCGGTTTTCACTTGTCGTTTCCCATGTCATAATTTTTGCGAAGGCAAATTTTTTCATGACTTTCATTACATGAATTTTTACCCGCTCACCCGTAATCCCTGCTTCAACAAAAATGGGGAAACCATCCACTTTTGCTACTCCACGTCCGTCATAGGTCATATCGACGATATCAACAACTAAACGCTCATTTTTTTTCACTGGTGCTTCTATTTTTTGTTTTTTCATAAAATCCTCTTTCTCTTTTAAACAGTGCACGTACTACTCTTTATTGCCAAAAATAGTACCGTCTTCATTAATATCTTCTTGAGTGAGTTGTTCGACTTCTTCGATAAATCGATCAGACGCCTCTTCTTCATCAATTGAAATAGCCGATTCAGGTATTTCATCCAAATTAGCATAAATTTCTATGTGTTGTTTGTAATTTATAAATTCCATTGGGGCATCTCCACCATATTCCCCATCTAAATTAATCATCATACGGTAATCATCATCAAAGGCTTCAGCGTGTAACCTTGACGTTTTAATGTATTCTATTCTAGGATCGTCAATGTGTTTTCCACCGTTTAACATCAAAGCAACCAAATGCATGATTTCTAATACATTGGCTGTTTTCACGATTATCAGTGAAAATTTCCCATCATCTAACTGAGCGTCGGGAACAATTTGTTCAAAGCCACCAACTGAATTGGTTAGCCCTAAGAAAAACATGGATGCTTTGCCATCAAATTCACCATCGTCATATTTCAGACGCATCTTGATTGTTTTCACTCGTGGCAACATCTCTGCTCCTTTTGCTAAATAGGCAAGATAACCAAAAACACTTTTCAGATGAGATGGTACTTCATAGGTCAATTCAGTTAAGTAACCACCTGCTGCGATATTCATAAAATATGTGTTCCCAGCTTTTCCAATATCTGATCTAATGGTTTGATTTTTTAAAATCACTTCTGCTGCTTTCACCACATTATCACGCGGAATTTGCAACGCTCGAGCAAAATCATTGGTTGTTCCACCAGGAATAACTGCTAATTTAGGGCGTTTTTCTAGTGGAGCAATACCATTAATCACTTCATTAATCGTGCCATCACCACCTGCTGCGATAATCAAATCAAAACCAGCATTCGCGGCTCTTGCTGCTTCTTTTTTGGCAGAAAAAGGCTCCGGTGTCGTCGCAAAGGCACTGGCTTCATATCCAGCTTTTTCAATCACCATTAAAATATCCGCTAAATTTCGTTTTAACAACTCTTTTCCAGATGTTGGATTATAAATTAATCTTGCTCTCATTTAACTTGCTCCTTCATATCGAACGTTGTCAATTTAACGTTTCAATAATTCCTCTTTTAGTAATTTGTTCACGACTCCTGGATTTGCTTTTCCTTTTGTTGCTTTCATAATTTGGCCAACTAAGAACCCAACGGCACGATCTTTTCCATTTTTAAAGTCTTCGATTGACTGTTCATTTTTGTCTAATACCTCATTAATCATTGGCAATAATTGAGCTGGATCAGATAATTGGACTAATCCTTTTGCTTCTACGACTTCTTTTGCGTTTCCACCATTTTCGATTAATTCTTTAAACACTTTTTTCGCAATTTTAGAACTAATTGTGCCGTCTGCGATTAAATTAATCATCCCAGCAAGATTTTCTGGTGTTAGTTTTGTTTCAAGTAACTCTAAGCGCTCGCTATTTAAGTAAGCTGATACTTCACCCATTAACCAGTTAGAGGCTTGTTTGGCATCTGCTCCGTTATTCACTGTGGCATCAAAGAAGTCAGACATATCACTAGATAGAGTCAATACCATTGCATCATATTCAGGTAAACCAAGTTCACTCACATAACGAATACGTCTAGCTGTTGGCATTTCTGGTAATGATGCTCTGATTTCTTCCACCCATTCTTCACTAATGTCAATTGATGGAATATCTGGTTCTGGGAAGTAACGGTAATCACTTGCCCCTTCTTTAACACGCATCAAGATAGTTGATTTAGTTGATTCATCATAGCGACGTGTTTCTTGTTGGATAATGCCACCTGACATTAACACTTTTGCTTGACGTTGTTCCTCAAAAGCAAGTCCTTGTTTCACGTAGTTTAGTGAGTTCAAGTTTTTAAGTTCTGCTTTTGTTCCAAATTTTTCTTGTCCATAAGGTCTTAGAGAAATATTGGCATCACAACGCATTGACCCTTCTTCCATTTTCACATCACTGACACCAGTAAATTGGATGATTGAACGGATGGCTTCTAAATAAGCATAAGCTTCTTCAGGTGAACGCATATCTGCTTCAGATACAATCTCAATAAGTGGTGTGCCTTGACGATTTAAATCGACGTATGAATAACCATCAGTACCATGAATATTTTTACCCGCATCTTCTTCTAAATGCACGCGTTCAATACGGATTTTTTTCTTTTTACCTTCTACTTCGATTTCAACCCAACCATCATAGCCAATTGGTTTGTCATCTTGAGAAATTTGGTAAGCTTTTGGATTATCTGGATAAAAATAGTTTTTTCTATCAAAATTTGTGTGATGGTTGATTTTACAGTTAAGTGCTAAAGCTGCTTTCATACCATATTCAAGTGCGCCTCTATTTAAAACAGGTAAAACACCTGGCATTGAAAAATCAATCACGTTTGTATTGGTATTTGGGTCTGCACCAAAGTGAGCGGCAGACGTTGAAAAGATTTTTGATTCGGTTTTTAATTCTACATGGACTTCTAACCCAATGACTGTTTCAAAATTCACTATGCTTTACCTCCTAAAATAACAGGTTGTTTTTTATGGAAATCAGTTGCTTGTTCAAACGCATACGCTGCTTGATACATTTTTTCTTCATCAAAATGATTTCCGATTAATTGAATCCCAATTGGCAATCCTTCAGAAAATCCACCAGGAACACTCATGCCTGGTAAACCAGCTAAGTTAACTGGAATGGTTAAGATATCACGCATATATGCTGTGATTGGATCATCTTGAGCGGCACCAAATTCAAATGCCACAGTTGGTGATACTGGTCCTAAAATCAAGTCGTAGTTTTCAAAGACTTTTTTAAAGTCATTGACAATCAAGGTACGAACTTGTCCAGCTTTTCTAAAGTATGCATCATAAAATCCGGCGCTTAGAGAGAATGTTCCAAGCATAATACGACGTTTCACTTCTGAACCAAATCCTTCAGAACGTGAGTTAACATATACGTCTTCTAAGTTTGAAATATTTTCTGAACGGTAACCATAGCGAATACCATCAAAACGTTGTAAGTTTGATGATGCTTCTGATGAGGCAATAATATAGTAAACTTCCACGCCATAAACCGCATTTGGTAAACTAACTTCGTCTACTGTTGCTCCAAGCGCTTCAAATGTTTTCACCGCTTCTTTTACGGCTTGACGAATATCAGGATGAACCCCTTCACCCATGAATTCTTTTGGTACACCAATTTTCATTCCTTTGATGTCTTGACCAATTAAGTTTGTAAAATCTGGTGTGTCACGACGAGAACTTGTACTGTCTTTTGCATCATGTCCAGAAATCGCATTTAAAATCATGGCATTGTCTTCCACCGTACGAGTCATTGGCCCAATTTGGTCTAAACTTGATGAAAAGGCAATTAACCCATAACGAGAAACGCGTCCATAAGTTGGTTTCATCCCCACGATACCGTTAAATGACGCTGGTTGGCGGATACTTCCACCTGTATCACTACCTAAAGAAGCAGGAACTTGTCCAGCTGCCACACTCGCAGCAGACCCACCTGAAGAGCCACCAGGTACTTTTGTTTGGTCCCATGCATTTTTTGTTTTCTTGAAGTACGACGTTTCAGTTGAAGAACCCATCGCAAACTCGTCCATGTTTAATTTACCCATAGACACAAGTCCAGCTGATTCTAATTTTTCTACTGCCGTCGCAGAATAGATTGGGTTAAAGTTGTACAACATTTTACTTGCTGCGGTTGTTAACACGTCTTTTGTCACGATATTATCTTTAATCCCAATTGGAATACCAGCTAAAGGTGTTAATTCACTACGTGGTGAGTCATCAATTTTTTTCGCTTCTGCTAATGCTTTTTCTTCACTTAATGTGATAAAGGCATCAATCGTTGGCTCTGTTTCTTTGATGTAATCAAAACCACTTTTCACAACCTCTTGTGAGCTTAATTCTTTTTTATTTAACGCCTCACTTAGTTGTTTTACTGTTAATTGTTGTAATTCAGTCATTATGCTCCTGCCTCCCCGTTATCCATAATTGCTGGCACTTTAATGTAACCATCTTGTGTTTCAGGAACATTGCTAAATAATTCGTCACGGCTTTCACCTTTAACGGCGATGTCTTCTCTAAAGACATTTGTTTCTTCTGTCACACTTGAAGTAAATGGTACATCTGTTGTGTCGACTTGGCTTAAATTTGCCATCATGTCAGTGACTTTCCCTAAATGTTTTGTCATCTCATCTAATTCACTATCTGAAAAACGTAATTTCGATAATTTTGCTACGTGTAGTACTTCTTCTTTTGAAATTGTCATCAAAATTCTCCTTTTACTCTGTTTTATGTGACGCGTTTATGGCATCAACCATTTGTTGTTCACTCCAAACGTCAATTCCTAATTCTTGTGCTTTGGTTAACTTGCTACCAGCTTCCTCTCCAGCAACAACCATATCCGTTTTTTTCGACACACTACCCGTCACTTTTCCACCTAACGACTCAATCTTTTGTTTGGCTTCAGCTCGTTTAAATTGTGTCAAACTTCCAGTTAAAACAATCGTTTTATCTTTAAATGGGGACTCGATTGATGTGATGTCTTCTTTTGTCACACCAAGATACGTCATATTCACCCCAGCTTGTTTTAGTTTGTCAATTTGTTCCAATGTTTCTGGAATCGAGAAATATTTGATAATACTATCAGCCATCACTGGTCCAATCGTGTCAATCGCAAAAATCTTTTCTTTATCCGCTTCGATAATTTTATCAATCGTACCAAATTCACTTGAAATAATTTTAGCAGCTTTTGATCCAACATGTTGAATTCCTAAACCAAACAACAATCGCTCTAATGAATTGCCTTTGCTACTTGCAATGGCCTCTAAAATATTATTAGCAGATTTTTCTTTGATTTTATCAAGCGTTAATAATTGCTCTTGCGTTAAATAGTACAAGTCTGCTGCTTGTTTGACAAGTTCTTTTTCATACATTTGTTCTAACACACGAGGGCCTAATCCATCAATGTTCATGGCATTACGTGACACAAAATGATTTAGTCCTTCTTTAATTTGAGCTGGACAAGCCGGATTTAAACATCTTAATGCCACTTCTGATTCAATACGCTCCAATTCAGAATGACAGGTCGGACAATGTGTTGGAAACTCATACGGCTGACTGTCTTCAGATCGCTTATCCAACACAACTTGAGTGACCTCAGGAATTATATCTCCAGCTTTATAAATCACGACTGTATCTAATAATCGAATGTCTTTTTCAGCAATCAAATCACAATTATGTAAGCTAGCTCGTGAAACGGTTGTTCCAGCTAGTTGCACCGGATCCATCACCGCAGTTGGCGTTACAACGCCCGTTCGTCCAACTGTCCACTCGATGTCTCGTAAGACTGTTTGAACTTCTTCAGCCGGAAACTTATACGCAATCGCCCACTTAGGGGCTTTTACTGTATAACCTAATTCATTTTGTGCATCAAAATCATTGACTTTAATCACAATACCATCAATTTCATAATCGAGCGTGTGACGTTTGTCGCTAAATTCGACAATGTATTGCCACACGTCATCAATCGTGGCACAAAGTTCACGTTGATGATTCGTTTTAAATCCTAAACTATCTAGATAATCTAATGCGTCTGTTTGGGTTGTTAATCCTAATTCTTCAGGATTAGCAATTGTATATAAAAACGTACTTAACTGACGTTTGGCTGTGATAGATGAATCAAGTTGACGTAAACTCCCCGCTGCTGCATTACGCGGATTCGCGAACACACTTTCGCCGTTTTTGTCACGTTCCTCATTTAGTCTAACGAACGACTCTTTTGGCATAAAACACTCACCACGAACGTCCAGTGTCACAGGTGTTTGCAGTGATAGTGGAATAGAGTGAACGGTACGCAAATTTTGCGTAATATCCTCCCCTACGACACCATCTCCACGAGTTGCACCTTGAACAAATTGTCCATTGTCATAAGTTAAATTAATCGCCAGGCCGTCAATCTTTAATTCTACCATGTAACTAATGGGTTTGCTCGTGCCTTTTCTCACGCGTTTATCAAAATCACGTAAGTCTTGCTCGTTAAAGGCATTACTTAAACTCATCATTGGTGTCGTGTGCTCTACTTTTTGAAACCCGTCTAGTAATTTTCCGCCCACTCGTTGCGTGATAGAATCACTTGTTACAAGTTTTGGAAACTGTCCTTCTAAACTCACTAATTCTTTGTATAACTTATCATATTCATGGTCACTAACGAGTGGCGCATCTTTCACATAATAAGCGCGTGCCCATTCATTTAACGTGTGACGTAACTCGCCCACACGTTTTGTTGCTTCATCAATACCCAAAATGGTCACCTCTTTTTAATCTACTTTTGTAATAGGTGCAAAAGCGGCCAATAAACGTTTAATCCCTTGAGAAGGAAATGCCACATCTAACTCCATATCTTTGGCGTCTCCACTCACTTTAACAACCGTTCCAACACCCCACGCTTTGTGTTCGACTTTATCACCTGGTTGCCATGGTGCTTTTTCGCCACCTGTTTGTTTTTTCGCCGTAACGGCTGTTGTCGTTGGCTGTTGATACGTTGCACGACGGTATTTTTCACCAATCGGTTTTTGGCTAGCTACTTTATGCACTGCTCCAACTTTTTCTAATACGTCATCGTCAATTTCTTCTAAAAAACGTGACGGACGGTTGTATTGCGTACGTCCATACAACATACGACTTGATGCGTTCGTTAAGAATAATTGTTTTTCAGCCCGGGTAATCCCCACATAAGCTAAACGACGTTCTTCCTCTAGTTCATCACTTTCTAAAACCACACGAGATAGTGGAAAAATACTTTCTTCCATCCCAACTAAAAAGACATAAGGAAACTCAAGTCCTTTCGCCGCATGAAGTGTCATAAAGGTAACTTGACCTTGGTCGTCTTCTAATGAATCAATATCAGAAACAAGTGCCAAATCATTTAAGAATAACGCGAGTTTATCTTCATCATTTTCACTTTCGTCTTCATAATTTCCCGCTTCATAACGCTTGTCAAATTCTTTGGTTACAGTTAAGAACTCTTCCAAGTTTTCTAAACGTGAATGAGATTCAAGCGAATTTTGTTTCACCAAATCTTCTTGATAACCACTTTTATCTAACACTTGTTCGACTAATTCCGTAATTGTTAAAAACGGAATCATCTTTCTTAATTGCATAATCATTTTCCCAAAATTACCAAGCTCTTTTTTCGCTTTGCCAGTAATCGGGGTTAAATCAATATCAACTGTTGCTTGAAGTAACGACCAACCATGCATATCAGCAAACTCTCTGATTTTTTCAATGGTTCCTGGTCCAATGCCTCGTTTTGGACTATTCACCACACGCTCAAAACTTAATGAATCCATTTCATTTGAAATCACTTTTAAGTAACCTAAAATGTCTTTGATTTCTTTACGGTCGTAGAATTTATGCCCGCCAACCATTTTATAAGGGATATTTGCTTTTAAAAACGTATCTTCAATCACACGGGACATGGCATTCGTCCGATATAACACACAAAAATCACCATATGAGCGTTGTTCTTGTTGTTTCAATTGTTGAATGGTAGTCACAATGTATTGCACTTCTTCTCGTTCAGAGTTAGCACGATAATACACAATTTTTTCGCCTGATTGATTATCTGTCCATAATTCTTTTTTCTTACGGTTTTGGTTGTGGTTAATCACACTATTTGCCGCTTGTAAAATATGTTTGGTTGAACGATAGTTTTGTTCCAGCAAAATTGTTTTAGCATCAGGATAATCTGATTCAAAATCTAAAATATTTTGCATATCAGCTCCACGCCAACCATAAATACTTTGATCCGCATCCCCCACAACACATAAATTATTAAAACGTTTCGCCAGTAAGTTAACCAATGTGTATTGAGCATGGTTTGTGTCTTGGTACTCATCAACGTGAATGTATTGGAATTTATTTTGATAATAAGACAAGGTTTCAGGACTTTCCTTAAATAAACGAATTGTTAACATAATCAAATCATCAAAATCCATTGATTGATTGTTGCGAAGTTCTTTTTGGTATCTCTTATAGCATATTGCCACAATCTGCTCAAAATAACCATTGTAGCGCTCTTCATATAATTCAGGCGTTAATAACTCATTTTTTGCCTGACTAATTTGCGATAAAATACTGCGTGGATCATGTTTTTTAGGATCAATATTTTCCTCTTTTAAAATCCGTTTAATCAATGTCTGTTGGTCACTAGCATCAAGTATGGTAAATTGACGATTGTAGCCAATTAAATCAGCGTCACGTCGTAACATTTTGACGCACATTGAGTGGAAAGTTGAGACCCACACGTCTTCACCAACTGTTCCAAGAATCGACACCACACGTTCCTTCATCTCTTTGGCTGCTTTATTGGTAAAGGTAATAGCTAAAATATTCCAAGGATTAACCCCTTTTTCATCGATTAAATAAGCGACACGGTGAGTTAAGACTCTTGTTTTCCCACTACCTGCACCAGCCATAATAAGTAAAGGCCCTTGTGTCGTTTGAACGGCAGCTTGTTGTTTGTCATTTAGACCTGCCAATAAATTATGTTTTTGCGTCATTTGGTACGAACACCCTTTCTGATCAAATCCTTTTCTATTATAGCAAATTCTTAGAATAATTTCTTTCTATTTTTCTTTTTGAATTGCTTAATCCTAAAATATGGATTACAATTTAAGAAAAAGGAGGTTATTTATGACTCGTTTAATAAACGTCACGATAGACAGACCTCTTGGGTATCAAAATGAATTTGGAACTGTTTATCCAATCAACTATGGCTATGTCAAAAACATCATAACAGGAAACGGGAAAGAACAAGGTGCCTATATTTTATCACGAACTGTTCAAACACCTATTGAGTCATTTGATGGTGTCCTCATCGCCATTGTCAAACGACATGACGATGTTGAAACCAAATGGGTTATCTCATCTTCAGGTGAAACCTATACAGCAGAAGAAATATATGACCAAATTGAATTCATCGAACAATATTTCGATTCTTCTGTGTATCTTGTTGACTAGCCTGTCATGTTAACAAATCAAAAAAACAGACTCGGGAAAAAAATTATTTTCTGAGTCTGTTTTTTTGATTCTTCTTTATTATATTATATTTGATTGTTTTGCAAACGATACATATCGTAGTATAACCCTTCTTCATCAATTAACTCATCATGAGTTCCTTTTTCAACAATATGACCTTTCTCAAGAACTAAAATAAGATTGGCATCTTTAATAGTAGATAATCTATGTGCAATGGCAATCGTCGTACGACCTTTACGCATTTTCTCTAATCCTTCTTGAATCAGCGTTTCGGTTTCGGTATCAATATTAGCAGTTGCCTCATCTAATACTAGAATTTTCGGATCAGTGACGATTGTTCTGGCAAATGAAATCAACTGACGTTGGCCACTTGAAAAACTTGATCCACCTTCCAAAACAGGTGCATGATACTTTTTAGGTAATGTTTCAATAAATTTATCCGCTTGAACAAATTTTGCCGCATTAACAATCTGCTCATCTGTAATAGCGTTATTTAACAATCTAATATTGCTTGAAATGTCACCATAAAACATAAACGCATCTTGTAAGACTAATCCCATTTTCTCACGTAATTCTTCCATTGGATAATCTTTGATATTCACATCATCAATTAAAATATCACCATCATAAAACTCATAAAATCGCATCAACACATTGATAATGGAACTTTTACCACTTCCAGTATGACCAACTAACGCCACTGTTTCACCTGGATTGGCGACAAAGCTAATGTTATTTAATACATTATGTGTTCCATCATAAGAAAAACTAACATCTCTGAACTCGATTTTAGCGTTTGTGATGGTTGCATTAGCTCCTTCATTTTGTTGTGGCACTAATTCTTCATGATCTAAAATACGCATAATTCGACTTCCAGCGACAAGACCATCTTGAAATGTACTTAAAAAATCCATCATCTGTGTCATTGGATTAAAAAACTGTTGTACGTATGAAATAAACGCATAAATCATCCCAACTTCAACTAATGAATTCAATGATTTAAACCCAAAGAACCCTAAAATCATCGCGGTTGCTAAAGCAAAAAGTAAGTTGATAATTGGTGCAAGAAGTAATGAATTAGTTCGAATCATGGCATACTTTGTTTTTAAGTAGTCATTATTATTTTCTTCAAATTCTTCTTCAAGACGTTCTTCTTGTCTAAAGTATTGCACAATTTGCATACCTGAGATGGATTCATTTAATTTTGTATTTAATTGACTTAATCGCTCACGCATGTTGCGGTAAATCTTTGAACTAAATTTTTGATAATACCAGATAATCACCAGTAATATCGGGAAAAAGATCAAACAAGCAAACATTAATTGCACATTAATCGTTGCCATGGCAATAAATGACGCCACGATACCAAATAACGCAGATAAAACCATCAAGAAAACTAACCAAAAATCAAATAACGTTTCAGTGTCATTCGTCACACGAGAAACAATTGATCCCGCAGGTGTCTGGTCAAAGTATCTCATGCCCATCATTTGTAGTTTGGAGAATAATTTAACACGGATAGATTGGTATGTTTGCAATGACCCTTTGTAATATAAAATCCATTGCCCAAACCATACAATAGCTTTAAATAACGTTCCTAAACCATAAAGGGCAGCAAAATATAAAATCGTCTGTGTCGTCACGCTAGTATCTGTTAGATGATTATCCATAAACACTTGCAAAATTTTCGGCAAAATAATATTAACGACCGCAAGTAACACGGCAAATACTAATGAGCCGACAAAGTATTTTCTAAACGGTTTAGCAAAAGTTATCAAACGCTTAACGATTTCTTTTTGCTCTTTCATCGTAAACGACTTCGACCATGCTGATTGTTGTTCTTCCATTAGTTTAGCCCCTCTTCAATTTTTTGTTCAAGTTGTTGATGGTCATACATTTTCTTATACCAACCATTTAACGCAATCAACTCGTTATGGGTGCCTCGTTCGATGATTTTTCCTTCATCGATCACAATGATTTCTTTTGCATGTTTTACACTACTTAATCTATGAGTCGTGATAATCGTGGTTTTATTTTGTCTTGTTTCTTTCAAACTAGATAATATTAATTCCTCTGTTTTAGCATCAACAGCAGATAACGCATCATCTAGAATTAATAATTCTGGTTCTGTTAATAGGGCTCGTGCAATCGAGATACGTTGTTTTTGACCACCTGAAAGAGAGACACCACGTTCTCCAACCATTGTGTCATAGCCATGACTAAATCCCATAATATCATCATGTACTGCTGCTTGTTTAGCAATCGTTTCGACTAATTCTTGTGATGCTTTTGGGCGACCAAATCGAATATTATCTCTTACTGTCATCGAAAACAGAAAATGATCTTGCGGCACATAACCAATCGAATGAAGTAGTGCATCCAATGTATAATGTTGTAATTTGTTACCACCAAATAATATCTCACCATCATAATCATCGTATTCACGCATTAACAGTTTTAGTAATGTTGTTTTCCCTGCTCCAGTTTTACCAACTATTCCAAGAGTATCTCCCTCATGTAAGGTAAAATCTATATGTTCTAATGCTGTTACCTCATCACCTGGGTAATTAAATTTGTCTACGTGATAATGGATATCTCCTTTTGCTGGCTGAGATACACCTGTTTTCATTTCTATAATCGCTGACTTTTCACTTAATAATTCATTAACACGGTCATAACTTGCATTCCCTCGTTGCAAAATGTTAAAGAAACGCCCGATTGCGAACATTGGCCAAACCAACATCCCAATATAGTTAAAAAATGAGATTAATTGTCCAATTGAAATACTTCCAGTTTTAACTAAGTAGCCACCTAGCGAAATTGAAATAATGTAACTTAACCCAATAATAATTGTAATCAGTGGATCAAATAATGCATCTAAAAAGTTGACGCGATTATTTTTTCTAACAGAGTAATCCACTTTTTCTTTAAAATCTTCTATTTCTTCTTTTTCTTGTCCAAAAGTTTTAATCACTTTTATCCCGGTAATTGTTTCTTGCGTTTTATCATTTAATCTTGAAAACGCATCTTGTGACTCTTTAAACGCTGCGTGTAACTTGTCTCCAAGTTTACTAGATAACACAGCAAGCAGTGGAAACGGTAGTAACGCTAGTAATGTTAAACGCCAATCAATGAAAATAATCATCGCAATCACCGTTATAGCTCCTGTAATAAACGCATCAGCAAAGGTTAAAATCCCTCCACCAGCCACGTTTTGGATGGCGTTTAAGTCATTTGTGGCATGTGCCATTAAATCTCCTGTACGATACCGTTGATAAAACGTTTGGTCCATCTGAGTAAAATGATGGAACAACCTTTTTCTCATACGTTTTTCTAATCTAGCTGCACCACCCCAGATGTGTGTTCGCCACACATAACGCAATAAATACACCACGATAGCTGCTAATACTAATAATCCAACCCAAAACATTAATTTTTGAACGGTTAATGTTTTATCAGCAATAGAGTCCACGACAATCCCAATCACTCTCGGCGGTAATAACTGAATAATAGCAACTAAAATTAATGCCCCTACACCGATAATGTAGTTTTTCTTTTCTTCTTTGAAAAACCAAGCTAATTTTTTAAAAACGCTCAAGTTGTTCACTCCTTTTGACCATAAAAAAACAGGTGCGAAAAAGCACCCGTTTTTTATGTTTTTTATTCATTCCAAAACAAAACAACTATTTTTTCTTCTTGTTGTTTTGAGCTGTCATGTTTTGCATCATTTGACGTATTTTCTTCTCTGACGGTTTTTGACCCATCTGTGACATCATCATACGCAACATATCCTCATTAACGGGAGGATTTTTCTGTAATTGATCTTCAAATGTTTTCTTTGCTAAAAAGAATCCACCGACTGCTCCTAAAATTAGGGCAATAATAATGAATAAAATAGCTAATCCAGTATTCATCTTTTCGACGCTCCTTCCTCCAATTAATCTACTCCACAATAATCAATTGTACTAGAAAATAACGTCAATGAAAAGACTCTTTTAACAAATTTAGGCATTATTTTCAATATCTATTAACAAATTAGGATTAAATTCTCCTTTTTTCAACATTTTAATCTCATGATAGTATGGTGCTTTGGCTGTTTTTTTATCTTCACCTACAAAAGGTGTTTCTAAAATTTTCGGTAACTCTTTTAATTGGTCGTGATGAACCACATAATTTAATGCATCAAACCCAATTGTCCCAAAGCCAATATTCGCATGACGGTCTTTATGTGAGCCTTGATCGTTTTTAGAATCATTGACATGAATGACTTTTAATCTGTCCAAACCAATGATTTTATCAAACTCTTCTAACACACCATCAAAATCTTCACGAACATTGTACCCAGCATCGTTAATGTGGCATGTATCTAACGTCACAGATAATTTATCGTTATGTGTGACCCCGTCAATAATTCGTGCGATTTCCTCAAATGAACGACCGATTTCTGTTCCTTTTCCTGCCATCGTTTCTAGCGCAATCTGTGGTGTTTGATCACTTGTTAACACTTCATTTAATCCTTTAATAATTTGGTTAACCCCCGCATCAACTCCCGCTCCAACATGGGCACCAGGATGCATTGTTATTTGTGTTGCACCAATAGCTGACACACGTTCAATTTCTTGACGTAAAAAGTCAATGGCAAACCCAAAGTTTTGTGGTTTCGTTGTGTTACCAAGATTGATGATATAAGGAGCGTGTACCACTATTTTATTAATGTCTAAATCATGTTGACGCATAAATTCTCGACCTGCTTCAATATTTAACTCTTCAATCGGTTTTCTTCGTGTATTTTGTGGTGCACCTGTATAAATCATAAAAGTTGATGCACCATATTCTGCTGATTGTTTTGCTGACCCTAACAGCATATCTTTTCCACTCATACTAACATGAGACCCTAATAACATAAAATAATTCCTCATTTCTATTAACTTACTTTATAGATTGTAGCGTTTTATCGAATTGACTACAAGATTATTGCCTAAAAAAATAACCGAACAAATTCGTTCGATTATTTTTGATAATTTAATTCAAATCGTTTCGCAAAAAGCGATAGTGAGTAGCAAATGGCAAAATAACACACTGTCATGATGATGAACATCACCAATACTGTACTAGGGTATTGGGCATAAATAATTTTAGAATTGTGTGTCAACTCTGGTAAAGAAATCACAACTGCTAACGATGTATCACGAATTAACGAAACAAACTGGCTAACAAGCGGAGGAACCATCAATTTAATCCCCTGTGGTAATACAATATAATACATTGTTTGAGCAATATTAAGACCAGTTGAACGACCCGCTTCCATTTGTCCTTTAGGTACAGCTTCAATCCCACCTCGAATAATTTCAGATAGCATTGCTGATTCAAAAATCGTCAATGCCACAACTGCTGACCAAAAAATACTAAACTGTATACCAATTTGAGGCAACGCAAAATAAGTAAAGAATATAATTAAAAGTAATGGTAAATTTCTGATGATATCAATAATCAGTCCAACTATTTTGGATAAGTATGGTATACGTAAAAATCGGATAACACCTAAAATCCCACCAATGATAAAACTAAAAATAATCGAAATAACCGCTACCTCGAGAGTTACTAATAACCCATCAAAAATAAAACGTAAATTAGGTAATGTCAAAGCTTGAGCAAAATTCATTTCTTTCACTCCTTTCTTAATTTGTTGCAACGCGTGTTTCAATATATCGCATCAAATACGACAACGGCATCGTCATCAGTAGATAAATGAGGCCAATTAATGTATACGTTCCTAACGTATTAAACGTTTCACTGGCAATCAAGTCGCCGGTATACATAAGATCTGCTCCTGTAACCATAGCCAAAATAGACGAATTTTTAACTAAATTGATAAATTGATTTCCTAATGAAGGCAACGCCACTTTAAATGCTTGAGGTAACACGATATAGTACATAATTTGGAAATAATTTAAGCCTGAAGACATTCCTGCTTCCTTTTGACCCGTTGATACAGCTTCAATACCTGATCGAACCGTATCCGCAATAAAAGCTGATGTATATAATGTTAAGCCAATGGTACCTGATGTGATTCCATTAAATTTAAATCCATACAACGGTAATACAACAAAGAAAAACATTACCACAATTAATAAAGGAATATTACGGAAAAAATTAACGTAGATATTGCCAATTCGTCGAATCCATTTTTTTGTGGCTACTTGCATCATGGCTGTTATTGTTCCAATAATCAAACTACCAATTAACGCAATCAAACTGGCTGTCAATGTTACTTTTAGTCCAGATAAAATATCTTGATGATAAGTATTCCAAATTTCTAACATAGTCTCAACTCCTTTATCTTTTAGTCTTTAATCCATTTTTTATATATCTTGTCATAGGTGCCATCTTTTTTCATGTCTGATAACAATCGATTGACTTCATTTACTAAGTCTGTTTGCCCTTTATTAAACGCAATACCATATGGTTCCTCAGTAAAATTACCACCAACTAATTCATAATCAGGGTTTTCAGATACCACACCTAAAAGGATGCTATTATCTGTTGTCATCGCATCACCTTGTCCGGATTGAAGAGCCGTAAACGCTTCAGCATAGTTTTCTAATTCTAAAACTGTCACATCAGGGGCTTTTTTCCTCACGTTTACAGCTGAAGTAGATCCTTTTACGGCTAAAACTATTTTTCCTGCTTTTAAATCATCAATACTTTTTATGTCGCTACCTTTTTTAACTAAAAGTGACTGCCCCGCATCAAAATAAACATCTGAGAAATCCACTTGTTTTTTACGCTCGTCACTAATGGTCATAGTGGCAATAATCGCATCAATGTTTCCATTTTTTAAAAGAGGTATTCTTGTTTTTGATGTAACCTCAACAAATTCTACTTTCTTTTCATCACCTAACAAACGTTTAGTGATTTCTTTTGCGATATCAATATCAAATCCTTCTACTTCTCTTTTTTCTATATTCATCAAACCAAATAACTTGGTGTCATACTTGACTCCCCAAATCATTTTATCTTTCTCTTTGATTGTATCTAACACATTTGATTCAGAAATACTTTTTGCCCCACAAGCTCCAAGTAAAAAAACGAAAGAAAGCATCATTAACATCAATAAACCACGATAAACTTTTTTCATATTGCTCCCTCCTAGTGACTAATAATTTTACTTAAAAATTGTTTCGCTCTTTCATCTTGTGGATCATCAAAAAAGGCTTCTGATTCGCGATCTTCTAGTACTTCTCCATCAGCCATAAAAATGACTCTATCCGCTACTTCTCTGGCAAATCCCATCTCATGAGTTACCACAACCATCGTCATACCAGACTCTTTTGCTAGAGACTTCATAACGTCCAATACTTCTCCAACCATCTCTGGGTCAAGTGCTGACGTTGGTTCATCAAATAACATATAATCAGGTGTCATAGCTAAGCTTCTTGCAATAGCCACACGTTGTTGTTGACCTCCTGACAATTGTGAGGGATACGACTCTTTTTTATCTAACATGCCAACTCTTTCTAATAAACGCTCAGCACGTTCATTTGCTGCTTGCTTATCTAGACCCAATACTTTTATTGGTGCTAACGTAACGTTTTCTAACACGCTCATATTGGCATATAAGTTAAATTGTTGGAATACCATCCCTAGATTTTTTCTGACGTCATTTAAATTCGTTTTTGGATCAAAAATATTAGTTCCATCTACTATTAATTCACCAGTTGATATGTCTTCCAATGCATTGATACAACGTAGCATAGTACTCTTACCTGATCCAGAAGGACCTAATACAACAACCACCTCACCAGTTTCAATTGTTAGATTGATATCTTTTAATGCATGAAACTCTCCATAGTATTTTTCTACATTTTTAAATGTAATCATTGCTAAAAACCCCTCTCTTATAATGTGATGATAAACCGCTAACTTTTCTCATCAAAAATTAATATTATTCTATTAAGAATTCATTATATACTGTAAAGTTTATAATTGTAAAGTTTTCTATAATGAAGTTTTCAAAAAAAAAAAAGAATATAAATACTATTAAATTTATCATTTATTCTATTTTAGAACAATAAAATTAATTTAATCAACTTTATTGAATAATATTATTTGAAATTATCTTTATTTAAAGAAATTAAAAAACCTAAGAAAAAATGATGATAATCATCATTTTTTCTTAGGTTTAGCTAACTATTAACAACTTTTTAAAACTTCAATAAGAAATATTTTTTCTTTCCACGTCGAATAACAATAAATTCATTTTCTATTTTATCTTTATCAGATAAGACATATTCTAACTCTTGGATTCTATCTCCGTTAATGTAGATAGCTCCATTTTTGACATCCTCACGTGCTTGACGTTTAGATGACTCAATACCAGCGTTCACTAATAACTCAACAAGATTTAAATCATCATTAGCTGATACTTCATAACTAGGAACATCTTTAAACCCTTGTTTAATTTCTTCGCCAGTTAATTCTTTGATGTCACCACTAAACAATGCTTTAGAAATTCTCACAGCTTGTTCGTAAGATTTTTCACCATGAACCAGTGTTGTGACTTCTTTAGCCAATGCTTTTTGTGCAGCTCTTTCATGAGGTGCGTCATTAAATTCTTTTTCAATCTCAACAATTTCATCTAGTGATAAAAACGTAAAGTATTTTAAGAATTGAACCGCATCACGGTCATCAGTGTTTAACCAAAATTGGTAGAATTCATACGGAGATGTTTTATCAGCATCTAACCAAACAGCATTTCCTTCTGTTTTACCAAATTTTGTACCATCTGCTTTTTTAATTAGTGGCATCGTTAAGCCATAACCTTGTACTTCTTTTTCACGTCGTAATAACTCAATACCTGAAGTGATATTTCCCCACTGATCACTTCCACCTAATTGAAGTTTTACTCCTTCTGTTTCATATAGTTTTAGAAAGTCATAAGCTTGTAATAATTGATAAGCAAATTCAGTATAAGAAATACCTGTTTCAATACGACGCTTCACACTTTCTTTACTCATCATATAATTGATTGTAAAGTTTTTACCTACATCTCTTAAAAAGTCAATCAGTGTCATACTAGTCAACCAATCAGCATTATTCGCTAAAATGGCTGGATTTGTTTTATCATCAAAATCAATAAAACGAGACAATTGATTTTTAAGACTATTGGCCCATGATTCAACAATTTCAGTAGAATTTAAACTACGTTCTGCATCTTTAAATGATGGGTCACCAATCATACCAGTTCCCCCACCAACAAGTGCTACTGGCACGTGTCCTTGTTCTTGAAATCGTTTTAAGGTTAATACTGGTAATAAATGACCGATGTGTAAACTATCTGCTGTCGGATCAAAACCAATATACAACTTAACAGACTCTTCATTCAATAATTCTTCTAATGCTTGTTCGTCAGTCATTTGATAGACGAGACCACGATCCTTTAATTCTGATAAAAAATTCGTTGTCATATTAGTTCCTCCTTAATTTTATTCATCTTTAATCTTAACCTATTCATAATCTAAAAGAAAGATTAAAATGTGATTTTTATATCAGAACACCAAAACAATTTGACTAAGTATAATGATTAATTGTAAAATGATATAATTGAGCACATAAAAAGAATGAGGTGATAAATTGAACGAGGACAATAAGTTTGATACTCCCTTAGATACTCCAGAAGAAGTGGAAACTCAAACCCCTGATCCTGATAAAAAACGTGATTGGCTATTTGTCATTAATGTCACTTATCGTGTATTTCGATCGTTATTTATTCTATTAATTATTGTAGGCTTATCTTTAGCTGCATTAGGTATTGGAACAGGCATTGGCTATTTTGCTTCTTTAGTTAAAACCGTTGATGTACCTGAAAAAGAAGATCTTGTCAAAAAAATTTCAGATTTAGATCAACAGTCTAACATAACTTATGCAGATGGTTCTTTAGTTTCAGTAATAAAATCAGACTTAATTCGTACAAATATTTCATCAAATAAAATTTCAAATTTTATAAAGGAAGCGTTGGTTACTACTGAGGACGAAAACTTTTTTGAACACAAAGGAATTGTACCAAAAGCGGTTGCTAGAGCAACTTTGTCTGATATCATTGGCATTGGAAGTAAGTCTGGTGGTTCAACCATTACACAACAATTAGTCAAACAACAAGTTTTAACAAATGAAACATCTTATAAAAGAAAAGCTTCAGAAATAATGCTTGCTCTTCGAACTGAAAAAATCATGTCAAAAGATGATATTTTAAGTGCTTACCTGAATGTTTCTCCTTTTGGACGAAATAATCATGGTGAAAATATTGCAGGTATTGAAGAAGCCGCTTTAGGAATATTTGGCGTTCACGCTAGTGAGGTTACTTTACCACAAGCTGCTTTTTTAGCTGGTCTACCACAAAGCCCAATAGAATACTCTCCATACACAAACGATGCACAATTGAAAGATGACTTAAGTGCTGGACTTAATAGAAAAGATGACGTTCTCTTTAATATGTATCGTGAAAAAATAATCACTAAGGACGAATATGAAGCAGCAAAAAGTTATGATTTGAAACAAGATTTCATTGCACCTTCTCCTAAATCGGATACTGAGAATGGCTTTTTATATACCTATCTATATGATGAAGCAACGCGTGTTTTAATGCCAAGTTACTATGAAGCTGATGGACACACAGAAGATGATATCAATAATTCAAAACAACTATTTGATCAATATTTCGAAAGAGTCAAAAAAGATATTGCACGTTCTGGTTATACGATTCATTCAACGATTGATAAAACAACATATGATGCCATGCAAGAAGCGGTAAATAATTATGGCTATGTATTAGATGATGGCAGTGGAAAATTACTGGAAACAGGAAGTGTCTTAATGGATAATCAAACTGGCCGTATCTACGGTTTTATTGGTGGTAGAAATTATAGCCAAAATCAAAATAATCATGCTTTTCAAACTAGACGTTCACCTGGCTCTACTATGAAACCTATTTTAGCTTACGCTCCAGCAATCGATAATGGTATCATTGGTTCAGAATCAAAATTATCTGATTATCCATTAAAATACAAAAATGGACAAGAAGTAAAAAACTATTCTGATAAAGGGAGTAACTCCTTTAAATCTGTAAGAGAATCACTAAAATGGTCACTGAATATTCCGGTGGTTAATTTATACAATGATATGCTTCAAAGTATAGATCCTAAACAATATTTTGATAAAATGAATATAGGACTTAATCCCGATGAGTACTACCGTGAATCAATCCCTCTTGGCGCAACTGATTATGGTATGACGGTCTTAGAGGAAACAGAAGCTTATGCTACTTTAGCTAATAAAGGAGTTTATAATAAAGGCTTCTCCATTGATAAAATCACAAATGAAGAAGGTGAGGTCATTTATGAACATAAATCTGATCCAACCCAAGTCTTTAAACCTGCTACAGCATCTATCATGAATGACATGATGCGAGATGTTCTAAAAAGTGGAACAGGTCAAGCAGCCCAGGAGTCCCTTCAATCTGTTAACCCAACACTTGCTAGAGCTGACTGGGTTGGAAAAACCGGGACATCAGAATTAGAAAAAGATTATTGGTTTACCGCTTCTACTCCGGGAGTGACGATGAGTAGCTGGATTGGTTACGATGACAACACTCAAATGAGCTCAACGTGGAACAAACAAAATATGATTTATTGGTCTTATATGACAAATTATGTGTATCAAAGAAATTCTGATATATTTAAAGTGAATGAAAAATTCACCTTAGACCCTTCTGTAAAAAAAGAAAAGGTCGTCGAATTTACAGGAGAAAAGGTAGCCACCGTCAAAGTAGATAATCAACAAATCAACTTAAAAGGAGCAAAAGAAGTAGAAAGCTTTTATGCAACTGATGGCCCTAAAGATAGTACTTTCAAATTTGGTATTGGTGGAACCGATGATAATTATAAAAATGCATGGAAATCATTTAGTACACCTAGAGCAACAACTAATAGAAGAAATTAATAACATAGAAAAAGTGGCTACTGATTAAATCAAGTAGCCACTTTTTTTATTTAACAATTAAACGATCTAAACTTGCAAAGGATAATGCAATATTTGCTATCATTTTTAATTGATTTAAACGATTTTCTCTTATTGCTTGATCATCAACCATAACCATTGTATCTTCAAAATATGATTCAATCAATGGGTTTAAATGACGCAGTTCTTCATACAATTCATTAAGTGTCAAATCACCCACTTTTTCTGAAACCGACATAATTGCTTCATAAAGTTTTTTCTCAGAATCATTTTCAAATAATTCTGGATTTACCTTTCCTACTTCTTTATCTTCTGCTTTATTAGACAAATTAATAACACGTGTTAAAGATTCGATTGTTGGTCTAAAATCACTTTCCGATGCTTGACTCACTAAAATATCTGCTGTTTCAAACATCGTATGCAAGTTTTCTTGTCGACTTTCTAAGACGGCCTCAATAATATCGTGACGAATTTGTTTACCACTAAACCATTGTTTCATACGACCTTTGATAAACTCTGTTAAAACTTCTTCATCTGCCTCAATACTTAATCCAAATCTTTCAATATCTTCATTAATTAGTTCTTTCATTTGTTGTTGCAAACGAATGATTGGGAAATCCCATCCTTTAGACTCAATAATACGAATAATACCATAAGCTTGTCTTCGTAACGCATATGGGTCATTTGAGCCTTTAGGCATTAAGCCCACAGCAAAGAAAGATAATAATGTATCTGATTTATCTGCAATCGCCAAAACAGCTCCTACATTACTTTCAGGCAACTCACCATCGCTTGATTTTGGTAAGTAGTGTTCACGAATAGCTTGAGCCACCTCAACGCTTTCACCTTTTAATGTGGCATATTTTTCCCCGATTAATCCTTGTAACTCTGGGAACTCATCTACCATTAATGTTACCAAATCAAACTTATAAATTTGGGCAGCACGTTCTAACTCTTTCATCTCTGTGTCAGATAGACCAACTGATGTTCCGATTAATTCTGAAATAACGGAAACACGTTGCATTTTTTCATACATTGACCCAATTTTTTCATGGAATGTGACTGATTTTAGTTTTTCGACATAATCAGCAATAGATGATTTCAAATCTTCTTCATAGAAAAATTCCGCATCTTCCAAACGAGCTTGAAGAACTTTTTCATTTCCTTTTCTAACGTTATCAAGATAGTCAGAGTTACCATTTCGTACAGAGACAAAATGATTTAGTAAGTTTCCTTCTGAATCTAGGACTTCAAAATAACGTTGGTGTTCTTTCATCGACGTAATTAACACTTCTGAAGGTAATGATAAGTAGTTTTTCTCAAAGTTTCCAACAAAAACAGTTGGGTATTCAACAAGGTTAACGACTTCTTCTAATAAATCGGCATCTTGAGGAATTGTCCATTGATTGGCTTCTTCTATCTCATTGATTTGTTTACTAATTTTGCCTTGGCGAATCACTGGATTAACAATCACAAACTGTTCTTCCAAAGCTGTTTCGTAATTAGATGAGTGATTAATTGTCGCCACTTTTCCTAAGAAACGATGTCCACGAGATGTGTTTGAGCTGTTAATACCAAACAATGACATAGGGATAATTTTATCTTCAAGTAACGCCACTAACCAATGTACTGGACGGATAAAGCGGTAGTTTCCTTCTCCCCATGTCATGCTGATTGGAAACGTTAAATGAGCTACGACATCTGTTAAGCCTGGCAAAATCGTTTCAACAGGTTGGCCTTCAATAAATTTATCAACAAAGACATACTCAACATCTTTAATTGTTTCAAAATATAAATCATCAGTTGTTGCCCCTTGACCTTTAGCAAAACCAATCGCTGCTTTTGTCCAATGACCGTCCGCATCTTGTGCGATTTTTTTTGCTGGTCCTTTTGCTTTTTCTTCTATGTTTTCTTGTTTATCAGCTAATCCATTTACACGAATAGCAAAACGTCTTGGTGTAGAAAATACTTCGATATTATCAAATGACACACGATGTTCATTCAAGTAATCTGCTGCTTTTTTAGCAAATTGTTTTGATGTTGGAGTGACTAAATGAGCTGGTACTTCTTCCAACCCGACTTCTAATAAAAATTGTTTACTCATGAATATCCTCCTCCACTGATTCTTTTAATAATGGGAAACCTAATTTCTCACGTTCTTCAACAAACCCTTTAGCTAACGCTCTAGCCATATTACGAATTCTTGCTAAATAACCCGCACGTTCTGTAACAGATACGGCTCCTCTAGCATCAAGTAAGTTAAACATGTGACTACATTTTAATACATAATCATACGCAGGATGAATTAATCCTAATTCAATGGCACGTTTTGCTTCGTTTTCATAACTGTTAAATAAGTTTAATAATAACTCTTGGTCACTTTGTTCAAATGAATACACTGAATGCTCATATTCAGGTTGCACAAAAATCTCACCGTATTTAACGCCTTTCGTCCATTCTAAATCATAGACACTTTCAACTTCTTGAATGTAAGAAGCTAAACGTTCTAATCCATATGTAATTTCTGATGTAACAGGTTTACACTCTAATCCACCCACTTGTTGGAAATAAGTAAACTGAGTGATTTCCATTCCATCTAACCAAACTTCCCAACCTAATCCAGCACAACCCATAGAAGGATTTTCCCAGTTATCTTCAACAAAACGAATGTCATGTTGTAATGGGTCAATGCCCAATACTTTCAAACTATCTAAATATAATTCTTGGATGTTTTCTGGTGAAGGTTTCATCACGACTTGGAATTGATGATGTTGATACAAACGGTTTGGGTTATCTCCATATCTTCCGTCTGCAGGACGACGTGATGGTTCAACGTATGCTGCGTTCCAAGGTTCTGGACCAATCGCACGTAAAAAAGTATATGGACTCATTGTTCCGGCCCCTTTTTCCGTGTCGTATGCTTGCATTAACATACAGCCTTGATTTGACCAATAATTTTGTAGAGCTAAAATCATTTCTTGTATGGTTAATTTTTGACTCATTGTTTCTCCTCCTATTTTTTAACATAATAAAAAGTCCCTATGCTTGATAAACATATCAAACATAGGGACGACTATTCGCGGTTCCACCCTACTTCCGTTCTCACGGCAACTTCATTTTAAAACACTCCAGAATGCCTTCAAGATGATGTCTAATATTTGGCTTACACTCTCCCAAACTCGCTTTCATTAGCTCACTCAACTTTACTTAGTTCTTTCAACGTGCCTATCTAAGTTGTCTTTATTTTAATTGGTATTGTCTTGTTTGTCAATTTTGTTTTCTCTTTTTGGAATCATTTCTTTCCAATTTTGCATGTCATCTATAAATTTCTTACTTTTTAACTGCAAACCAACGTATTCTTCATAGATGGAATCAATCACTTGTCTAATGTATTGTTTCGTCTCGTCAGATAAGTTAATACTTTTAATCTGTTCAAAACTAATGTGATTAAATAATCGAATAAAATGCAATGCTCTTGGTGAGTAGTGAAACCTTCGCTCATCCATTGACCAATGCTTTTGACACAACACCCCGTGATATTTATCAGAAAAATCAAATGGTTCCTCTTGGCTGCCACAAATGGCACACGCTGAAAAATTAAGTTGGATGCCAAAACGTTGAAGCAATTGTATTTCAAAAATATTGGTGATTATTTCGGCATCATAGCCCTCATCTATCAGGGTTAGTGAGTCTTTGATAAAACCAAATAAAAACGGATCATAAACATTATCGTCAATGGCAGCATCACTTAAATTAAGGATATATGTAGCATAGGCTGATAAAAAAATATCCTGTTGAATTGCAAAAAAAGGATGAATGTCTTTGGCAGAGTTTAAAAAAGAGAGACCTTCTTCTTTTAAATCACCAATGTAATTGGCTTGAGTAAAGGGTTGGATGGCTGAATTGATTTGACTATTCTTTTTATTTGCGTGGCGCACAAAAAACATGCGTTTGCCACTTGATTCAGTAAAAATCTTTACAAGTTTATCACTCTCACGATAATTTCTTGAAAAAAGAACAATCCCATTAACCTCTTGTGGTCCTCTCAATTTGTCACCTCCTTAAATGAATAAAAAACATGGAAAAATCCATGTTTAATAATCTGTTTCTCTGTATCCGTAATTTTGTAAATCACGACGTTTATCACGCCAATTTTTTTGTACTTTGACCCACAATTCTAAGAAGACTTTATCACCTAAAAGGTTCTCAATATCTTTACGACTTTTCGTTCCGATATTTTTAAGCATTTTACCACCTTTACCAATGATAATACCTTTTTGGCTATCGCGTTCCACTATGATTGTGGCTTGAATATGAATTTTATCATGATCATCACGTTTCATGCTTTCTGTTACGACCGCTACAGAATGAGGAACTTCTTGTTCTGTTAATTGTAAGACTTTCTCACGAATAAGTTCTGACACGATAAAATACTCCGGATGGTCAGTGACTTGATCATCTGGGAAAAACTGTGGCCCTTCTGGCATATCATTTACCAAGGTTTCTAATAAATGTTCCACATTATTTCCTTCCGTGGCAGAGATTGGGACAATTTCTTTAAAATCAAGCTCTTGACGGTAATCATCAATAATCGGTAATAATTCATCTGGATGAACGGTATCAATTTTATTAATGACTAGATATACAGGAGCATGCGCTTTCTTCAATCGTTCGATGATAAAGTCATCACCACGACCTCTTGGCATGTCCGCACTCACCATAAAGATAACGGCATCGACTTCGCGTAACGCACTATAGGCTGTTTCAACCATAAAGTCGCCTAATTTATTTTTTGGTTTATGAATTCCTGGCGTATCAATAAACACAATTTGTGCTTCTTTTGTTGTATAAATTCCTTGAATTTTATTTCGTGTTGTTTGAGCTTTATTACTCATAATGGCAATTTTTTGTGCCACAATACGATTTAATAAGGTTGATTTCCCGACGTTTGGTCTTCCGACAATTGCGACAAATCCTGATTTAAAATTTTGTTCTGACATTCAATTTATCCTTTCTTAACGACCTACTAAAAATGATATTATTTTAGGTAGGAAGATGATCATCCCCACAAATATAGCAAAAAAGGCACTGAGTAACACCATTCCGGCAGCCATGTCTTTTACTTTTTTCGCCAAAGGATGATACGTTTTATTTGTTACTAAATCAACTAATACTTCAAATGCTGTATTGGTCATTTCAGCCATCAATACTAACACAATCGCACAAATTAACCATAGCCATTCAGCGATTGAAATGTGACAGAAAACACCTAGTATAACCGCACTGAGTCCTAACAACATATGATACTTCATGTTTCTTTCTTCTTTTATCACAGTCTTTAATCCATATAATGCATGAGTTAAAGACTGGATAAAATGTCGATTTTTCTCAGTTTGTTTATCGTTCCAAGCCATACGCATCTAAAATCTTTCTTTGTAAATCAAACATCTCTTTCTCATCTTCTGGTGTCATATGGTCATATCCATTAAGATGCAAAAATCCATGAATCGTTAAAAAACCAAGTTCTCTATCAAATGAATGGGCATATTCTTCTGCTTGTTCTTTCGTTCGATCAACAGAAATGAATAAGTCCCCAATATTTCTTGGTAAACCAAGTTCTTCTAAATCAAATTCAAAACCTGATAAATCATCTTCTTCTAATGCAAAACTGATTACATCAGTCGGACGATCTTTTTGACGATGCTCTTTGTTGATTTGATGAATTTCTTCATCATCGACAAACGTCACTGACATTTCCGTATTTTCTGGTAGATTAATGACTTCTTGTTTCGCTGCAAAATCTATAATCGTTGAAACCAAGTTTAATTGTTCGTCTGTTAGTGTGTTCGTTTTATCAAGGAGTACCAAATCCATTGTTAAATCCTTCTTTCTTCTTGTTCTTGTTTCATTTTTTCTGCTTCTGATTTCATTTTCGGGTATTTAATTCGTGAATGGAATGTTGAACATAACCCGTCCACTAAGGATTTTTCAATTATAGCAATCTCATCCAATGTTAAACCTGATTCATTTAACTGCCCATCTTCTAATCTTGATTGAATTAAGTTATGGACAAATTCTTTGATTTTTTCATTCGTTGGGTGATCCATCGCACGAACAGCTGCTTCAGCACTATCAGCAATATTAATCACACCAGCTTCACGAGATTGAGGTTTTGGTCCAGGATATCTAAATGCCTCTTCAGTTGTCTCTGGATTTCGTTCTTGTTCTTTAATGAAGAAATACTTCATCAAGGTTGTCCCATGATGTTGTTGACACACATCAATGACAAATTGTGGCATATTCGCTTCTTCTAGAATCTTCACACCATCTGTCACGTGACTAAATATGATTTCTTTACTATCTGATGGTAACAAGAAATTGTGAGGATTTTCTGCCCCATCTGGTAAATTTTCCACGAAAAAGTTTGCGTGTTTGATTTTACCCACGTCATGATAGTAACTTGCCACGCGTGTTAATAACGAGTTTCCTCCAATTTGAGCGACGGCGTTTGCACTTAAACTAGCCACCATCATACTATGATGGTACGTTCCAGGAGCTTCTTCTAACAATTGTTTTAATAAAGGTTGATTTGGGTTACTTAATTCATTTAATACAATCACACTATCATCTGTTAACAATAGTTCGATGTATGGATATAACCCAATAGATAAAATAAATGAAAATAGCCCACTACCTGTTGAAATAAATAACGTTGTAATAGAACGACTATCCCCAATATTAAAGCCTTGATAAATCACTAATACTGCCATAAAAAGAATTGGCATAATAATCAATAAAAAGAATGCTTCTTTTAATTGTACACCTATTCGTTCGTTAACTAAAAAAGTTGACACAAATGCAGAAAACATATAAAAAAGTGAAATAACTAATAGTGATGTGGTTCCCGCTAAATTATAGAAAATAAAGATAGAAAAAATAGCTTGAAACATACCCATCAACAATCCCCATCGTTTATCTAAAAACATATATAAAATAACCGATCCAAATGCTGCTGGGAATAATAGAGAAACATTACTTAAATTATCTTTTTGGAATAAATAAAGTAATTTCATAAATAAAACACTCACTGTAATAGCAACAGCATATAAGGTAACACTTTTAACACGTACTTCTTGATTAGTATGTCGTAAAATATACCCTATTAATACGACTTGTAACAAAATAACGAGTAACATGGATAGCAACGGCGAAGTTGACGTAGATTGATTAGTTAAGCCGAGTAACTTTATTTTCTCCATTGCTTTTGAATCAATTTGTTCCCCTTCACGGACAATGATTTCACCTTGATAAATCATCACAGGAAGCACATTATTTTTGGCACTTTCTTTCATAGATTCTGTTGCTTTATCGTTTACCACTTCATTCACTACGATTGCTTTATCAAAAATCATCACAAGTAAATTAATTTCTTGTGAACTAAACTCATCGTACTGAACCATTTCTTTGGCCGTTTGCTTTTCTCCTTGAAGCGTAGAATTTCTAATATGTTTAGCCAAAATTGTTCTCAATGTGTTCTCAGACGTTTCTTCCAGTTTAGTTAAATCAGAACGAGGTAACTCAAGTAATTGTTCGTAAAAAGTGTCTGGAAAAGATTGAAAAAATGCAATATCATTTTGACTATATTTTTCAAAATTAGATTTTAACATAGGTAATTTATCTTCTACAGTAGGCTTTGAACTACTCTTTTTTTCATTATATTGTTTTTCAGCTGTTTCATTGACTTGATTTACTAAATCAAAAATGGTTTTAACATATTCAATTTGCTTTGTCTCAACATCTGGATTGTAAGTATACTCTGGTGTCACACTTTCCATTGCTAACTTTTGTTTTTCTTTTGTTTCATCTTTATTTTCAATGGTTTTATTAGCGCGTATTGTTTCACTTGATAATTGGCCCACTTTATAAGTGACTTGTTTTTGTCTTACACTACCAAACATCAAACTAAACATGATTAGTGACATTAAAAATAGAATTAGAGGTGTATAATATTTTCCAAGTGCTTTAGGCACCTGTTGGATTTTTTTCATTTACCTCACTCACTCCTTTTTTCTCCTTTTAGTTATCTGCATATGCTTTAATGATATCAGCAACCACCGGATGTCTCACCACATCTTGTGTTGAAAATTCTATAAACGCAATTCGTTTAATACCTCTTAAAATTTTTTCAGCATGAATTAACCCACTTTCAACCCCACGAGGTAAATCTATTTGCGTTTTATCTCCATTTATAATCATCTTAGAATGGTTTCCTAAACGAGTTAAAAACATTTTCATTTGTGCATTTGTTGTATTTTGAGCTTCATCTAATATCACAAAAGCTTCTTCCAATGTTCTTCCTCTCATATAGGCAAGAGGGGCGATTTCAATGACACCTCTATCCATTAACCGGGCTGTGTGCTCCATACCTAAAACTTGATACAGCGCATCATAAACAGGTCGCAAATATGGATTAACCTTTTCTTGTAAATCTCCAGGTAAAAATCCTAGATTTTCACCTGCTTCAACAGCTGGACGGGTTAAAATAATTTTTTCTACCTCACCTTTTTTTAGGGAACTCACTGCCATTACAACTGCTAAAAACGTTTTTCCTGTTCCAGCAGGACCAATACCAAACGTCACATCATTTTTTTTAATGGCTTGAATGTATTTTTTCTGACCATCATTTTTTACACGAATGGCATTTCCTTTATTATCTTTTAATAAAGCGTGTTCGTATAGACTAAAGAATGTCTCTAATTGTCCTTTTTTCGCTAATTGAATAGCTGTTAACATATCACTACTTGTAATTTTATGTCCTCTTAGAATCAATTGTTGTATGGCAGTTAAAATATCTTGAACCATGGAGACATTTTCAACATTTCCTGATAAATGAACAACCTCTCCTCTTGAAGAAATTGATACATTCAAATATTCCTCGAGTATTTTAATATGTTTATCATGTGTACCAAACAAATCATTGCTTTCAATGTTCTTATCTAACATAAATACTAATGTTGTTTCTGACGTCAATCACTACAGCTCCTTCATCTTCTTATAACCTAAATAATACCACACTCTCTAAATAAAAAAAATAACGAGGGTGCTTTCAAACATCTTTTCATCTTTAGAAGTCTGTAGTATAGCATAAAAAAGAAGATAGAGGTAATAACCACCACTATCTTCTAAAAAATCTTTCATATACAATTAATAAAGAACCCATAATAGACTACGCTAAACTTTCTTTTACTAAAGAGTTAACTTTCTGACCGTCAGCTCTCCCTTTAGTTTTAGGCATAACAGCACCCATTACTTTTCCGAAATCATTCATTGATGATGCACCTGTTTCATCTATTGCCGATTGAACAATGTGTCGTAATTCATCTTCAGATAATCGTTCAGGCATATAACGCTCAACGATTTTAATCTCACCAGAAACTTTTTCCGCTAAATCTTGACGATCAGCTTGGTTAAATTCCTGTAACGAATCTTTACGTTGTTTCATCTCTCTAGATAAGACAGTTAATTCTTCATCAGGTGATAATGATTCACCCTTTTTGATTTCCTCATTTTGAATAGAAGATTTCATCATCCGTAAAACAGATAATGTTTCTTTATCTTTTGCTTTCATCGCTACTTTGATATCATTGTTTAACCTATTCAGTAGAGTCATAATATCAGATCCATTCATTAAAACTAGTATTTTTTACGTTTTCTTGCAGCTTCAGACTTTTTCTTGCGTTTAACACTTGGTTTTTCGTAGTATTCACGCTTGCGGTACTCCTGTAAAGTACCAGTTTTTGAAACGGAACGTTTGAAGCGACGAAGAGCGTCATCTAATGATTCGTTTTTACGAACAACAGTTTTTGACATATAAATCCCTCCCTCCAAACTTTTTGATAACCGTTTTTTATATAAAGTAATCTTAAACAAAAAACTGTTCACAATATATTATAGCTAATTGAGTTTTTCTCGTCAACTACCTATTGTTAATTTTTTAAACATTTCTCGCATTTTCCTAATATTTCAAAACGATGACCTTCAATTAAGCAACCTGGTAGCTGTTCTTGAAACATATCCATTGGACACATATGAATCTCTCGTGTTGCACCACAAGAGGTACAAATAAAGTGATGATGATGGTGTTCCCCATGAACATCACAATGGAATCGATATCTTTTTTCACCTTGTAACTCTGTTTCCTCTAAAATATTTAATTCTGCAAAATCTCTTAAATTCCGATAAATCGTATCATAACTAACACCTTGATATTTATTGTTCATAAAGTGAAAGACATCTAACGCTGCAACATAACGATTTTCATTAATTAAAAAAGAAAGTATATCCGAACGTTTTTTTGTATATTTTAAGCCATTGTCTTTCATTGTCGCTATTGCATAATCTAATTCTTTTTCCAAAATCTCTCCCTCTCTTCATAATAATCATCGTTTATGTTATATTATATGCTATAATTTAAATAAAGTAAAAATATTAAGGATGTGAAACCTTTATGACTGACCAACGTATCAGTATTTTTATTATTTCTGATTCAGCCGGCGAAACAGCTTCTAAACTAGCCCAAGCTTCTATGGCACAATATGAAGATGCTCAAATAAAAATCCAAATTGTCAAAAGAGCTTTCATCTATCATGAAAATGAGCTAATACAAGCACTCGAAGAAGCAAAAGCAGTGAATGCTATTGTCTTACATACACTTGTTTCAAAAGATTTAGTTAACATAGCCAACAACTACGGAAAAGAGCATAATCTATTTACCATAGATATATTATCTGGACTAGTTGATGAGCTATCCAATAGAACGGGATTAGAACCAAGTCGTTTGCCTGGTGCAATGCATTTTTTAAGTAAAAATTACTTCGAGCGAATTAGTGCGATGGAATTTGCCGTTAAATATGATGATGGTAAAAACCCTAAAGGTTTTTTAGAAGCTGATATTCTTCTCCTTGGTGTCTCACGTACGTCAAAAACGCCACTAAGTTTATTTTTAGCCAATAAAAATTTAAAAGTTGCCAACTTACCACTAATACCAGAAGCCCATATTCCACAACAACTTTGGGAAGTTGACCCGAAAAAAATTGTTGGTTTGACAAATAATCCAAAAGTATTAAATCGCATTCGCCGAGAACGAATGAAATCTTATGGCTTAAATCCAGATACTGCTTATTCTGATATTGATAAGATTAAACGTGAGTTAGAATTTGCCAATGATTTATATAAAAAACTCGGATGCCTTGTTATCAATGTGGCTCAACTTTCTATTGAGGAAACAGCTTCTATCATTTTAAGTGAATTAAATATTGAAGATACTAGTTATTTTGGATAATAAAACAGCATTCCCAAATAGAAATCCGTTAAAGCTACTCGTTTGAGTGGCTTTTTACATAAAACCCAGTATAATAGTAAAAAAGATAACATTTCCATTCTAAAAATGCCATTTTTGGGTACGATGAAAACGTTAAAAAAGGAGATGGCATAATGTAAAAAATATGGTTAATAATTATTCCAGCGTTATTAATTTTAAATAGCTGTAGCACGAAAGAAAAAGCACCTAGTAAAAAAACATACAAATTACTACTCAACAAAGTATTACAAAAAACAATAACGAAATAGTCCAACGTGAATCAACACAAAAAGAAGCATCTGAAAAAGAAACCATTGATGATGAAAAAGCTAACGTAGCTAAAATAGAAGATACTATGCAAATCAATCCAAAAGGAATAAAATAATGCGGAAGCGTTCCTATCAACCAAAGAACACTGGATCTTTCAGGATTAACTCAGGATGAATAATCAGTTATTATATGGGGATTAATGATTATTATGGTAATTTATTAGAGAACGGCTCTCTTGACGAGGATAAAGTAAACGAATTAAGATATAAAGCCATGAAAAACTTATACAATGGTATTATGCAAAATTAGATATTCTTCCATATGAAGAAGTAACATTGAAAAATGCGAAATCTTATGCTCAGCAGGTGATAGATAAAAACTAGATATCCCTGAGGTTTTATCAATTGATCCTAATATTGATTCAAATGGTACTTTTAAAGCACCTCATCAAATGAGTCCTGGTACTGATGGAAATGGTTATATCGTTATTACTAAAGACAAGATTGATAGAAGATATACTATTGTTGGTACACAATTATTAGAAGCAACATAACTTGAATAGAATAATATAAGTTTTTAACAATTAAAAACAAAGCAATCACATGTCTTCTTAGGTATATGATCGCCTTGTTTTTTTATTTTATTGAATATTTATAGAATAACTTCTGCTAAAAATATCGCCTTTAAACAGTTTATTTATTCCAATTTTATCCTCTATTTTGCCGTTGCTAGAAGTATCATCAGCTATCCCACACCAAGGTTCAATACAAACAAACGGTGCTTCAACCGTATTAGGACTCCAAAAACCCACAAACGGAAACTCTTCATAACTCACTATCACACCATGTGAATGCTTATCAGATAGAATAGAAAAAGTATTTCTTCCCTTTGTTTCTAAAATTTGAGCATCTTCTTTAAATAACTCATGTTTCAATTGAATAGGTGTATTTGTTTGAGCTAATGTCTTACAAGACGTATCAATATATGATCCTTTTAATGGTATTTTTGTTCGAGATTTTAGTGGAGCAAACTGAAGATAATAATCGTTCATTTTTGTCCCTTTGATTAATGGAACATTAAAAGCAGGATGTCCACCAATCGAAAAATACATCTCGTCAGAAAGCGTTGAAACGTCATAACTTATAATCAGTTCATTTTTTTCTAATTTATAACCTATTAACAAACGAAACTCAAATGGGTATTTTTCTAATGTCTTCTGACTGCTTTTTAACTCCAAAATAGCAGAAGAATCATCCTTTTCAATTACATCAAACATCATATCTCTTGCAAATCCATGTTGAGTCATTTTATAGACTTTCCCCTTGTATAGGTACTTATCATTTTTCAATCTACCAACAAACGGAAATAAAATTGGTGCATGACGTCCCCAAAAATGTGAATCCGCTTGCCAAATATATTCAACACACGTTTCTTTTAAAATAAAACTGGATAGCTCAGCACCAAGTTCATTAATCGTTACTTTTGCTGTATCTGATTCTAAATTTAACGTCATGTCAAACCTCCTATACTACCGTTTCTTTATCAAGTAGATCTATTAATTGTTTATTCGCAATTTTAATAAATGTCCCTTTCATCCCTAGAGACCTAGTTTCAATGACACCTGCCGATTCAAGTTTTCTTAAGGCATTGACAATAACTGAACGCGTAATTCCTATCCTATCAGCAATACTAGATGTTGTTAGAATCCCTTCTTCTCCATCTAGTTCTTCGAATATTGCTTTTATGGCTTTTAATTCACTAAAAGACAACGACTTCAGTGCCATTTGAACCATACTTGTTTCACGCATTTGTTTTTCTATATCGCCAGATTTTTGATAAAGTAGTTGCATACCAACAACCGTTGCACTATATTCTCCTAAGATAAAATCTTCTGTATTGAATTTTTTATTTACACGACCTAAAAGAATTGTACCAAGCCTAGCTCCTGCTCCAAATATTGGAACAAGAGTTGTGTAGGCGTTGGTTAATTCTTTCTTTAATTCAAAAGGAAAAATAGTTAATTCTTCATCAATTGGAATATTTTCAACTGTTTGTTGAATATCTTTTAATAAGGTAGTGTACGAATGAGGAAATTGATGTTTACTAATCATTTTATTAATTCGTTCATTATTAAAATCATGTACCACAGAATATCCTAATAATTCACCATCTTTTGATAAAATATAAGTATTACACTCCATAATATCCGATAATACTTGTGCCATTTGTAAATAAGGTAGTTCTTTTTCTTCTTGAATGGTATTTTCTTTTTGTAATAATTCATTAATCATACGTGTTTTTTGCAATAAATCATCCATACCACCACTCCTAAGCAGTTCTTATAAAATATAACGACTCAAATCTTCATCTTCAGATATTTCACCGAGTTTTTCATTAACATATTGTTCAGTGATGGTAATTTCACCCATTGACATATCAGGAGATTCAAATAATAAATCTTCTAATAATTTTTCTAAAATAGTATGCAAACGTCTGGCTCCAATATTATCTGTTTCACTATTTACGTTATATGCAATATGAGATAAACGTTCAATTGCTTCTTTAGTAAATGTCACATCAATATTTTCAGTTTTAAGTAAGGCGATATATTGTTTGATCAACGCGTTGTTTGGTTCAGTTAAGATGCGGACAAAATCTTCTGCTGTTAAATCATCTAGTTCCACACGAATTGGGAAGCGACCTTGTAATTCAGGTATCAAATCGCTTGGTTTACTTAGGTGAAACGCACCTGATGCGATAAATAAAATATGATCTGTTTCGATTGTACCATATTTCGTATTGACAATAGATCCTTCAACAATTGGTAAAATATCACGTTGAACCCCTTCTCGAGACACTTGACCATTACTTTCAGATTTAGAGGTAATTTTATCAAACTCATCAATGAAAATAATCCCGTTATTTTGCGCAAGTTTAATCGCTTCACTATGAATATCTGCACTATTAACAAGTTTTTCAGATTCTTCATTAATTAAAATTTCACGTGCTTCTTTTACAGTTACCGTACGTTTGATTTTTTTCTTAGGTGTTAATGAATTGAGGGCATCGCCTAAATCAATACCCATTTGTTCTAATCCATTGTTCATGGTTGGCGTTTGTTTTTTCTCTTCCACTTCAATCGTGATTTCTCTATCTTCAAGTTGACCTTTTTCAAGTTGAGATTGAACCGTTTCACGGCTAACACGAATTGAATCGTTCACTTCTTCTTTTTCTTCTTCGTTGTTTTGTTGGAACCCATTCATCATTTGCATCATCATATCAAATTGATTCGTTGATTGACGCTTTTCTTTTTTTATACCAGGAACTAATAGTTTAACTAAGCGTTCTTCAGCAGCTTTTTTTGCTTTTGAATACACTTGACTATATTGATCTTTTTTCACAATTGCAATACTTGCTTCAACCAAATCACGAACCATTGATTCAACATCGCGACCCACATAACCAACCTCTGTAAATTTTGTCGCTTCAACTTTGACAAAAGGGGCATTCACGATTTTAGCAAGTCGTCTGGCAATTTCTGTTTTACCAACACCAGTTGGTCCAATCATTAATAGATTTTTAGGCGTGATATCTTGTTGCATTACGTCATCTAATTGCATACGACGATAACGATTGCGCAAAGCGACTGCAACAGATTTTTTCGCTTTATTTTGTCCAATAATATATTGATCTAATTCTTCTACAATTTGTCTTGGTGTTTTTGTTACTGTATTCATTAACGTCATCTCCTATAATTCTTCTACAATAATGTTGTGGTTTGTGTAAACACAAATATCTCCTGCGACATTTAAAGCTGCTTTAGCAATTTCTCCTGCTGTTAAATCATCGCGACCATCTCGTTTTAGCGCTCTAGCTGCTGCTAAAGCATAATTACCACCAGACCCAATCGCTAAAATACCATCATCTGGTGCAATGACTTCTCCAGTACCTGAAACAACTAGCATTTCTTTATCATTCATTACGATTAGCATCGCTTCTAATTTTTGCATCGCACGATCACTGCGCCACTGCATCGCAAGTTCCACAGCCGCACGCATTAAATTCCCTTTATATTGATTTAATTTTTCTTCAAATTTTCCTTCAAGGTTAAACGCATCTGCCACACTACCGGCAAATCCTACGACCACTTCATCGTTATAGATACGTCTAACTTTTCTGGCAGTCCCTTTCATCACGACTGATTCGCCCATTGTTACTTGGCCATCACCAGCCATTGCAAATTTTCCGTCTTTTTCTACTGCACAAATTGTTGTTGAATGAAATGTTGTATATCCCATAATTTTTTCTCCTATTCTAAATTAAGCTCTCGGATGAAAATTCCGATAATTCTTTTGTAACGCACTGGTCGTCACATGCGTATATATCTGTGTGGAGGATAAACTTGAATGACCCAATAACTCTTGGACCGTTCTCATATCAGCTCCATTATCTAATAAATGTGTGGCAAATGTATGCCTAAAAATGTGTGGATGAATGTTTGTTGTTAAACTACTTTTTTTAATTAGCTTATCCAATATATACTGCACACCTTTTGCCGTTAATACTTGCCCATGATGATTAATAAACAACTTTTCATGAGTACATTGATATTTAGTCATTAATTCTACCCGAGTTGTTGAGATGTAATCAATCAATGCATCCGTGCAAAATGACCCAAAAGGAACATATCGTTGTTTGCCACCTTTTCCATTTATTAACACAATTGAATTTTCCATATCTATATCACGTAATTCAATCGACACACACTCGGATACCCTAATTCCTGTAGCATAAAGTAACTCTAAAATCGCTCTATTACGTTTATCTAATGGTGCTTCACCAGAAACCGATTCAAATAAGATAGCCAATTCTTTTTCATATAAAAAGCTTGGTAACTTACTTTGCTTTTTTTTCATTTGTATGTAGCTAAAAGGATTGTCTGTCATCCACTCATTTTTTATTAAGAAATGATAATATGACCGAAGACTCGAAATTTTCCGACTAATTGTATTACGACTATATTCTTTATCATGAAGATAAGCTAGATACACTCGAGCATCTTGAAACGTGATGTTTAAATAGTCAGAATTTCCTGTTTCTTCCAAAAACTTAAAAAAATGTGTGACATCATCCTCATAGGCGTGTTTTGTTTGTAATGAATAATGTCGCTCATCTACTAAATATCTTAAAAATAACACTAAGTGATCAATCGAAATCAAACCCTTTCATTACAAATTATAAAATTAATGTAACATACAAAATTTTTTTTTACCAATATATTTATATGTTTTAAGTAATTTATACAAATTTTTAAACAAACCATAAAAAAATAGCATGTCAAATGACATACTATTTCTCAAATAATGTTAACGACTCTTTTGTCGCTTCAAGTGCTCTATTAGCAATTTGTGTGTAACGTTCTTTTTTATCACGAATTCTATCTGGTAACTCTGGGAATAAACCAAAGTTTACATTCATTGGTTGGAAATGTTTATCAGATGTATGTGTGATATAGTGTGCCATACCACCAATCGCTGTTTCTTGTGGTAGTACGATTGGTTCTTTACCTTGGGCAAGTCTTGCAGCATTTCGTCCTGCTAAGATACCACTTGCTGCACTTTCAACATAACCTTCTACGCCAGTCATTTGACCAGCAAAGAATAACGTTGGTTTCTTACGTGATTGGTAAGTTGGATCAAGTAATTCAGGTGAATTCATAAACGTATTTCGATGCATCACACCATATCTTACGATTTCTGCATGTTCTAATCCTGGAATCATTTGAATAATACGTTTTTGTTCGCCCCATTTTAAATGCGTTTGAAATCCAACAATATTATAAAGTGACGCTGCTGCATTGTCTTGTCGAAGTTGAACAACTGCATATGGACGTTTACCTGTTTTTGGATCTTCTAATCCAACTGGTTTCAACGGACCAAATGTCATTGTTTTTTCGCCACGATTTGCCATAACCTCAATTGGCATACATCCTTCAAAAAATTTTTCTTTTTCAAATGATTTTAAAGGCGCTACTTCTGCATTAACAAGCGCTTCTCTAAATGCATAGAACTCTTCTTTTGTCATAGGACAATTAAGGTAAGCTGCTTCACCTTTATCATAACGAGATTTTAAATACACTTTATCCATATCAATAGATGATTTTTCTATGATTGGTGCTGCTGCATCATAAAAATATAATCCTTCTGACTCAGTAAACTCTTTGATACTTTCAGCTAAAGGCTCACTTGTTAAAGGACCAGTCGCAATCACTGTAATACCTTCAGTTGGAATTTCAGTGATTTCTTCATGATGAATAGTAATGTTTGGATGATTTGATACTTGTTTTGTTACTTCTTCAGAAAAACTTTCTCTATCAACAGCTAACGCACCACCAGCAGGAACTTGAGTTTTATCTGCAGCTGCAATAATAACTGAACCAAATTGTCTCATCTCTTCTTTTAATAAACCAGCAGCATTTGTAATACCATTTGCTCTTAAGGAGTTCGTACAAACTAATTCAGCAAATTGATCCGTGTGATGTGCTGGAGTTTTTTTTATTTTTCTCATTTCATATAAATCAACTTGAGCTCCTGACTCTGCTGCTTGCCATGCTGCTTCACTTCCAGCTAGTCCTGCCCCAATAACCGTTACTCTATTATCTGTCATTTAGTTACCTCTTTCTCAGTAATTAAGTAAAGGACAAGAGTGAGTTCTCTTGCCCTCCTATGCATTATACACAATTTATAAAAAGAAACCTATCTTTATTTTTGCACGTCTTCTTGATAGTCACAGTTACTACAAATAATCTGCATACCACCACGAACTTTTTTCTGTACAAGATAGTGATTACACTTAGGACAGTCGCGTCCAATTGGTTTATCCCATGAGGTGAATTCACATTCAGGATATCGATCACATCCATAAAAAATACGATTTTTCTTCGTTTTCTTCTCGATGACATCACCTTTTTTACAGGTTGGACACGTTACACCGATTTTTTTCACAATCGCTTTTGTGTTTCGACAATCAGGGAAATTACTACAAGCATAAAATTTCCCATATTTACCTAATTTAATCACCATTGGCGAGCCACATACTTCACAATCAAATCCTGCTGGTTCATCTTTAATCTGAATTTTTTCCATTTTTTCTTCGGCTGTTGATAATTCTTTTGAAAATGGATGATAGAATCGACTAATAACATCTACCCACTGTTCTTGGTGCTCTGCGATAGCATCCAAATCTTTTTCCATCTCAGCAGTAAAGGTTGTATCAACAATTTGTGGGAAGTACTCACACATAATCGTATTCACAATTTCACCAAGTTCAGTCGGCTCAAAACGTCTAGCATTTAATTTAACGTAATAACGACGTTGAATCGTTTCAAGCGTTGGTGCGTATGTTGATGGACGTCCCACACCTTGCTCTTCCAATGTTTTAACCAGTGTTGCTTCACTGTATCGTGCTGGCGGTTGAGTAAAATGTTGTTTTGGTTCGATATCAACAGATTTAACAACGTCGCCTACCTCTAAATCAGGCAAGATATTATCTTTTTCTTCTTTCCCTTCATCTTTTCCCTCAACATAAACCTTCATAAATCCTGGGAATTTCACTTTAGAACCATTGGCTACAAAAATGACACCATTTTGCGTTAAATCAACACGCATCGTATCCATAACTGCTGGTGACATTAAACTTGCTACCATACGTGACCAGATTAATGAATACAATTTAAACTGGTCTTTATCCAAGTATTCTTTAATTGATTCAGGTGTACGCATCACACTTGATGGACGAATGGCTTCATGTGCGTCTTGCGCGCCTTCTGCTCTTTTCGCTGGCTTTTTCTTGGAATCAAAAAACTCTTGTCCATATGTCTCAACAATAAAATCATATGCTTCACTTTTAGCTGTATCCGACAGTCTTGTTGAGTCTGTTCTCATGTATGTTATTAAACCAACTGTCCCTTGACCTTTACCAAGTTTAATTCCCTCGTAAAGCTGTTGGGCTACCATCATGGTTTTTCTTGTTCTGAAATTTAGTTTACGAGCAGCTTCTTGTTGCAAACTACTTGTTGTAAATGGATTAGCAGGGTTTCTTTTACGTTCTTTTTTCGTCACTTTAACAACATCATAATCACGACCAGTTAATTTTTCCGTGATCTGTTTGACATCGTTCTCATTAGACAACTTCACCTTTTTCCCATCTACTCCATAAAAGTTAGCTGAGAATTTTGCCTTATTTTTTAAGAATGTTCCTAGAATACTCCAATACTCTTCTGGTTTAAATTGTCTAATCTCTTCTTCTCGGTCGATAATCATTTTTAATGCAACCGACTGAACACGACCAGCACTTAATCCTTTTTTAACTTTCTTCCATAATAAAGGACTAATTGAATACCCAACCAGTCTATCTAAAATACGTCTTGCTTGTTGTGCATCGACTAAATCAATATTTATTTTTCTAGGTTCTTTAAACGCCTGTTTTACCGCTTCTTTGGTAATCTCGTTAAACACCACTCGATTATTATCTTCTAAGTCTAGCTCTAATATATGAGCTAAATGCCACGCAATCGCTTCCCCTTCACGGTCCGGATCGGCTGCGAGATAAACTTTTTCAGCTTTTTTGGCGTGTTTTTTTAAATCCCTAATGACAGGGCCTTTTCCTCTAATATTTATATAGTGAGGCTCAAAATTATTTTCAATATCAATACCCATTTTACTTTTAGGCAAGTCTCTAATATGCCCAACGCTTGCTACGACTTTATAGTTTTTACCGAGATATTTCTCGATTGTTTTAGCTTTAGCAGGGGATTCCACAATCACTAAATATTTGTAACTCATGCCCCTCTTCCTCTCTTTTTTTACAATTTATACTTCTATATATACCACTTCGGCAATCGTTTATCATATTAGCTATTGATTTCGTATTTGTCAAGGTTTTCTATAATTCTTCTAAAATATCTGAACTTGATTGAACACAGTTTGCCCCATCTTTAATAAGTAACAAACAACCTTCTGATTCCTTTATCAATGGATTATTTGGAATAGCAAAAACACTTCTTCCTTCTTCTAATGCTAGTTGAGCTGTAATGAACGTACCACTTCTCTTTTTTGCCTCAACCACAAGTGTTCCCAATGAAAGACCTGCGATGATTCGATTTCGTTCTGGAAAGTGATAAGGAAGTGGTGATTCATTAGGCAAATACTCTGTTATCACCAATTGATTTTGATACATATACTCCTGCAAGCGCTGATTTTCTTTAGGGTACACTCGATTTAATCCAAAGCCCAATACCCCAATTGTATTTCCTTGTCTTCGAATGGCTAGTTTATGAGCGAATGTGTCATTTCCTTTCGCTAATCCACTCACAATTGTCAAACACTGCTCTATGAAATCCGGCATCATTTTTTCAATTAGTTCTTTTCCAAATTCTGTTTGCTCTCTAGATCCAATAATAGATAACATTGGTGTACTTAATAATTCTTTTCTACCTTTGTAAAACAAAGCAATGGGTGGATTATAAATTTGTGATAATAAATCAGGATAGTCTTTATCTAAAAAAGTAATCATGCCATATTGTTTTAGAAATAAAGAAAGGTCTTCCTCAGTTATTTTTTGACTGTCATTGAATGATTTCACAAAGATTGGTTGGTATTTTGGTGGGATATTGGCTAATTTGATCATGGTCTCAAAACAATAATCATGTGGGTTATCCAATAAATAAGTTAATATCTTTAGTCGTCCGATATTTCCAATTCCTTTTGTATGCTTTAAACGAAAAACAACTAATTGATGCATAAAAAAACTCCTTTGCGCTATTTTTAACAACATACGCAAAAGAGTGTTATTTTAGTTTATCATGCTTTTGATTGGTTCAAATGATTTTCGATGTATTTTAGTAATGCCTTGTTTGTTTAATTGGTCTAAATGCTCTTTCGTCCCATAACCAGCATTTTTTGCAAATCCGTAACCAGGATACTCTTTATCATAATCCATCATTAGATGATCTCTTGTTACTTTTGCTATAATACTTGCACTAGCAATGGAAATACTATTCGCATCTCCTTTAATAATACTCTCTTGCGGAATATCAAGTGGTAACGACATAGCATCTATCAACAAACAATCTGGCGAGACAGTCAATTGATTGACGGCTTCTATCATGGCTAATTTCGTTGCTTCATATATATTGACAGAATCAATGACCTCTTCATTCATGATTCCTATACCAATTGACACAGCTTGTTCTTGAATTTTATCAAAAAATTCTTCACGCTTTTTTAAAGATAACTGCTTAGAATCATTAATACCAATACCATCAAAATCATCCGGTAATACAACCGCCGCCGCAACTACTGGACCAGCTAAAGGACCACGTCCTACTTCATCAATTCCGACAATAACATTATGTCCTTGTACTCTTGCTTTTTTTTCATAACGAGTCATTGCAATAAAATGTTCTTTTAATGCTTGTTGCTTTTGTAACCTTTTTTTCGTTTGATCAATAATTTTTTGAACTCCTTTGCGCTCATCTTGTTGATATTGAGCAAATAAGTCATCCTTTTCATCGATAACAAAAGAAAATTTTTCTTTAATGGATTGAATTGTCTCACTCATGAAGCATATCCTCAACTCTATCTAGTGTGTACTTACCCAAACGTCCATCTCGAATTTCTTGAACGATCATGACACTACCTCGCTCATAATCTTCTTGGAATCCTCTTTTTTTAGTAATTAACATTAATTTATCAACTTGATTTAATGTCATGTCTTCATCCGTTAATTTATATCGCTCTTGTAATTGTTCAGGATAACATTCATTAAAAAATTCTAAGCCATATAATGCTAAATCGTCCATATGTAATAAAGCATCTTTGATGGCACCTGTTAAGGCTAATTTTTTTCCAATCTCTTTATCTTCAAATTTGGGCCACAAAATTCCTGGGGTATCTAACAACTCTAAATCTTTTCCAGTTTTTAACCATTGTTGTCCTTTAGTTACTCCAGGCATATTACCTGTTTTCGCCATATTTTTATTCGCTAAGCGATTTAATAGCGTTGACTTACCAACATTAGGAATCCCAATGCACATCGCGCGAACTGGTCTAGGTTTCATCCCGCGAGCTGCTTGTTTAGCAATTTTTTCTGCTAAAATTTCTTTAACTTTTGGTGTAATTTTATTGATTCCTTTTCCTTGATTCGCATTAATAGCTAAACAATGAATCCCATGAGAAGCAAAATAATCATGCCATCTTTGTGTTTCTTTTACATCCGCTAAATCTGATTTATTCAACAACATCAATCTTGGCTTTTGTTGGATTAACGAATCCAACATAGGATTTCGACTTGAAATAGGCAGCCTTGCATCGACTATCTCTAAAACAATATCCACTAATTTTAACTTTTCTGCAACCTCACGTCTTGCTTTTGCCATATGACCTGGAAACCATTGAATTGTCATACCATTACTCCTTTAGTCTTTAATTATTTTTATATCTTGAATTGGATAATACACTAATCTTGCCTTTCCTATGATTGAATAGGAAGAAATCGTTCCAAAAGAGCGACTATCTTTACTGACACGTCTGTTATCCCCCATAACAAAATACTGATCTTTAGGGATTGTTTTCGTACCGATTAAATCCTTTGAATCAAAATCTGATGTTAACACATATTCATTCTTTTTTTTCTTAATATCTTTTAAAAATGTTTCTTCCACTAATTTATTGTTAATGTATAAACTATCATTTTTATAGACAATGTGATCTCCTGGTAATCCAATAACACGTTTAACATAAGTATTACCATCCGGAGCATGAAACACAATGATATCAAAGCGATTGACTGTAGAAAAGTTTTCAACTACGACAAAATCATGCTCTTTCAACGTAGGAGACATAGAATTTCCTGTCACCTCTAATGGAACAAATATAAACGCTCGCATGATAAAAATAATCACCGTACATAGTACAAACATTTTAATCCAGTGCCACAGTATTTCAACAATCTTTTTCTCCATACGTCACCTACTCTCCAAATACCATGATATAAAAAAATCCTTTAAAATACCACATAAATTCGTTATCTTTCCTGTTTCCTTAAAAAAAGACTAGTTTTCACTAGTCTTTTTTTAACGTTTCAATCGCTTTTTCATATTGAACATCATGATTTTTCCAATACTCAACAATTTGTTTTTCTAACTCTTTAACAGTTTTTTCATCCGCTGTACCTGTTACTTCCAATTTGTTTTTTTCTTGGAAATTTTTTACAGCTTGTTCTGTTTTGTCATTATAAGTGTCGCTATCATCGACATCATAGCCTAATACTTTTAAATACTCATTAATTATTTTCACATTCTCATTGACTGCTCCTAGCTTATAAGTAAGAGTCGTGTCAATTAATTTATGTTGAATATAAGATGGTTTATCCACTTTTATCGTTGGTTCAACCCCTTTTTTATTAATCCATTTTCCACTTGGCGTTAACCATTTTTTGATAGTTAGTTTTATTTCTGCACCGTCATTCATTGGAATAACTGTTTGAACGGTTCCTTTACCAAATGTTTTCGTTCCAACCACATCAATGTTGGCTGAATCAATAAATGCTCCTGCTAATATTTCAGACGCACTGGCACTATTTTCATCCACTAATAAAACAGTTGGCTCAGTAATTTTGTCGCCACCATCAAGTTTTTTACTAGCTTTATGTTCTTCATCATCTTCTAATTTACTTTCAAATTTTACAATCGTTTGACCATCTTTTAAAAAGCGACTACTAATTTTTTCAACTTGATCTAGCATACCACCAGGGTTTCCACGAACATCAAGAACAAATGATTTAGCTCCTTCTTTTCGAAGTTTCGTTATCATTTTATTAAACTCTTCTGATGTAGTTGAACTAAAACTACTAATAGAAATATACCCAATATCTTTATTTTTTTCATCTATTTTTCCAGTAACAGATTCAACCGGAATAACATCTCTTGTAATAGTTACAGGAAACGTTTCCGCTCCACGTTTAATTTCTAATTTAACATCTGTTCCTTTTTCTCCACGAACCAATTTCACTACATCACTCAAGCTTTTCCCTTCAATACTTTTATCATCCACCTTTAAAATAGCATCACCTGTTTGAAGTTTAGCTTTTTCTGCTGGGGAATTTTTAATTGGAGGTTCTGCAACAGTGGGGAGATCATTGGTCATACTCATCACAGCTCCAATTCCTTCAAAATTTCCATTGATGTCTTCTTCAAAACCTTTTGCTTCTTCAGCCGTAAAATACGTTGAATACGGATCATCAATCGCTGCTACCATGCCCTTCATAGCTCCTTCATAGAGCTTTTTAGAATCAACATCTTTTATGTAACCTTGTTGGATAAGAGTTGCCAAATCCGCAATATTATCCAAACCATCTTGTGTTGAAGCTGTTTGAACTCTGCCTTTAGATTCATAAATAAAAACAGTTCCCCCAATAGCCAAAATCGCGGTAATGACACTCGTTATAATATATTTGGTCAAAGAAACGGTTTTTTTATTAGTATTATTATCTTTCATATTATGCATACACTTCCTTTATCTAGACGCTTCTTGATACATCACCCATAATTCATCAAATACATCCATATTTGGAACATAGTAAGCATTGGTTTCTAAATAATCAGAAATAGTATGATAATCCGTTTCTTGTTTTGGAAACTGGATGTCATCAAAAATATCTTCTGCTAATTTTGAAATCGCATCTTGTTCTAATTTTCCTCTGTGTCCTTGAATGTAATGATAAAAACTCATAAATGAACTCCTTTTATTTCTTATTATCTGATAAATATAAGTTAAATCTTATTTGATCATTCACTAAATTAATTTGTTCTGCTTTTACACGCATTCCATTGGCTAATTTCATTTGTTTTAAATGAATTGTAATGTACTGTTCATCTGGATTAATTTCAATCCACTTAGGAAAATCAACCGAATGAGAAATATAGCTAATCATTGCAGGTATTGGAACACTTAATGTCCCAACAGTTAAATCCTTTGCCTTTAGTTGGACATCTCCATTAGCTAACACAAACGGCTCAAAATACAAATAGAAATGAGTATCATGTCCCAGTAATGAAAATGTCCCATCAATCAATGCATCTTTATCTAAATGGAATGTATAGTCAACACCTGAGCTATCAAATAAATCTTTAATATAATAATTAATGGCTCGACTAGCTTGATCTTTTGTCATGGAGACTTCCAAAATAGGATCTTTTAAATCAACAGTTGTCTCATTTTTAGAATCATATGTCATTCTTGGTGTACTAATACGATAACCCACTACAATCACTAATGATAAAAGAATTGCGATTAAAGTAATAAAAGCCACTTTCCAAGGATTTTTAAAAAACTGTTTAACGTCTCTTTTCTCTTGATTATTTTTTTCTGTATCACTCATTAAATTCATCTCCTACTTAAGCCATTTATCTTTTGTCGATGCCATTTTAAGTTCAAATGCATTAGCAATAATTTGATACCCTAAATTATTCGGATGAAAGGTATCTTCAGATGAAATCAGATCATTAATCGATGCACTATTACTAGATTTAATGGTTTCTTTTTCCTCATCTGTGTTCGCAATTTCTGGAATACCTTGGTAAATATCATCGTTAATTGGGACAAAATAGGCATTGGATTGTTTTTGAACAAATTCTTGTGAACTTTTATTCCAATAGTCTACTATTTCTTGTAATTCTGTAATATCAGAAAAATTTAAATAAAATGGATTATATATCCCTAACTGATAAATTGGAGCATCAGGATTTAATGCTCTTATTTCAGCATACAGCTTTTCCAATCTATCATAATATTTTTCTTTAGAACTATCCATTTTATTAACAGTCACTTTACTAAATAATTTTGGTTGAAGAGCTTGTAATAAATCATTTCCTCCAACTGTTAGTAGTATAGCATTGGCATTTTTCACAGACTTTTGCATATCTTCATTTTTCTTTAATCGCTTCAATATTTGATCACTTCGATCACCTGATTTACCAAAATTTTCAGCTTGAAATACATCAACTGGATATGTATCAGACAAATCTTTTTGTAATAATGGTAAGTACCCACCAGAATTGGTTGTGTCACCTACCCCTTCAGTCAGTGAATCACCAATAGCACTTAAACGAATCATTTCTATTTTATTTGTCGATGATTTTGTTTCGCCACTCAAATGAATATTATCAGCTTTTGGAATAAAGAATAGACCAATCATGCTACAAATAATAACTATTGCAGTAAAGAATAAAACATATTTCATGTGATATGTGATTTTTTTCATTAAAACCCCTCATTTAAAAAAGCAGACCGTTTAGATCTGCTATCTTTATTTTTTTTAATCTGTGTAAAACATTACGGCAAATGCCCCTTTTCCTGTATGTGTCGCTACAAGAGGAGTCGTGTGCACAATCGGTATGTTTAAATCAGGTAACGCCCCTTTTAAAATAGTTTTCATTTCTTCACAAATTTCGGCACCTGATGCTTCAGACATACCAAGGTAGCCTACTGATAAATGAGCAAGTTTCTTTTCTAACTCTTTAGCCCATTTAATAAATGTTTTATTTCCTCGACCTTTAGTAACCATCTCTAGTTCTCCATTTTTTAACTGCATTAATAACTTCATATTAAAAAAACCAGAAACTGCACCAACTAATTTACCGATTCGACCACCTTTAACAAGGTTTTCTAAAGTAGCAACTCCAATATAGAGTTGAGTATTATTTTTCACATGTTCAACAGCTGAAATAATCTCTTCTACCGTATATTTTTCTTCTTTAGCCATTTTGGCCGCCTGGTAGACTTGGAATCCTAGGCCCTGATCAATATAATCACTATCAATGACTGTCACATTTGATTTTGATAATTGAGCGGCTTGTCTAGCAGTATTAACAGTCCCGCTTAGTTTTTCTGTTAAATGGATTGAAATAATTTTACTACCATCTTCACCTAATTGGTCATATAGTTCTACAAATTCCCCAATGGGTGGTTGACTAGTTTTTGGTAATGTTTTTGAATTAGACATCATCGTCATAAACTCAAAAGGATCTAACTCATTTTGATTGGCATAAATGACACCATCAATCATTATGGATAAACTTATGGTGTGTATATCAATCTGTTTTAGTCTCTCTTCTGGAATAATACAAGATGAGTCTGTCACTATTTTAATTTTTGTCATCATCAAACCTCTTTCAAAACCAACAATATTCATGTACAATTAAATTAATCTTTCTGTTTATTTAGTATAACAGAAAAAAAAATATTTTTCACTAAAAAACGAAAGGACGTATACACCATGCACAATCCAACTTATTCAAAAAAATATCTTATTGTAAATGAAGTCTTTAATGCTGTTACTCATGGTATTGGAACGGGTTTAAGTATTGCCGGTCTGGTGTTACTTATTATTAAAGGGGCCCAATTACATTCGCCTATTCGTGTTGTTTCCTACTCAATATTTGGTGCATCAATGATTCTTTTGTTTTTATTTTCAACCCTATTTCACAGTTTAATTTTCACTAAAGCCAAAAAAGTATTCCAAGTATTTGATCACAGCTCTATTTACTTACTCATTGCAGGTAGCTACACACCATATAGTTTAATTACAATAGGTGGTAAATTAGGATGGACCATGTGTATCATTATTTGGCTATTGGCTATTTCTGGTATTGTATATAAATCAATTTTTCTTCAAAAAAGAGGAAAAGCGGATTATTTTCTCTATATATTGATGGGTTGGTTATGTGTCATTGCGATAAAGCCATTATACGAAGGGCTTGGTTTTAACGGTTTACTTTTATTAGTACTAGGTGGGGTATCTTATACAGCTGGAACTTTTTTCTATAGTAGACAACATTTAAAATATATGCATGTCATTTGGCACTTATTTGTATTAGCTGGGGCAGTCTTTATTTTCTTTTCAGTTTATCTTTATACATAAAAAAAGTCATTGCTTGAATCAAGCAATGACTTTTTTTATTTTGTTGATTGTTTTTTTATCAATCCATAAGGTAAGACGATATCTTTTTCATCAATTTCTTCTTTATTCATTAGTTTAGTCAACAAACGCATTGATACAGCTCCAATATCATATAATGGTTGCGAAATACTTGTCACACTTGGGCGTGCAATGTCAGAAAATAATGAATTATTACTTGTAATAATTTCAAACTCTTCCGGTACTTTTACACCATTATCAGTTAGACTATTTAACAACCCAACGGCTAACTCATCATCTGCGACAACTGCTGCTGTGGCACCACTATTAATAACACGATCGTACAAAGCAAGACCAGCTTTGTAATTATATTCTGCTTCAAATACTAATCCTTCATTAAAATCTAGATTATTTTCTTTTAGAGCCTCTTTATAACCTTTCAAACGTTGAATACCATTTATAGGATCTAATAAAGAACCTGAAATAAATGCTACTTTTTTATTTCCTGATTTAATCAATTGGTTTGTCGCATCTTTTGTCGCTGCTTCATAATCAATGTTTACTGAACCCACTTGATTATCTGGATCGATTGATCCTGCTAACACAACAGGTGTTTTAGAACGAGAAAACTCCCCTCTAATTTGTTCAGTTAAATGATGTCCCATAAAGATGATACCATCTACTTGTTTGGCAAGTAATGTATTTAATACATTCACTTCTTTTACATCATTTCCATCAGAGTTTGCTAAGATGATATTATATTTATACATTGTTGCCACGTCATCAATTCCTCGAGCTAATGAGGCAAAATAAGCATTACTTACATCTGGAATAATCACTCCAACTGTTGTTGTTTTTTTACTTGCTAACCCTCTTGCCACTGCATTAGGACGATAATCCAATCTTTCGATTACCTCTAATACTTTTTTTCTAGTTGCAGGCTTTACGTTTGGGTTTCCATTAACAACACGTGATACAGTCGCCATAGAAACCGCTGCTTCTCTTGCAACATCATAAATTGTAATAGTCTGTTTTTCCATATTATGTTCTCCTTTAATTCATTGTACTGTCAACTGTAAGTCACACATAGATTATCAGAAAAGCATTGATTTTGCAAGCGTTTTATAGATGTTTTCATGAAAATGTGTGAAATTTACAAAAAAACTATAGGAATATAAACCATTATTTAAAGAAATAAATAACCTTTTAATGCAAAATAAATAAAGATAGTTTTTTGCACCAAAAGGTTTACCTATTATTTTTTAATATGTGTTCTATTAATCATCTAAGCTACTTAAATAATTATAAACTTCTTGTCCCGCGATACTACCGTCTCCAACAGCTGTCGCAATTTGTCTCAAAACAGTTTCTCTAACATCTCCAATTGCGTAAATACCTGGAATGTTAGTTGCCATATGATTGTCTGTTTCAATCCATCCATTAGCATTTGTAATACCTAAATCTTTAACAAAATCAGTCAACGGATCTAATCCAATATAAATAAATACACCATCCGCTAATAAGTCTTCTACTTCACCTGTTTTAGTATCCTCTAATTTAATTGATTGCACACTCATATCATTTCCGTTTATCTCAATTGGAACTTTATTCCACATAAATTCAATTTTTTCATTTTTAAATGCACGATCTTGTAATATTTTTTGCGCTCTTAATTCATCTCTTCTATGAACAATGGTTACTTTACTTGCAAACTGAGTTAAGTACATGCCTTCTTCAATCGCTGAGTCTCCTCCCCCAATCACAACTAAATGACGGTCTCTAAAGAATGCCCCATCACAAACTGCGCAATAAGATACACCACGTCCAGCGTACTCTTCTTCACCAGGGATATTGATTTTACGATGTTCACTTCCTGAAGCAATAATCACCGTTTTTCCTTCATACTCTTCATCATCACACACTACTTTTTTAATAGCACCATGGTCTTCAATACTAACAACATTTCCATAGACATGTTCTGCACCAAAGTTAGTAGAATTTTCATACATTTTAAGTGCTAAATCAGGACCGGAAATAAGATTAAATCCAGGATAATTTTCTACCTCATCTGTATTCATTAGCTGTCCGCCTGGTGCACCTCGTTCGATTACTAATACAGATAAGCCAGAACGAGAAGCATATAAAGCCGACGTCATTCCTCCAGGTCCTGCTCCTATAATAATTACATCATACATAATTAATACCCCCTATAGTTTTCTACTCATACTTTAACCTTTTCTATTTTTATTGTCTATTGATTCGTCTTAACACTTAACATAACAACACTAAACTTTCTAAATTTAAACATAAGTAGGAAAAAAGATTAAAAATTCATTTAATTTCATTATTACTATATACTATTATCAATAAAAGTGGTAGCTTATTACAAGTATGGACTTAAAATTTTTAATTAATATAACTAAATAAAGGATAAGATGACGGCATGAAACGACAAGAATATCAACAACAAAACAATTTTAACTACGCGTTATTATTGCCAATATTTTTAATGCTTATTTTAAGTATTTGGCTACAGTATTGGGTAGCGTATTATGACCAAAATAATCCCACTAAACAAGCATTAAAACAACTGGTGTTTGTTGGACTAGGAACCGTTTTAATGTTTGGGGTAAAATACATCAAACGTGATATCATTTGGAAAGCTGTCCCATGGTTTTATGTGTTCTCACTACTTCTTATGGGTTCCTTGTATTTCTTTTACGACCCTCACATGTATGATTTAACCAACACAAAACGTTGGCTAGACATTTTTGGCTTTCAATTCCAACCATCAGAAATCGCTAAAACAGCTTACATTCTCTTTATATCTAAAGAACTCGTAAAATACAATAAGAGAGTCCCTGAAAAGGATATTCGTACTGATTTGGATATGGTAAAAAAATTAGCCTTGTATTCTCTTCCATTATTCTTTTTAATGTTTGTGCAAAAGGATTTTGGAACAAGTTTAGTTTTCATTTGCGTTCTTGGCGCACTTATTGTGGCATCGGGTATTAACTGGCGAATTGTGGCTGTTCTGGGTGGTATTGCTGCTGTTTTAGGAGGAACACTCATTTTCTTGGTGTTTACTGATTTTGGTCAATCAATACTTTCCTCGCTACATTTTAAAGAATACCAATTAAACCGTATTAGAGCTTGGGTCAATCCTTTTGAGTATGCAACGTCTATTGCTTACCAGCAAGTACAAGGCCTCTTAGCTATTGGTTCTGGTGGATTATTTGGAACTGGAACAACCGGGGTACAAGTTTATGTGCCAGTTAGAGAGTCTGACATGATTTTCACTTTCGTGGGTGAAGCATATGGTTTTGCTGGCGCAACGGCTGTTATTTTACTTTATTTTTATCTGTTCTTCCAAATTTTCTATACTGGCATTAAAAGTAATTCTACCTTTAATATTTATATTTGTGTAGGAATTGTCTTTATGTTGGTTTTCCAAACATTCGAAAACATCGGAGCCTCAATAGGTTTGTTACCATTAACAGGTATTCCTCTTCCCTTCTTAAGTCAAGGAGGAACAGCCTTGGTCTCAACAATGTTAGCTCTTGGTTTAATTTTTGGAATGGATTCTAAAGCATAAAAAAACAATCAAATGCACATGACGGCATTTGATTGTTTTTTTATAAATAAATGTCTTTTTCAGCCAAATTATCTAAACATTCTTTTAAGTAGTCATCATGGTGCTCCGGATAAATTGGGGTTTCTATTGGAACTTCTGGTAACTTTGTATAAGCATCAATTGCTTTCCCTCTATACAAAGGATGTTTCCAAAGTGTATCAGGTTTATAACCTCTGTTTTCCATCTCGTTCATAATCAACCAATGGTATTGCACTAATTTATACGGGCTATGATCAAACACATAATTAACAGTTGAATGTGGTTTTCCCCACCCTTTACCTCTTAGCGCACAACACTCTCTATGCTGACCTAGTAGTTGTTGCCTTGGTAACTTAGGTATTAATACTTCATGCCATAATCTCATATTTACTCTCCTATCAGATTATTTTACTGTTGGTATCCTACCATAAAATAACTAAATTTCAAAAAAATTAGTCTAATTTACTTATTTCTTTTCTTTGCAAACAAAAAGTAACTAACAATCCCTAATACTAGAAGGACATTTAAACTAACTGCTAAAACTAACCATTTATTTAATCCAACCGTTTTATCTGTTACTAAATCATCTAATTCATTTAGTTCCTTAGCTTGTTTTTGATCAATGTTTATTGTATCTGTTAATACCCACTCTAATCGTTCCTGATCTTCTTTATTTAATTCTCCTGTCATCCCACTAACCACTGCTTTATAAAAATACTCTCCATCTTCTAATTTCTTACCATTTAAAAAAGTCGGAAACTCAAAAATTGAATTAGGTGCAATCTGCATTTGCTCTTTTTTGTATTCATAATAAGGCTCGTTACTTCCTTTTTTTGTTAACGTACTCTTAATCGTTACTTGATTTAAATAAGCTGAAGATAAGTTTCTAATAGGTGCCGATACGCTTGTTTTAGTATTCAGTTCCATCGCTTTAACTTTCCCTAACTTTAACTCAGGTTGTGTCTCAATACTGGCTGACTGTTGCATCAACAACGCTAGTACATAAGAAAACTTATTATTAACCGTTGTTTGACTAGATAATTGATTCGATTTAACATTCCCCTCTTCTTCAAAAGAGATACCACTAGCTATAACTCCTGGAATATCTTTATTTGGCATGCTCACTTTAACTGACACTATTTTTTCTTCTTTAGGGGATAAAGTAATTATTTTATCTACTGTTATTTGCTTTGATAAATTTATCGGTAACGTCTCGTCAACTTTATTTTTTGTTGGACTATAATCAATCACACCATTGATATTCGTCGTTGCACTCGCAACAGATGTTTTTAAGACCATTTCTTTTTCTGTATGATTTTTCAATTCAACGCTTAATTGTTGCTTATTTCCTGCTTTTAATTGAATATGAAAATACCCACTTTCTTTATCAATCTGATTAGATGGTAATACTGGTGCTACTGAAAATCCAACTTGATTGGCGTATGTTACAATTGAAAACGACATATTTATCAAAACAAATAATACCATTACATAACCAATTTTTCGTACATTTTTCATCTTCATTCTCCTTAATTAATAAACATAAAAATCGACAGACTAGTGTTTTTCTAGTCTATCGACTAACATTTGACCTTATGGTGTTGGAACCATTGATAATTTATAAGTAATATTTGATTGATAAACTGTTTCTTTTGGATTTGCCGTACTTGGAACAGTTAAAATAACAGATGATTGACTAGCATCATTTGCGTTTAATTGACCTATATTATTGTCTTTACTTTGACCATAAGACAATACCCACGTCCCCATTCCTTGACCTTTATTTGCTTTTAAAATAATTTGACTTTGTCCTGGAATTAATTCCATTCCTCCAGATAAAGTAGCATCAGTCGCTTTTAATGGATGCGCTAAATGTTGTGGCATTGTTTTCACATCATAACCATCTTGTAACATATTAGGTGAATTCAATTGACCATTCCCTAATGTTAATTTCGCTCCAGTCAATTCATCATTGGTTGATGATTTAAACTGATTATCTTGTACAATCTGTAATACCCATCCTGATTGTGTTCCGCGTTTATCTGTTACCTGAACATAATTACCACGTAAAGCATCCGTTTCTTTAAATCGTTGAGCAAATGCTCCATAGTTTTTCAACGTTGGCTCAATCGTTGGTTGTCCAAAAGAAAAACTTGACGCATAATCAACCGATAATAATCCACCAGTACCTGGTTTAGTTTCAGTCCCATCAGGATTAAGTGGTGTTTGTGGTTCATTTGGGTTTTCAGGGTCTACTGGTTTTACTGCATCATCTGATTTTTTAAACTGAATTTGCCCAATGACACTATAGTCTAATGTTTTATTCTCCTCTTCTGGTTGAGGTATCGGTGTTTCTGTTGCGCCATTTGAAATAGTGATGCCTTGTGTTAACACATTATTTTTGCCAAGTTTCACTCGGAAATTATACTCTCCTTCAAACTCAACTAAATACTCAACTTCTATACTTGCTGCACCTTTATCATCAGCAGATACAGAGAATTTTTCAGAATATCCTATTTTTTCGCTTAGTGCTTTATCAGCAACTTTTGTTTTCGCCACTTGATTTCCAAGTTCAAATCCATTTTGAGCAGTTGGGGTGTAGACGCCAAATTGATAATCAGATACGACTGAATTTGGTTTTAACCCTTCCATCTTAATAGTTGCTTTATTTATTTTATTTGCTACTGGCTTATCAGTAAAAACAACTGAAGTTGATGGTTGTGCTTGTGCTTTTTCAGCTGAACCAAAACTACCTGGTGCAAATGTTTTAGAATCAAACCATTTATAGTTAGCTTGTGGCGCTGCCCACGGCTCATCTTGAGGTTCAGTTGTCTTTTCTGGTACTTCATAATCATGAATTTTTGTAATACTTGATAGCACAGTACCACTTTCTGTAAATGTTTTATAGGTTTCTTTTTCTGATAACCAGTCAACTAATTGCATCAAAATCTTTTCATCATCAGCTTCTTTAAATCCATCATATGTTTTTTTAGATTTTCCATTTTCTTCTCTTAAATATTTTGGTGATGCATCTTCAACTAAAGATGTGTCACCTAAAAAGGCTGCTTTACCATGATCACGTTTACTAATGGCAACATAAGGTCCTTCTTCAATCCCACCACCATTATAAACTCCTTCATCAACAGCGTGACCCCATTTATTGGCACTTGTTAATCCTTTAGGTGGATAAATCAAACCCTTAGCACGAGTATTATCAGTGATTGCTAAAGTACTTCCAGCATGGAGGCCTACTTTTTTTACGCCTTCTGTAATACCAAATGCATCCTCAATAATCCATTCTTGTGTTTTATTATTAATATTATCAAGTGCATTGTATCTAAAACGAATACCAAATGTGTCACTTAGCCAATCACTGCTTTTAACATCTTTCATAGCATCTGAGTTTTTTTCTTCAGTTGTCATGTCTTTTGTCATATCTTGATAAGCACCACGTCGATACCCATTAAATGCTTCGCTTGAATCAATACGGTTTTTATTGCGATCAGCGTTATAATGATCAGCTATATAAAAGACAGCTCCACCTTGGCTAACATAATCAGCTATAGCTTGTTGTTCACCAATTTTGTAAGGAATATTTGCTTCGGGTAAAACAAATACATCATACTCTTCTAAATCTGAGAGCGTAATGGGGGGTGTTTTCCTTAATTCTTTCACAAAATACCCTTTTTCCGATAAAGCGTTTGCAAAATCTGAAAATGCTCCATCTATAACCCAGTCAGCAGCTCCTGCTGTTTGGCCATGTGTGTTATCAAATAATACTTTTTTATTATTATTCGTCACACTTGAAGCGTTAATTTCTGGCGCTTTATCCAGTGCTGTTTCAGCTCCAACTGAAACAGAAAATAGCATTGTGCTCGCCAACACTACCAACAAACGCGAGGTGAACCTAGACTTTCTCATTTTTTTCTCTCCTTTTCTTCATCAGTTATTTTACTGATTAATTAAAGTATAGATTTGAATTGTAAAGTTTATGTAAAAAAAACGTAAACTTTAACAAATAACTCATTTATACCTTAAAAGGTTCGGTTATAAAACGAACATTCTGGATTGATAGCGCTATATACATAATAGTTATTCTATTATTAAAGTATATGTTACTTATATCAGTAAAAAACCTTTAAAAATAACTAATGCTTTTTTATTTAACATGCTATAAAAATAATATTCATTGTTTTTTATTTTTATGATATACTTTAAAGAAATGTTAGGACGTGATGTGTTTGCTATATTTTAAATTACCTGTCAATTCGACGATTGCTTTAGTTAAACCTGAATGCCATATGGCTGAAGAATTTTTTCTTCTTGTTAGAAAAAATAAAGAACATTTAGAAACATTTCTCGATTTTGTTGCTTTCACTAATGTCGTAAAAGATAGTGAACATTTCATCGCTCGCTCAATTAAGCAAGAAGCTGAACAAAAAGAGGTTGTTTTATTTATTTTGGATAATACAAAAATTATTGGATGTATTGACCTCCACAATATCAATACAACTCATAAAAAGGCTGAAATTGGCTACTGGCTGGATTATGATTACAATGGGAAAAATATCATGACAGAATGTGTCAAATGTCTAACTGACATTGCTTTTAATAACTTAAAATTAAATAAATTGGTTATAGTTGCTGAAGAGACTAATATAGCAAGCAACCAAGTAGCTAAAAAATCAGGTTTTCATTTTGATGGAGTGGATAGAGAAGATATTTATAGGCAACATCATTTCGTCAATTTAAACCGATATAGTTTACTAAAATCTGAATATCAAAAAGCAAAAAAAGATTAACCCTTTCATTAAAGGTTAATCTTTTTTTGTGTTTACTCTTACATACCCAAAATATCAATACCATAAATTCTGACAGCTGAATCGGCACCTTGACTTGGTTTATCAAGTGTAATTCGAACATACTGTGCTTTAACTGGTGCAAAGGTATCTGTTGTTTCAGCAGCAGCATTACTAATAACACGCTTAACTTGTTTGAACTCTTTTCCATCTTCACTCACTTCGATTTTATAAGCTTTTGAGTTCATATCTGGACTTTCTCCACCTGCTTCTGCATGGAACATGTTTACTTGGCTTACTGTTTTAACAGCACCTAAATCAATTGTAATATCATGTGGTGCTGAGCCAACTGCACACCATTTTGTCTCTAAATTACCGTCTAAAACAAATTGTGGGGCTTCACCATCATTGATAAATGATGATGCTTCAACTTGACTGTCTTTTGTCGATAACTTTTCAAGTTCATCTTTGATTTCTTCGCTCACAACAATGAATTTTTCTTGTTCCATCACTGACTCACCAGATTTATTTTTAGCTGTTAATTTAACTTTATAACTTCCTTCTTTCTCAAAGGTTACAACTGGATTTTCTTTAGTACTAGATTTTATGTCACCACCCTCAAATTCCCAAATAAGTTCATCAGCATTATCTGTTGATTGATTAATAAATGTTACTTCTTTACCTGGTGCAATTAATGTTTGTGATGCTGTAAAGTCGGCTTTTGGCAAACTATTATCAGGCCATTCCAAAACGATTGTTTCTGTCTGTTTTCCTCTTTTACCAAATACATCAACTGGCACAACTTCAAGGGTTGTCTTATTCGATTCTCCTACTCTTTCTAATGCATTGATATAGTGAGTAGTTGATAGTGTTGCACCAATAAAGGAGCGAGACTTATCATCGTTCACTTGATAAATATCATAGTGACTTAGACCATCTGTTTTATCTGATTCCCACGTTAAGCGCACACCAGCAAAATTGCTTTCTTCTTCATCAAATATGGCGTCTTCTATTGTTAACTTTTTAACATCCATCACTGATTTTTCTTCTTTTGGTAACATAGCCAATTCACCCAACTTAAACTCATAATCAGGTGCATCTGATGTTGTTTTCCACTCATAAGAGATATCAGTAATCGTTTTTCCAACTAGTTTATCTGTGTCATAAGTCACTCGTGTCCAATCTTCCTTAATTGCTCCATTTGGACTAAGAACTTGTTTTTTACCATTTTTTAATGTTGCAACCAGATTTAATTCTGTTTCTTCATTGGCTTTAGCCGTTGTAGATATCTTCGTATTTTTATCTATGGTCATATCTGTTCGATATAAATGAATCGTATTGGTGGCATTTTTCTTCATGTTTCCACGATATTTTAGTGAATTCCCTCCGTTATAAGCATCGGCATAGTCAATCGACATGCTCCCTTCATTTCCTTTGCCATGATCAATTTCCCAACGATATGTTGGCATGATATCTTGTAAACTTCGATTGTTCCAATTTCTACTAGAGACTTTTTCCCCATCAATGAAATAATTATAACCATTTCCTAGATTAAAATTCGTTTTAAATGGCACACTAGTAATCGCTGTTTGCTCGATAGAAAATGTCGAAATACCAGGCCATTCGCCCTCTTTTGGTAATACGGCTTGTCTTGGATCTGATTGGGAATTTACCCAAAAAATATTCTCTTTCATTTGGAAATCATCAGGGTTATCTGTTGAAGCGTACGTCCAACTTGGAACATAAAGACCTAACGATGTATAAGGTTTCCCTTTTTCATTCATAAATAAATCCCACTTAACAGGTGTTGAGTAACCATTTTCCTGAACATCAATCCCTGCATAAAGTGAATAAGGATCAATCCCTTCTTTTTGTGCTTTAATATTCGATTCTTTTAATAAATTATCTTTGGCAAATTTTTCCGTATTCCACCAGAAATTTAAAAACATGGAATCAGATAACGGATTCATCTGACTATCAACAAGATACGATTTATTTTCATCTGTTAAAGCATTTTGCCAATCCATTTTGCCTTCAGATGTCATCGAATCATACCACATAATATCTAATGTTTCTGGTGCTGTTTCTTTAAATTCTTTGATTAACTCCATCATTAAAGTAGCATGTTCTTTTGTTAAACCATCTTCTGTCGTCTTCTCTGTTTCTTTTCCATCTTTTACATCATCAAAACTAGTCACAAGATTATCTGTTTCTTGATTGATAAACCAGCCATCAAATCCATATGTTTCTGCAACCTCAATCATTTTATCAACTGCAGGAAAATGACCTTTATTATCTTTTTGTAAAAATTCATCTAGCCATTCAATTTTTCCTCCATGCTCTGTTTGTGGGAAAAAGATTGTTCCTAAAACCGGCACGCCATTTTTATGAGAGGCATCAATCACATCTGGACTAGGTGGAACAATAATTCCTTCCCCTGCAGAACCACCCCAATAAACCAACTGATCAATGTATTGCCAATAAGAAAAAACATTGGCATCAAATGTATTAATACCAAACGGGGCGTTACCACTTGTACTGCTATTCATAATCGATAAAGCAACCACTTTCGTTTGTTTATCCTGAATATCATTAGATGGTGTTAATTCTTTTTTATCTACTCGTTTTGCTAACGGAATATTACTGACATTATATTTTGCATCTGAATCTTTAGTAACATCCCACGCTAAAAAATCTTCCGGGAACCAATAAGAAGATTCTGGTTGATTATCCATCCCACGATCTATTTTGCTTGATGGTGTTTCTGAATAGACAAAGTCATTGGCTGATTTACTATTAGAACATCCTGAAACCACTAAACCTGTCGACATTAACATAATAATCATTGATGAGTGTGTCATTCTTTTTTTATGCATTATTTTTCCCCCGAATATTATAATTTTATTCCACTAATATAATAACGCTTACATAAAGAAGTTTTAATGAACAAACTAAAGGTTTGACTAAACAAACTATATAATATTCAACAAAAAAACACAGTTTAAATTTTATATGTTCACATAAAATTCAAACTGTGATGTTTTTTATTTTGCTCCAACAATTTCTTCTTTGGAATGAATTAATAAAGTTAAAAATTCACAATAAGGTGTTTCTATACCATATTCTTTTCCTTTACGAACAATTGCACCATTGATGTAATCAATTTCTGTTAAACGATTATTAATAACTAAATCTTGATACATTGAAGGATGGTGTAAACCAATTGTCTCTCTATTAAAACAACCATTAATTTGTTCAATAACAGCTTCTTCATCTAAAAAAACATTTTCAACACGAGCAACCGCTAAAAATTCAGAAACAATTTTTTTAATGATTGTATTAGCACTTGATGTATCACCAAAATCTGCCATATTAGAATCTAAAATAGTACAAAGCCCATTCATCGTACCATTTACACATGCTTTTCGATAAATTGACGTTAAAATATCTTGAGATACTCTAGCATTTAGATCTGCATTCGTTAACACGTCAGCTACTTTTTGTGCCACATCTTCTTTACCTTCACCCAAATTTTGTAGATCAATACTTCCGTTACCAAATAAAGTCACTTTACCTGGTCCTTCCATACCAGCTGTCCACATTGTATTTCCAAGCAAAATATTGTCATAATCTACATATTTTTTAATCACATCTTCATGCCCAATACCATTTAACAGGCATAACACGATGGTATCTTTACCTAACATATTATCAAGTGATTGAAGCATGTTATCTAGTTGCATTGCTTTAGTAAATAAAATAACTAAATCAGCTGAAAATTCAACCTCTGACAAGTCATTTTGATTATAAGCTGGGATAAATTCTGTTATTTCTTCTCCATTAAAATTGGCTTTTAATCCATTTTGGTTAATCTCGTCAATGTGTTGTTGCCAACCATCAACTAAAATAACATTTTCTCCTGCTTGTTTTAACATAATACCAAAACGGCTACCCATTGCTCCAGCACCTGCAATAACTATATTCATCTATAATTCCTCCAATTATTCTTATTAATATTTTTCAATCTTTATGTTATTATAAGTATAAATCGTTTACAAATGTATTGTATTATATTATATATTTAATATAATAAACGTATATTTAAAAATATGAACGTTATTTTGAAAAGAGGTCCATAATATTATGAATATTCAACAATTAAAATATTTTATTGAAATTACTCAAACTAGAAACCTATCTAGTGCTGCAAGAAACTTATTTGTCACACAACCAACTTTGTCACTTTCTATAAAAAAGCTTGAAAGCGAATTAAATACATCATTATTTGTTCATACTGATGAACCATTCCAATTAACAACTTCTGGGGCTTACTTATATAAAAAAGGGGTTGATATCGTTGAACAGTTCGACCAATTGATTGAAGACATTCATCAAATGAATGATCGAACTGAAAAAAAACGAATCAAGATTGGTTTAACGACCCTATTCTCTGTACAGTTTATGAAAGAAATTTCAACATTTTTGCAAACGCATCCATACATAGATTTAAATATCGTTCAAGATGGATCACCTGAATTACAAACTAAACTTAAAAATAAGGAAATTGATATTGGTTTAATCTCTTTTCCAAATAATCATCCAGAACAAATAAATATAGAGCCATTAGAAACAACAACAAAAGGTTATAACGTTTATGTCGTTGTTCCTGAAAATAATCCATTATCTAAGAAACATGAATTGACGTTCAATGACTTAAAAGGCCAACGTTTTTCATCTCTATCAACGAAGTATATGATTGGCCGTTTACTACTAGAAAGAAGTCGTTTCTTTGGATACGAGCCTAATATTATTTTGCAAAATGATGATCTGCAAGTTTTAATTCATAGTTTGCAAAAAAACGACTCCATCTGCTTGTTACCAATTGAATATGAAATTGTTGGAAAAAGTGACAATGTTAAGTGGATTCCTCTTAAAGATAGATATGCTCATTTTCCAATTGGTATTGCTTTAAGAAAAGACTTTAATATCACTTCTGATATAGAAGACTTCATACAAGCAATTAAGCAAAACTAACCTTGGTAAGCAAAGACTACTTTGCTATCATAAAGTTTTAAAACTTTTTCAAAGATAAATTTAGATAACAATCCAGCAGCAATTGGAACTAAGAACCAGCAAATAATTAATAGGAATATGTTTAACCCTGAATCAAGTGATGCTAGTGGTCCAACAAGACCAACTAAACCAAAACCAGCTGATTGTGGTGTACCAGATACATTTAATAATGCAACTGGGATTGCTGAAATCACCGCTGTAAATAACACTGGCACTAATATGATTGGGTATTTAAATAGGTTAGGCATCATCATTTTCATTCCGCCTAATGCAATAGCTAATGTCACACCTGACTCATTAATCTTCCATGAGTTGATAACTAATACAATCGTTGTAGCTGCTATTCCCATAGCGGCTGCACCGGCTGATACGCCGTTTAATCCAATGGCTAAACCAATTCCGACTGTTGTGATTGGTGAAATAATCAGTGCGGCAAAAGAACACGCGATTAAAATACTCATCACAATTGGTTGGAAATCAGTAAAGTTATTAATTAATTTTCCAATTGCTACAGTGATTTGTGTCACGAATGGATAAGTTAACATCCCAATTAAACCTGCACCAATCCCTACAACAATAGGCATCGCAATAATTTCAACAGAACCAAATTTACTTCCAATATATAGCATCATTAAAACAGCGACAGAAGCTGTAATCATAATATTAATGATGTCACCTGTTCCAGCTCCAACATACGAACTCACTTCAGTATTAAATTTAATCACACCTGATCCAGCAAATGCTGCACCACCTGCTATCATCATTTTTGCCGGACTAAGACCAAATTGATGAGCAATTAACGCACCAATAATCAGTGGTGTCGCTAATTGGAAAATAAGTCCTGCATGGATAATCATTTGTATAATGTCATATTGTGAGAAATATTTTAAAATTGCTCCTAGTACCGCGTTTGGAATCAAGGCAATAATCGTACCTTGAGCTGTACCTGCTAAAACCTTATTAAGAAATAGGCGTGGGGATAATTTTGTTTCTTCTGCTTTTGTCATATCAAAAACTCCTATTAATATTATTTTTAAATTAGTTTGAGAATGATTGCACTTACTTAAAGAAAGAAGGAGATTTCCCAAAGTAAATTGAGAAATCTAATTCTTTACATGACAGTTTAATAGATAATGATAGTTTTTTAGTAGATATCAGATTCAGATGAGAAGTTAGCTAGGTTTTCTTTCACATCTCTTAAGAATTGACCTGCTTGTTGTCCATCTAAAATTCTGTGGTCGATTGACAGACATAGGTTAACCATATCTGCTGTTTTGAATCCACCATCTTTAGTTGGAACAATACGTTTATTAATTGATTCAACTTGTAAGATAGCTGCTTGTGGGTGATTGATGATTCCCATTGATTGAACTGATCCTAAAGTACCAGTATTGTTCAATGTAAATGTGCCACCTTGCATATCTTTTCCTTGCAATTTGCCATCTCTTACATCAGTTGCTAGACGGTTAATTTCTTTGGCAATACCAGCTAGAGATAAATTATCAGCATTGTGAATTACTGGAACATATAAATGCTCGTCAGTTGTCACAGCAATTGATAAGTTAATGTCTTTATGGTAAACAATGTTTCCATTATCCCAAGATGTGTTGATTTTTGGATTTTTCTTCATTGCTTGTACAACAGCTTTAGCAAAGAATGGGAAGAAGCTTAAAGACATCCCTTCATTTTTCTTGAACTCATCTTTTGTTTTGTTACGTAAATTAACAATGTTTGTTACATCAGCTTCGACCATGATCCAAGCATGAGGAATTTCATTAACACTTTGTACCATTTTCTTAGCGATTGCTTTTCTTACACCATCAGCCGGTACAACGTCTTGAGAAGCAGTTGATGTTGCAACTGGTGATGCTGTTTCTGATTTTGGTGCTGTTGTTGTTTCTTCAACTTTAATAACTGTTTCTTCAACAACTGGCTCTGATTTAACTACTTTAGCTGGATCAAAGTTCATAATATCTTTACGAGTGATACGTCCATCTTTTCCAGTACCTTCAACATCATTTAAATCGATACCTTTTTCTTGCGCTAAACGAACCACTGCTGGAGAGAAACGTCCTGCTGCTTTATTAACAGATTTTTTCGCTTTTGGAGCAGGTGAAGATGCGATTACTTCTTCTTTTACTTCCTCTTTCATTTCTTCAACTTCTTGTGTTGAATCCTCTTCGCCTTCAACTTCAAGCGTCATTAAAGAGGTACCGATTGGAACATCTACATCTAGTTCAACTAATGTTTCTTTCACAACACCAGCAAAGTCTGAAGGAATTTCAGTCGTTACTTTATCTGATACAACTTCCATTAATGGATCATATCTTTTTACTGTGTCACCTGGTTTAACAATCCATGAAACAACACTTGCTTCCGTAACACTTTCCCCTAAATTGGGCATTTTAATTTCTTTAATAGCCATAACTAACTTCCTCCTAAATTTTTAATACTCTGCCAATTCTCTCATTGCTTCGATTACTTGGTCTTCATTTACTAAGAATTCACGTTCTAATGTTAAAGCATATCCCATACTTGGTGCATCAGGACCAGCTAAACGTTTGATTGGTGCATCTAAATCAAATAACGCATCTTCAGAAATCATTGCTGCGATTTCACTCATAATACTTCCTTCTTTGTTGTCTTCTGTTACTAACAAAACTTTTCCAGTTTTCTTAGCCGCGTTAACTAGTGTTTCTCTATCTAATGGATACAATGAACGAACGTCAACAATTTCTGCATCAATGCCTTCTTTAGCAAGTTTTTCAGCTGCAGAAATAGCGTATTGTAACATCATTCCATAACTAATTACTGTAATGTCGCTACCTTCACGAACAACGTTTGCCTTGTCTATTGGCACAATGTAATCAGCAGTTGGAACATCAGCTTTTAACAAACGATATAGACGCTTATGTTCGTAGAAGATAATTGGATCGTCTGAACGAATCGCTGCTTTAATCATTCCTTTAGCATCATATGGATTTGACGGTGTAACCACGCGTAATCCTGGTTGACCAGCAAAGATTTTTTCAGTTGATTGAGAGTGATATAATCCACCACGAACTCCACCACCATAAGGCGTACGGTAAACAATTGGCGCTGTCCAATCACCTTTAGTACGGTAACGCATTGTTCTAGCTTCAGATAGAATTTGGTTTGTCGCTGGTAAAATGTAGTCAGCAAATTGGAATTCTCCAATTGCACGGTATCCCATAACACCTAAACCAACAGCTAATCCACCAATCAATCCTTCAGTTAATGGTGTGTTAAAACAGCGATTATCTCCATATTTGGCTGCTAAACCTTTTGTTACACCAAACACGCCACCCTTATCTCCACCTACGTCTTCACCAAAGATTACAACTTTTTCGTCACGAGCCATTTCTTCAGATATTCCTAAATTAATTGCCTCTAAATATGTCATTTCAGCCATTGTCATTCATTCCTCTCTTTTTCCTAAAATTATTTCGCGTATACTTCATCTAATAATGATTCTGGAGCTGGATCTGACATTGCTTCTGCTTCGTCAGTTGCTTTGTCGATTTCAGCGCGAATTTCTTCATCCATTTTGTCCATCTCTGCTTGAGTTAAGTAACCTTCGTCGATTAATTGTTTTTCAAATACATCAATTGGGTCACTTTCTTTCATTTTTTCGATGTCTTCTTTAGAACGGTAAATCGTTTGATCATCATCTGCAGAGTGAGAAGTTAAACGGTATACTTTCAATTCGATTAATTTTGGTCCTTTACCACTACGAGCATCTTTAACTGCTTTTTTAAATGTTAAGTAAACTTCTGTAAAGTCATTTCCATCAACAGTGATTCCTTCAAATCCATAGCCATGAGCACGGTCAGACATGTTCTCGTTAGCATATTGCTCTTCAATCGGAACACTAATCGCATAGTTATTATTTTCTACCACGAAGATAACTGGTAATTTCTTAACTCCAGCAAAGTTCATTGCTTCTTGTACTTCACCTTGGTTGGCTGAACCTTCACCTGTTGTTGTTAAAGCAATATAGTCTTTTCCTTCTAATTGTGCTGCATATGCTACACCAGTTGCTAAAGGCATTTGTGTACTTACAGTAGAAGCAAATGATACAATGTTATGTTCTTTTGAACCATAGTGGTTAGGCATTTGACGACCATGTGAAGAAGGGTCTGCATCTTTACCAAATGAACCTAAGATAATGTCTTTAGAAGTCATCCCCCATACTAAACAAGCAGTCATATCACGGTAATATGGTAAGAAAATATCTTTATCATGTTCAAAAGCCATAGCCATTGCAACTTGAGCAACTTCTGCTCCTTGTCCTGAAATGTTAAATGACGTTTTACCAATACGAGTTAATTGCCATAAACGTTCATCTAAACGACGACCTCTTTTAACCTCGTAATAAGCTTGTATAATTTCTTCTTTACTTAAACCTGATTTTTTTAACGTTTTCATTTTTCATCAACCTTTCCTTTATTTATGAATTGCTTTTTTATATGTATCGAGTGCTGCTTCTTGAATTGCTTCTGACAATGTTGGATGTGGATGAACCGCCTCCCCTAATTCAATTGGTGTTGCATCTAAATAAATAGAAGTACTTGCTTCAGAAATTAAATCTGTTGCATGTGGACCGATAATGGATACACCTAATAAATCATCCGTTTCTTCATCTCTTAACACTTCAACAAATCCACCTTCACCGCCATAAACAAGTGCTTTTCCGTTTCCAGCAAAACTAAATGTTCCAACTTTTGCTTTCACACCTTCTGGTACATTATCTTTTGAGTATCCAACACTTGCGATTTCTGGATTTGTATAAACACAACGTGGAACATTCGTGTAGTTGATTGTGTCAACGTCTTCTTCTAGTAGGTGACTAACTGCAATTTCTCCTTCTTTCATCGCAACGTGTGCTAATTGAAGCGTATCAATACAATCTCCTACTGCGTAAATATGATCTTCAGTTGTTTGGTAGAACTCATTCACTCGAATGCCTTTATCATCAAACTTAACTGATGTGTTTTGTAACCCAATACCATTTACATTCGGCTTGCGTCCGATAGCAACCATAACTTTATCAACTGTTAAACTATCTTGGCCTTCTATATCGACCACAACTTCTTTACCTTTGATATCTGCTTTAGATACTTTGCTACTTAGAAGTACTTTAATACCGCGTTTTTCTAGGCTTTTCTTCAATTCTTTTGAAATGGTTGGGCTTTCATTAATTAACAAGCGATCTAAGAATTCAATAATGGTTACTTCAACGCCTAAACTATTTAATAGAGACGCCCATTCAACACCAATTACTCCACCACCAACAATCGCAATTGATTTAGGCAATGTTTCAATTTCTAACATTCCGTCTGATGAAAGAATGAATTCTTCATCTAATGGCAAATTAGGTAATGTTTTCGGTGATGAACCTGTCGCGATAATCACATTCTTAGGGACGATGATTTCTTCTTCTTTTGATTTATCATTAAATGTTACGGCAACCGCTCCAGAAACTGGTGAGAAGATAGATGGCCCTAAAATTGCCCCTTCACCTTCAAGAACTCGAATTTTATTTTTTTTCATTAATCCTTCAACACCTTGGTGAAGTTGATTAATGATTCCTTGTTTTCTTTCTTGTACTTTTTTAAAGTCGACAGAAAAGTCTTTTACATTCTCAATACCAAACTCCTGTGCATCTTTGATTGTGTCAAATACTTCTGCACTTCTTAATAATGCTTTTGTTGGGATACATCCTTTATGTAGACATGTTCCACCTAATTTACTTTTTTCAACAATCGTGACATCCAATCCTTTTTGCGCTGCTCTAATTGCAGCAACATAACCACCAGTTCCGCCACCTAAAATTAGTAAGTCTGTTTGTTCTGCCATCTTTTTCACTCCTTCTATTTGTTACACTAAAGCGTAATCTTTTGCTTCTTCTTTTCCTTTTAGTACGCGCCATGCTCCTTCGTATAGCGCTTGCATTTCCATTTCACCTGGGAAAGCTTTAACTGGTGCAATCCATTCAACTCGCGAAGTAATTTGCTTACGAATTGATTCAGAATAAACGGCACCACCTGTTAAGATGATGCTATCTACTTTACCTTTTAGTACAACAGACATTTCCGCAATACTTTTAGCTACTTGATAAGACATGGCTTCTTCGTAAAATGCTGCTTCAGTATCGCCAGCTTTAATACGTTTTTCGACTTCTCTTAAATCAGTTTCCCCAAGATATGATTTCAGCCCACTATTACCTGCTATGATTTTTTTCACATCAGCTAACGTTAGATTTTCTTCAATAATCAGATTCGCAAAATCAACTAGTGGTAATTCGCCACTTCTTTCTGGTGAAAAAGGACCTTCACCATCTAAACCATTTACAGCATCTATCATCTTCCCATTTTTATGAGCACCAACACTAATCCCACCGCCTAAATGAGCGACAATCATAGATGAGGTTTCATATTCTTTACCTAATTCTTCTGCTGTCACACGTGCAACAGCTTTTTGATTAAGTGCATGTGTAACACTTCTACGATTAATTCCTTTTAGCCCAGATACTTTTGCAATCGGTTCCATTTCGTCGACTACTACTGAGTCTACGATAAATGCTGGAATGTCGTATTCTTTTGCAAACTCATTGGCTAAGATAGCCCCTAAGTTAGACGCATGTGTGTTATATTTTTCAGCTATCAAGTCACTTAGTAGAGCCTCGTTTACTTTATATGTGCCACCTGGTATTGGTTTTAATAACCCACCACGACCAACTACAGCAACTAAACTGTCTTCTACTTGTTGTTTTGTGATAAATTCTTTTATTAATTCTGCTCTAAAATCCGTTTGACTAATCACATTTTCAAACTGCGAAATTTCTTCTACTGTATGGCGAATCGTTTCTTCTGCAATTTGTTCATGATTTGAAAAAATAGCTAACTTAGTCGATGTCGAGCCAGGATTAATAACTAATATATGTTCCATCAAAAAACCTCTTTTCTAAATTTGTTTCATGGCAAACTCTAAAGAGTCAAGTTTACTTGCGGTTGTATCACTTCTTGAAGTCAATACCACTGGAACTTTTGTCCCAACGATTGTTCCACCGACTGTAGCATCAGCAAATAGTGTCAGTGATTTATACAAACTATTTCCTGTATCTATTTGTGGCACAACCAATACATCAGCATTCCCCATAATTGGTCCAACGAATCGTTTGTGCTCAACTGCTTCTTTAGACATTGCTAAGTCAAATGAAATTGGTCCAAATATTGCGGCATTTTTTTCATCTTTAAATGCTTCTGTTACTTCAGTCGCTAATACTGATGATGGCATTTTGGGATTGTAATTTTCCGCCGCACTTAGTAACGCGATTTTCGGATGATCTAATCCAATTTTGTGCGCAACAGATTTAACATTTTCAACAATTTCAATCATTGTTTGAGTGTCTGGCGTGATATTCATCGCACAATCAGTTAACAGAAATGTTTTATCTTTGGAAGGAACTGTTACCATGGCAACGTGTGATAAAACAGATTTCGTTTTTAAGCCATACTCTTTTTTTAGTAATTCTTTTAATAATGTATGTGTTTGAATAATACCTTTGAGGAGAATTTGAGCATGTCCATCAGCTACATATTGCACTGCCTTTTGAACTATTTCAGCCTCGTCTTTACAGTGGACATATTCCCACGTATCTGAATTTCCTATATCTTCTGTTTGGTCAAATACAACAAAATTCAGACTTTCTTTAAAACGATTTTTCGCTTCGTTTACCAACGTTAAAATCTCTGGTTGAGAACCTCCAGCGATTGATACTGTTATCATTTTTATCCACCTCATTTGTTTCTTTGTGACTACACTCATACTGTACCAATTAATGTAAACGCATACAATTTGTTGTTTTTTATCTTACTATTGGTTTTATTTATAGGTTCTATAAACTTTGTTAATACAACATTCGTAAACTCATTATTCCACAAACTAATCATATTCTCATGTAATATTAATTAATTATTTCACTCGTATAACACAAAAACCGTAAAGATATTAGAATAAAATACAATTTTGTTCATTAAAAAAAGACCTCGATTTCTCGAGGTCTTACGTTTTACATCATTTTTCCTAACGCAACATCATAAACTTGATCTACTAAGTCTTCCAAAAAGTCCATTTCGTGAGAAACAAGTAACACAGTTCCTTCAAATTGATTCAGTGTTTCTTTTAATGCATCTTTGCTTTGTTGATCCAAATGGTTTGTTGGTTCATCAAGTACTAATAAGTTACTCTTAATTAAAGTCAAATGACACAATTTCACTTTACACTGCTCTCCCCCACTAAGTTGGGATAACGGTTTACTCATGTTATCATCATTAATGCCACTTTTAGAAAGAACTCTACGCACTTCTTTATTAGATAGTTTTGGATGAACAACTTGTAACCAATCAATTGCTGACTGGTTTGGGTGTTCCCAATTTAAATCTTGTGAAAAGTAATTAATCTTCACGTCACGACTAATTTCAATCGTTCCCGATAGCTTATCTATCTCACCGATTAACGTTTTTAATAAGGTTGATTTACCAATCCCATTAAATCCTTTAATTGCAATTTTCTCACCCTTATGAAGTCTGAAATTAATGTCTTCTAATAAAGGAAACTCATATCCTACTGATAAATCATTTGTTTCAAGAACTAAATGACTATGACTCATTTCATACGGAAATTCAAATTTACCTGGTTTACCACTTGGTGGCGCAGCTAGTCTATCAATTTTATTTAATTGTTTCTCACGACTTTTGGCCATATTCGAACGACTTCCGGCTTTGTACTTTCTTACATAAGCTTCCAATTTATCAATTTCTTTTTGTTGTTTTTCATAATCTCTTTGATGTTGTTCTGCTTTTGCTTGTTTTTGTTTCATTGCAGCTTCTAGATTACCATTGTATTTCGTCAACGTATGGTAATCAATATCACAAATACATGTCGTTACTTTGTTTAAAAAGTCTCTATCATGAGAAATTACGATATAGGTACTATCTAATTGATTTAAATAATCTGATAGCCAGTCAATATGTGAAACATCTAGGTAGTTTGTCGGCTCATCTAGTAAAAAGACGTCTGCTTTTTCTAGTAATAATTTTGCCAAACTAACTTTCGAACGTTGTCCACCACTTAACTTAGCCACTTCTTTATCTAAACCAATTGCAGTCAATCCTAGTCCATTTGCAACTTGTTCGATTTGTGTTTCTATTGAATAAAAGTCACTGGCTTCAAGTTTTTCTTGTTTTTTCCCAATTGTTTCAAGCAACTCATCATCATACGTTGTGGCATATTCTTCATACATCTCTTGGATGTCATCACTCATTTTATATAAATGACTAAATGCTTGCTTTAAATAATCAAACATTGTGTCACCTTCACTATAGGTTAATTGTTGCTCCAAATAAGAAATCGTGATGTTGTTTTGCCAAACAATTCGACCTTCATCAGGCATAATCTCACCCTGAATCATTTTTAATAAAGTTGATTTTCCTGCCCCATTTTTTCCTGTTAAACCAAGATGTTCACCCTTATTTAAACGAAGTGATCCATTTTCATAAAGCATCTTATCTGGTAATTCATACTTTAAGTCATCAATCTCTAAAATACTCACTTTTGACTCTCCTTTTTACTAAAATCATCATAAAAAAAGAAAACAATTGAAAAATCAATCAATTGTTTTCAACTTAACACTTAATGATTCTATATAACGTCTTTAGTCTATATTATCTGTAAAATATATCACGCAACGTTTTATAAGTCAATTTTTAGAGTTGGGTGGCTATTGTCATCATCATGTTTATTAAATTTAGACTTCGGTAAATTCCAATCATATGTTAACCCAACAACTCTTAGTAACACTGTTACCACAATGATAAAAAGATATACTAATGAGTGCGTTGGACGATAAACATAAAGAGCGATTGCTATTAAAATCGACCAGCTACCATATATTTCAGCACATAAGACACTTGGTTTTTTTCCGGCAAGAAGATCTCGTATTAATCCTCCTCCTGTACCTGTCAATAACGCCGCCATAATAACAGGACCTATATGACCATTAATTCCTAATCCATACAAAGCCCCTTGAATACTAAATGCCGCTAGCCCGATTGCATCAGAAATAAGTTCTAACATTTTCATTGATGATAGCCTTTTCGGAAATAAATAAACAATGCCAATTGTTGCAAATGACACATAAAACAGTGTTGTCTGACTCCAAAAAATATCCATTGATAATCCTAAAATCAAATTTCTTAAAGCACCGCCACCAAATGCCGTGACAAATCCTAATACTGCAATCCCTAATAAATCATATTTTTCTTCTATAGCAACAAGTGCTCCAGAAAACGAAAAAGCAATCGTCCCAATGATACTTGTAATCTCTAAAATATCCATTGATCCAACCCCCTGAAACAATATAATACTACTTAAGTCATAAACTCTTCCATATTATAACTATTTCAAGGCAAATTTACGTCAATTTTCAAATTTTTTGGTTTAATAATCATTTTTTACTACAAAGCAGTTAAAAAAGTAATTATCCCAAAAATGACTCCCGGAAAATTTGCTAGTACAATCGGCCAATCTCGTGGCATTTTTTTAAATCCGTACATCACCCAAAGTGAGCAGTTAATTGCTGCAACTAAGGGTTGAACAGGACTACCTTTATCTCCAGCTAAATTATTACTTATTTGTGGAATGTACGATACATACATTAGAATTGCTGTAATGGTTGCAATCCAACTGATATACTTAATAAATGTGGTTTCAGACTGATTTGTTTTGGCAGATTTATTGTCTCCCATGTTTTTTCCTCCTATACGAAGCTCTTCTTATATAGTAGGATAACACACTTTAAAAAATAGGTTAATTAATAGCTATTAAAAAAACTATTAGCCAGTACAGACTAATAGTTTTATATATTTAAAGCTCTTCTCCATTTGTTTCAATCACTTTTTTATACCAATCAAACGAATCTTTTTTATAACGATTCATCGAACCATTTCCTTCATTATCACGGTCAACATAAATCATTCCGTAGCGTTTTTTCATCTCACCAGTTGTGAAGGATACTAAATCAATAATCCCCCAAGGTGTATAACCCATGATTGCTACGCCATCATAATCAATCGCTGTTTTAATAGCTTCAATATGTTTCACTAAGTAATCAATTCTATTTTGATCGTGAACTTCATTTGTTTCAGTTAGTTCATCAATTGCGCCAAACCCATTCTCTACGATAAATAATGGGATTTGGTAGCGATCATACAAGCGATTCAATCCATAACGCAAGCCTTCAGGATCAATTGCCCATCCCCAATCACTTGTTTCGATATATGGATTTTCTACACTATTTGGTAATCCACCATTCACCACATTACCTAAGTTATCGTTATTCACATCAGCTTTAACAACTGTTGACATATAATAACTTAAACCAACATAATCAACTGTTCCCTTAGCTAATATTTCTAAATCTTCTGGGCGAATATCCAGATTATATCCTTCACGTTCAAATTCTTTCATGGCATAACTTGGATAGTAGCCACGTACATGAACATCAGCAAAAAAGAATCGTTGACGCATCGCTTCTTCAGCTGCCATAATATCAGCTGGATTACATGAATAGGGATAAATTGGAACATGAGAGACCATGCAACCTATTTCAAAATTAGGATTTATTTTTTTACCAGCAATAACTGCTTTAGCACTAGCAACTAATTCGTTATGAGCAACTTGATACATGACTTCTTTCGCATTTTCTCCTTCTTCAACCGTTACACCAGAGTTCGTCCATAAAAAGATAGGGTTATTAGTATCCATTTGGTTATTGATTTCATTAAAAGTCATCCAGTATTTTACTTTATTCTTATAACGCTCAAAACATGTAATCGCAAATTTTTCAAAAAAGTCGATCACTTTACGATTTCTAAACCCGCCATACTCTTTAGCCAAATGCAACGGCATTTCAAAATGAGATAATGTAATAACTGGCTCGATACCATTTTTTAATAACTCGTCAAATAAATCATCATAAAATTGTAACCCAGCTTCATTTGGTGTATCTTCATCTCCATTTGGAAAGATACGTGACCACGCAATGGATGTTCTTAAACACTTTAATCCCATTTCAGCAAACAATGCTACGTCTTCTTTATACCTATTGTAAAAATCAATTGCTTCATGGTTTGGATAGAATTTATCTACCTCAATTGTTTCTGTAATTTCTCTTGGTACACCATGTGCGCCTGCTGTCATAACATCAATAACACTTGGACCTTTTCCATCTTGATTCCATCCGCCTTCGAATTGATGAGCAGCTAATGCGCCACCCCATAAAAAGTTTTTATCCATTTTTATCACCTCTAATTAAATTTTAAAAGACTATCGTTTACATTGACTATATTATTTTCCTCTGTTTGAATAGATTTAAATTCAAAAGAATTCGTAATAATAACTGGCGTAATTAATGAATAACCCGCTTCTTCGATTTCTTCTGCATTAAATTCTAATAACAGGTCACCTTTTTTAACAGATTGACCTTGAACAACATGACATTTAAATGGTTTTCCTTCCAATTTAACTGTATCCAATCCAACATGAACCAATAATTCGATTCCAGTATCGCTCGTTAAACCAATGGCATGTTTTGAATCAATTACCATCGTTACAACACCATCAAATGGGGCATAAACTTTATTATCAGTTGGCTTAACGGCAACTCCAGACCCCATCGCACCGCTAGCAAATACTTCGTCTGGTACATCAGTTAAAGCCATGACTTCTCCAATAATTGGTGTTGGCATATCATAATTAACTATTGTCTCTTTTCTCACTTTTCCTTCAATGTCTTCGCTTAACTCTTTATCTGTTTCATTTGTTTCACCAAACCCGAAAATCATTACTAATGCAGCTGAACCAACAAGTGCAATCAGACATCCAATGACGATTCCGATGAATGAAGTTGGAAACTCACTATTAATTCCATTAACAACTGTTAATAAACTTGGTAACCCAGCGTAAGCAAAATAGTATGGATTGAAGAAACTAGCAACTATCGCACCGATTGCTCCAGATATACAGCCAAAAATAAATGGTTTTTTAAATCGAAGTGTTACCCCGTAAATAGCTGGCTCTGTTATACCAAACAAACCAGTAATAAAGGCTGATAACGACACCCCTTTAAGTTCTTTGTTTCTAGTTTTCAAGAACACTCCTAAAACTGCTCCTACTTGTGCTACCACTGCAATGGTTTGAAATGCTTGGAATGAATCTCTTCCATACATATCAAAGTTCGCCATAACAACAGGAGTAATTCCCCAATGAACCCCAAAAATAACAACTACTTGCCAGAATCCACCAATTAATGCACCTGCTAGAGGTGGTGCAACTTGTACTAGACTGTTATAACCATTTGCGATACCGTTTGCAAGGAAAGCTGATGCCGGACCAAATACTAAAATAGTCACAGGAACCATGATAACCATACAAATCAATGGAGTAAGTAATGGCTTAACCACTCCAGGCAATCTTTTTTCTACAAATTTTTCTAAATAAGACAACAACCAAACCATAATAAGTGGCGGTAAAACTGATGATGTATAGACTGTTTCACTTAATGGAATGTTAAAAAATGTTAAATGCTTTCCTGAAGCAATTTCTGATGCCATTGTTGTCCAATCAGGTGACACAAGTGCCATTGATATCGCGACAGCAATATATGTATTTACTTTAAAATGCTTGGATGCCGTAATTGCGATAAAAATAGGCAAGAATGTAAACGGTGCCCAAGAAATGAAACTAAAAACACGATAAGTATCAGTTGATGCAAAGGCCGGGTAAGCTAAATTAATTAAGATAAGTGCTCCTTGCAAAATACCTGCGGCTGCAAGAATATAAACAAATGGTGCAAATACAGCAGACATTGTAGCAATAATACGATTTAGAATACTTCCTTTTGGTTCTTCCTCAGTTGTATCAACATTTACTAATTCAGTAAACGCATCATACACTTCCCCTACGTGTGGACCAATCACTATTTGAAATTGTCCATTATTTATGACGACAGATATAACACCAGGTAGTGTTGAAATTTTTTCTTTTGCATCAGTTGGAATATCTTTTAACACCAATCTTAATCTTGTTGCACAACGTGTAGCATTTGAAATATTATCTTTACCAAGTATTTCAACAATATCTTGTGCCAACTTTGAATAGTCTCTCACTTTACTCATGATTCGCCTTCCTCTCTAAATTTTATATACAAATAATAATTGTGCATGCACAATTTGTCAATACCTATCTTTTTTATTTTTTTGTGATAAAATAAAGAAAACTATCGTAACAAAACTTTAGGGATATAAATGAGGGAATTATTATGATGTTAAAATACGAAAAAATTGCATTATTAATTGAGGAATCAATTGTTGAAAATAACTTAAACCATGGTAGTAGGTTACCAAACTTTAAAGAATTGATAGAGACTTATCACGTCAGTAAAAGTACTATTGTTAAAGCATTGGATTTATTAGAAAAACGAGGAATTATCTACCAAATACAAGGTAGTGGTGTATTTGTTAGGAGAAAAAAAAGAAAAGGTTATATTAATTTCAGTGAAAATCAAGGATTTACAGCTGATTTAGGTGAATTTGATATTACGTCTAAAGTATTAGAACTTAGTGAATTAATTCCACCATTGGAAGTTAGGGAGCATTTAAGTTTAGATGATAAAGAGAATGTCTATTATGTTAAAAGAATACGATATATTAATTCTCAAGTTCTCTGTATAGAAGAATCCTATTACAATAAAGCGATCATCCCTTACTTAAATGTTGAAATAGCAGAGCATTCTATTTTTGATTACTGTAAAACAGCTTTGAAATTGAATATTAGCTTCTCTGATAAATATATCCATGTCATAAAATTAAATAAAGATGAAAGTGACTTATTAGAATTAAATGAGGGGGATCCAGGATTATTAATTGATGAGTTATTTTACTTATCATCTGGAGAGGCTTTTGATTTTTCTAAAACAATCTACCATTATGTTAATTCTCAATTCTTTTTACAAAGTACAAAAATATATTCATAAAATAAAAAATAACCTTAACTTTTTAGCCAAGGTTATTTTTTATCTTAATAATATCCAATATTTTCCCAATAAATATCTCTTTATCTTTTTGGGTAAATGCTTTAGGACCTTTTGTTTTCTTTCCTGCCTTACGCATTTGACTACCTATAAAACGTTGATTAAGTAACGTATCAATCGTGCGTGTTGTATACTCTTGTCCGCTATGATGAAATACTCGCACTGGTTTTGTTAGTAAAAGAGAAGCCAAACCATAATCTTGAGTAATAATAATATCATGATCCTCTACTTCTTTTACGATACGATAATCAGCACTGTCACTTCCTTTATCTACGTAAATAAACTCAATAAAGTCTGGATAAATTTTATTTGTGTAGTGATCAATACTTGTCACGATAACAACAGGAATTTGATACGTTTCTCCTAATTGGATCACTTCATTTTTTACCGGAGACCCATCCCCATCAATGACAAAACGCATAAGTCACCTCCTAAAATAATCATTATCTATAATCAGTCATTAAGCCTTTTAAAAAATGTCTTGTGTAGTTGTCTCCACATACTTTGTAATTTCGATGTCCTTCTTTTCTTAAAAAAGCACTTAATTCACTTTTAGAAACACTTGCCCCTGCCTCATCTAAATAATGAAGCATATCATCAGTTGTAAGAGATAATGCAATTTTTATTTTCTTTAAAAAAACATTATTTGCGTTTCCTTCATGCAATTCATAGACTACCTGGTCATCATCTTTTTTCCCACGCTGTGAAATAATCATGCCATTTAAAAATCTCTCAAACATTTCATCTTCTAACATATTTTCATACAAGTCGTCATCAATTTTATTTAACATTGATAAATACTCTTCTTTTGTAACAGTCACGCCACCTAAAGAAAAAAGCTCGACCATATCATTATCTTTAATATCAAGTGCGTATCTTAAACGCGTTAACCGATCATTGTTATTCATACCATACCTCTTTTTATGTAATAGAACCATTATAACATAGCCAATTCATTTATGAGCAGCAAAAAAAATAGGCCTAACCCTATTTTTTTAATTTTAAATTCGGATAGTTTTTAAGCAAACGATTTAGATTGTGATGTTTTAATTTTAGTGGTTTATTTTTCAAGTCTTGTAAAACTTTCAATCTATTATGGTCTGATTCTTTGTTTTCAAATAAGTGTTTTAAACGATATTCTTTAATACCAGCATTTTCCTTATCACTCGTATCAATTGATGAAGCAACTTCTTTTTTGGTAGTCGCTGTAAAAATTAATGTTGAGATAACATCTACCGTAAATAAAACAAATAAAATAATGGGACCAATATTGTTAGTGGCATTTATAAAGTTTGTAATGCCATCTTGTATGACTGGATTAATCACTTTAATTAGGAATAAACATCCCACTCCCCAGAACATTGAGACTGGGACAGCTACTCGTCCTTCAATATTAAAGGGAACATTTTTATAATCCCACAATGACATATTAAATAATTTTTCTAGTAACCAACTTGTTATAAATTCAATAATAGTCACAATCACAACAGAATTAAAATAAAGATTTAAAAGTGTACCTGATTTGTCTGGGACAAGTAATAAAACAGCTGTCACACCAAACCCATAAACAGGACAATATGGGCCTAATAAGAAGCCTCGATATACAAAATGTCGCGCTTTTAACGAACAATAAACACTTTCCCACAGCCATCCTACAATGGAATAGGTTATAAATGTCATAAAGATATTTTCCACTATCATCTCCCCTTTTTGTATACATTATATGTCTATGTTATAATCAATTAACTACATTCTACCATGATGATAGAATAAATGCTTTTATTAATAGAATTTAACATAGAAAGAAGACTTATTATGACATTTTTTGGGAATATTATTTGGTTTATTTTTGGAGGATTTATTGGGGGCTTTTCATGGCTTTTAACCGGTTGTATTTGGTGTATAACCATTATTGGCATCCCTATCGGCCTCCAATGTTTTAAAATAGCTGGACTTTCCTTTTGGCCTTTTGATAAGAAAGTTATCTATATAGGCAGTGGTCTATCCATTGTTGTCGATATCTTTTGGTTACTTATTTCCGGAGTTCCTTTAGCTATGATGCATGCTATAAGTGGCATTCTTCTCTGCATTACTATTATCGGAATTCCTTTTGGTAAACAATCATTTAAATTAGCCAGACTAGCCTTGATGCCTTTTGGTGCACAAGTTGTTTATAAAAGATAACAACTATCTGCTATAACATTTACTCTTAATGATTACTTCTATGAACAACATACCTGCTACATGCAATCCTTGAAGTTGGATTTGCTAAACCACATTAGTTTAGTCGGCTATTAAAATGCCATGAGAATTTAAGTCCAACTGAAAACAAAGAATGATAGTTAAAAAACTAAACCGTTTTTTAATATTTTTGGTAAAAAGCACAAGCTTTATGTAAGATAATCTAACATAAAGCTTGTGTTTTTCTATTTTTTTAAACTATAATGAAAAAAACAGAAAAAAAAGGAGAACCTTCATGAAAAATAAATATTCTTTATTTTCATTCATTGCTTTATTAACTTCAATAATTATCCTAGCTTTCGGAGTTAACGTAAAAGCAGAAGAAAAAACTTATACAATTGGGACTGACTTAACGTTTGCTCCTTTTGAGTATCAAAACTCTAGTGGAACTTACATAGGAATTGATGTTGATTTAATAAATGCTATCGCAAAAGATCAAGGATTTAAAGTAGATTTAAAACCTCTAGGATTTGATAGTGCGGTACAAGCTGTTCAATCGAAACAAGTCGATGGTATGGTAGCTGGTATGAGTATCACAGACGAGAGAAAAAAATCATTTGATTTCTCAGATCCTTATTTTGACAGTGGCATTTCAATGGCTGTTAAAAAAGGAAATACCTCTATCAAACGTTATGATGATTTAAAAGGAAAGACGGTCGCTGCAAAAGTGGGTACTGAAAGTGCTGCTTTCTTAGAAAAAAACCAAAAAAAATATGGCTACACGATTAAAAATTTTGATGATGCTACCGGACTTTATAAATCACTAGAAAACGGTGAAACAGTCGCAATTTTTGATGATTATCCTGTTCTTGGATATGCCATTACAAATGGGCAAGCATTAGAATTAGTTGGCGAAAAAGAAACAGGTAGTGCTTATGGATTCGCTGTTAAAAAAGGACAAAATCAAGAATTATTAGAAAAATTCAATACAGGTTTAAAAAATCTAAAAACGTCTGGTGAGTACGATAAAATTATCAACAAATACATTTCATCAGGTAAAGATACAAGTACTGAAGAAACTGCAGTAGATGAAACAAGTTTTGCTGGCATGATTAAAAATAACTGGAAAAGCTTATTAAACGGATTATGGATGACCATTAAATTAACTTTAATCTCATTTATTTTAGCTTTAATTATTGGGATTATTATTGGATTATTTAGTGTCTCTCCTTCTAAAGCACTCCGAATCATTGCAACAATCTACGTGGATATTATTCGTGGTATCCCATTGATGGTACTAGCTTTCTTTATTTACTTTGGTATGCCAGGTATACTAGGTTTTAATATTCCTGTCTTTTTAGCTGGTATCATTACCTTAACTCTTAACTCCAGTGCTTATCTATCTGAAATTGTCCGAGGAGGTATTAATGCCGTACCTGTCGGTCAAATGGAAGCCTCTCGAAGTCTAGGGCTTTCTTACCACCGTGCAATGCAAAAAATTATCCTACCACAAGCAATTAAAATTATGATTCCATCATTTGTTAATCAATTTGTTATTTCTTTAAAAGATACCACAATTTTATCTGCCATTGGATTAATCGAATTATTACAAGCTGGAAAGATTATCGTAGCAAGGAATTTACAAAGTACAATGGTTTACTTTACTATCGCATTGATTTATTTGATTTTGATTACAGCATTAACAAAATTAGCAAAAGTTTTAGAAAAGAAGGTGAACTAATTGGCTGAAAAAATATTAGTTGAGCATTTAGTAAAAAAATATGATGAACACACTGTATTAAACGATATTAATGTTTCTATCAAAAAAGGCGATGTGGTCTGTATCATTGGCCCATCAGGTTCTGGGAAAAGCACATTTCTTCGTTGCTTAAATCAATTAGAAGAAATTACGAGTGGAAATATTATTGTTGACGGTACAAATCTAACGGATAAAAATACTAATATCAATAAAGTCCGTCAACATATTGGGATGGTTTTCCAACACTTTAATCTTTTTCCTCATTTAACTATTTTAGAAAATATAACATTAGCTCCTGTTGACCTAGGTAAATTATCTAAAGCTGAAGCAAATGAAAAAGCAATTAGTTTACTTGAATCAGTTGGCTTAGCTGATAAAAAAGATAGCTACCCAGACTCTTTATCAGGAGGACAAAAACAGCGTGTCGCCATTGCCAGAGCATTAGCCATGAATCCAGATATTATGCTCTTTGATGAGCCAACCTCAGCACTTGACCCTGAAATGGTAGGAGATGTGCTAAATGTTATGAAAGATTTAGCTGAGCAAGGTATGACAATGGTAATTGTCACTCATGAGATGGGATTTGCTAAAGAAGTGGCAAATCGTGTGATGTTTATTGATGGGGGTAATTTCTTAGAGGATGGTTCACCTGAACAAGTCTTTGAAAATCCTCAACATGACCGTACAAAAGACTTCTTAAATAAAGTATTAAACATATAATAAAAAGGAATGACAGTAAGGTGATAAACCTTGTGTCATTCCTTTTTTATTAGTCTTCTTTCATTGCTGCTTTTAAAGCTGCCGCAAGTGGGCTTTCCATCTCTTCTGCTTGATTATATTTTTTAATCAATTTTCGCTCTTCATGTTTCGAGATTTTTTTCTTACCTTTTGAGCCACTTTGCATTTTTTCTGTGTATTGACAGCCACCGCACTTGAAATATGAACCATTTTTATTTTCTAATATCATCATTTTCTTTTTACATTGCGGGCAACGCTTATTGGATACTTTTGGATCTTTACGTCGTTTGTAACGACAAGTCTCACTGCTACATACATAGATTTTGCCATCTCTTGTATTCTTTTCTTTTAATTGGCTACCACAATCAGGACAAGTTTTATTGGTTAATGAATGATCGACATACTTTTCTTCACTCATTTTAATTTCTTTAACTAAACGAGTGGTTTCTTTTTCAATGTCTTTAATAAAAGATTGATGTTTTAATTGGCCATTCGCTATTTTTTCTAAAGATAGTTCCCATTTTTGTGTTAACTCTGGCGTTACAAGGGATGGATTAACCAACTGTAATAATTGTTTTCCTTTTGCTGTGACGACTAAGCGATGAGTTTGGCGTTCAATTAAATCTGAACTAATTAATTTTTCAATAATTTCGGCACGTGTTGCAGGTGTTCCTAAATTATGTTTTTCCATCTTTCCAAGCAACGTTCCCTCTGATAATGGGTTTGGTGGAGTTGTCAGTTGTTTATTAATCTTATAAACAGCTTTGATTGCCGTTCCTTTTTTAAAGACAACCGATTGTTTGGTTGTTTGTTCAACTTGTTTCCACCCCGTTTCAAGAACACGTTGTTGTTTAAAAACAAAGATTGATTGGTCTACTTTAGCTGTAATCGTTTCAATTGATACTTTATATGGCGGTAAAAATAAGCCTAAGAAACGGTCCACAATCATGCGATAGATTTTCATTTCATCATTATCTAATTTTTCAAGTCGAGCTGATTGTTCAGTTGGAATCAAACCATGATGATCGGTCACTTTTGCATTTTGGAATACGTTTTGCTGTTTTACTACTGCTCCATCTTTAACCAAACGTTTTACTAGTTCTGGTGACATTTGTGTCACTGCAATCAAACGTTCTTTCATCGTTGATTTCATATCAGTCGTTAAATGTTTTGAATCTGTTCTTGGATAAGTAACCACTTTATGAGTTTCATAAAGTCGTTGAATAATCGATAACGTTTTTTTAGCAGAATATTGGTAACGTTGATTTGCTTCACGCTGAATTTCTGTTAAATCATAAGGAAGTGGTGCATACTCTGTTTTTTCATTCACTTGAATCTCTTCAACCATTAACGATTTTCCATCAAATGATGCGACTAAATCTTCTAATGCTTGTCTCTCTTTATACTGTCTAGGATTTTTTAATTGCAAATGTCCTACCACACCATCATATTCAGCATCTAGCGTAAAATAGGTTTCCGGTCTAAATTTCTCAATGACTTCTTCTTGTTGTCTAACCATCGCAAGAGTCGGTGTTTGAACACGTCCTGCTGATAAACTATCTTTGTATTTTACAGTTAACGCTCGTGTCACATTTAACCCAACCAACCAATCAGCCTCGGCACGAGCCACAGCTGAGTAGTATAAATTGTCATACTCCTTACTCGGTCTTAATTGTTTAAATCCTTGTTTAATGGCTTTATCTGTTTGGGAAGAAATCCATAAACGTTTCACTGGCTTTTTGAACTTGACATATTGTAAAATCCAGCGTGCAACTAGCTCTCCTTCTCGTCCTGCATCAGTTGCGATAATGGCTTCAGATACATCTTTGCGATTAGCTAATTGACTAATAGCTTTTAATTGCGGACGTGTTTTAGGTAGTGGTTTTATCCCTACTCGTTCAGGAATCATTGGTAAGGTATTCATGTTCCACTCTGCCCAGTCTTTGTTATAATCTTCAGGCATTTTTAAGCCAAGTAAATGACCTAAAGCCCAAGTTACGATATATCTATCTCCCTCGATATAATTTTTAGTTTTCTTGGTTGCCCCTAGCACTTTGGCTAAATCTCTGGCAACACTTGGTTTTTCTGCTATTACCAGTTGCTTCATCTGAGTCATTATCTCCTAAATCTAATTTTTTGTACTCACTTACCAGCATTAATCCTCTGTATGCTTGTAAATCTTCATCACAGTCTTCACAATATACGTATTCTTCATCGTTCCAAAAAGCGACTAAATAAGGATCTTTGCATTTTACTTCTTCGTAGTCTTGTTTTAATTGATCATATTGTTTCATAAATGCTTTTTCCGCATCATGAAATTTATCAAAAGCCTCTTCTGATTTTATATTTTTTTCCCATTCTTCAAAAAACCACCAAGGTTCATCTTCACTATAAGTCTGAATAACTTGATACATCTACCTGTCCACCCTTCTTTTACACTTTACTTATAGACTATGTGAAAATATCCAAATTGACAAATCTTACGACTTATCTATTTTATCGTGTTAAAAAAAAAGAAACAAGTTATCACTCGTTTCTTTTTAAATTTCTATTATAATAACTCACCAAAACGGTTTACATAGATTTTTTTAACAATCATTACAAGCATTAGATAAGCAACGATAGTCAGCGCTAAATAAATCCAGTATTGCCCTGGTAATGGCATTAATCCTAAATCTTGACCAAACGCTGTAAATGGTAAGAATGAACCAATTGCAATACCAATAGACGTAATCGTTGTTAAAATAAATGATGCTCTACTTTGAATAAATGGTAATTTTGGTGTTCTTAATGTATGAATAACTAATGTTTGAGACCATAATGATTCAACAAACCAACCGGCATGGAATACAGCAATAAACAATGCTTGTTGTTCAGCTCCTAATGTGTGATATGACCCACCAACCACTGCTGGACAAATGACAAAATACATTAAAGCATACGTTGTAATATCAAACACTGAACTTGTAGGTCCAAGCCACTTCATAAATGACCCAATACGGCTTGCATCCCATTTTTTGGGTTCTTCTAAATAATCTGCATCCATATTATCCCATGGAATTGACATACAAGAAATATCGTAAATTAAATTCAAGAATAACAATTGAATTGGCAACATTGGTAAAAACGGTAAGAAGATACTTGCCACAACAACTGAGAACATATTTCCGAAGTTTGAGCTTGCTGTCATTTTGACATATTTCATAATGTTACCAAACGTTGTACGTCCTGCTAAAATACCTCGTTCTAACACCATTAAGTCTTTTTCTAATAGAATAACATCCGCACTTTCTTTAGCAATATCAACCGCTGTATCTACTGAAATACCCACATCAGCTTCTTTCATAGCAGGTGCATCATTAATACCATCACCCATGAAGCCAACAGTGTGACCTGCATCTCGTAATACTTTTACTAAGCGTGTTTTTTGAGACGGTGTTAATTTAACAAAAATATTGTATTTTTCTGCAATAACTTTTAATTCAACATCATTCATACGAGAAATTTCAGACCCTGTAATTAACTCTTCATCTTCTAATCCGACTTGTTTACACACAGATTTAGTGACTAAAGCATTGTCCCCTGTTAATACTTTAACACCAACACCATGCTCTTTTAATGCTTTTAAAGCGTCTTTCGTTGTTTCTTTTGGTGGATCGAGGAATGCTAAATAGCCAATTAATACCATGTCGCTTTCGTCCTTAACAGAAAACTCACCCACCACACTTGGATTTGTTTTTTGAGCAACCGCAATCACACGTAATCCATCTTCATTTAGTTCATCCACTGTTTTTAAAATAGTTGATTTAATGTCTTCTGTTAAGGGAACCACACTGCCGCGGTAGTCAACATAGCTTGATACGTCAAGCATTTCTTCAACGGCACCTTTTGTAATCATTTGAGTTTTTCCAAACGCATCTTCAATTACCACACTCATACGACGACGTTGGAAATCAAATGGAATTTCATCAACTTTTTTATACGCATTGACATTCATATTTAACTCTTCTTCAGCTGATTCTATAATGGCTTTATCCATTAAGTTTTTTAAACCTGTTTGATAATAACTGTTAAAGAATGCATGTCTTAATACTCTGTCGTCTTCTTTTCCATCAACATCTAAATGATACTCTAAAATGATCTTGTCTTGTGTCAAGGTTCCTGTTTTATCCGTACACAATACATCAATTGCACCAAAGTTTTGAATAGAGTTTAAATTTTTAATGATAGTGCCTTTTTTCGCCATTGTTGACGCACCTTTTACAAGGTTCGTTGTCACAATCATTGGTAGCATTTCAGGTGTTAATCCTACTGCTACTGATAAACCAAATAGAAATGCTTCTAACCAGTCACCTTTTGTTAAACCGTTAATCAGGAATACAGTTGGTGCCATGACCAACATGAAACGAATTAATAACCAAGATGTTTTTGAAATCCCCACATCAAAACTAGTAATCGTGTGTTTTTCGGACACATCTTTCGCGATTTGACCAAATAATGTGCCATTTCCAACTGCTATGACTAATCCAATGGCACTACCACTCACAACATTACTTCCCATAAATGCAATATTTTCATAATCTGTTTCTGTGTCTTTGTTTCTCATAGTAAATGTGTCTTTTTTTTCAACAGGATAACTTTCACCAGTCATAGCAGCTTGTGAGACGAACAAGTCTTTTGTACGAATCAATCTAACGTCTGCTGGTAACATATCTCCTGCTGATAATTTAATAATGTCGCCACACACAATTTCTTCAATAGGTAACTCAACTTCCTCACCTTTTCTAAGAACTGTCGCTGTGACTTTTACCATATTACTTAATTTCTCAGCCGCATTATTTGATTTGACTGATTGAATAAGTGTCATTGTGCCACTTAACAACACCATTGCTACAATAATCAATACGCCAGTTAAATCTTTGTCATCAGCTGGAACAATCACATAATCTGTAATAAACGAAATAATAGCTAAAGCTAATAGTACTGTCGTAAACGGTGTAAAATATGCTTTTAATACTTCTACAATAAATGGTGTTTTCTTTTTATGTGAAATAACATTTTCACCATACTCACCCCTTAATACTTCTGCTTCGTTATTATTTATTCCACTAAGGCTTGTTTTAAATGTTGAAAATAATTTATCAATACTAGTTTGTGCAAAAAATTTGTAGTTTGCTACTTCTTTTTTTTCCATTGTTGTAACCTTCTTTCCCACTTGTTGTGTCCATAAGAAACACCCGACCATAAAAAAGAGTATGCCACTCAAATTTGTATGTATCATGTGTATTCCTCCTTATTATTGGGTCCTTTTGAGAAGTGGTTACAAGCTATCAACTTATCTCTCTGAGGTAGAAACAGATAGACAATAATAAACTTTTTTTATTTCCCACTCTTCATGACCCTTATAACTTCGACCGTGACTACTATCTTCCATGTGTTTCCATCTCCTTTGTTTGCTATTTTTATAAGAATAATAGTTTTAAAAAACAATTATCCCTCCTTTGATTGATTAGAAAACGCAAAAAAACCTTCCGTCCAAAAACTCGACGAAAGGCGTAAAGACACATTAAATAAATTTGTGAGATCCAATCGTTGAGTTTTAGCACTATACAACGTAAAAGTTACCAAGAACTTTAGCTACGTTAAAGAAAACCTTATATCGATCATCTCTGTTATACCCATTGGCGTCTCTCGACATTTTTGGGCAGTAGCCTATGTTTGTATAGGAGCCTCACCTAACTAATCTATTTTTCTTACACACAGAACTATATCGTATTAAAAACATTCTGTCAACACCTTTTTTAATTAAATGTACTGACGTTGTTTATCTTCATAAAATGCCGCATCGATTAATCCGCCACCTAAACATTCCATGCCGTCATAAAAAACAACGGCTTGCCCTGGGGTAATTGCTCTCACTGGTTCATCAAAATAAACAGTTGCTTGTGTTTGATCCTCTGATAATACCACACGGACACCAATATCTTGTTGTCTATATCTAAATTTAGCTGTACAGGTAAACTCTGTTGGTTTTGGTGTATCAATAGTGAAATGAACGTCACTTGCTTCCAGGTGTGTTGAATACAAGTTTTCATGATGAAATCCTTGTCCTACATATAAGGTATTTGTTGATAAGTCTTTTCCCACAACAAACCACGGTTCGCTTGATTCACCTTGACCACCACCGATTCCTAATCCTTGTCTTTGACCAATGGTATAATACATTAAACCAGCATGATCGCCTTTAATATCACCATCTAACGTGATCATTTTTCCAGGTTGCGCTGGTAAATATTTTCCAAGAAATTCTTTAAAATTCTTTTCACCAATAAAACAAACACCTGTTGAATCCTTCTTTTTAGCAGTTGCCAGTCCAGCTTTTTCGGCAATCTCACGAACTTCTTTTTTCTCCATATGTCCAAGTGGAAACATTGTTTTAGATAATTGTTCTTGAGAAAGTTGACTTAAAAAGTACGTTTGATCTTTATTTTGGTCTACCCCACGTAACATGTGAGATGTTCCGTCTTCATCGCGAACCACTTGGGCATAATGACCTGTCGCCACGTAATCAGCACCAAGTTGCATGGCATAATCTAGAAAGGCTTTAAATTTAATTTCTTTGTTACACATGACATCAGGATTTGGTGTTCTTCCACGTTTATATTCAGCTAAAAAGTATTCAAATACACGGTCCCAATATTCTTTTTCAAAATTCACAGAATAATACGGGATACCTATTTGATTCGCTACTTTCGCCACATCTTTATAATCCTCTGTTGCGGTACAGATACCATTTTCATCCGTATCGTCCCAGTTTTTCATAAAGACTCCAACTACATCATAGCCTTGTTCTTTTAGTATTAGGGCAGTTACAGATGAATCCACGCCACCGCTCATACCGACTACTACTTTAATTTGACTGTTATCTGTCAAACTCATCACCATCATTTCTTTTTATAGATTCTGAAAATCTACTACGATTTGAAGGTCGTATTTTTTCAGTTATTACATTATAGCGTTTTTGCTTAATAAAATCATCTCTTTGACACAAAAAAAGAACTGTCACATGACAGTTCTTTTATCATTTTATGCTTTTTCAAGGCAATCAAAAGACATTAAATCTTCCATAATGTAGTAAAATTGCTCTTGTTTATCTTTTTGATCATCCGATTTAAAAATATTAATCGTTTTTAATCCATTAGCAGTTGTTAAAGACATTTTTAAAGTCTTTAAGTCTTTTGCTACAGTAATTTTTAATTTTGGACTTTGTTTAGCTTGTGGTGAAATATCTAATGGTCTCACCAATTGTAAATTTCCTGAAGGTGTTGCTTGGAAACCATAATCTTTAAACGTATAGGCTCTTGCCTTTGGATTTATTTTGTAGAACTGTGGGCACCCTTCTACTGTTGCCTTTTCTAAAAATGACATAATAACCCTCCTAATAAAATTGATACTTTCATTATAATGACTCTGTCTACAAATACCAACTAATTTTTCAACATTGATTGAATCGTCGATACTAAGGTTTGTGCAAATTCAATAATTTGCTCTTCTGTCACCCCATAGCCAAAACTCATTCTGACTGATTCTTTAGCTGCATTACTGTCTTTTGAATAAATGGCTTGAATAATGCGTGACGGTTTTACGTCTCCTGCACTACATGCAGATCCAATTGATATGGCAAAACCAGCTAAGTCTAAACGAGATAACAAAATGTTATTAGGAACATTTTTAAACCAAATGTTTAAAATATGAGGTAATTTATTTTCTGTGTCTCCATTTATCTGATACTCTATCTGTTGCTCATCTAATGCCTCTAAAATAAGGCGTTCGAATTGTTTATAATGTTCTTTATTTTCAGCTTTTTTCTCTGCTGTAAGAAGTGATACAGCCTTTTTTAGTCCCACTATTCCAGCAAGATTTTCGGTTCCTGCTCGTCTTTTTTCTTCTTGGTCACCACCCTGTATTAAAACAGGCGTTGGTTGACCTGAACGAATATAAGTAAACCCAACCCCTTTAGGTCCATTAATTTTATGAGCAGAGATGGTCAGATAATCAACTAACAACTCATTCACATCTATTATTTCACTACCAAATGCTTGTACTGCATCTGTATGGAATAAAACATTTTCTTCATGAAGTAACTGACCAATTTCTTTAATTGGATTTAACGTTCCAATTTCATTGTTTCCATACATTATTGACACTAATATGGTGTCAGGAGTTAACGCTTCTTTAATTTGTTCTATTGTAACCTTACCAGTGTTGTCTACTGGTAAAAAAGTCACATCAAATCCTTGCTCCATTAATTTTTTTAGTGGGTTCATTACTGCTGAATGCTCAACATTAGTGGTAATGATATGATTCCCTTGATGTTTCATTTGTCTAGCAATATCCAACAACACTGTATTATCACCTTCAGAACCACCACCATTAAAGACGATTTCGCGTGACTGTGCACCAATCGAAGAAGCAACGACATCTCTTGCCATATCTAATTCAAACTCTGCTTGGCGACCAAATTGGTGCACACTAGATGGATTACCAAATGTTGATGACATAATTCGTGTCATTTCTTCAATCACTTCAGGAGCCATCGGAGTCGTTGCGGCATGATCTAAATAAACTGCTTGCATATTTTTCACTCTCTCATTTTTCTATCTTTTTGTTATTACAATAACGGGGCAAAAACCGATAAACACGCCTGTAAAACTTTTTTAGGGAATGACACGTTTTTTGCTTCTTCTAATGTAATTAATTGACTTAATTTTTCTGTTTCTAAGTGATCTTGTAGGACATCGTCTACTCCTTTCGTTTTATACATCCACACACCACATTCAAAATGTAAAAATAAACTACGATAATCTAAATTGACTGTGCCGACAGTTGCATACTCTCCATCCACCACACAGGTTTTAGAATGGATAAAACCTGGTGTATATTCATATATTTCTACTCCTGCTTCAATTAGTTGAGCATAGTTTGATTTGGTCACAGTATGGACATACCACTTATCAGGAATATGTGGGGTAATAATCCTCACATCGACACCACCTTTTGCGGCATTACACAGAGCTTCCATCAATAAATTATCAATGACCAAATAAGGAGTAGTAAAATAGACATAATCCGTCGCACGATTGATTAGATTTAAATAGACATTCATTCCAACTGTTTCTCTATCAAATGGAGAATCCACATAAGGTTGATAATATCCTTTTGTTTCCGGTAGTTCATTGGCCTCATAGATTGGAATAAATTCTTCTACTCTACTTTCAGTTGAATTTACAAAATCCCACATAGATAAAAACAACAAAGAAAATCCCCATGCTGCCTCTCCGACAAGTTTGATTGAATTATCTTTCCAATGACCAAAACGCTCAATCGCATTAATGTATTCATCAGCTAAGTTAATCCCACCTGTATAAGCAATTTTTCCATCAATGACAGTTATTTTCCTATGATTACGATTATTGAAAATTGGAGATAATACAGGAATAAATGGATTAAAAACACAACACTTTATGCCTTCTTTTCTTAACTTTTTATCATATCCATGAGGTAATGTAAACAAACATCCAAAATCATCATAAATAAATCGAACATCTACACCTTCTCTTGCTTTTTTTATCATAATATCAAGAATAGTTTGCCACATTTCACCATCATTAACGATAAAAAATTCCATAAAAATGTATTTTTCAGCTTTTTTTAAATCCTCAATCATGGCTTCAAAAGCTTGTTCACCCAATGGATAATATTCACTGGTTGTATGTGTAAACAAAGAAGATTCTCCATATTTACTTAAATAATTAGACTGTATTATAGCATTTTGATTCCCATCTGTTATTTTTGCTTTTGATACTGTTCGCTCATTGGCAAGTTGTTCTCTTTCTTGAATGACTTCCATTTTTGTTTTTTCTTTTTTACTAAAGCGAACACGTCCAAATACTAAATAAATAACTGTCCCAAAAACAGGAATTAACATAATTGGAATAATCCAAGCAATTTTGTAAGCTGGATTACTTCGACTATTAATAATTTTTATCACAACAAAACTGGAAATTAATAAATAGAACGTATAAAAATAAACAAAATAATTTTGAAATCTAAACACAATCGCAAATAACACACCTAATTGAAGAAGGATTAATAACACAATAATAACAGCTCTGTTTGAGATAACTTTTAATAACTTTTCCATCAATTTCTCCCAATCTACTCATCTTTTTAATGAAGAAAAAGGCTCTTAATAAAGAGCCTTTTAGAAGGTAACTTCATCCGGATTTCTTGCCTGACCAGCTTTTCCTTGTAAAGCATCAATGAGTCCCATCTCAAATTCAGATAGTTCAAAATCAAACAACTCAATATTTTCTTTAATTCGACTAGGAGTGACAGACTTAGGAAGTGGCACAAATCCCTTTTGAAGAGACCAACGTAATACAACTTGTGCTACAGTCTTACCATGCGCTTTAGCGATTTCTTCTAATTCATCTAATTTAAAAATATCACCTGTCCCTAGTGGACTATATGCCTCTAGTAAAATCCCCTTATTTTTACAATAACTAACAATTTCTTGTTGTTGATCACTAGGATTTAAATAAATTTGATTCACCACTGGTTGAAAAGAAGCTATCTCTTCTAACGCCTTCAAATGATGTATCATAAAATTGGAAACGCCGATACTTTTTACTTTTCCAGAGTTGAGAGCTTCTTCCATTGCTTTCCAAGCACCAGCATTCGCTTCTTGCCAATGGTCCCGATAATCAACTGGATTTGGCCAATGAATTAAATATAAATCTAAATAATCAAGACCTAATCTCTCTAAGGACTCATCGATAGCCAGTTTTGCTTTATCGTATGAATGATCTTTGTTCCATAACTTTGTGGTAATAAATAATCTTTCACGTGGAATACCACTTTCTTTAATTGCTTCGCCTACACTTTCTTCGTTACCATAAATCATTGCTGTGTCAATATGACGATAACCCGCTTCTAGTGCAGATTTTACTGCTTGTTTTGCTATTTCACCACTTTCAGCTTGCCACGTACCAAATCCCACTACTGGAATTCTGTTACCATCCTTTAGAGTATAGTAAGTCTGTTCTGTCATCATTACATCCTCCCTTATTTTTTTCAACGAAAATTACCTTCGAGAATAGCGTTTCATTCTCTCTTTAATCCTTTTTCGTCGGTTTCTTTTAATAATATACCATATTATTAAAAATAGTAAAAAAATTAAACTAATAAATCCAATAACTATTTCTTTCCAAAATCGTTTTGCTATCTGCAACCATTCAGATTGCGTTGTTGGGATACTTAATGCTATTGATTCAACAGGTGTATTTTTTAATGCTTTTTTAACAGAATGTTCTTCTTCTTTTTCTTTATAGGACACTTCCACTACTGGAATAGTCGCTGAAATTTTTTCTATCCCATTAACAACAAGTACATTGCCATCATCTAAACTCAATGTATAAGATTCATCTTTTTTCACTGTGTCATATAGCGACTTATCTGTCATAATAACTTTACCATCTATTTCATGTTCACCAGACTCTAAAATAGTTTTGTATTCATAATGACTGAAGCCGTAATTTAACATTGCATTGGCAAAGGGATGGCGTTTGTATTCTCCCGTTTGATCTGCCCAATCTCCCACACCTAACACAATCGCGATAAGACGTAAATCCCCTTTTTTGGCTGTCATATCTATATTAAATCCACCCGAAGGACTCGAACCTGTCTTTAACCCATCTACCCCTTCATAAGAATATTCTAATCCTGGTAGCGAATAATTATACGTGTCAAATGTTTCTTCAAATGGTGTTCCAAGCATTGATGTCACTTTTGGTGAGTTAGTGATAGTTAAAATATCAGGATATTTTGATAGTAAACAATAAGTAAATGTTGCTAAATCTCTTGCTGTTGTTGTATTAGATGCCTCCACTTCTAAGGTTGATGTATCTACCCCTTCTGCTGCATACATCCCTTGAAACGCACTAATTTCTGCCCCTGTTATATTAACTATTTTAGTATTTGTCATACCTAACTCTTTTGCTGTATCATTCATTTTTTGTAACATTAATACCGCATTTGGTTCAACTAAATCAGCTAACATGACCGTCGCGACGTTTGAAGAGGGTACAACTGCCATTTTTAGCAATTCTCTTACTGGATAGGAAGCTCCTAACTGAATCTTATTATTACTTAATTGATAAATTTGAGAAATTGCCACATAGCGCTCGTTGGCTTCAATTGTTGTATCTAGTGTGAGTTGTCCTTCTTCAATTGCTTGATAAACTAAATAAACAACCATCAGCTTCATGATACTTGCTGGATTATGTGGCGTATCAGGATTTTCTCCCCACAAGAATTGTCCTGTATTTGCATCTATCAAAACAGCACCTTTTGGTTTATCTGCTTCATTGACAGTAAAACCCGATTCATTAATTAAATCCATCATGCTTGGCATCTCTTCTGCTGAAACCTGTGTTACAAATAGAAAACTAAAAAAGATCATTCCCACAAATAATCTTTTTAAACACTTTTTTAATACCATCCCAATCTCCTTTAATATATTATCCCATTTATAATACCAAACTTTTATTTGTTTTTCTGTCCTTTTAAATAAAAAAACAATTAGCACATGATTATTATCACATACTAATTGTTTTTATATTATCTGAATTCAATGTTTAACTCATTAACTAACGCTTTTTCTATCTTCTTCATAACAGAAACCACTTCGTCTTCAACTAAAGTTGAGTCGTCATTTTGGAATACAAGAGAGTAAGCAAGAGATTTTTTCCCTTTACCCAATTTTTCTCCTTTGAATAAATCAAACAGATGAATAGATCTTAAGTTTTTACCACCATTTGCTTCAATAACGTCCACAATTTGTTGATATGTCACTGCTTCGTCCACTAGCAAGGCAATATCACGTTTAATTGATGGGTATTTACCAACTTCTTTATAAACATTATCTTCTGGAACAAATTCAAATAATTTATCTAAGTCAATTTCAACAACATATGTTTCTTTTAAATCCATATCTTTAGAAAGTTTAGGATGGATTTGTCCAACAAATCCAACGCGAGTTTCACCTACTAAAATATCTGCTGTGCGTCCTGGATGCATCTCTTTTAGTGTTTGATTTGGTTGATAAACCACTTCATTTTCAAGTCCTAAGAAGCTAATTAATGATTCAACAATACCTTTCATTGTATAAAAATCAACTACTTCTTGTGATTCTTTCCAGTCTTTTTTACGAGAAACACCTGTCATCGCCATACCTAAATGAGTTGTTTCTTTCGGTAAATCTGATTTATCATACCAATTAAAGACATGACCTATTTCGTAAAATGCTACACCATTTGCTTTTCTCGCGACATTATAAGAAACATCTTTAAGTAAGCCATTAATTAAACTTTGACGTAAGACTGAATGTTCTTCACTCATTGGAAAATCAAGTTCAACAATGTCTTCTGAATTTTTCGTATCTAGTTTAAATTGAACAGCTGATTCAGGGGACATTAACGCATAGCTAATCGCTTCAGTTAATCCTTTTCCTGCTAATAATGATCTAATATGACGAGTCATTTGTTGTTTAAATGATAATTTACCTGGTAATGAGGCACCACTTGGCAAAGTAGATGGTAAGTTGTCATAGCCGTAAATACGAGCAACTTCTTCAATCAAATCAGCTGGAATCTTAATGTCCCATCGTCTTAATGGGATTGTCACATCAAATGTTTTACCACTTAATGACACATCAAATCCTAATTGTAAGAAGATTTTTTCTACATCCATTGCTGATAACTCAGTTCCTAATGAACGATTGATTTTCTCTAAGGTGATGGAAACAGTTGGTTCTGTTGGAACACTTGATTCAACAAGAGCTTCACCTGTCACAATCGTACCACCACCAAGTTCAGCGATTAAGTTGGCAGAAAATTCACTAGCTTGACGAATCACAGACCAATTAATTCCACGTTCAAAGCGACGGCTCGATTCACTTGATAAAGCTAGTCTTCTTGCTGTACGACGAACGCGAGTTGGGTTGAAAACAGCTGTTTCTAATGCAATCGTTGTGGTATTATTTGTGATTTCAGTATTTTCTCCACCCATTACACCAGCTAAAGCGATGGCTTTTTTACCATTTGTAATCACTAAATCTTCAGTAGTTAATTCTCTTTCAACTCCGTCTAAGGTTGTCAACTCTTCCTTGTCTGTTGCACGGCGAACGTAGATTTCTTTTGAATCAAGTTTATCATAATCAAACGCATGTTGTGGTTGACCAAATAATAATAAGGTATAGTTTGTTACGTCGACAATATTATTAATCGGGCGAATGCCTTCATTCATCAAACGAGTTTGTAACCACATTGGGCTTTCTTTAATTGTGACATCTTTAATGATTTTCATACCATAAGATGGCACATCTTCTTCATCTTCCAATCTGATTGATACATAACTTTCAACTGGTTCATCTGGATTTTCATTGATTGTCACAGTTGGTAACGTGATATCTTTGTCATAAATCGCGGCTACTTCATAAGCCACCCCTAGCATGCTTAAAGCATCGGCTCTGTTTGGTGTGACAGATAATTCAATAATCGCATCATCCATTTCCAAATATGGGAATACTGGTTGACCTGGTACTGCATCTTCTGGTAAGAAATAAATCCCTTCAGCGTATTCTTTTGGCACCACACTGTCTGAATAACCTAATTCTTGTAATGAACAAATCATACCTAATGACACTTCACCACGCATTTTACCTTTTTTAATTTTGACATTTCCAGTAATACGTGAATTTGGTAAAGCCACAATCACTTTTTTTCCTGCCGTGATATTTGGCGCACCACAAACAATTTGATACAACTCTTCTTCGCCAACATCTACTTGGCAAATTGATAGGTGATCACTATCTGGATGAGGAACACATTCTTTAACGTCTCCAACAACAATTTTTTTCAGTCCTTCTTCAGGGATCGTCACATCTTCTACTTCAATACCTGAACGAGACATTTTATCTGCTAATTGATTTACATCAATATCTTTTACATCAACTAATTCTTGTAACCATTTATATGATACTAACATTTATCTCTACCCCTTTACCTTAAATTGTTCTAAGAATCTGACGTCATTTTGATAGAAATAACGGATATCATTGACACCATATTTTAACATTGCGACTCTATCAGGTCCTAATCCAAAAGCAAATCCACTGTATTCACTTGAATCAATGCCTGACATTTCAAGAACGCTTGGATGCACAATGCCTGCTCCAAGAATTTCAATCCAACCAGTGTGTTTACATACGTTACAGCCTTTACCACCACATTTGAAACAGCTAATATCCACCTCAACTGATGGCTCTGTAAATGGGAAGTAACTTGGTCTTAGACGGATATGACGATCTTCCCCGAATAATTTTTTAAGTAACACTTCAAGCGTTCCTTTTAAGTCTGCCATTGTGATATGTTTATCAACAACTAATCCTTCAATTTGATGGAATTGATGACTGTGAGTGGCATCATCACTATCACGTCGGTAAACTTTCCCTGGACTAATCATACGAAGTGGTGCTTTTGAAAAATCATGTTTTTCCATCGTACGTGCTTGAATAGGTGAGGTATGCGTACGTAATAACATATCATCTGTAATATAAAAGGAATCTTGCATATCACGAGCTGGGTGATCTTTAGGTAAGTTCATTCTCTCAAAGTTGTAGTAATCTTTTTCAACTTCGTAGCCTTCAATAATTTCATAACCTAGACCTAAAAAAACATCTTCAATTTCTTGCATCACTTGCGTTAAGATATGTGGTGTACCAGTACTTGATACTTTACCCGGTAAAGTCACATCAATCGTTTCATTTAATAACGCCTGATTAAGTGCTTCTTCTTCAAGTTCTTGTTTTTTCTCATCTATTTGTGTGGATAATACATCTCTAATTTCATTAGCCAAACTTCCGACAACTGGTCGCTCTTCATTTGATAAATCTTTCATTCCACGAAGTATTTCTGTCATACTTCCTTTTTTTCCCATTACCTCAACCCGTATGTTATTTAAATGGTCTAATGTTTCCACTTGCGCAATCTTTTCAATAAAATCTTTACGTAGTGATTCCAATCTTTCTTTGATTTCCATTTGTTTCATCCTTTCTTAATCCAACAAAAAAGACATCATTCCTTAATGAAAAGGAACGATGTCTCGTGGTACCATCCAATTTTTATGCTAAAAGCATCTTTATTTGTTAACGATGATAATAATCACCGGTTTGATAACCAAACAACTAAGGAAGTGAACTTCGTCTAGATTTTCCACAGTTTGCTTTCAGTCTTTGACAAACCTCCCTGAGCGAGAAAAATACTAAATTACTCGTTTCCGTAAACGTTTTTTACTATATATCTAAAGTGTACAAGAAATAAAATGGTCCGTCAAGATGATTCTTACATCCATTTTTCTCCCCAGCTTTGAACTTCATTCATAACAGAACGTAACGCTTCTCCTTTTTCAGTTAAAGAATAATCAATGCGTTTTTTTTCTATAGGGTGTTCATCTCGTGTTATAATTCCCTTTTCTTCCAATTCTTTCAATCGCTCAACCAACACTCGGTCACTAACATCTGGTATTTTATTAGCTAACTCAACAAATCGCTGTGTGCCATCCTCTAGTAATACATCAATAATCAAACCATTCCATTTTTTACCTAACATATCAAATGTTTTTTCAAATTTTGGACAAAGTTCAAATTGTCTTTTCTCACAAGAATTCATAAACTGCCTCCTCACCATCAACTATCAATTTTTATACGATATCTTCTAGTATAAAACAATAAGCTGACAAATACTATCTGTCAGCTTACAAATGTACCACTTTAGAATACTCAGCGGCTTTTAATTTTACTTTTTTAAACAATGGTTTAATAACTTCTTCACAGGCACAATATTTATCAACCAGTGTGACAATATAGCTTTCTTTATATTTAGGTGGTGCAATTGTCGCACCAAACATATGCTTAATAATGATATCTTCTTCTAATGGTGAGATATCTGTTAATTTTTTGGCATTTTCTAAAGCAATACGCGGATGAACATAAGCATGTGTGCCTTCGCCCATTTTTTGTTCACGCCAATCATAGAAAAATAAATCATGAAGTAAGCCTGCTCGAGCAGTCGCCCTAACATTTCCACCCCATTTTTTTGCGAGTTTGTAACTCTTATAAGATACTTGAATCGAATGTTCTAAACGATTTGAGTAATGATGTTGTGTGTATTTTTTTAAACTTTGAACGTCATCTGTATAAATTAAATCTTCAACAAGTTCTAAGTAAGCAGTATCTTCTTGCCAATTTAACGACATTTACTATCACTTTCTTTCTTAAACAATAACTTTATCAATCGTTTCATGATAACAATATATCAGTTATTTTTTAAAAAACATATCAAAAAACATGACTTTAATAAATTTATAATAATTTAAAAGTGAAACATAACAATCCCAGCAGCAACTGCGACATTTAACGACTCTGCTTGTCCTTTCATTGGAATGTACACTTTTTTATCAACTTGTGATAAGACTTCCTGTGACACGCCTTGGCCTTCATTCCCCATAATAATAGCAATTGATTCTGTTAGCTTTAATTCTTTAAAAGACATCGCAGTATCATCTAATGCTGTTGCAACTGTTAAAATATGTCGCATTTTTGCCTGTACTATCCATTTATCTAACGCAACATTAGTCACAATAGATACATGAAATTGACTGCCTTGTAATGCTCGTTGCACTTTTGATTGATAGACATCTACGCATCCTTCACTTAATATAACTTGATCAAAACCAGCTGCATCTGCTGTTCGGATCATCGTTCCCACATTTCCAGGATCTTGCACATGATCTAAAACTAAGATTTTTTCCCCAAATCCTGTTAATTCTTCTGACTTTTTCATAATCGCGATAATTTCTTGTGGTGTTGGTAATTCAGATAGTTGCTTTAATATCCCATCAGTTACAACAACCAATTGTTCCTCTGATACCTTTGATAGAATAGACTTATATTTTAATAATCCATCATCAGTTGTAATCACGCAATCAATCAACCCATTATTTTCTAAAGCTTCCTGAACAGAATGCTCTCCTTCTAAAATATATTGATTGGTTATATCACGATACTTCTTTTTATGTAATTTCTTGGTTTCTTTTACCCATTGATTAGTCAAAGATTCGATTCGCTTCATATCTATATTCATTCCTCTCAATTCTGGATTCATTATATCAGATTTTTTATTTGTTTAACCCCTTTATCATTAAAAATTGTATAATAGAATAAAAAAACACAAAGGAAGTGATTAAATGAAAATTTCTATGATTGTTCATGGTCGAGTTCAAGGTGTCGCGTTTCGTTATATGACAAAGATAGTCGCTGATGAGTTAGGGGTTTATGGAATTGTCCGTAATTTAGATGACGGTGGTGTTTACATCGAGGCGAACGGAGATAAATTAGCTGTTCAACAATTTATTGAAGAAGTAAAAAAATCACCTGCTCCGATGGGAAACGTAACAAACTACTCGATTGATTTTGAGCCAAGTTTTAAAGAGCATCATCAATTTAACGTTGTTTATTCTTAAATTATTTCTATAAAATAATTGAATTATAGCGAAAAATTCGATATAGTAATGCTTGTGTAGATTTATGAAGATTATAGTAAAGGAAGAAATAAATGAAAAATTTAAAACGTTGGATGATTGGTTCTGGACTGTTTGGATTATTAATCTTTTTATCCGGATGTGTAAAGACCGACTCAACAGGTGCTCCTACAGGCGAGGGATTCGTCTATAATGTATTAGTAAAACCCATGAGTCATTTGATTACCTTCTTTGCAGAGAATTGGGGATTAGGATTTGGTTGGTCAATTATCTTATTAACGATGATCGTTCGATTAATCATTTTACCACTTGGTTTAAGCCAAATGAAAAAATCAATGATTCAACAAGAAAAAATGGCAGCGATCAAACCGCATATGGATGTTATTAATGAACGTATGAAAACTGCCACATCACCAGAAGAAAAAATGGCAGCACAACAAGAACTACAACAATTTTATAAAGATAATGATATCAATATTATGGGAGGAATTGGGTGTCTACCCTTATTGATACAAATGCCAATTTTTACAGCACTATTCTTTGCTGCAAAAGTGACACCTGGTATTTCTGAATCTGTGTTCTTTGGAATAAATTTAGGGAAACCTAGTTTAATTTTAGTGGCATTAGCTGGTATTAGTTACTTTTTACAAAGTTACATCAGTATGATTGGGATGAGTGATGAACAGAGAAAACAAATGCGAATGATGACGTATCTGTCTCCTCTTATGATTATTTTCTTCTCATTCAAAGCTCCTGCTGGTGTGACATTGTATTGGGTTATTGGTGGTATCTTTAGTTGCATCCAATCATTGATTACTAACCTATATCATAAACCAAAAGTAAAAAAAGAAATTGCTGAACATTTTGAAAAAAATCCAGTGAAAGTGGTTAAATCAGCTGTTAAGCCAACACCAACAAAACAGAATACACCGAAAAATAAGATTACTACAAATAACGGTGGACGTAATCAAGGCAAACAAAATAAAAAATAAGACTAGAACTGATGAAAACTTCCTGTTTTTCATCAGTTTTTTTATACGTTACTCTATTAATGATCTTTTTCTTTAAACTATTAGTTGCAATGATACTTTTTAAATGATATACTTATAAATGGAATTTCGTTATGAACGTTTTAGTTGCCTTTCGTTACGATTAAGAAAGGAGAATGCTATATGACATTCAATAACACTACAATAGAGTACCGTGTAACTTTAGACACTGAGTTAAACTTATTTATCGTTTTTCTAAAAGATGATGAAACTAAATTGGCTACTGGTACTACTATTCAAAACGCAGTACATGAATTACAAAAAATTGCATAAGGAGTAACGACCTAATGGATGACACCAGTTCGTACTGAAGAGCATTTACCTTTTAATAACTATTAATGGTAAATGCTTATTTTATTGCATAAAAAGAGAGACAAATTTTATTTTCTCTATAAAAAAACAAAAATAAAAACCACAATTCTAAGTGGTTTAACTAACTTAACTTCGACTATACCTATTCTTGTACACATAGGTTTCATCATCTACTGTCATCCCGTCCTCTTCTAGCGTTTTAATCAGAACGAGATGAGTATCCTCAAACCTATCCCTCACAACAACGGTATTTTTTAAAATCAATTCTACTTTACCAATAACATGTTTCTCGTGAACGGTAGGGTAATCAATAATCGAACCTATAGAAACTAATCCTTTAGACAAATTAAATCAATCCCTTCTTCTTTTATTATAGCACACTTTTAAAAAAGGAGTTTTTTATAAAAAAAGAAACCAAAAATAAGACTGCTAAACTCTGACATATCATTGATACATCAAGGTTTAAACAGTCTTATCTTATTATTGGAATGGAGGCGGCGGGAGTCGAACCCGCGTCCAAACATATTGCCACTTAAACATCTACGCTCATAGTTATCCTATTTGAGTTTCACTCAAGTCTCTGCCGAATAACAGGCCGTGACTTTCGCTAGTCTGGTAATCTCTTCTAAATTTTACAGACGGAAAAATTTAGCGTATCCCACTCAATTTGAGACCCTTACTTGAGCACATGGGCGATGCCAAGAGGATCTTTACCCGCTGTTTTTAGGCAGCTAAGGCAAAAGTATTGTTTTCGTTTTTAGCAGTTATATTTAACTGTAACGTTTTAACGTAGACGTAACCTACGAAGCGCAATTCAAGCTCAAACTATGCCTGTCGAATCCGTAACGCCCCCTTATTTATTAACTAAGCTAGTATAACATAACTTTACACTGTTTTCAATTATCCAACAACTAAAATTGAATCACTGTATTGAACAAAGAAACACAATGCTAATTGCTACACATAAAAACTAAGCCTTAAAGCAATCGACCTTTAAGACTTATGAATTTAGTCATGATTTATGTGGTTCATATGGTCAAATGTTTGTGATAAGATACTTTTCACGTGCTTATCATCCAAACAATACACCACACTTTTTCCCTCTTTACGTGATTTCACCAAATGATTTTCTCGTAACAATTTTAATTGATGAGAAACAGCAGATTGCTCCATATCTAAAAATTCAGTAATACTACTAACATTCATTTCTTTTTCAGATAGTGCTACAAGAATTTTTAAACGAGTAGAATCTCCGATTGTTTTAAAAAAACGACTTGTTTGTTGAATCGTTTGAGGATTTAATTCTTTCATATCGATAACTCCCCCTTAATCACGATATTTTGCTAGCTCTTCACCAAATCTATCCATTTTATTGTCAACAGCTTCTTGCGTTTCATCGACAGCACCAATATAAAACTTAATTTTTGGTTCCGTTCCAGAAGGTCTAATCGCAATCCAGCTACCATCTTCTAAAAAGAATTTTAGAACATTAGCATTTGGCAAATCTAGCAATTCTATTTTACCATCAGAAAGCATTCTTTTACCAACAGAATAATCTTCCGTGAAGTTTACTTTAATCCCACCAAATGAGGTTGGTAAGTTATTTCGAATGTCTTGCATCAAGCGAGTAATTTCTTTTAATCCTTCCATCCCTGATTTTGTTACTGAAATGGTTTTTTCTTTAAAATAACCAAATTCTTTGTAGATTTCTAATAAAGCATCATATAATGTTTGATTTTTTTCCATGTAGTAAGTCGCCATCTCTGCTAATAAAACCAATGCTTGAATCGCATCTTTATCACGAACAAATGGTTTGACTAAATAACCATAACTTTCTTCAAAACCAAACAGAAATTCATTTGATTGTGTTCTTTGGGCTTCTTTAATTTGTTCCGCAATAAATTTAAAACCAGTCAAAACATTTTTCATTTCAACGTCATATTTTTCACAAATACGTGTTGGTAATTCGCTCGAAACAATTGATTTTAAGACTAGACCGTTCTCAGGTAATTCTTGTTTCTCGTTTTTTTTAGTTAAAATATAATGAACCATTAAACTGGCTAATTGATTTCCAGTCAACACACGATACTCGCCATTTGGCAGTTTTACTGCTGCTCCCAATCGATCCGCATCTGGATCAGTGGCCACTAATAAGTCAGCTGATAATTCTTCACCCAAACGAATAGCATATTCAAAAGCAGATAATTCTTCTGGGTTAGGAGATGTTACAGTAGTAAAATTTGGATCCGCAATCGCTTGCTCTTCTACTAATGAAACATTTGTAAAGCCAATTTGTGATAAGGCACGCTCACCTAGCATTTTGCCTGTCCCATGAAGTGGAGTAAAGACCATATTTAATTTTGAACCGCTTCTATTAATTAATTCATCATCAATGGTAACAGTTAATATGTCTTTCAAATAACTATCGTCTACTTCTTTACCAATTATAGTGATAAAATCGTTTGACTGGCTATCATCAATGATTTCTATTTCAAGTGGATTTGCCACACTACGAACAAATTCAGTCACCTTATCGGCATCTTGTGGTGGCATTTGAGCCCCGTCTTCACCATACACTTTAAATCCATTATAATTGGCAGGATTATGACTGGCAGTAATCATAATTCCAGCTACACAGCCAAAATAACGTACAGCAAATGATAACTCAGGCGTCGGTCTTAAACTCTCAAATACATATGATTTGATGCCGTGACTAGCTAAAGTCTTAGCTGATTCCATCGCAAATTCAGGAGATTGATGTCTTGAATCATACGCAATCGCAACACCTCTTTTTTTTGCGTCTTCACCTAATGTACTAATAAATAATGCTAAACCGTTTGCTGCTTGTCGAACGGTATAAATGTTCATACGATTAATACCAACACCTAATATTCCTCGCATACCAGCTGTACCAAACTCTAGAGGAGCATAAAACGCCTCCTGTAATTCGTTTTCATTTTTCTCTAATTGATTTAAATTATCTTTTAAAGTTGTTTCCAACTCTCTAAATTGTTTCCACGTCGAATATGTTTCTTTCCAATCCATCATGTCACCTCATCATTATTTCGTAATGTTTATTATAGCACTATGTCATTTAATTTACTAAAGATAAAAAATTATCCCTTGCAATTTTTTATTTCAATAACCTTCTCTTTAACCAATTAGATGAAAAAGGGTCATCCTTTAGGAGTAATCTTAATACACTGTTCCTAAAAGTGACCTTAATTCAATAGATTAATTCGCTATAAAATATATTATTAACTGTAATAAAAAAATAACAAAGAAAAATCCTATGAAAAGTAGATGTTTTCGTTTTGTCATCACTAAATACCCTACATATTCACGAATAAATGCAGCCGGTAAATAATACAGTTTTGTCTTAGAACCTACACCTCTAGCCTGTACGCCCAAACGTGCTGCTATTTTTCCAGCACGCAATAAATGATAATTATTGGTTGCAATCACAACCTGTTTATCTTTAAAGTCACTAATGCCATCTCTTACCCCAGCAAGTTTTTCAGAGAACTTAATATTTTCCTGCGTATTTGTTGACTGTTCTTCCAAATAAACTGTTTTTACAATGACTGGTAATGAATCCAAATAGTCTTTCATCGCTTGTGCTTCTGATATTTTTTCATCTGAACCTTTACCCCCAGACAAAATAATCGTTGGTTCATGTCCATATTTTCTTTTTTGTCTAACATACAGCGCTATTCCCCGATCAATTCGACTAGCTAATAAAGGGGTCACACGCTCACCATCAATTAATCCAGCACCTAAAATAATGATATAATCTACTTTTTTGGTAATGGGAAAATAATTATATAAAATGGCTGTTGTCCCATACATAATAAACAAAAAAATAAGATAGGATAATGTTACAGTTAAAAAACCTAATAATGTTGTTATAAAAATGTTCCCTGAATAAAACGTAACAAATAATATTAATATCTGAACACCTAATAAACCTAAGGCAACAATCAAAGGGACCAAATTACTAAATGAGCGTCCCTCTCTTTTTAATAAAACTTTTTCGTTCCAAAATAATCCAACAATACTAGAACTTAATCCTAACACACTTAAAAATAAAATAACTAAGATAGCCGGAATTAAAAAGACAAGTGCAATATTTTCATTAACTTTATCCAATAATAGAATAAACGATAGATAGAGCATTCCTGAAGAGATTAAAAAGAAAAAGCCATTCCATAAACTAGTTGGTCTAAAATAATTCCAATATAAAAAACAGACTAGTGGAACTCCAACACAAATGACATAAAAAAATACGGTCATATTTAACAAGATAGACACTCCTTTCCACCATAAAATGGTAAATTAACTCACTATTTTACCATCTTTCATTTGTAAAATATGTGACGCTGTTTTGGTTAAAAATTCATTATCATGACTGATGACTAAAACAAATAAGCCATATGACTGAACTTTTTTCAATAATTGGCTAACAGAAACCATGTGACGATAGTCTAAGCCGCTTGTTGGCTCATCTAATATAATCCATTCTTTACCAGATAAAATAGCACTGGCTATAGCTACACGTTGTTTTTCACCACCAGACAAGTTTTGAGGGTGTAACTGTAATAAAGACCCTAAACTTAATTCCTCAACAACTTCATCAAACAACTCTTTTCTCTTCGATTGCACTAATAATTCTTTTTCTACAGTTTCAAAAAATAATTGCAAATTCACATCTTGCATAACAAGAAAACTACGATTAAGGCGTTCTTTAGCAGATAATGGTACACCATCAATTAAAAACTTGGATCTTTGACAATTATCAGATAACAATCCTGTTAACATTTGAACAAAAGTTGTTTTTCCAGAACCATTCTGACCGATTAATCCCGTGATATGTGACGTATCAAGCGATAAGTCGTCTATGCTAAGGATAGTATTTGAATGCTTATAATGAAAATTAAGATTCATTATATGAAGTTTAGAAGAATGAATTACTTCTTTAGAACAGTTATTTATTAATAATTCACTTGGCTCATTTAACGTACGCAAACCCATCTCTTTCTGAATAGTTGGAAAGAGTGAATAGAAGTCTTCAGAAGGTAAATTATAGCAAACCTTTCCCTTATTTAACACAATATATCTATCTGCTAAATGTGTTAAATAAAACAGACGATGTTCTGCAATAATTAATGTACAACCTTGTTGCTTTAAAATTGATAAATAAGATGATAGTTGTTTGATTGTTGAATAATCAAGATTGCTAGACGGTTCATCAAATAAAAACAAACGATGTGGTAGCATACAAGCTGATGCAAAGGCTATCCGCTGCTTTTGTCCGCCTGAGAGTTCCGTTACTTTTTTTCCTATCAACTCTCTCAAATTGAACAATTCTATAATGTCATCTATACGAGTCTCAATCTGATTAGCAGGTACTCCATAATTCTCCATTGAAAAAGCCAATTCACTAAATACAGAAGTAGTGAAAAACTGCGTTTTAGGGTTTTGAAATACTACCCCTATATCTTTTACATAGTGATTAAAATCTAATGGTGGTAAACTTGTTTCTAATACAGTTGCATCACCGGTTACTTCACCTTCGTACAATTCGGGGATTAAACCATTTAGTAGACTAATAAGCGAGCTTTTCCCACTGCCACTTTCTCCAGTTAATACAACTACTTCACCAGTATTGATTGATAACTGAATGTCTTTTAACACAGTTTTATCATCTCTTAAGAGGTTAACATGGTCAAAATGAATCATAATATAACACCTCCCTCAATTAATAACAATACCAATAAACTTGCCAGTAGTAAATAGTCTTGAACCTTTAATCTAATCGAGATAACACTCGTACGCTGGCCTTCATATCCCAAACCACGCACAAGTGCTGTAGCAGATAATTCTTGAGCTGTATAATCAACTTGCTTTAAAATTGGAACTAAAAAATATTCCATTGTTTGAATAGGATGTTTAACCACTTGAGAAAAAGATAAATAAATCCCTCTAAATTTCATAGCCTGTCTAATTGATTTAAAATCATGACGTAGTGTCGGAAAAAAACGACAAATGACAATAAAAGGAATAATTAAAAAGTTCGGCATATGCCATTTTTTCATAGCAGCTACCCACTCACCTACAGAGGTATTTTGTGTTGCAAACATTCCTGCGGCAACTGGTGGAAGCAAACTTTTATAGACAACTAAAATAAATGAGATTATAGCGGATAATACTCCTGTAATCTCATGAAAGAACTGTGTTGTGAGAAAAACTAATGCAATATAACTCATAAATATGACCATCGCTTTTTTTATCGAACCACTCAAACACAATAAACAGGTCATAAATACCATAAAAATAAGTTCCATTGATGGATTGGCTCGTGACATTAAGATTAAACTGGCAAAAATAACGGTCACTAATTTACTTCTTGGATCAAATATAATATATCTATTATTTTTCAAAACCAATCCACCTCTAACTTATTTATTTTGCAAAATGTTTATTATAAATAATCTGCCCAATTTTAAGTCCCACAAAACTTGTAATCACGACTAATATCATTGATACAAAAAAACTAGCAGTACTAACTCCCTCAAAAACGCTATTAACATAAGTCATATCTTTTCCTTTAGCTAATAAAGAATCTATATAAGCATCTCTCATAAACCAAAGTGGTAAAATAGGACCAGTCAAACCAAAACTAAAAATAGTATAACTCAACATTATTTTGGGTTTATCTGCTATTTTTGTTTTAGTTTGAACAAAGTCAGCTAACAAAGGAAATAAAAAACTAGGTAAGAACGCTAACGGAAAGTATCCAAAAGCAAAAAAGAAAACAGCCATAACAGACCCAACAATAGTAATTGCACCAAATTTTGGTATTTTATTTACCACAATAAGGTATATTGTGCCAGAAATAAGTGCTGACATGCTCGGAACAAGCAAACTATGAAAAACCGGCACGGTAAAACGCATCAACATCGTGGCAATAAATACTGTAAAAAAATAGACTGTTGCATACACACCTATAGAAATCAAATCTTGAACTTTTAACTTTTTCATAACATAAAAACTCCCTAAAAATTTTTTTAACTTAGTCATTATAACATAGTTAAAAATTATGAGACATTTTTTCACTAAAAAATTCACAGAGCTTTTCTTAAAATAACAAACTATTCCAATCTTTACATGAGATGATTATCATATAATTTATCATTCTTTAAATTAATAATAATCTGTAATTCTTCCATATAATGCTCATATTTTAATAACAAGCCACTAACTTTTTTAATATATAAAACGAAACAAAAAAGCAACGACGAAAGGTTATCATCGTTGCTTTGGCTACTATTTTTGTCTATCATCAATTGCTTCAGTTACATCATATGCAATATCATCAGCACTTAACACAATATCATCTTCTATAATAGGGTTTACAGTGGACTTTAGTTTATCAGAATTAGTTTGAAAACCTTCACTCAACGTTTGTGTTTGATTTTTAAAATTATCTAATAACTCAGAAGAATCATCTTTCAATTGGGAAATCTGTTCTCCTACCCAAGGGTATTCAGCAGTTTTTTCTTTTGCTAACTCTCCTAATTCAACCCCTTTTTCTTGAGCTAAATCAACTAATTCACTTGCTTTACCATCAGATAAGTCATCTAATTGTTCTATTAAATCTTTTCTCAATTTTTTTCCACTGGTTGGTGCTAATAAAAGAGCTGCTGTTGCTGCTGCTACTCCTCCAATAACTGCACCTGCTAAAAAGCCACTTGATTTTTTGGACATGCTATTTCCTCCTAATATTATTCTATTTATTTTTCTTAAACAAGTGAGAAGCTGTTTGTGCTGCCTTTCCCACAACTGTTGCAGTAGCTGCTGTCTTACTTGCTTCCCCTACTTTTGATAATATTGTTTTGCTTGAACTGTTTAATTCTGATACGCTTTCACTTAAATCAGCTACTGCATGAAATAGTGGATCAATTGTTTCTACTTTTTGCGTCACATCAGATAGTAAATCATTTCCAATGACTAATAAATCCTCACTTTGTTTTAACAGTATATCAACATCTTGTGTTAAAACTGTGACAGTTTTGTCCGCCTCATCTAAAATTCCATTAACTTTTTCCATTGATTTGGTTATATTTTTATTTAATTGCAATAAAAAAATGACTAGCACTACTACTAATACTGCAAACGCTACAGCTGCTATTATAGCGGCTACTTCGGTCCCTGTCATATAAAACATCTCCTACCTCTCTTGTAAATTACTAACAATAGAATACCATTATCTACTTGATTTCACAACAATTTATACATTATTATAGTAAGTAATGCTTGATATGAAAGGAGTGTTTATTTTGCAAGAAACAACAACAAGTTCTCAGACACCAGAAGTACTAAATGAGGCTGCAAAAAATGTGAGAGGGATCAATCATTTTTTGAATCAACTTGACTGGAATAAAATAATTGCTTCGGTTATTAATAAGGCTATCTTAATTTTAATCGTTTTACTATTACTGACGATTATTCGTAAAATCTTATTTAAAGTGATTGATAAATCATTTAAGAATAACAATAAAAAGAAAGATAATTTTAGCGAAAATAGAATGCATACGTTAAGAACCTTATCCCGCAATGCAGTACAGTATAGTTTATTTTTCATAGGTATCTATTCATTCTTGACCATTATAGGTGTCCCTGTTGGATCATTAATAGCTGGGGCTGGAATTGCCGGTATCGCTATTGGTCTTGGAGCACAAGGGTTTATTAATGATGTATTAACAGGATTTTTTATTATTTATGAACGTCAATTAGATGTAGGTGATCATGTTGTAATTGATGATATTGAAGGAATTGTCAATGATATTGGACTACGCACTACTCGTATTAAAAGTTTTAATGGGACAATGAACTATATACCTAATCGCCAAATCCTTATTGTTAGTAACTTATCTAGAGGCAATCAATTAGTTGTAGTAGATATCAGAGTTAACCCAACCGATGATATTGATCAAATAATGGCTATTATGAAATCAATTAATGAAGAACAAATTATTAATTTAACCGATATCCGTTCTGAGCCTAACCTTGTTGGATTAGTTGATTTAGGTAATGGTTATTTCGCTATTCGTTCAACTGTTTATGCTATTAGTGGGTCTCAATTTGGAGTCAAAACACAAATGATGACGGCTTACATTGAAGCTTTAACAAAAGCAGGCATAAAACTTCCTTCTACACCGCTTAACCTTAAACTATAACATAGTGATAGAGTCTTCTACTATTAGGTAGGAGACTCTACCATTATTAATCTTGCGATATAAAATAATCAGTCATCAGTGTTACGCCCTTTATTAAAGCAGACTCATGAGGATTAAATGATGGATGGTGTAGTCCATATTGGCTGTCCACTCCAAGCCAAAACATTGTCCCTGGTATTTGCTTTAATAAATAACCAAAATCTTCAGCCGTCATCAATGGAGTGGCTGCTTCAAATAGAATATTTTGTTGTTCATTAAAAAAATCAATTAATTTTTTTGTCGTAAAGTAATTGTTTACAACTGGAACATATCCAAGCTGATCAAAATTAATATCGACTTTACACTGATAGGAAATCTCAATACCTTTTGCAATATCTTTTACACGCTGAACAACTAAATCAGTCATCTCATGTGTCAATGTTCGAATCGTTCCAGTTAAATCAGCTGACCCAGGTAAAACATTGCTCGCAACACCAGCATTGAGTTGCCCAAAGGTAATAACAGCTGATTCCATTGGATTAACATTTCGACTCACAATAGTTTGAATTTGTTGAACAAACGATGACACTGCAACAATCATATCATTTCCTTCATGAGGTAATGCTGCGTGGCTTTCTTTTCCGTAAAAACGAACACTAAACCCACAATCTCCAGCAAACAATGTTCCCACACACGTTGAAACACTTCCTACTGGTAATGTTGGGCTCACGTGTAATCCATAGATTTCATCAATCATTGCTACATCTAAAAAATGATTATCTGTATATATTTTAGCACCACTTTTATTTTCTTCAGCTGGTTGAAAAAAGAAAACCACATCATTATTTAATTGGGCATTCACCACATTTTTTAATAATCCTAAGGCAATGGTCATATGGAAATCATGACCGCATGCATGCATAACGCCTTCATGTGTTGATTGAAATGCTAAATCAGTGTTTTCTAATATTGGTAATGCATCCATATCTGTACGCCAAGCAATCGTCTTTGATGGGTTTCTCCCCTTAACAATCACTATAATAGCAGTATCTTGTACTTTAATAATCAATCTATCTTGAGGTAATGCATAGATGTTTTCTAGTAAATAGGTCGAAGTTTTTTCTTCTTCCAGGCCAATTTCTGGTATTTGATGTAACTTTCTTCTAATTCGAATCAACTCATCTTCTGAAATACGTTCCATATATGTCCCCCTTACTTATTTCATCATCACGTTATATTCCGTTTCTAATTCATGTGCCAAATGATTAACAGCTTTTAATATTTCTTTTCTCGTAATGATCCCCATAAATTGATTGTCTTTATTCACAACAGGAATAAAATTATTATTAACTAATAAATGAAGTGTTTTTTCTAAATCTATCGGTAATTGTGCAGGTGAAACATTGGTATCCATTACATCAGATACTTTTTTACCAGACAAATTTTGTGGTTCAAAATCTTCTATCCCAAACATTTGATCAACTACTTGGGACAAAGAAACCAAACCTACTAATTGTTCTTCTTTATTTAAAACTGGTACTCGAGAATACCCTATTTTCGTTAAAACAAGTAGAGCATGTTCAAGTGAATTTATTTCATTTAATGTCGCCACATTTTCTGCGGATATTAAAAAATCTGCTTCATTTTCTAACAATAATTTTTTTACGGTCGATCCAATCATATCATTTCCTCCATACACCTTAAATCACTAATCCATTAAAAAGAAATGGGTTAATTCTTTTTGTAATTCATGTCTTTCATTATAATATTCAACTAAATATCCATCTGATTGGTGTGTAATGATAGCATATGTCTTTAAATAGCTATACTTACCCCGTGGTTGAGAAATACTACCTGGGTTTAACAACAAAATATCATCGACCATGTCCACAAATAACTGATGTGTATGTCCATATAATACGATGTTTGCCTGTACTTCTTCAGCCTGATAGAGTAATTTATCAAATGTCATATTCACGTTAAATAAATGCCCATGTGTTAATAAAACTTTATCTTCTGATGTCTCTATAACTTCAACAGTATCGTATTCCTGATAATAGTCACAATTTCCACGCACAACATGAAACGTTGACCAAATATCGTCCTTAGGAGATAATTCCGAGTCCCCACAATGAAAAAAATAATCCACATCATTTAACCATTTTGCTTTTATATCTTCTAAATAAGATACCACACCATGATTATCACTCACAATTAAATATTTCATTTACTTTTCTCTCCTAACCAAGTATCTATTTTTTTATCCAATTCATGTAAAGCCTTTGCTCGATGACTAATCTTGTTTTTTTCATCTGCCGTCATTTCTGCTAAGGTTTTATCTGTTTCTGGAATAATAAATAATGGATCATAACCAAACCCATTATTTCCACGTGGAATACGCCCAATCATACCTGATAATTCGCCTGATACCACCAAACTTTCTTTTCCTGGTTCAGCAAGTACTAGCGTACAATGAAACTGTGCTGTACGTTCATTCATTGGTATATCAGTTAATTCATGTAATAACTTAGCATTATTCGCTGCATCACTTTTTCTCTCCCCTGCATATCTTGCTGAATAAACGCCTGGTTGTCCACCCAACGCATCTACTTTTAAACCAGAATCATCTGCTAAAACCAAGCAATGTAACTCTTTAGCAATCCCTTCTGCTTTTAGTCGAGCATTTTCTTCAAATGTTTTTCCTGTTTCTTCAATATCTGCCATTTCTGGATAATCAAGTAATGTTTTAATCTCGTATCCTCTTGATTTAAATAAGTCAACAAACTCTTTTGCTTTTCCTTCATTTCTTGTCGCAATTAATAAATGATTGTTCAAAACAGGTGCTTCTTGTTTTTTCGCAACATTTCTTAACGCTAACGCATTTTTTTGCAAGCGAATAAGTTCTGTCACGCTTTTTTCAGCATAATCTAATAATTGATTCAACTCTCCTCTTGTAAAGGTTGCCTCTTCACCTGTCCCTTGAATCTCAATTAATTCTAATTTTTCTGTCATCACAACATTACAATCAACTTGAGCTGCTGAATCTTCTTCATAATCTAAATCTGTGATTACTTCTCCGTAGTGATTTAACCCCACACTAATCGCAGCCAAGTAAGATGTAATTGGATTTTCTGTTAATTCTCCGCTTTCTACTAAAGTGTCTACTGCCATTTTTAAGGCTAAAAATGCACCCGTAATACTAGCTGTTCTAGTACCTCCATCTGCTTGAATCACATCGCAATCAATTACAATCGAGCGTTCACCTAATTTTTTCAAATCAATCACCGAACGTAGTGATCGACCAATCAATCGTTGTATTTCCATTGTACGACCTGTTAGTTTACCCTTGCTACTTTCCCGTCTATTTCGAGTATGCGTTGCTCGTGGTAACATACTATATTCGGCCGTTACCCATCCTGTTCCTGTCTCTCTTAAAAATGGAGGAACAGAGTTTTCTATCGTTGCATTAACAATAACCTTTGTATTTCCAAAACTAACTAAAACTGACCCTTCAGGATAATCTAAATAGTCTAATACAAAAGATACTTTTCTCATTTCATTATTTTTTCGTTTATCATGTCTCATTTTCTAATCTCCCATACGTGTAATATCTACATGTTCTACTATTATGTTTTCTAATGACAACCAATCAGAACTGATTTTTTCAAAGTTTCGAACCGATCCTGTTGTGTAAAATTGGTGATCTTTTAATGTTGTATCTGGTAGGGCTGCTATTTCATAATAATCAAGTAACACACTCACTTCAGTAATTGTTTCAGCTCCTGAATCAATTAATTTAACCTTTTTTCCCATGACATCTTTAATAAATGGTTTTAATAATGGGTAATGAGTACATCCCATTACTAACGTATCGATGTCTGATGTCTTAAAATACTCCAACGTTTCAGCTACAACTTTTTTAGCGATAGTTGATTGATACTCATGACTTTCTACAATAGGAACAAATTTTGGGCAAGCAAGCCCTAATACATTAACATTTAATGACTTACGTTTTATTTCTTTGGTATATTCTTCACTATTTATCGTTCCAACCGTTCCGATGACACCAATACGTCCATTATGCGTTTCTCGTAAAGCAGCTCGAGATCCTGGGACTATTACCCCTACAACAGGAATATCTAATGACTCTTTAATTTCTTCCAAAGCGACAGCAGTTGCAGTATTACATGCAATCACAATCATTTTGACATTCTTTTTTAATAAAAAGTGAACCATATCCCATGTGAATTCCTTAATTTGTTCAACTGGACGTGGTCCATATGGACATCTAGCAGTATCTCCAATGTAATACAGTGTCTCATTTGGTAGTTGTTTTAATGCTTCTCTTACAACTGTTAATCCTCCTACACCAGAATCCAAAAAACCGATTGGCTGATTGTTCATGACGTCTACCTCATTCTTTATATAATTCATCCAACCTCTATTTTCTCTTTATTTCATTGATAATTCAAGTTAAAGCGTTAAATTTTAATGCTTTATTATATCTTGTCTTATTAACGCAAAAGAGTAACAGTTTCCTGTTACTCTTAACAAATTATAGTGTTAAACTTGGTTTAGCATTTAAATGCCAATCAGAAACATGCTGTTTTTGATACTCCACAAATCCAGCTGCTCCAATCATTGCTGCGTTGTCTCCACATAAACTAATTGGTGGCACAACTAGTGTCACATTTGGTAATTCTTTTGCTAATTCAATTTTCAAGGTATCTCTAAGCCCCTTGTTAGCAGCGACACCACCTGCGACAATTAATTGCTTCACATCATACACTTTACAAGCTCTTATAGTTTTATCGACTAAAACATCAATCACACTTTGCTGAAAACTTGCTGCTAAATCAACATCACAAAGTACTTCGTCACGTTGTTTGGCATTGTGCACCAGGTTAATCACTGAACTTTTTAGTCCACTAAAACTAAAATCAAAATTATCTTCTTTTATCATGCCTCTTGGGAAATGATAATTATCCTGACCTTTGTGAGCTAGTTCGTCAATTTCTTTTCCACTAGGATAGGTTAATCCTAATACTCTACCTACTTTATCATAAGCTTCTCCTGCTGCATCATCTCGTGTTTCACCAATGACTTCAAATTCACCATGTTCAGTCATATACACAAGTTCAGTGTGTCCACCACTTACAAGTAATGCCATTAAAGGAAATGTCATCTCTTCCACAAAGCGAGCTGCATAGATGTGACCAGCCATATGATTAACGGGAATAAGTGGTAAATCATTTGCCCATGCAAATGATTTTGCTGCAGTAATCCCAATCAATAAAGACCCTACTAATCCAGGTCCATAAGTTACTGCAACAGCCGACAAATCAGAAACTGTGATATTAGCTTCATCTATAGCTAATGACATACACTGTATAATTTGTTCTACATGATGACGACTAGCGACTTCTGGAACCACTCCACCAAATCGCTTGTGGCTATTTATTTGAGATGCAACAATATTAGATAAAATATCATTGCCATTTTTAACAACAGCAACGCTTGTTTCATCACAACTACTTTCTATTGCAATAATATATATTTCTTTTTTTTCCATTTTTTCACTTCCTAAATCTCTAACTGCATTATTTTCGCATCATCACTTGGGTGTTTGTAATAATTTTTTCGTATTCCTAACTCTTTAAAACCGTGTTTATCATAAAAAGAAATTGCTTCTATATTTTTGACTCTCACTTCTAAAAATAAGTGTGACACTTTTTTCTGTTTTAATCGTTGACACATATCTTTCAACAATTGTGTTGCAATTCCTCGATGTTTATAACTAGGGATAACGCCTATCAATAATAATTCAGCTTCATCCAATACTCTTTGACAAATGATGTACCCTATCATTTCATCATCTTCACAATGGTAAATGATTTCAGTATTTGCTTGCATAAGTTGTGATTCAAACTGTGATTCAGTCCATGGGCTGCCATGTTCAAAAATAGTATCACTTACTTTTTTTAACTGCCTAGCCAAATTTTTATTATTCATAACTCACGTCCTAAAGTCTTAAAGACATTTCAATTGCATCTTCATTCGAAGAAATATAATAATTTTCTTTCACACCAATTTGTTTAAATCCAAATACTCGATATACTGAAATGGCTTGATGGTTAGATGCTCTTACTTCTAAACTCATGGTTAAACAATTCATTTTAACTGCTTCTTTTCTTAATTGATGAAGAATCTGCGTTCCAATACCTTGTAATTGGTAATTTTTCAATACAGCAATATTCGTAACATGAGCATCATCACACTCTATCCGAATACCACCAAATCCGACTAATTCATGATTTAATTGTGCTTTGATGTACCGACCATACTTTTTTTTACTTAGTTCCATCCACAAAATAGCCGTACTCCAAGGAGACTCACCATCGTAAACATTTTTTAATAATTGCTGAAACGCCATAATGTCAGTTATTTTGGCTATTTGAAATTCCAAATCCGCTTCAATCATAACATCACCCCTCATTGATTAACTTAAACGTTCAACGTAAGACTGTGTTTCAACTTCCCCATACTGTTTTTTTAACCATTCTTCTTCTGCTTCAACTTTTTTCAAATAAGTTGGAACAAAGACATCGATATCTGTTATTTCTTCCATAAGATATTCTAATTCCAACATAACAGCTGGATTAGAAGGTTGAATGATTAACTCGATTTCTGCTTCAAGGGAAAATGTTTCAAATAAACTTTGTAATTTACCAAAATCTTCTCCGATAAAAACAATCGATTCTCCATAACTTAGTAAGATTTTAGTCCACTCTTCAAATGATATATATTGATCTTCAATAACATTCATTAATTTAGAGCCGTCATATTTATAAGCACCTGTATATAAAAAGCCTCGCCTAGCATCCATAAATGGCACAATTAATTTAGTTGTTTGTTGAATATTTTTTGCTAAACAAGCAAGTGAAGATATAGCATATAAAGAGGCATCCAAGCTCCAACTTAATGTTTTAGCTGTTGTCACACCAATTCTTAACCCCGTATAGGAACCTGGCCCTTTTGCCACAATTATTTTAGTGATATCTGTCGGTGCTAACCGACTTTCACGAACACAAAAATCAATCGCTGGCATCAATGTTTCACTATGATTTTTACTTGCTTGACTGTAATAAGACGAGATGAGATTCTGTTCTTCTCCAAGTACGACACCTAGCGCTTTATTTGATGTATCAATACCTAGTACTGTCATAATTATACCAATCCTTTTTCTATTTTTCTGTTTCATTGTAGCATAAAAGACTACCTTCTTGTGTTATTTAGAAATAAAAAAGAAAAAGAGTCTTCTTACTTGTTTTGATAATAAGAAGATTAGATAAGGATTCAACTAACCAAAGCAGTCAAAATGATATGTATCGATTCATTCATATAACTATTAAACTTCCAGTATGATTGATATCTTTTAGGCAACATGATAATACATGTTTTTACATTATAGTTTGGCTTCATAAAAGTTAAATCATTACCTTTAAAATATACAATAAAAATAGAATAGGATTACTTTATGTTAAATTACTATAAACAATTGGCCAAGAACCATCCATATTGGCATGTCATTTTTATTTTAAGTATCGCTAGTCTAGTTGGAATACTAATTGAGTATTTAATTAATAAAAATTTTATTGGTTCAGGTATATATGCTAGTGTTCTTTTAGGAATAATTGAAATAGCCAGAGTTAAAAAAAAAAAGCATCATCACAATTGGTAATTAAACTCTCTCAACATAAAAAAAACCCCCTCGATATTAAAAATAATCGAGGGGTTAACACTATATGAAATAACGTCATAATATTACTCTGCAAGTAATGTAATATCAACATTTCCTTTAATTGCCTTTGTATAAGGACAAATGGTTTCAGTTTCCTTTAGATATTTCATTGTATCGTCTTTAGATAAACCGTCTATTTTACCAATTAAAGTGACTTCAAGATGTAAACTGTGTTCATCGGGTAAATCACCAAGTAACGTAACTTCTGCTCTAATTTCACGATGATGATCAGCTAACCCATCACGCTTCAAAGGAAATTCTAATGCACCATTAAAACAAGCAGAGATACCTGCTGCAAATAATTCTTCTGGATTAGTATAACCTTCCTTTTTTTGTCCGCTAGTTTTTAAATCTAAAAATCCAGTTATAGATTTACTTTCTCCTTCACGGCCTCCACTATTTACTACAGTTGAAATTGACATTTTTTTTGACATACCTATTCCTCCTATCTATTAATCAATTTTACAAAAAAGTTGTATTATTTTCAAATAATCGAACTGAACTATAGGATAATAATCATCACTATAAATATTGAGATTTACAAACTGATACCTTTTAATTTAATACAATACTATATAACTATATAAAATTTAACTCATTTATACTGTCTATCTCCGTTTATTATCTCTTTTAATTTTATGATTATTATTTTAAAACAAGAATAAAGAAATATTAAAAAACTAACAATTTGAATAACTAATATCACCCCCAAATAATCAGTTGTTTACTATCTGCTCCTAATAAGTTTTGCCACATTATAGTAATAGAAAATAACAAAATACCTACTAAAAGAATATAAAAAGAATGTTTATATTTTTTCATATAATTCTCCTTTTCTAATTGTAATAATATAATGTTTAAATATAACTATATTAATATCGAACATCAATATATTTGGTAACCAATAAAAATAGAAAAATTAAATAAAAGATATGTATAAAGTCATTAATAACTATAAATTACTACTAAATAAAAATAGTATATATGAATGTAAAATAAAATATGCTGAAAAAATAAAAATTATTATAATTTAAATAGAGCTCTTTTTAACATACATATTAATTAATATAAACTAAAATTAGACTATAAATTACCAATAAAGTATCGGAAATTTATAGTCTAAACTTGTTTTTTATTATTATCCCATTTTTCAGAACAATATTGTACCTAATTATATTATCAAGCTTTCTCTTTAATTTAACCTATTTTAAATGGATAAGCCAAATAAGTAAGACAGTAATAGAACAATAGCTCCCATAATATTATTCATAAAGTGTACTAACATAGAATCAATAATTCGACCACGTGAACTATATGCCCAATACATCAAAGCACCTAAAGAGGCATACATCCCGAAAGAAATAATATTTGAAGATAAATGAACGCTGGAGAACACTAGAGAGGTCACAATCATTGGAACCCAGACAGGCATTTTTGGAAACAGTAATGTCGTTGGTAACCCACGAAAAATTAGTTCTTCTAGAATAGGAGCTTTAATAGCTATGGTAATAGTCATAATCAACACATAATAAATCGATTCATCTTGAGAAAATAATGCCGCAATCGCTTCATCATTAGCACTTGAACCAGTTCCATAAAATTGTTGCATTAAACCAGTTCCAACAATAGCTATCACACGTCCTAATAAAAAGATTTTAAACGCACGCCATATGTCTTTTCCTGTAACACTTGTATCAATATCATGTGATTTTTTTTTATAGTATCTCCAAATAAACCATATCACACCAACCAATACAATTAACCAACACATAAACAAAATAAAACTCACACCATTTTGTTTTTTATTAAAAATAGGTTGAAACAGGGTTAACAATACTGAAGGAAACTCACTCACTATCAACATACCTAAAATAATAAAAATACCAATAATAAATAATGCGATTTTTTTACCTATAGAAACTTCTTCTTTCAATACTTAACCTCCAATTCATTGCTTAATATTTCCATTGTACATAACCAATTATCTCGTGATTTTTCAAAAATTTCTTCATTTAATGTAATAATAAATTGGTAGCCTGTATCTATTTTTAATAAATCATAAGTAAAATCTGTACTAAATAATCCTTTTTTTAAAGAAACTGTTAGAGAAAAAATATAACTAAAAATCAGCCATAAATCCTTAGCTTTCTTTACTTGAATAACCAACTCATTATTTTTTAGACTGTTATAAGATAGCAAAGAATCTTTAAAAAATGGCAGAGTTTGATGACAAGTCATTTTTCTATTTTTTTGAGGTCTTCTTCCAATCAAATAACTATGTCCTTTAAATGAATTTTCACTACAATACTGTAATTCATATTGTGGATATAAATCAACGATTCCTGTCATTCTATCCAACAAATAACTATTCATTAATAAATATGTGTGAGCCTCTGTAAAAAATATTCCTTCTTCGATTTCTTTTTTTGTTGGGTTTAATTGATATCCCCAACTGTCATTAGCTAAATTTAACCGAATAAATCGTCTAGTCTTTTTTAAATAATCTGAGTGATGAACAAATACTCCTTCATTACAAAAACAGATGGGACAAATTCCTTCTTCCTCATTATCATAATCTTCATGTGTTTCACCTGTTAGATAACCATTCACTTGATTCAACCAATAAAAATAATTTGTTGCCTCAACTGCAGAGGTTTCAAATTTTTTAGCAAACATAGCATTCACGACAGATGGTGGTGGTGTTAAAATATCCATCAAACTTTGTGATAAAAACTCAATATCTTTATCAGTTTGATAACAATCTGGCTTATTTTTCTTAGCAATTTTTACTAGAGAGTGACACAATCCCTCTGTTGAAAGATTAGAAATTTGATTTCTGGTATCGACTATTTCTCCACACCCAATCATTTCAGCTATCTTATTTTGAAGATAAACTCGATCTAGTCGCATCCAGCCACCGGATTCAATCGCTAAACTAACAAAATCATAAACTACCTGAGAGTCTTTCATAATGATTCTCCTTTATTAAATTGACTAACCAATATTATAAACTATTTTTACAAAAAAAACCTGTTTTTTCAAAGAATTTCCTCTTTAAAAACAACAGATTTTTCTCATTATAATTTACTAGCCGCTTCTTCATCTACAATAATAGTCACATCAGGATGAACTTGTAAAGCACTTGCAGGGACTAATTCAGATACAGGTCCTTTAACCGTTTCATAAATAGCTTGAGCTTTTTTTGGTCCATAAGCTAATAAAATAATTTTATCTGCCATCATAATAGACCCAATTCCCATTGAATACGCTTTTGTTGGAACTTCTGAAATATCAGAAAAATTTCGACTATTTGCTTCAATCGTTGATTCCGTTAGATTAACTTCACTTGTTTTACCATCAAAAGAAGATCCTGGCTCATTAAATCCAATATGTCCATTTTCGCCAATTCCTAAAATTTGAATATCAATTGGATGTGCTTCTAAAATTTCATCATAGCGTTTGCATTCTTCCTTCGCATTTTTTGCCATGCCGTTTGGTAAAAATGTTTCTTTAAATGGTTTTTCATTAAATAAATGTTCTTTCATAAAATAATGATAGCTTTGTGGATTGTCTGCTTTAAGTCCGACATATTCATCCAAGTTAACAGACGTCATATTGCTAAAATCAACATCACTTTCTATCATTTCTTTATATAATGCCTCAGGAGTACTTCCAGTTGCTAAACCTAGCGTTTTAATTCCATTAGCCATTCCATCTTTAATCATATCAAAAGCAACTATTGCACCTTCAAATTGGTCTTTTACTTTAATGATTTTCATAATAAATCCCTCCATCATTGGTATAGTCCAATTATACTCTTATCTGTTTCTTTTTTCAAGAAAGAGTTTTTTTTCCATGATTTAACTAGCTATTGCCCACTAAAGATATACCACCAGCAATCATTTTTTAAGACGCTATTTTTCTTTAAATACTAAATATTAAATGAATATTGTTCATTTATACATACAATAAGTCACAAAGTAAAATAATCAAACAGTCACATTAGACTTTAATCCTTGAAAAATTATCCGAGTTCATCAATTTTTTTTATCTTCTAATCAAATAGTAGTACATATTATTTGATACACCCAATACAACTCGATACTATAATATAAATTAAATGTAAAAAAACATCACCTTACTTTTTAAAAAGTAAGATAATGCCTCTTTTAATAACTATAATGATTCTCACCATCAGCATATTTCATAGCTTGTTTTTGAACTAGCTCAATATATATATCTTCTGCTTCTTCAATACTTGTACAATTAATCGTAATTTTCTTCCCATTTTTTTCCAATCGATCCTGAACTAATTTTAGTGCCACATTTTGATTTAATTTTTTGGATGTTTCTTGATAATCTTTTTTCATTATTTATCAGCCTTTCTTTTATTAATCACGGACAATTAATTATGTATCAAATATATTTTAACTCTTAACTACTGAACAGTTATAATAAAACTATAAAATATTAACGATTAATAAATGAAGAATTAAAAACAATAAAAAAAACAAAATGCTTAATATTAACATTCTGTTTTTTATTTCTATAATTCTAAGCAATAAATTGAATACTACTTTCAATCGCCGATAAATTTTCACGATAAATGGTTAGCTCTTGACGATTCATTTTCCCTTTTTCAAATTCTTTCTGAATGTAATCTCGTTCTAATTGTATCGCGTAATCTAACCACTCATCCAGTGTATCTTCACTCATATCAATGACTGTTTGATCTCTATCCTCGTATCGCGTCAAATAAAAATCGATTAGTTCAGGTGGAAATTCAGTTGTATCTAATTGATTAAGCATTCTTATCACATAATTTCGATTACTTTCTTTTAATTTAATTTTTAACTCTTTTTTTCTATCAAAACTAGTTAAGCGAGTTCCTAAGAATTTCAAATGTGTTCCTATAATATTTTTGTAAAACGAATTTTTACTATACTCAGGTTTATGAGTTAATCGAAATAGGCGTCTATCTAATACTTCTAACCGTCTAAAAACCATTTGTAAACTGACTTCACCAGACTCAACTAATTCTAATGTATCTTTTAATTGCCAAACTAAAACCAATTCCATCAACTCTTTATTTTTTTCACTAAACTCATCATGATTCACTAATGATACAATTCTCTCGTTGTACAGTTGAATCACTTTACGAATCGCTGAAGTATTTTGTTCGGTTTGTTTACGTTTGAGCTGTTCAGTAACGCGACGTAATATTTGAACTTCTATTTCTGTATTGGTTTCAATAGATTCTTCTTTTTTATCTGCTAATAATGGCATAGCAAAATTGGCTAGAAGCAGTGTCACAATAATGACTCCTGCTGCTATACTAATCAATAGTTCACGCTCAATAAATATGTCACCCGTGCTTAATACTGTTGGTAAACTAAGGGCACTGACTAACGTAATTGTCCCACGAACACCTGAGACTGTATAAAGTAATGATTTTTTTATATCGTGTTTTCCTTTAAATCCATCAAAGTTATTACAAACAAGAACACATAAAAAACGAATCCCTAATAATACAGTTGTAACGATTAAAACATAACCTAAAATGGTCCAGTTGTTAATTTGATTGGTTTTCCAAACATAATGAGCTAAATCGGGAAGTTGTGTCCCTAATAACACGAAAACCAAGCCATTTAAGCTAAAACTATAAATAGACCACGTACTTTTTGACAAAATATTAAGTTGAGCCACTTCAGGATTTATTTTTTTGTAATTCCATGAGTAAATTAGCCCCGCACTTACGACCGCTAAAATACCATTCACACCAAGTGTCTCTGCCATTAAAAAAACTATAAATGGTAAAAGCAGTTCAAATAAAATGTATGATACATTATTTTCAATACCAAGTGATTTCATCCAGCGTATAAACCATAAACCTAATAACCCTGATACCACACCAATCAAAACGCCACCTAGAGAAATCAAAACGAAACTCACTTCAGCATCAACTAATGAAAATACACCTGTTAAAAGTGCAGCTGAGGCAAATTGAAATGACACAAGACCAGACGCATCATTAATTAAAGACTCCCCTTCTAGTGTATGCAACATTCTATGTGGAATTTTTACTTTTTCTGCTAAAGCACCAACTGCTACCGCGTCTGTAGGGGCTAATGCTGCTGATAAAGCAAAACATGCTGCCCATGGAGCTAGTGGAACAAGTAAGTGGATCACATATCCTAAAATACCTACCGTAATAAATACCAATAAAATAGATAAAGTTAATACTGCTTTTTTTTCTTTCCATAAAGCTTTTTTGTCAACCATCTGACCTTCATTAAATAATAAAGGGGCTAAAAAAACTAACATAAATAATTCCGATTCAAGTTCAAACGAATGAACAAATGATAGTAGAGCTATTCCAAATCCTAACACAACTTGTATTAGGGGGGTCGCAATATTAGGGAAAAATCGACTCATGATATTCGAAATCAATACCATTGATAACATCACTAAAATACCCTCGAATAATTGCATATAACACCTCGCTAATTTTATTCAATTTTAAACATAGTTTTATAGTATGTTTATTATTTGAATATGTCAATTATCTGAAAAAAATTTTAAATATTTAAGGTAATTTTTAATAGAATCATCCATTTTTATATCGTGCCTTATTAAAATATTTTTTTAAATAAACAGTCCTTTTTATAGATATAGAATGCCTATATCAGGTTAATTAAGTTGATATCCTTTAATTTGTTACTAACTACCAATAGTTTTTATAAACACTAAAAAAACAGCAACAACAATCTGCCGATTCCATTTTTCATAGATACTAAAACAATACAATGTCTGAAACATACAAAAAGACCTCCTCACCTTTTAAGTTTAAAAGGCAAGAAAGTCTAGTTGCTCAACAAGTGAGGTATCCATTCCAAATATAAAGATCGGTGGAACGTTTTACTTATTGTCTGTATTTATATAAATTTACTGTTTAAACCCTGTTAAACCCTGTCAAATCCTTGCTATATCAGTCTTATCTTATTCCCAAAGAAATTCTAGCATATCGGCTCATTCTATCTGTCGTCCACGCTGGATACCAAACTAGTTTCACTTCTAATTTTTTAATTTCATCTATATCACTTAACGCTTCGTGAATTTGTTCCGTAATAACATCCGCCAGTGGACACCCCATAGTAGTTAAAGTCATTTTAATCTCACAATAACCGTCTTCTTCCAAATTTACTTCATAAAGTAATCCTAAATTAACAATATCTATCCCAAGCTCTGGGTCAATAACTGTCTCAAGAGCAGCAATAATATCTTCTTGTATCGCACTTAATTCTTCATCTGTCCATTTTGACTCACTCATCTTCGTCTTACCCCCTAAATATAAACTCACTTTTATATTAACCGAGAAACGAATGTTTGTAAATGACTTAGATTAATGCCTTTATTAAAATTTTCTAAATCGTTCATAACGTTGATCTTGTAGCTCTGAAGTGGAACATGTTTTATAATAATCAAGTTGCTTTAAGATTTTTTGCTTCAATTGTCCTATTAGTTGAGACTTCGACAACTCACCGATGTCATCTGTTTCTCTTATTATTTTATCAATCACTCCTAATTTCTTTAAATCAGGAGCAGTTAATTTCATTATTTCAGCAGCTTCTGAAGCGCGACTGCTATCTTTCCAAAGGATTGACGCAAATCCTTCAGGTGATAAAATCGAATAAATGCTATTTTCCAACATCCATACATCATTTGCTACAGCTAATGCTAATGCACCACCACTACCTCCTTCGCCTGTTAAAATTGACAGGATAGGCACTTTGAGTTGACTCATTTCATATAAATTTTTGGCAATAGCTTCTCCTTCACCTCTTTCTTCTGCTTCAATTCCACAAAAAGCTCCAGGTGTATTGACTAATGTAATAATAGGACGCTTAAATTTTTCTGCTTGTTTCATTAATCTAAGTGCTTTTCGATACCCTTCAGGTGTTGGTGAGCCAAATTTTGTTTGGACATTTTCCTCTAATGTTTGACCTTTTTGGATTCCGATAACTGTCACAGGTATTTTTTCAATGAGTCCTATACCACCTATAATCGCTTTATCATCGCCATAGTATCGATCTCCGTGACATTCGATAAATCCATCAACTAATCCACCAATTAACTCTCTTGTCGTTATTCTCTGGTTGTCTCGTGCTAATTGAACAATGTCATTAGCTGTTTTTTTAGTCACACACTTCACCACCTTGATGCAAATGTAATAGTTGCGATAAAACAGATTTTATATGTTGTCGTTTCACAATTTTATCGACAAAACCATGTTCTAATAAAAATTCAGCTCGTTGAAAATCATCTGGTAACGTCTGACGAATGGTTTGCTCAATGACACGTCGTCCGGCAAAGCCAATCAATGCTTGCGGCTCTGCTAAAATAATATCTCCTTGCATAGCAAAACTTGCTGTCACACCACCTGTTGTGGGATCTGTGAGAACTGTCATATAAAGTAATCCTTCTTCACTATGCCGTTTGACAGCACCAGATATTTTAGCCATCTGCATGAGAGAAATGATTCCTTCTTGCATGCGTGCACCACCAGACGCTGTAAAGATGATAACGGGTTGTTTATCTTTTGTTGCTTTTTCAAATAAGCGAGTGATTTTTTCTCCAACAATATGGCTCATGCTCCCCATTATAAATCGACTATCCATGACACCAATCATCACTTTTTGTTGATTAATTTGTCCTATTCCTGTCACAACAGCTTCATCTAATCCGGTTTTTTCTTTCGCTTGCTTTAGCTTTTCTTCATAACCAGGAAAGTCAATCTGATTTTTAAAAGGTAAATTTGTATCCATCTCTTCAAATGTTCCCTCATCTAAAATCATATTTAATCGACTATAAACATCTAATCTAAAGCAATAGCCACAATGATGACATGTTCGTTCTTGACCTAATTCTTTTTGATGAAGTGCTTTGGCGCAATTTGGGCATTTTTCCCATATACCATCAGGGACATGAGGTTTGTCACTCGATTTAGTTTCTTTTTTTACAGGAGTGATTCGTATATAATCTCTTTTTTTAAATAATCCCATACTTATCCTCCTTTTGCATGTTACTCACTAGACCAATTTGGCAAAAAAGTCGTTTGTAAAAATGAGGTATCATACTCGCCTTTTACAACAGACGGATGGGTCAATAAATCAATTTGAAACAGCTGATTTGTTGTCACACCTTCTACCACCAATTCTAATAAAGCTCGATTCATTTTGAGTATGGCTTCCTCACGAGTCTTTCCATGTACAATAATTTTCGCAATCATAGAGTCGTAAAATGGTGGAATTGTATAACCTTGATACATCGCACTGTCCACTCTTAAACCTAAACATCCAGAAGGTAAAAATAACGTTGAAACAGTACCAGGCGATGGCGCAAAATTAAATGCTGGATTTTCCGCATTTAGGCGACACTCAATGGCATGACCTGTCAACTGAATATCTTTCTGTTTTAGTAGTAAAGGTTGATTCGCTGCAATTTTTAATTGCCATTTAACAATATCTACTCCTGTAATCATTTCTGTCACAGGGTGTTCTACTTGAATTCGTGTGTTCATTTCCATAAAATAAAACTCATTGTATTCGTCTACTAAAAATTCAATCGTTCCAGCATTTTGATAGTTCACAGCTTTCGCCGCTTTTATCGCTGTTTCACCAATTGCTTGTCTCAATTGATCTGTTAAGGAATGGGCAGGGGCTTCTTCTAAGACTTTTTGATTATTTCTTTGAAGCGAACAATCTCGCTCTCCTAAATGAATCACATGTCCGAAATGATCACCCAATATTTGAACCTCAATGTGTTTTGCTGGATAAATAATTTTTTCAATATACATGTCGCCATTACCAAAAGCTGCTAGGGCTTCTTTTTGGGCAGATGAAAAATGAGTCGCTAACTCCTCTTCACTCATCACTTTACGAATCCCTTTTCCACCACCGCCTGCTGCGGCTTTTAGCATCAGAGGGTAACCAATTTTTTTGGCGATTTTTTTTGCTTCCTCTATTGAGTCTATAGCACCATTACTACCGGGTATGACAGGGACTTGTGCTTCAATCATCAGTCTTCTTGCGTTCACTTTATTTCCCATCTCATCAATTGTCTTCGCCTTTGGACCGATAAAAGTAATTTGACATTCTTCGCACATCTCTGCAAATAGGCTATTCTCTGCCAAAAAACCAAATCCAGGATGAATGGCTTGAGCACCTGTTATAACGGCAGCACTTAAAATATTATGCATATTAAGATAAGAATCTGTTGCTTTAGCTGGACCAATGCAAATGGCTTCATCAGCCAACGCCACATGAAGAGCCTCTTTATCCGCTTCAGAATAAATAGCAACTGTTTTTATTTCAAGTTCTTGACAAGCACGAATAATCCGAACAGCGATTTCTCCACGGTTTGCTATTAGTACTTTTTCAAACATGGTTTAAGCTCCTATAATAAAGGTCATCAATGCTTGACACACCACTTTATCTTCCACTTTTGCCGTTGCTTTTCCTATGCCAATGTTCCCTTTTTGCTTAATGATTTCCATTTCCATGATTAATACATCACCTGGTACAACTTTTTGACGGAATTTTACTTTGTCTATTCCTCCTAAATACCCAGTTTTCCCTTGAAATTCTTCACTTTTTAATAAAGGAATGGATCCAGTTTGTGCTAGTGCTTCTAAAATCAATACGCCAGGCATTACTGGCTCACCAGGAAAATGTCCAGGGAAAAAATGTTCATTGTAGGTCACATTTTTTACTGCTTTGACGTATTTTCCAGGTTCTAGTTCCAATACTCTATCAACCATCATGATTGGGTAACGATTTGGAATAATTTCCATAATTTCTTGTACATTTAATTGCATGTGTTCTTCCTCCTAAGAAATTCTAAATAATGGTTGACCAAATTCAACAATTTGCTCATTTTCCACAAATATTTCTGATATAGTTCCTGATGTATCACTCACGACATCATTCATAATCTTCATGGCTTCAATAATACATAGCGTGTCGCCAACAGATACACTGTCTCCGACTGATACAAAAGATGGTTTTCCAGGTTCACTTGACGTGTAAATGACTCCAACAATTGGCGAGGTGATAATTTTTCCATCTAATGGTTCACTTACTTTATCAATTTGGGGTTCGTTAGCTGAGACTGATTTTGTTTCTTCCATGATATGGCTGACGTCTGCTTTTGATACTTTGGGTAATGTTTGAGGTTCGTTAGGATGATTGATTTCATTTTTACTCAAATAGAGAGATAATCCTTCTATAGTGATATTCATTTCACGAATATCACTCTGTTCAAATTGACTCACTAATTCTTTAACAGATTCAATACTCACATTACTCACCTCGCCATTTTTTCATCGCGATAACAGCATTATGCCCACCAAAACCTAGTGAGTTACTTAATGTGTAATTAACAGGTATGTTTCGTTTTTCGTTTGGTACATAGTCTAAATCACACGCTTCATCTGCTTCTTGTAATCCAATAGTTGGTGGGATAGTGTCACTCATTAACGCACCTAAGCAAGCTAACGCTTCAACCGCTCCAGCTGCACCTAATAAATGTCCCACCATACTTTTTGTACTTGATACAGGTGTGGTATAAGCAGATTCTTTCATAGCATATTTTATCGCCATGGTTTCTGCTCCGTCATTTGTTGGTGTACTTGTTCCATGAGCGTTGATGTAACTCACGTCTTCTGGTGTAATACCTGCCTCTTCCATAGCTAACATCATGCATTTCCCAGCTCCAGACCCATCACTACTTGGACTGGTGATATGATTCGCATCGCAATTAGAACCATATCCAACAACTTCTCCATATATTTTAGCGCCTCGTTTTTTCGCATGATCTAATTCTTCCAATACTAAAACAGCACTGCCTTCTCCCATGACAAACCCATTTCGCTCTTTATCAAAGGGAATTGATGCTCGTTTTGAGTTATCTGAATTCGATAAAGCGGTCAATGCAGCAAATCCAGAAATACCTATTTCACAAATAGTTGCCTCTGCCCCTCCAGCTAAAATAACATCAGAATAACCATGTTTGATATTTCTAAATGCCTCACCAATCGCATTTGTTGAAGAAGCACACGCTGTGACGATTGACGTACAAATTCCTTTTGCTTCCACTTTTATGGCAATATTCCCTGCTGCCATATTACTAATTGCCATTGGAACAAAAAATGGTGCTACACGCTTTGGTCCTTTTGTATGCATTCGAATGACCTGATCTTCAATCGTTTTCATCCCACCGATTCCTGAGCTGACGATGACGCCAAATCGATCTGCATTAATCTCATCAATATTAATCTGACTATCGGCAACTGCTTGTTTAGCTGCTGAGATACCATAAACAGAAAACATATCCATTCGTTTGATTTCTTTTTTTTCCATATAAAGAGTGGGATCAAAATCCTTTACTTCAGCAGCGACGTGAATCCCTGTTTCTGATGCATCAAATTTCGTAATAGGAGCAATCCCATTTTTCCCAGCTTGAATATTGGTCAAAAATTCTTGTGCTGTATTTCCAATCGGCGTCACGGCACCAATTCCTGTCACAACTACTCGTTTCATGAAATTCCTCCTAACCATTCATTACCATACCGCCATCAACATTAATCACTTGACCAGTGATATATGACTGACTTGCTAAAAATAGAGCGGTATCTGCAATATCATCTGTTTTTCCTAATCGTTTTAACGGAATATGAGATAACGTTGTTTCTTTTATTTTGTCAGATAAATGATCCGTCATATCTGTTTCAATAAATCCTGGTGCAATTGCATTGCACGTAATACCTCGAGCTGCCAATTCTTTAGCTGTTGATTTGGTTAATCCGATAATACCTGCTTTACTAGCTGCATAGTTCGCCTGTCCAGCGTTACCAATTTCCCCAATGACACTCGACATATTAATAATGGTACCGAAACGTTGCTTTAACATTAATTTTGACACATGATGAATCGTATTGAATGTTCCTTTTAAGTTAACAGAAATCACTTCATCAAACATCTCTTCTGTCATTCTCATTAATAAAGTGTCTCTTGTTATTCCGGCATTATTAATTAAAACATCCACACGTCCAAACCGACTATGTGCCTCATCAATTAATTTTTTAGCCTCGTCAAATTCTTGTACATCTCCAATCACAACATGTGTTTCCACTTGATAAGATTCGATTTTTTTAATCAGTTCTTGAGGTACTTCTTTTCTTGCATTTAATACAATATTTGCCCCCTCTTTAGCAAAATGAATCGCTAGTTGCCTACCAATTCCTCGTGAACTTCCTGTAATCACAACTGTTTTTCCTTTAAACATCTAGTACCCCCATTTCATCAACTTTTTATCAAGTTGATGTAGTGTTTTTATATTTTCAATATTTTGTACGTTTATCGTACTCTCGCTTGCTCGAATAAAATGACTTAATGTTTTACCTGGACCTAACTCGATTAAGTTTTCAACTGATTCTCGTTTAAATGTATGGGCTGTTTCTTCCCAATAGACAGGCGACATCATTTGGTGTGTCAAATTTTCTTTGATATCAACCGTATCAGGTAATATACTCCCTGTAACATTTGTGATTAAAGGAATACTAGAAGCGGAAAAATTGATCCGTTGCAACGTTTCAAAAAATATCTCTGCTGCCTGTGCCATTAATGGAGTGTGAAACGGACCACTCACATTAAGACGAACAACCTTTTTAGCGCCAGATTCACTTAATTGCTTTTCTGCCTCTGTTACAGCTAACGTATCTCCTGCAATCACAATCTGTTGTGGCATATTATAATTCACAGGTAACACTATGTGGTTTAATTGCGTAATCGACTGACAAATCGTTTCAACTGTTTCTCTATCTAATCCAATCACTGCACTCATGGCTCCTTGACCTTCTTTTACAGCTGATGCCATCAAATCACCTCGTTTGAAAACTAACGCCACCGCATCAGAAAAAGAAAGTGACTGATTTTCTACCAAAGCACTATACTCACCTAAACTAAGACCTGCTACCATAGAAGCTACTATGCCAAATTCTTGTTTAACAACAGCTGACGTGGCACAACTCATCGTTAAAATGGCTGGTTGTGTATATTTTGTCATATGTAGCTGATTGTTTTCTTCAAACAATAACTGAGCCATATCAAAGGATAAGACATCACTAGCACACTCAACATGCTCCTTAAATATCGGAAATTCATCATATAATTCTTTTCCCATACCAATATATTGACTACCTTGACCGCTAAACATAAATCCGATTGTCATAAATTACTCCTTATCTAGTATCCATTCAGTGTAACGATTTTTCAAAACATCCTGTGTTTCAGCTATAAGTTCTTGAATAATTTCCTCACACGTTTGATCATCCGTTTTGATCATACCAGCAATTTGTCCTGCCATCATAGAACTATTTTTTATATCCCCATCAATGACTGCTCGTTTTAAAGCTCCCTTACCTAGATCTTCCAATCGATCAAAATCAGGTTGTTCTTTACCACCTTCAACACGTTCTGCTTTTTCAAATGTTTGAGTCAATTTATTTCGAAGGCCTCTAACTGGATGACCAGTTAGCATTCCTGTCACAACGGTATCTATATCTTTTGCTTTAACTACTTTTGTTTTAAAATTATTATGAGCAATAGATTCTTTTGATACTAAAAATCTAGTTCCAAGTTGAACAGCTTGTGCGCCAAGCATTAATGCTGCTGCAACACCTCGTCCATCCCCAATTCCCCCTGCAGCGATAACAGGGATACTAACTGCATCAGCTACTTGCGGAACGAGCGTCATGGTAGTAGATTTTCCGATATGTCCGCCACCTTCCATTCCTTCAACCACAACCGCATCTGCGCCTTCTTTTTCCATGCGCTTGGCTTGTGCCACTGACGCAACAACTGGTATCACGATAATGCCTGCTTCTTTAAAACGTTTCATGTATTTACCTGGTGAACCTGCACCTGTTGTAATCACTTTTACTCGCTCTTCAATCACTAAGTCAACGATGTCTTCAACAAATGGGGACATTAACATGATATTGACCCCAAATGTTTTATCAGTTAGCGTTCTTGCCGCTTGAATTTTTTCTTGAATCACCTCTTTTGGTGCATGACCTGATGCAATCAGTCCTAAACCTCCTGCATTTGACACTGCACTGGCTAATGTTTCTTCCGCCACCCAAGCCATTGCACCTTGAATGACGGGATATTCTATATTTAAAAGTTGACAAATTGTCGATTGTTTCATCGATTCACCTCATTTTTGGTTTTAAAAAAATAGCTATCGGTCAATAACAACCAATGCTATTTATATCTTATTTATTTGCAGCAATTTGTTTGTCAACGAAATTAACTAAATCTTGAACTGTTGTTAATCCTTCATCTGTTTCAATCTTGACATCATATTCTTCAAATGCGTCTTCAATATCATTTAGAATTTGGAATAAATCTAAACTATCTGCATCTAATTCTTCTCTAAAGTTTGTTGTTAATTGTACTTCTTCTTCCTCTTTCCCTAATTGATCCACAATGATTTCCTGAATTTTCTCAAATGTTGTCATAGTTGTTTCCTCCAATAAATTTATAATTTAATTAATAGACTACCCCAAGTAAGACCTGCACCATATCCTGTTAATAGGCACAATGAGTTACCAGATAGTGTCACTATTTTTTTATTCACCACATCATCCAATAAAATAGGGATAGATGCAGCTGACGTGTTACCAAATTGTGCCACGTTAGTTAAAAATTTTTCCTTCTTGATTCCCGTTTTTTTCGAAAGAGCTAAAAGAATACGATAATTGGCTTGATGAGCTAATACAAAATCAATTTCGTTAGATGTCGTATTGTTAGTTTCTAAAATCTGCACCATATTTTTCGAGACATCCCTTAATGCAAAATCAAAAATTTGTTTCCCATTCATTGTCAAATAAGGCTGTCCAGTTACATCACTAAAACGATTTTGTCTTATATGACTATGGCCATATAAAGCACTTGATCTCCTACCGTCTGCTTGGATCAATTCTCCTATAAAACTAGGTGTATCAGAAGTTTTTTCTATTAAAACACCACCTGATCCATCGCCAAACAATACAGCTGTTTGCCTATCTGACCAATCAACTAGCCGACTCATCACATCTGTCCCTATCACAAGAGCACGTTGTATATGTTCTCCTGACAAATAGTTCTTTACCACTGATAAGGCATAAATAAATCCAGAGCAAGCAGCATTAATATCAAAACAAATCGATCGGTGAGCCCCAATACTCTCTTGTACTAAACACGCAACAGACGGTGTTGACATATCAGCTGACATTGTCGCAACGATAATTAAATCAATTGAGTTAGCATCAATATCTTTTACTAATTGTTTTGCTACCTCAATACTTAATGAAGTTGTCGTTTCTTCTACAGCAATACGTCTCTCTTTAATTCCTGTTCGTTGCTCAATCCACTCATCGCTAGTATCTAAAAATATTTCTAGCTCTTTATTCGTGACGTTCTTTTTCGGTAATGCTTTCGCTGTTTTAGTTATCTTAGGATATAGCATCACTTACTCCCTACTTACTTAATAATATTTTTTTAAAAAATGATGCAAGCTACTAAGGCCTTTAACCAATGCTTTTTTTTCTTCCTCAGACATATCCTCTAGCACTGCTTCAACCATTTTTTTATGGAAATGCTGATGGACGCGATAAAATAATCGACCTCTATTTGTTAATTTTAATCGAACAATACGGCGATCACTTTCACTTCTCACACGATCAACATAACCTTTTTTCACCAAATTATTGATTGCAACAGTCAATGTTCCGACGGTTATTGACAATTCTTTTGCTACTTCACCTGTTGTTTTGTTTCCACCCATACCAATGGCTTCTATGGTATGCATTTCTTTAATTGATAAATCAGAAAAATCACTCTTTTTTAGTTCAGTTTCTTCAATGGTTAAAATGTCATTAAATACTTTAACTAATTGTGAATTGACAATCGTAATTTTCTCATCCATATACTTGCCTCTTCCTTTAATTGTTTGATAATCAAAGTATATGGGTAAAAAAAAGAAAAAGCAATGTGAAATAGTTTGATAATCAAATGATTTGATAATCAAAGTATATGGAATGGTTTTATAAAATGCAAGCTTTTTTTTATAAAATTTTTATTTTGGCATTTAATCATTACGTTAAACATTGATATAATAAGGTTTTTAAATATAAAAAAAAGAGAGGTTTATAACCCCTCCACTCTTGATGCTCTAATTTTCTTTTGATCATCTTCGCTCCAAAATTGGCCAACAACTGTTTGAGTTGGAATAATATTAATAAAGGCTTTATCATCTGCATTATAGACGGCCTGTTCTAAATCATATAATTCATAGCGAGTCACAACCATCATAATAACTGAAACATCTTTACGTGAAAATACTCCAGTTCCTGGTAACAAAGTCATCCCACGTACAATTGATTGTTGAACAGAAAAAATAACTTCTTCCGTTCTATTTGTCATAATAAAAGCGGTCACTTTTTGATGACTTGTGTGTATTTTATCTACCACTTGAGTTGTACAAAAAATTGAAATAATAGTATATAACGCTGATTCCCAACTGAATAAGAAACCAGCAGCTGCAATGATAAATAGATTGATAATAAACATCAGTGATCCCACTGTTCTACCGGTTGTCTTTGATAAAACTAAAGAGACAATATCCATCCCACCAGTACTAAATCCATATTTCATCGTAAGTCCAACAGCTAACCCAGACAATACCCCACCAATGATTGCATTCATTAAGGGATTATCTGTCACTTGTACAACAGGAATAACGATGGTCATCACAGATACTGACAAGACAGTTAATAAACTTAGAATGGTAGCCGAACGACCTAATTTTATCCAACCTAAAATAGCAATCGGGATATTTAATATAAAAATCCAAATCCCTGTCCCAATATTTATATTAAATGCCTTAGCTAAAACACCAGAAATTAATTGCGATATCCCGTTTACCCCGACTGAAAAAACATCAGCGGGAATCAAAAACATATTTAAGCCAACAGCTATGGCTAAACCAGCAATAATAATAATTAGCCCTTGCTTAATTGCTTCATTTTTACGATATGCCTCGGTGATATTTCCCAAATCAACTGCCTCCCTTTATTCATCATAAATTAGTCAATCATAAATCCTTGTTTTTCAATATCTGATTTTATTCTCAATCGTTTTTCAGGTTTTCGATTCATCCCTTGTGTAATTTGATGAGTAAATGAGTCAATTCTCTTATTAGCATCTCGCAAATCATAATAATCAGTTACGATATTATCGTATTTTTTTAATTTACCAATATAGTTATCAAACGTTTGATAATTTTCTTCAAAAAACATCATTTCTTTTGGTAAACGTGGTTTCAATTGTGGCTCTTGATCTTTATAACCTATAGCTAACCCCAGAACGGCAAAGGTTAATTCTGGTAATTCCAATAATTCTTTTACTGCCTCATTATCATTTAAAATACTTCCTAAAAAAACAGTACCAAGATCTAAACTTTCAGCAGCTAAATTTACATTTTGCGCAGCTAAAACAGCATCGGTCATTGCAACCATATAACGATCCATATTATGTAGAACAGAGGTCTCTTGATTATTTTCTGTCGCAATTTGTTTATTTCGATATTGATCAGCCACAAAAATAAACACATGACTTGCTTCAGCCACATAAGGTTGATTGCAAATGTTAGCCAACTTTTGTTTCTTTTCTTTTGATGTTAAACACACTATACTATACGACTGCATAAAATTACTTGTTGCGGTATGTCTGGCAACATCAACCAATGTATCAACAATATCTTGTGATAATGTTTTATCCTTAAATTTTCTAATACTCTTATGATTTAATTGTAAATGAATTACTTCATTCATCATTAAAACTCCCTTTCTAGAAAAATTTCATATAACTAATCGTAGTATAACATTGGTTGGTTTAAAAATCATGATGAACAAGTTAGAATTCATAAAATAAAAGCAAGAGATAGTTGGTCCCTTGCTTTTATTAATCATTCATTTATTTAAGATGCTTTATTTTTAAAACCATAAGCAGCTGAAGCCACTGCCGTTAGAATCAGACCAATACTAACAAAATTAAATACTTTTTCACCTGTTTTTGGTAAACTATTTGTTGTTGTTGGTTTATTTTTAGTCGCATTATTAGCAGTTGCTTTAGCTAAATTCTTTATAGCTTTTGTAAGAGCTTCTTCAACTTCTTTTACAGTATCTACCGTTACATCTATCTCTTTTGATTGGGCATCTGTTAATACCTTATTTGCCTCTGTTAGAGCGTTAGTTAATACGTGCCAAGTATTAACTGTATAATCCACTTCTTTTAAACGATCTGTTTCTTTTACTAAAGCTTTTAATGTTTTTATTGATACCAATGCTTCTTTTTGTTTTACTAAGGCATTATTGATTTCTTTTGCTTTTGATTCGTCTTTATCTGTTAATACTTTTTCTGCTTTGACTAACTCTTCACTAAAAGCTATCCAACTCTTTACTGTATAATCAGATTCCGATAATTTTTTACTCTCAGTTATCGTTTTCTCAAGTTCTTCTAAAGTTGTCACTATAATATCTTCACTAGTTTCACTTGGTATAATACGTGAATAAGGGATTGCTTTTTCATAATCCATAATAGCATATTTTGCAGAACGAATTGGGAGTATTTTTTCACTCTTATCTACACTAATGTCACTTAAAAAATCAGTAAATACTTGATCTAATGATGGTCCTTCTTCACGAGAGCCACCTAACATAGTATAACCATCGCCACCTGCTGCTAAGAAATCATTAGTGGCTAATTTATACATTTTAGATTCATCTAAACGTTCAAATTCTCCTGTTGCTTTATTTTTAATTTTAATTGACCAAACACGTTGTCCAGCTTGATTATCTTCAGGTTTATTACCTGCTCCTTGTTTCGTTGAATCATAATGAATTTTTACAGAGTCTGATACTTGTAAGAATCCACCATTGCGTCCTAAGATAGGCTGTTTTGTTGTTTCATCTATCATAACCTGACCTGTTGATTTATCTTTTTGAACCTCAGAACGTAGGGAATACTCAAACATCTCTTTGATTTCTTTACCTGTCACATCAATTTGAGAAATAGTATTGCCAAAAGGTAGAACTGCTAAAATATCCCCTTTTGTCACTTTTCCTTTATTAATGTTGGTGCGAATTCCTCCACCATTAATTACAGCCAAGTCTGTTTGTCCATTTTTAAATCCAGTTTGTCCATAATCATATAGTGAGTCAGCGATAATATTTCCTAAGTTTGTTTCTCTTGTCCGAACATTATCTCCTTGACCTTCAAATTGAACAGGATTATTTTCTAGAACAACTTGATTCATTTCGTCATCAAATTTCTGTTTTGTTTCATCAATTATTTTCTTTATCGTTTCATCTTCTTTAATGTCTTTAAACTCTGATGCTGGTATTAATTCTGCTTTAAAAGTTGGATTTTCACCATTATAACTGATATTAATTAACCCAACATTATTTAAATAATTTCCAGTTTGTGCTAGTAATACATTCCCATAGGTTTGGCCAGTAGGAAGAGCTGTATGAGAATGACCGTCTAATACCACTATTTTTTCTTTAGGATATGTCTCAGATAAATTTTTTGCTAATGTATCCCCACGCCACTCTACCGGAGTTGTTTGATCTACTCCAAGATGACTCAAAAAGACAAACACATCTGCCTTACCTTTCAATTGCTCCATCATTTTTTTAGCTACAGGGATTGGATCAGCAAATGTCACATTTTTAACATTATCTGGATGTGTTTTAAACGCTGTCTCTGGTGTTGATAACCCTATCACTGCAAATTTTTTCCCGTCTTTTTCAATCATCTTATAGGGCTTAAATGACTCTTTACCATTTTTTTCAACATTAGCAGATACCATAGGTAAAATCTGTTGATATGCCATGGCTTGATCATAACCAAAATCAAATTCATGATTTCCAACTGCAACAGCATCATAAGGAATATGGCTCATAGCACGTACCATGTCCATCCCTTTACCAAAATTTGAAATGGCTAATCCTTGCATAGCATCTCCACTATCAAGCATTAATGTTGGATTTTTGCTATCTTTAAATGTTTTTAGCTTAGCTAAACCAATCACTTTTCCATCTTCATACTGCATACGTCCATGCATATCATTTGTATGCATAATACTAAAATTAAAATCTGTTGGTTTATTTTTCTTTTCTTGGCTACTTTCTGAATTGGTTACTGATTCATCAGTAGACAATTCGCTATCATCTGTTTGTTTTTCTTCTTTTGTAGATGTACTTGTTTCTTTTTGATTATTTTCTTGTATTTCTACATTTTCTGTTGTAGTTGTCGTCGTTTCTTGTGTTTCTTCAGCAAACACTGGTATTGCTGGAGAAAGAATACCAAAAACTAACATAAAGCATAACAAACTAATAAATTTTACCGAAACCTTTCCTTTTTCCAATGCCATCTCCTCCATTATAATTAATTCATTTTTACACACTTTATTATAACAAAATTCACAAAATAAGCTATGTTTAATCCAACTATTGAGTTAGTAGTTCATTAATTAATAAATGGACAAATTAAATAATGTTCCATCAAACAAGACAAACAACAAATACATATTCGTTTATAAAACCTAGATAACGCTAGTTATAATAATAATTAAATTGATACCTATCAAATAAAAAAACAGATAGCCAATTCTATCTGTTTTTTATCTTGTCTATTTAATTAAATTTCAGTCATATAATGTCTAAGTTCTTCTTTATTGAGTTTAGCATTTAATGCAACTAATAGACGCAATCGTGCTTTAGGACCAGTAATACCTCTAACAAACATCACGCCCATATTTTTTAATTCTACTCCTCCACCAACATAACTATATATATCTTCTGCTATGCCATTGGCACATCTTGAAACTAGAGCTATAGGAATATTCTTTTGTAAAACTTTTTCCAAACTCGGCAGTACAGCTGGAGGTAAATTTCCAGCACCAAGAGCTTCTATCACAATCCCATCGATGCTTCGTTCTGTTAATAGATCAAATAATGTTCCATCCATACCAGCATAAGCCTTAATAATAGGAATAGTTCCTTCCACTGTTGTAATTGGATAAACTTCTTCTTCGATAACATCCTTTAAAAAAATAGGTTTGTTTTTGGATAAAATACCGATTGGACCAAAAGTTGGAGCACGAAAGGTATCGACACTTGTTGTATGGGTTTTTGTGACAAATCGTGCCTCATGTATTTCATCATTCATCACAACCAACACACCTTTATCACGAGCTGATTCATGGGCAGCTGTAATAATTGCCTGCCTAAAGTTATACAAGCCATCTGATCCTATTTCATTACTACTTCTCATTGCTCCTGTTAATACCATTGCTAAATTATTTTTCAATGTCAATTCCAAAAAATAGGCTGTTTCTTCTAATGTATCGGTTCCATGAGTTATCACAACACCCACAAAATTTTCTGATTGGGCTTTTACGATACGCTCTTTTAATAATAACATCTCTTTAGGGGTGATATGTGGTGAGGGTAAATTGAATACCTCTTCAACAACTAAGTCTATGTCTTTTGGTAATGGTAAAAATTTATCACCTAGTGGATGTTTATTGGATAAGCTAACCCCTACACCATCTTCTTGCGTCATGGAAATCGTTCCGCCTGTGTGTAAAACGAGTACTCTTTTCATTTCTTTCACCTCATCATTTTATAAAACCATTATAGACTTATCTTTATCATAAAACGCTAAAGGGGAATAAATTCTCATTTTTAATTCATGAATTTCTCAATCTTATCATGGTTTAGTCGAATCACTAATAGTACTATTAGATAAAATACCACAAAACATAGGAAAGGAAATTTTAAATCTGTTGTATGAAATAGTCCATTTAATAGACTCATCATAACTGGAGATAACAAAACACCTAAATTACAACCAATAAAAATAACCGATGTCGACTGATTAATATCTACGCCTTTAGCAATTTGTTCGATATGGTTAAAAATATAAGGTAAAATCCATGCCACCGGAACGCTTGAAATAAATAATCCGATAAGTAGTAAGATAAACGAATAATCAGATAAATAGACAAATAAATTAAATAAAATATTAATACCTAACGCAACATAAATGACTTTAAAATGAAATAATCGAATAACTCTTTCAAAAAGAAATCCCGCAATAATCCCTAATGCCGGCATAATAGATAGAAATAAACTAGTATTAATCGTCTCACCTTTTAACTCAATTGCTAATGATGGAAATCTGACAGCTACAGCAATTGAATTCATCACCAAACTTGAAGCAAAAATAGCTGTAAAAACAAGTGGCTTGCTTAATGAAAAAGGATTTTTTTTTCTATCTGTTTGTATCTCAACTTCTGGAACATAGTGGTAAAAAAATAACGCGATTGGCAAACTTAAAAAATAGATAAGATAAGCATTGGTCCAATTTATGGTAATAAGTAATCCCGCAACAAACGTTAAAACCATTTGACCAAGCCCTTCGATCGCGTTTCTAATCCCCAACAATTCAGAACGTTTTCTTCCACTATATAATCCATTTATAAAACTGACGGACAACGCATTATACATACCAAATCCAGCTCCTAATAATAGCCGTCCAAGAAATATCATCAGATAATTATTTGAGATAAACTTTGGTAATACTCCGCCTAGACAAACCAGTAGTAATCCAATCACCACTGTTTTTTTCATTCCTATTTTTTTTGAGATACTAGAAGATAATAGAATAAATATTATCACTGTAATACTCGGAATGGTACTAAGTAACTCTGCTTTAACTTGCGTTAATTCAAGCGATTTTTTTATAAATGGTAACGTACCATTTATCGACACCCCACTTGTCAAAATAAATGAAATCGATAAAATTGCCATGGCAGTAAAAGAATTCATTTCAACCTTTTTTTTCATCATACACTCTCCTTAGCTATCAACTCCACTATAATACCATTATTCTAATACTTCAGATAGGGATACTTTAAATTCTTCCTATTCCTTATAAAATTATTATTTTTTGTTAAATCATCTTTTTTTAGCCTTATTTTTTGTTATACTAGTCTAGTATATATAAAAATGTATTCGTAATAAAGGGGATTTCTCCATGAGAAAAAAATTACAATTTATAGATTTTAAAATTTTGATTCCATATATTGTACTAAATATTATTGGTATCATCATGATTTTTAGTGCTAGCTCTTATAAACTCAACCAGCAAGGAAAAAGTATTTTTTCTATTGCAACCAAGCAAGGGATTTTCTTTGTGATTTCGCTAATTTTAATTGCTGTTATTTATAAAACAAAATTAAAGGTTTATCAAACAGATCTTTTTCAAAAAATTATGCTTGGTCTTACATATATTTTACTCGTTGCCACCAGTGTCTTGGGTCTTGGAAAGACAATAAGTGGGGCACAAAGGTGGATTTCTATTGGTAGTTTTAGTTTTCAACCATCAGAATTTGTTATGATTTCAACTATTCTCTATTGTGCGTTTATTTTTTCAAAACGACAGGAAACCATCAATCAAGATTTTTTCAAATCTGTTATGGTCCCGACTGCCATCGTTGGTGGGATGATTTTATTAGTGTTAATTCAACCAAATGTTGGCGGTGCAGCCATTATTTTCTTCTTATTTTCTGTATTAATTCTCTCAAGTGGGATTCCTGCGGGGTATACCTTTCTAAGTTTTGGCGGGCTTGTCGTGTTTATTGGACTAGTTTGGCAAATTGTTATGTTCAATGGGGGGATGCTAATACCTGAGCGTTTTTCCCATGTATATAAACGCTTTTCTGTAATGAGTAATCCGTTCGAGGATAAGTTAAACAATGGTTTCCAATTAGTAAACTCATATTTTGCGATTTACAATGGTGGGTGGTTTGGTAAAGGGTTAGGAAAAAGTATTCAGAAAAAAGGGTTCTTACCAGTTGCTGAAACGGACTTTATTTTTTCTATCACCATGGAAGAACTCGGATTAATCGCCAGTATTATTATTTTAATGATTCTTTTCTATCTAATTCTAAGAATTTTATCCATTGGGATTCGTTCAACTAATGCCTTTAACTCTTTGGCTTGTATTGGAATTAGCACAGCAATTTTACTTCAATCATTTGTTAATCTAGGTGGGATTTTAAGTATTATGCCAATGACTGGTGTGCCATTTCCTTTCATGAGTTACGGAGGATCTAACTTAATGACATTATCCATATTAGTTGGTATTGCTCTTAATATTAGCGCCGATGAAAAACGTCATCAACTATATGAAGGACACGCTTTAGAAATACAACCTTACAAACAAATAAACATGACTAATGAGATTTAATTCCCTCTTAGTCATGTTTATTTAATGATTATAATACATTGGCAAAACAAATTGCTGATGGTATTCGAATAATTCTGCCACATCAAGGAGTAGTTTATCGTTTCCTTTAGCAGCCATAAATTGAACGCCAATTGGTAACCCATTTTCTGCTACATAGATTGGTAAATTAATCGCAGGTTGACCTGTTAAATTAGCTAACTGCGTGTAGGGTGTCATGTGCAAGCTTTTTTCAAAAATCGCATACACTAATTCTGCTAATTCATTTTTAGTCAATTCATGTGCCATCCTCATTGATTGTCGAATTTGATTACTTTGTAAATCTTCTATTATTTTAGGAGCTGTTGTTGTAGCAGATGGTGATAAAAACAAATCATATTCCTCAAATAATTCTTCCATAACTTGTGTAGCTTTATCCCATGCGTAAAAACTTTGAACATAATCTGAGGCAGATAATGTTTCGCCATACTGATATAACGTCCATGTCATTTGTTCCATATCTTCAATAGATAATTCTCGTTGCAAATGTGTTTTGAATGAAGTCATCATGGCAGATGTTTCTCCGCCATTCATTGTATAATAACTTCGAATTAACTCATCTCCATTAACCGGATAGGGAATTTCAACCACATCATGTCCTTCACTCACTAAAAATTTAATAGCTTTCTCAACTGATTGTTTGGCTGCATGTGAGACCTTATTGCCAACTGGTGAGTCATTGCAAACAGCTATTTTTAGTGTTTTTTTCTGTTTATAAAAATTTTGTGGGACTAAAAATGGTGAAATTTGTTGTGTCGGTTTTAATATCTCTAGCATCGCTCTTGCATCTCTGACTGAAACGCCCAACACAAAATTAACAGAAGCACCTTGCCAAGCACGCCACTCATCAGGCCCTGTCACTATATTCCCCCGACTTGGTTTTAGTCCTAATAATCCAGAAAAACTCGCTGGAATTCTAATAGAACCACCACCATCACTTGCGCCTGCTAATGGGATAACACCTGAAGCTATGGCTGAAGCAGCACCACCACTACTACCCCCTGCATGATAATCTTTATTCCAAGCATTTTTTGTTACGCCATAGATTAAAGGATCTGTCACATTTTTAAATCCAAATTCTGGTGCATTGGTTTTACCAAATGGAATGAATCCAGCTTCTTCTATCTGTTTCACGTAATTATCCGTTGATGACGATTGATTACCAGTCATTAACTTAGCTCCAGCAGTATTAAGCCATCCTTTTTTTTGTTGACCAATATTTTTTAATGGAAAAGGTACCCCATAAAATGGGCTTTCTTGATTAGACGTTTTTAAAGACTGTAATAGTTGATGATAGCTTTCTTCATCGAATCCAACGAAACAATTTAATTCACTATGTTTGATAACTTTACTATATGTTTCATTTAATAATTCTTCTACTGATATGTGTTTTTGTTTAATTTCATTTGCCCAAAAGGTCGCATCTTTCATCCGATAAAACTCCTTTTATTTAATAAGATACATAAAGTCTAACTATCTTGTGGCGTTTTTACTATAAAATAAGGTTAAATTATGTTAATTAAACGATTTAATCAATAATAAGAATAAAAAAAAGACAACATTGTTTTATAAAAAAAGAAGGCTCATAGCCTCCTCTTATTTTTTCTTTTTCTTTTTGTTTTTATTTTTCATTTTCTTTTTATTTTTCTTAATCATTCTATTCATAGCCATCTTACCTAATTTACCTTGTACACCACTACCCATCATATTTTCAAGTCCAGCTGGCATGTTTCCTTTAGACATTTGTTGCATCATTTTACGAGATTCATTGAATTGTTTAATCATACGGTTGACTTCAACAACTGAATTACCTGAACCTGCTGCAATACGCCTTCTACGACTTGGATTTAACAATTCTGGATTTTCTCGTTCCTCAGGTGTCATTGAGAAGACAATCGCTTTTTTACGAGCCACATCTTTTGGATCAACTTGTAATTGGTCAAGACCAGGCATGTTATTCATTCCTGGAATCATCTTGATCAAATCTTCTAATGGCCCCATGCCCATTACTTGATCAAGTTGTTCGATAAAATCATTAAAATCAAAATTATTTTCACGCATTTTTTGCGCTAATTCTTCTGCTTTTTCTTCGTCATATTCTTTTTGTGCTTTTTCAATTAAGGTTAACATGTCTCCCATACCAAGAATCCGACTAGACATTCTATCAGGATGGAATACTTCAATATCAGTTAATTTTTCACCAGTACCAATGAATTTGATTGGTTTTCCAGTAATCGCACGAATAGAAAGGGCTGCCCCACCACGAGTATCACCATCAAGTTTTGTTAACACAACTCCCGTCACATCTAGTTGTTCATCAAAACTTTGAGCTACTGTCACCGCATCTTGACCTGTCATCGCATCAACTGTTAGTAGAATATCATTAGGTTGAGCAAAATCTTTAATACGTTTTAACTCATCCATTAAGGTTTCGTCGATATGCAAACGACCTGCCGTATCAATAAACACATAATCATTTTTATTTGCTTTAGCTTGTTCTAACCCCTGGCGAACAATTTCAACTGGATCAACATCTGTTCCCATATCAAAAACTGGAATATCTAGTTGTTGACCAATGACTTTCAATTGATCCACCGCAGCAGGACGATACACGTCGGCTGCAATCAATAAGGGTCTAGCTTTCTCATTTTGTTTTAAAAAGTTAGATATCTTACCTGTAAAGGTTGTTTTACCAGCCCCTTGTAAACCGACCATCATGACAATTGTCGGTATCTTAGGTGATTTATTTAACCCAACTGCCTCAGAACCTAATACTTTAGTTAGTTCCTCATCCACTACTTTAACAATTTGTTGGGTTGGATTTAACGATTCCAGAATTTCAACACCGACTGCGCGTTCTCCAACACTTTTGACAAAGCCACGAACGACTTGTAAGTTAACGTCGGCTTCAAGTAAGGCTAGACGAATCTCACGCATCATGTCCTTTACGTCTTCTTCTTTTACCGTCCCTTTTTTCTTTAATTTACTCATCGCTACTTGTAAGCGATCTGTTAAACTTTCAAAAGCCATATTTTTAAACCCCTACTCTTCTTCTATTTCTTGAATTTTATCTAATAAATCATAAATCATTTCTGTTTCTGGATAAGATTCTTTTAGCAATGATTTGATTTCATCAATCATCTCTTGTCGTACCACATAATTTGAATACAAATGTAGTTTTTTTTCATAAGTTTCTAGTAATTTTTCAGTACGTTTTATATTATCATACACAGCTTGACGACTCACATCATATTCCTCAGCTATTTCACCTAAAGAAAAGTCATCTGCATAATAAAGTTCAATATAATTCATTTGTTTTTCTGTTAAAAGAGTTGAATAAAATTCAAATAAAGCATTCATTCGATTTGTTTTTTCAATTTCCATTTTTTCCCTCCTTTAACTTAACTATCTTGGTTATAATTACTTTCACATTATATCATACTTGTATCAAGATATTTAGAGGAAAAATACATAAAAACCTTACCAGCTAAACAAACAACTCTTTTTAACAGATAAGGTAAATAGTTAACATTTTTTACTTTATTTGAGCTAAATTATTAGCAAATTCATTAATTTTTCGGATGCGATGATTAATACCTGATTTTGTTATTGGACCAGAAGGGATCATTTCCCCTAGCTCTTTTAAACTAATTTCTGGATTTTCCAGACGTATTTCTGCGACTTCCCTCAATTTTTCAGGTAATTGCTCCAATCCAACGGTTGCTTTGATTAAACGGATATTCTCAATTTGACGTTTTGCAGCATCTGCCGTTTTATTCATATTGGCATTTTCACAATTCATTAGTCGGTTAACTGAATTACGTAAATCTCGTACAATTCGAACATCTTCAAATTTTAACATAGCATTTGTCGCCCCAACTAACACTAAAAAATCGGCAATTTCTTCTGCACCTTTGAGATAAGTGATAAATCCTGTACGCCTTTCAACCACTCGTCCGTTTAATCCATAAAATTTTAACATGTCACATAGATCAACGCACTGATCTTCATACATTGAATAAATTTCTAAGTGATAACGACTTGTCTCAGGATTATTAACTGAACCACCTGCTAGAAATGCCCCTCGTAAATAAGAACGCATTTTTTGTTCGTTCCCCATGATACTATCTGAAACATGGGGATTAAACATCGCACCATCCATGATTTCTAAATCATTTAATATTTCTTTTGTTCCTTGTTTCAAACGAACGATATAAACATTATTTTTTTTTAATTTCATTTTTCGTCGCACTAACAACTCACTATTTACTTCATAATGATCTTTTAATAGTGTATAGATACGTCTAGCTATTGCAGCATTCTCAGTTTGAACATTTAATACAAATTGTCTATTAGCTAATGTTACAGACCCGTTCATTCGAATTAAAGCTGCCAATTCAGCCTTTGCATGTTCTTTATGAACTTCCAAAGTAGTCAGTTCTTTTTTAACATCCGATGCAAAAGACACTCTAAGCACCCCATTCTTTTAATATTTTACTCCAAAAACCAAACGAAACAGCTCTTCAACTACTTTGGTTCGATCATGGAAAACTCCACCATTTTTTAACTCTAAAAAGTCGGTCGATATCACACGACATCCTTCATCACGTAAGCCTTGAAAATCGTGTTTAACTTGTAATAAATACTCATCATAAACAGCTGGATCAATGTAATTTTCAGGTACTGACTCTGTATTGACCAATACGGTATCAATAAATTGTTTACCTAAATGATGATGCAATACCCGTACATGATCGGCATCAGAAAAATACTCAGTCTCGCCTTTTTGTGTCATAATGTTACAAATATATACTACTTCAGCCTCTGATTTACAAACCGCTTCACCTAGCTCTTTAATCATCAAATTAGGTAAAATACTAGTAAATAAACTACCAGGTCCTAACACAATCATATCTGCATCGCGAATACTTGAAATAACCTTTCTAGCAGGCTTGACTGGTGTGCCATCTATTGAGTTAGTGACATAAACGTAATCAATTTTCTTTCGTTCTTTGGCAATAGTACTTTCACCTGTTGCCTCTGTTCCATCAACAAATTTAGCATGTAATGTCATGGATTGCTCGCTTGCTGGATAAATATGTCCATCCACATGCATAAACTTACTTAATAACTGGATTGCTTCATAAGTACTATTTTTCATTTCAGACATTGCTGCAATAATCAAATTACCAATCGTATGATTAGCTAAGAAGTTATCTTCTTTTTTAAAACGATATTGAAAAATATCTTCATACATTTGTGGCATATCAGATAACGCCACTAAAACATTTCTTAAATCTCCTGGAGGACTCATATTAATACTCTGACGAAGAAGCCCACTACTCCCACCATCATCTGCTACTGTTACAATCGCTGTAATATCAGCACTTTGATCTCTCAAACCATGTAATATGACTGGTAAGCCTGTTCCGCCACCAATCACAACAATTTTAGGCTTCCTTATACGATATGTTTTCATGAACGATTAACTGATTCCTTACGTTTCATCATATCTCTGTGGGTAATATTTGTTTTATAGTCTTCAGAGATTTTTTTTCCTAATCTCTCAGTCAATGCTACTGAACGATGTTGTCCTCCAGTACAACCAATCGCGATAGTCAAACTCATTTTTCCTTCTTTTATATAGCCTGGTAAAATATCTAAAATCAACTCTTCATATTTCTGATAGAACGATTCCGTCATTTCAGAGTTCACAACATAATCATATACTGGCTTGTCTTTTCCATTTAATGGACGCAATTCATCAATATAATGTGGATTAGGTAAAAACCTTACATCCATCACAATATCTGCATCAATTGGTAATCCATATTTAAAACCAAAAGAAACCATTTCGACACGGAAAGTATCTGTATCATGATTTTTAAAATTTTCCATGATTTGTTCTCTTAATTCCCTAGGAGCTAGTTCAGTTGTATCAATCACTAACTGTGCCTCTCCTTTTAATTCTTCAAGCAAAGCTCTTTCTTTCTTAATTCCCTCTGTAACTAGTCCATCCATGGCAAGTGGATGAGCTCGCCTTGTCTCTTTATAACGTGAAACCAATTCTTGATCCGAGGCATCTAAAAACATGACAGTGGTATCCACTAATTTAGTATTTTCTATTTCAATTAGCATACTTTGAATTTCTTCAAAAAATGCACGTGATCTTAAGTCAATAACTAATGCAATTTTAGTGATTTTACCTGACTCTTTAATTAGTTCCCAAAACTTTGGGATTAATGTTGGTGGTAAATTATCAATACAAAAATATCCCATATCTTCAAAACTTTGTACTGCAACTGTCTTACCAGCACCACTCATTCCAGTAATGACGACTAATTGTAAACTATCAATCTGATTTTCAGTCATTTACATCACTCCTTCTCCATACTCTCTGCTCTCAATTATAACATACCTGGTGTATCATCTGTGAAAAAATAGATAAAAAAAAATAAGACAACTGTCTTATTTCTTTTTTATACATTATATTTTTAAGAATCGCCTCATAGACATCACAGAACCTATTGAACCAATCACAACACCTACGACGATGAGTAATGTATTTAATTGCCACATTAAATTACCTGGAGCAATCAAATCATAAGATGCATTAGCAATCATACTCTTTGTAAAAATAACATATACTCTCGGATAAGCAAACGTTACAAGCAAAACAGGTATCACAGATCCCAGTAGACCAATAAATGCTCCTTCTAAGAAGAATGGTCCTTTAATAAAACCATTTTTAGCTCCTACAAGACGCATAATTTGAATCTCACGTTTTCTTGAAATAATCGTGATACGAATTGTGTTAGAAATTAAAAATACTGCTACTCCTAGTAAGAAGACGGCTGCAATGGTCCCCCATAATCTTACATCTTTAGAAATCTTGAATAACTTATCGGAATTTCGTCCACCGTAATCAGCCTTTTGCACACTTGGTAAGTTAGATGCTGCCTTTTGTATATCTGGTATATCCTCTGCGTTAGAAGCTGTTAAAACATAAACATCATACAATGGATTCTCATCTTCACCGAAAAGTTTCCATGTATCCCCCAACTTATCTACTAACTTTTTGTATTCGTTTTGTTTACTAGAAAAAGTAACGTCTTTGACCCCATCAATATCTTTTAACTTTTCACCTAATTCTTTTACTTCCTTTTCAGGTGTTCCAATATCAATGAAAACGGAAACATCCACATTATCTTTTATATCATCTGCAATTTTTGCAACATTTAAAATAACACCTAGAAAAATTCCAACAAGCGTTAATGTCACGGTTACAGCACTAATAGATGCTAAAGTCATCCATCCATTTCTTTTTAAATTCTTCAATGCACTACCTATGTGTCTAAAAAAATTACTAATCATCGTAGCCATAATCCCCCTCGTCTTGGTCTCTTGTGATACGGCCATTTTCAATAGCTAATACGCGATGACGAATTTTATTTACAATTGTGCTATTATGTGTGGCCATAACAACCGTTGTTCCTTGATTATTAATTCGCTCTAATAGCTCCATAATTTCCCATGAATTTTCTGGGTCTAAATTTCCTGTTGGTTCATCTGCGATAAGTACTTTTGGTGTGTTCACGATGGCTCTTGCAATTGCCACACGTTGTTGTTCCCCACCTGATAATTCATCAGGAAAAACACGAACTTTATGTTTTAACCCAACTAAATCAAGTACTTCTAGTACACGACGTTTGATTTCACGTGGTTTTTTTCCGATTACTTGCATGGCATAGGCAACATTTTCATACACTGTTTTATGTGCCAAAAGCTTGTAGTCTTGAAATACAATACCTATTTCACGACGTAAATAAGGAACATTACGATTTTTTATCGTTAATAAATCATATCCACAAACATTTAATGTTCCTTTAGTTGCGGCTTCTTCACGGTACATTAATTTGATGAAAGTTGATTTACCTGCCCCACTTGGGCCAACGACATAAACAAACTCACCTTGATTAATTGTAATGGATAAATTACGAATCGCTGTTGTCCCATTGGAGTATTTCTTTGTTACTTTCTTCATCTCTATCATAAGTTTATCTCTCCAACTTGTTATTGTTATTTTGACTAATATATAATAATCAATCCGAATACAGTATAACATGTCTTCTTTAGGATTTGATTACAAATATATATCAATTACTTATTAACTGTCAAATAAAGTATTACAACTTCCATCTTAAATAAGCGTCAATAAAACCATCTAAGTCTCCATCCATTACTGGTTGAGTATTTCCCACTTCGTAATTTGTTCGATGGTCTTTAACCATCGAGTACGGATGAAACACATAAGATCGTATTTGTGAACCCCAGCCTATTTCTAACTGCTCACCTTTAATCGCAGCTGCTTCTTGTTCTTGTTTTTCAATTTCTAATTGATATAACTTTGCTTTTAACATGCTCATCGCTTGCTCTCTATTTTTTAATTGAGAACGCTGAGCCTGACTAGATACCACAAATCCTGTTGGGATATGGGTGATTCTGACAGCTGAGTCTGTTTTATTAATATGCTGACCACCAGCTCCACTAGCACGGAATGTGTCAACTTTAATATCATCTGGTTTGACTTCAATATTAATATCATTTGTTAACTCTGGCATCACATCAACTGAACAAAAGGATGTATGACGTCTCGAGTTGGAATCAAATGGCGAAATACGAACCAATCGGTGAACGCCTTTTTCAGACTTCAAATAACCATAGGCATTGTATCCTTTGATTAAAAGTGTGACACTTTTAATCCCTGCTTCATCTCCAGCTTGATAATCAACTGTTTCAACTTGAAATCCCTTTGATTCGGCCCATCTAGTATACATTCTAAGAAGCATACTTCCCCAATCTTGTGACTCTGTTCCACCTGCTCCAGGATGAAGTTCTAAAACTGCATTATTTTGATCATACTCACCATTAAGTAGTTGAGCTAATTCATACTCTTCTACAATTTGAATCGTTTTTACTAACTTTTCTTCTAATTCTTTTTGTGACTCTTCATCACCTTCTTCAGCCATTTCCAGTAAGATTTCTAATTCCTCATAAGCTTCCTCAGTTTTTTTAAAAGTATCATATTGCGATTTTAATTGATTCACTTTATCAATCACTATCTGAGCAGCTTCATTATCATCCCAAAAGCCAGGCGTAGCCATTTCGTATTCACCTTCAGCAATTTGTTCTTCTAGCGACTCTAAGTCAAAGAGACCCCCTAAAATTTGTTATTTTTGTTTCGATTTTACCTAATTCATTTTTTATATCGCTAATTTCCATTAATTATCTCCCTTTCTTTAAATAAGGGAAGCGACTCAGTTAAACTAAGTCGCTTCTTGATTTATTATGATGGTTTACCATGACAATTTTTATATTTCTTGCCACTGCCACATGGACATAAATCATTGCGTCCGATTTTTTCGTCAACACGAATCGGTTGTTTTTTCTCATCATTAGATACTTGTCCTTGCTCTAAAGTTGGCTTAACAGCATCACCTTGAGCCACTTGCTCACGTTGAACGTTTTGTCTGATTTCAGATTTCATGAATAAGCGAGTGACTTCATATTCGATCGCACCAACCATATTATTAAACATATCATATCCTTCAGTTTGATAATCAACCAATGGATTATTTTGTCCATAAGCACGTAATCCAATAGATTCTCTTAATTGATCCATCGCATCAATATGGTCTGTCCATTTTGTATCGACTACTCTTAAGATAACCACTTTTTGGAATTCTAATAACTGTTCTTCACTACTTAAAATTTCTGCTTTTTCATTATAGATAGCTTTTGCTTTGTCATAAATGAATGTTTTCATTTCCTCAGGTGTTTTACCTTCAAAATCAGATAAACTAATGGCATCTTCATGCGTAATAGCTGAACCAACAAAGTCTACTAATCCTTCAAGGTTCCAATCTTTTTTCTCACCTTGAGTATGTCCATCAACATAGCGATCCACAGTTCTCTCAACCATTCCTAATAAAACAGGCTCTAAATCAATATCTGACATGATTACTTCACGACGTTGTTTATAGATAACTTCACGTTGTTCACGCATCACATCATCATATTGTAAGACATTTTTACGTGTATCATAGTTATTTCCTTCGACACGTTTTTGGGCCGATTCAACTTGTCTAGATAACATTTTACTTTGAATGACAGCATCTTCTTCTTCTAACTTCATTCGATCTAAGAACATTTTGATTCTTTCAGAACCAAAACGTTTCATTAAATCATCCTCAAGAGATAGATAGAATTGTGACATACCTGGATCTCCTTGACGACCCGCACGTCCACGTAACTGATTATCAATACGGCGAGACTCATGACGTTCAGTCCCGATAACAGCTAATCCACCGACTTCACGTACACCAGCGCCTAAACGAATATCTGTACCACGACCAGCCATATTTGTTGCAATCGTCACAGCACCTTTTTGTCCAGCATTCATGATAATTTCTGCTTCTTTAAAGTGATTTTTCGCATTTAAAATTTGATGCGGTACTTTTGCCTTATTCAGTAAATCAGATAATAACTCTGAGGTTTCAACGGCAACTGTCCCCACTAATACTGGTTGGCCCTTTTCATGACGCTCTTTAATATCTTTCACTACTGCATGGAACTTACTTGATAGTGTTGGGTATAATAAATCCGCACGATCATCACGAATGATTGGTTTGTTTGTCGGAATTTGAATAACTTGCATGTTATAAATTTCTCTAAACTCTTCTTCTTCTGTTTTCGCTGTACCAGTCATACCAGATAATTTTTTATACATACGGAAATAGTTCTGGAATGTAATATTTGCCATTGTTTTTGTTTCATCTTCAATGTCTACGCCTTCTTTGGCTTCAATCGCTTGATGAAGACCATCTGAATAACGTCGACCATCCATGATACGACCAGTAAATTGATCAACGATTAATACTTTACCTTCTTGAACGACATAGTCAATATCACGTAACATAATATAGTTAGCACGTAATGATTGATCCACATAATGTGTTAAAGACGTATTTTCAATATCATAAAGGTTGTCAACATCAAAATATTTTTCAGCTTTCGTAATACCTTGTTCAGTCAAGCTAATTGTCTTTGACTGAACATCAATTTTATAATCTTCTTCTTCCGTTAATGTTTTGATAAAATTATCAACTCTTGTATAGTAAGCAGTTGATTTTTCAGCTTGACCAGAAATAATCAATGGTGTTCTAGCTTCATCGATTAAAATTGAATCGACCTCATCCACTACAGCAAAATTTAATGGACGTTGAACCATTTGTTCTTTATAGACAACCATGTTATCTCTTAAATAATCAAATCCTAATTCATTATTTGTTGAATAAGTAATATCACATGAGTAAGCTAAACGTTTTTCATCCGAAGATTTTGAATTAATATTTAATCCAACTGTTAGACCCAAAAAGTTATATAACTCACCCATCTCACTTGCATCACGCGTTGATAAGTACTCATTGACGGTTACAACGTGTACCCCTTCACCTGATAACGCATTTAGATAAACCGGCATAGTAGCAGTCAAGGTTTTACCTTCACCAGTTTTCATCTCTGGAATGCCACCTTCATGTAGTACGATTCCACCCATCATTTGCACTTTATATGGAAATAATCCCAGAACGCGTTTAGCTGCTTCTCTCACAACTGCAAATGCTTCAAAAAGTAAATCATCTAATGTTTCACCTTTAGCATAACGTGCTTTAAATTCCTCAGTTTTTTGTTTTAATTCTTCATCTGATAACTCTGACATTTGTGGTGCTAGTTTATCAATTTTATCAGCCATATGCCCTAAGCGTTTTAAATCTTTTTTATCATTTTCGATTAATTGTTTTAAAAAATTAGCCATGAAATTTTTCCTACCCTCTCATCCTTATTATCCTAGAAGTATTGATATCTTACATCATAAGGTCATCTTATACATTCTATCATTTGTTTATGAAAAATAAAACTCTTTAAGAAAAAAAAGGGACGATTAAGGGATATTTCCTATTAGAGATTCTAACTCTAGTACAAAAAGGATGTGAAAAGTTAAGTTTTACCTAACTGTCACGCCTCTTATGTTAATCCCCCATATAATTGGTAGTTACTACGCTGATTGCTTAGCATAATCTTCAGCTGTACGACCTGAATAATCCCTTAGAGATTTAGTCACTCCAACTTTTAGTAATTCAGCCGCAATATCTTGATAAACTTTTGAACCATCTCTTAAAGCAACAGCTTCTATTAAGGCAGTATAGCCAGAATTATTTTGATGATTAATCTCTACCTTTCCATCTTCAATTAATAATTTAACAGTTTCTAAATGCCCTTTTTCAGCAGCTGGATAACAGCATTTCCGCCAAATCGGATTATAACTCTCTTGATTTAGAGTACTATTTTCTAAAATATACGCTAAAATCTCTGTTTTACCTTGAATGTTATCTTGTTTATTAACATCCGCTTCTACATCAACTAACAGTTTTGCTATTTCAACTTGATGATGATGTGTTGCTGTAATTAAGTGTCTTAACCACGTTAAGCCTTATCATCATAATTAATGTCATCTGAAAATAAAAAAGACTACCTATTTTATAGGTAGTCTTTTAAGGTAATTGTTCGATAAAATAAAGACATAACGTCATAATTAATAAATCAGCCGTTCCACCAATGCTTAAATTTCTTTCTTTATACTCACAAATCATATCAAGATATAATTGTCTCCCTAGATTTGACTTTACTCCACCAGCAGCTAGAATATCCGTTGCGCTTTGTCTTGCTTCATCCAATATTTCTACAGTACCTGCCCGTTTTATAAGATTAGTATCTTTAGAATGTTTTAATAAAAACAATAACGTATCAATCATTCGATCATTAATATCGCCCGTTGTTTGATTAACCAAATATGGTAGTGAGTGATTAAATACGATTGAATAACCGCTGCTTGCTTCTCCACGAATGCCTGAAATACCGTAATCTAAAAATAATTTTTCTCCAATTGTCAAATCTTTCGGGTCTTTATTTTCCAATCCATCAAAATCAGCCATCAAATACCTTAACATCTCTTTTATGATTTCTTGAATATCAATTAAATCTAAATTACCAGATTGAGCAAAGGAATATCCTAAAGCAGTTATTAATACACCTAAAGAAAAAATGGCACCTTTATGCGTATTTACTTGTTGAGTCGCTTCATTCATAGACTTTTCTGCTTCTATCCCGATTGGACGTATTTTATTAAATAAACCACTTAATGGTTGATCTTTAGAATAATAAAATCCTTCTTCAAAAAAAGAATCAAAAAATGGAGTTAATACACAACTACTATTTATAAAAGTATAAATAGTCATGTCTTCATGAGCCCCAGAATCAATCGCATCTACCAAGCCAGGCTTCGGGGTACACGTCACTTCATATAATAATGCTTTTTGGGCACATTGAGATACTGCTTTTTTAGTATCAGAAAGATAATAATCAGTGTATAGCGTCACTAACTCACGTTGAATTTCTTTTAGAGTATGTTGTTTACTTCTAGCACAAACCTTAGCTTCATTTTGACAAACAAAACACTTTCTGGGGGAGAGGCTTAAGGATTGTCTAGAAATATCCTGAATGTTGCTACCAACTGTAACATAAACATCCAAATCAATCATAGAGCTTAACGAAAAATTATTTTCTAACTTAATACATAATTTTTTTGCATCAATGCCACTCATTTCGATAACAAAGTACCCTTCTGGCCCGGTTGGTAGATCACGATAGGTTTCCGCAAGTAACGTTACACTACTTGCTAATAAATAGTGTTGAAGCATATTACTCGCGGAGTGAAATACCTTATTAATAGCATCATTGGCTTTAATTGGTCCGGGTATGTTCATCTTTAAAGAAATTAATGTACTTTTAGGGTGACGCGCTAATAATTTTTGTTGTAAAGCTACACGTTTTTCTCGATTATCTAACGCATCTATTAAAGATATTTCTTGTCCTTTTTCAAATACATTTTTCATTAAGAGTCACACCTATTCTTTTATTTGTTTTACAACATCAATTAGTGTTCCATCACGATATTCAACTAGTGCTACAACACGATCAGTAAATTCTAAATTTTCAGGAATACCGACAATTTTTTCAGCACGTTGTTGTAGTTCTTCAATTGTAAAGACTGGAACTTTAGAATTGGCAAAAATTTCTTTTAAATCTTCACGTTTAGGATTAATAGCAATCCCTACCTCAGTAACTAAAATATCAATGCTATCTCCTGGGGTAATCACCGTTGTTACATCGTTTACAACTGTTGGTATTCTGCCACGAACAAGTGGTGCTGTAATAATTGTTAATTTAGCGTTAGCCGCATCTTGATGACCACCAATTGCTCCTCTTAACACACCATCAGAGCCTGTCATAACATTTACGTTAAATTTTGTATCAATTTCTAGTGCAGATAAAATCACAATATCTAATTGATTGACTACCGCACCTTTATTAAAGGGATCAGCATAAAATGATGCATCAATTTCTTGTTGATTTTCATACTCTGCCATCCCTAAAGCAGCACCTTTATCAAAATCTTGCACATCCAACACTTTTTCAATAAATCCTTCACTTAATAAGTCAACTGTTGGTTTAGTGATACCACCTAAAGCAAAAGAAGCTTTTATATTTTCTTTTTCCATACTTTCTTTTAAGTAACGACTAACAGCTAAAGCCGCACCACCAGTACCTGTTTGGAAAGAAAAGCCATTTTTAAAATAAGGTGATTGTGTAATCACATCATTAGTGAGTTGAGCAATTTTTAATTCCTTAGGATCTTTAGTGAAACGTGTCGCACCAGCCCCAATTTTTTCAGGATTACCAATTTCATCAACCTCCACCACATAGTCAACTTGTGTTTGTGGAATACTGATTGGTGTACATGGATATGGCACTAATGTATCCGTAATCAAGACCACGTTATCCGCATATTTTGCATCGACCATCGCATAACCTAGAGAACCAAAGACTGCTTTTCCATGAATCGCGTTTGCATTTCCGTATTCATCTGCATTTGGTACACCTAAAAAGGCGACATCTATTTTTATTTCACCTTGTTCGACTGCTCTTGCACGACCACCATGTGAACGTAAGATAACTGGATTATCCAATCCACCATGAGAAATAAACTCTCCTAACGATCCACGCATACCACTAGAAGTGATATGTGTAATAACACCTGATTTTATACACTCAACAACCATGTCATTCATTACATTAGTTAAAGAACTAGGCGCTAGAGTTAAGTCTTTAAATCCCATTTCTTTAATAACGGACATCACTTGATTGAAGACGTAATCACCTTCTCTAAAATGATGATGAAATGAAATAGTCATGCCATTTTCTAATCCAACTTTTTCAATGACGTCTTTAATACTATGAACTAATTTTGTATCTTTTTGAGAAACCACTTTGACAGTTGGGGCTTTATAATCAATGTTTTGATGATCAATTACGGTTGTTTCAAAAACAGAATAATCTGTTAAAAATTCATCTGGTATGTCACGGTTCACTTTGTTTTTCATTTAAAACTCTCCTTCATCCAAAAGTCCTGATGCTTTTGCTAGCATAATGACACGTTCAGCACGTTCAACAATTGGTTTATCAATCATTTTACCGTTTAACGAGATAACACCAGACCCTTTTTTCTTCGCTTCTTCAATCGCATAAACCACGTCTTTAGCATGTTTAATTTCTTTTTCAGTCGGTTGATACACACTGTTTACAATAGGAATTTGTCTTGGGTTAATAACTGATTTGCCATCAAAGCCTAATTGATGAATCAATCTCACTTCATTTAATAACCCTTCTTCATTATTAACATCAGAGTACACAGTATCAAACGCGGCAATGCCAGCCGCTCTTGCTGCATGTAAAATCATACTACGAGCAAAAAATAACTCTTTTCCATCTGGATAACGTCTGGTTTTCATATTTGTCACATAATCTTCTGCCCCAATTGCGATACCAATTAGACGATTGCTTGCAACAGCAATAGCCGGTGCATTCAATACCCCTTTAGCTCCTTCAATTGCTGCCATCATTTTAGTTGTTCCCACTGGAATGCCAAAAAAGTTTTCTGCTTCTTCAATGACGTTTTCTACTTCAACAATATCTTCTACGGTTTCTGTTTTAGGAAGTCTAATAACATCTACTCCGGCTTTCACTACAGCAAAAATATCTGCTCGACCAAATTCTGAATGTAAATCATTGATACGAACTACTAATTCAGTATCACCATAATCGACTGTTTGTAACGCTTCAAACACAAGTAATCTTGCAACATCCTTTTCTGTCATAGATACAGCATCTTCTAAGTCAAACATAATCGAATCGGCTCCATAAATCCCGGCATCTTTAATCATGCTAGGATTATTTCCTGGCACAAACATCATTGTTCTTCTTAATCTTTCCATTAGATTAGCGCCTCCCAATTTAGCTCATGATCTTTTTCAATAGCACGTTGAATGGCTGCTTCTGTGCGTGCTTTAATGGTACAATCCAACGCTCCTTTATCAACTGCTTTAACTGTCGCATTTTTTATACCATATTTGTCAAATGTTTCTAAAATAACAGTTTTAATTTGTTTACCAAATTGTTCAATAACTTGACTTTCTAAATCAAGTTCAATGCCATTTTCACCAGTTGATACCATAATTTGAATATCACTAGATTCAAGTGTTCCAGCAATTGCTGTTTTTTTAATATCCATAATTCTCTTCCTTTTCTTTAATTATTATCCAACCGTTTCTGTAATTCGGTTAAATGTTCGCTAATAAAACGATATGTTGTTATGGGGACCAGTTGTCTAATTAACTCTAAGTCTCCAAATCGAATACACTCTCTAACTTTTGTTGCCGAGATAACTTGATGATGATCAATCGCTTTTCTTGGAATAATCTCTACTTCTATTTCTGGTGGCAAATAAGTTAGTAACGCGTTATTATAGCGCTTAGTTATATCAGATAATGGCTCTTCTCCTAAAAATCGTTTGGTAATATGTAAAGTTTTCGCGATATATTCCTTAAACAATAAGGCATCTAACTGTGTTTGATAAGAAATTACCTCTTCTTGATTTTTTAAAAAATAAGAAGGAAAAGTAGCTAAACTAACCATATATTCTCCGCCTTGACATACAATAACGCGTTTCAAGTGTTCAACCCCCTGACACACCAACTGATATCTTTCTTCTGATGTAAACAGCGACTGATTTGCACTTACGACAAAAACATAAACATAGTCACTCTTCTTCAGTGCTTCTTCTACCAGATAAAGATGTCCCTTAGTAAATGGATTGGCATTCATCACTATTGCTGAAATCGTATAATCGCCCTTTACCAAAGGTAGTTGTGATAAAAAGATATTAATCGATTGATCTCCTTTTTCTAAGAAAACTCCATATTCAGTCGTCATGATGTTAGAAAAACCTAAATATTGAAAAGATTTAGCATAATCTAATTTTGTAAAAACCAATACATGAAACACCCCTTGACTAGCTAATACGTTAATAGCATGAGAAACCAACATATTAAACAACTTTCCATTTTCACGATACCTTTCATCAATGACTAAATATTTCAATACATTTGATGCAATAGAAATTGTCGCAATTAATCCTTGATTATCATAAATTCCAAAAGTCTGATCAAGAAGTAAAACATCTTTATCTGTAATAGAAAAGATATCATGGTGATATAACAGACTTTCCCACTGTTGACGTGTCTTTTTATCTTTTAAAAATAGAGTCGTAATTTTTAATGCATCACTCATGATAATCTCTCCTTATACTAACTATCTAAACGAATAAACTCATTAAAAATATGGCGGCTGTTACCATCATAGCCCCACCTAAACGTACTGAAACTTGAGCAAATGGCATCAATTCCATACGATCACCTGCTGCTAAAATAGCTAAAGCTCCTGTACCACCTTGTCCACTACAACAAGAAACAGCAATGGCTGTATCAACAGGATACATACCTAACGCTTTTCCAACAAAGTAAGCAGTTAATACGATTGAAAGAACTGTGGCAAAAATGGTAATTAACATAGGAACATGTGTAAAGACTTTAACTAAAGAACCCCAAGGAGTCATTGCAACCCCAACACCAAATAGTAGTGGAGGAGTAATGCCTTTAACAGTAAGAGAGTAAAGTGAATGCCCACCATTTTCAATATCCTTTGGAATCCATCCTAACATTTTAGCAACCATAACAGCGACTAATAATACAATTGGAGCAGGTAAATGAATCACATGATTAACCCAAACACCTAATAGATATAATGTAATAGCAAGAACACCTGTGACTAACATTTTTTCAATATCAACGTCGACTTTTCCACCTTTTAAGTTATCTAAGTGTTCATCATCACCATCAATCAATTGTCCATTACCAGTTAATTCTGGACGTTTTTCACCAAGTTTTTTTAATAATCCAGCAAAAATAACCGCCACTAAACTACCTAACATGACACATGGTAAAATTGAAGCAAAAATATCTGCTTGTTGTGTTGCAATAAGTCCTGCGTATCCAATTGATAAAGGTAATGCTCCCTCACCAACTCCACCAGCCATGATTGGTGCTACTACAAAGAAAAATGCTTCAAACGCTGATAAACCTAGTAACATACCAACTCCTGTTCCAACCAATGCACCAACAATATCACAAATAATCAAGATTAAAATAATTCTAGAACTAGCCTTTAATAATGTCTTACGATTCATTGAACAAATACTACCGACGATTAATAAAGCGATAAAGAAAGATAAAAAGTTATTATTTTTCATAAATGCTGTTACTGTTTCGACAGAAGATTCAGGAAGCCAAGATTTATATACTAAAAAGGATGGCAAGAACGTTACAACTAATACTTTCCCCCCTAATGAGTTTAAAATAGGGATATGCTTTCCAACTTCTTCTAAGATAAAAGAAAATAATGTCATCACACCAATGGCACCCATCATGTCATTTGGCATAATTTTATTCACTGTTAGTAATAAATAAACGACAACTAAAATAAGGTAGATTGGTAATGGGATAAATCCAATTTTTAATTTTGTCACTTTTTCAAAAAAAGGTTGTTGTTGTTTTTCTTCCATTTTTTATTCCTCTTCTCTTTTTAATTAAAAAAATTAACGACAGCTCGTTTAATGGCTGGAACAACTCTTGTTTCAAATACATTTGGAATAAAATAATCCTCAGTTGGATTTTCTACTAAATCAGCTAATGTCTTAGCAACGTGTAATTGTAACTGTTCGTCAACAGATTTAGCTTTCGCTTCTAAAAGTCCTGCAAATAACCCAGGAAAGGCTAATACATTATTCACTTGATTAGGGTAGTCTGAACTTCCAGTCGCAACTAGTTTCGCTCCTCCTTCCTTGGCTTCTTCAGGAGTCACCTCTGGAACAGGGTTAGCTAATGCAAAAATAATCGGATTATCATTCATCGTACGAATCATCTCTTTTGTTAAGAGGTTCCCCGTTGATAACCCAATAAACACATCTTGATCCACAATTGCCTCTGATAAATCACCAGATTCTCTTTTGTTAAATAATGATAATAAATGCTTCTGATAAGGGTTCAATTGAGCTGATGATTTTGTTAAGATGCCTTCTTTATCCACTAATGTCACATGAGTCACGCCAGCTGCTGCAAGTAACTTAGCTGTTGCAACACCTGATGCCCCAACACCATTTAACACAATCTTTAAATCAGATAATTTTCGGTGACTGGCTTTTGCCGCGTTAATCAGTCCAGCTAATACAACAATGGCTGTTCCTTCTTGATCATCATGATAGACAGGTATATCTAATAGCTCCTTTAACTTGTCTTCTATTTCAAAACATCTTGGAGCTTGAATATCTTCTAAATGTATTCCCGCAAAACTATGAGACATATTTTTAATTGTTTCAACAAATACATCAATTTCTACCTGATCAATTGCCATTGGAATAGCATCAACATTAGCAAACGTTTTATATAAAAGAGATTTACCTTCAACAATGGGCAATCCAGCTTGTGGCCCAACATTTCCAAGACCTAATACAGCAGAACCATCAGAAATGACTGCAACCAACTTTCCACTGATTGTGTATTCTCTAGCCAATTCATTGTGTTTTTCAATGAGTTTACTCAGTTCAGCCACACCTGGCGTATAAGCCTTAGCTAAATCTATGCCGTTTTTTACAGGTAATTCTGATTGTACACTTAAAACACCAATATGTTCATGATGCAATTCTAGAATTTCATTATTCAAAATTCTCAGCTCCTTTTTATATTTTTATAAACACATTATACATTTTATTTTAAAAATTGTAAATAATTATTATCGTTTTAAAAAAATGTAAATAGTTTTGTTTGTTTTTTTAATATTTTCAAAAAAAATAGTCATATACTTTCATTTTTCAGAAAGAATACACTTGAAAAATTTGGTATAATAAAAGAAATAATAAGTCAAGGAGCTTTACTATGGAAAAAAATGATATCAATCAACTCATGATTAATTTAGCAAAAGACTACTATATTGAAGATATTCCCATCACAACTCTGACCAATAAATATGAATTAAGTCGATACAAAATATTAAAATATCTAAATGATGCCAAAGAGCAAGGAATCATTACCATCAACATACAAGCTCCTTATGAGCGAAATTATGAACTAGAGAGATTATTAGGTTCTATGTTTGATACTTCTTTTTTTATCCTCAAAGAAAGTGAAGATCTGACAAACTCCAATTACTATTTTTGGAAATTTTCAGCTGAAATTATCGAAGATTACATCGTCCAAGCAAATGTTGTCTCTCTATCCTGGGGTGATTCCATCTATCAAATTATTGAACAATTTAAACCCGCTATTACCGAAAATTTAGTTTTCACACAATTTGTTGGTGAGATAGGAAAATACCATTCTTTAGCAGGCTCTATGAGATTAGTTCAAAAAGCTGCTTCAAAATTTGAAGCAAATTACTTAACACTCACAGCCCCACTTTATATCATTAATAACCAAGCAAGAGAACTTCTTGCACTGGAGCCTTTACTGCAAAAAACGTTAGTTACGGCAGAAAAATCCGATGTCATTTTAACTGCTGTCGCAACACCTGCTTCTATCACGAGTGTTGATTCATGGAACCAAAATAAACATTTACTTTTTGGTGACTCTTTTAATCAAACATGTGGATTCGCTTATGGTAGACCTTTTGACGGGTACGGAAATATTCTAAATTTAGAAAATGATAAAACATTTGGTCTGTCACTTGAACAAATATTCAAAATACCAAAAAGAGTCTGTGTTAACAATAATAGATTTAAAACTGGTGCTCTAATTGGCGCATTAAGAGGAAACTTCTTTACCCATATGTTTCTAAATGAGAAAAGTGCGCTTAGTATTCTTGACCAATTAGAACAATAACTACTACGTAGTGTGCTATTAAGTTTCTTTTGTTATAAAAAAACTTAATTAAAATTCATAAAAAATTAAATAATTATTTAATATATATATATTATAACACTTAAATAGATATTTTATATTTTAAAGTACTTTTAATTTATAAAACCCTTTCTTTTTAATCTAAATATTATAATAAAGCAATTTATTACGGACAAAAAGCAACAGTTTTTTATAATGACTATAAAAAACTGTTGCTTTTAATATTTATTGATCTATCCATTTTATATACTAAAAAGTTTTAAATTAATTATTGCCATACCTAAAAACTAAAACTTAGCCTTTGTCTGCTAAACATTTATCTTATAAATTCATCACTCACCACCTGCCATTCATTTTCTGAGTATGGTGATCCTTGTTCTAATTTTCCATCTTTTGTTACACGAAAAACTGAAGATAATGTTTTATAGGTATGTGCTGGATTCCAAGTATAAAGAGATACTCGAATTATCCCTTCATTATCCGTTTCTGACTGAAGTCCAATATCTTCAAAATTTATTGGCTCAGTAGCTAATGAAGAAAGATAATCTTTCACCCAAGTCTCTGCTTCACTAGTTGTTATTTGTTGAGTTTGCTTAGATATTTTGGGTTTTAATTCAACATTAGTTGTGTCCATATATTTATCTGATATCACTTCCCAACCAGTGACATCACCTTTTCCTAAATAATAACCAGATATTTCTAGTTGCCCATTTTCGTTAGTCCTAAACACGCAGTACTTATCCACTTGCTTATTTTCTGGTGGCAACACATCAATGTACACTAGCCGATCCTTTTCATCACTACGTATGGTTAAACGATAATCTTGTAAGTCAGGAAAATTTTCGAAACGTTTTTCCCATACAGCACCTACCCACCGTTTCATCTGATCCATTGTTAAATTCGTTTCATCAAGCATACTCGATTCCGTTGTTGTTTCTATTTTTGTTGAGTCTACTTCTGATGTACTTTGAGACGTTTGTATAGCTGCTACATTAGATGATGGTATTGTTTTTTTAGATTCATTTTTTTTAATACCAATTATCATACCTACAATCATGATTACTAGCAATCCAACAATAGATAATAATCTTTTTTTCCTTATCTCTGCTTTTTCTAAATCAATAAGCATCTCTTGTAATACTGATTTTACCGTTTCATCCGTTGTATTCGCTATTTCAAATTGAATCATATATTTTTTATTTTTATTATTCTGTTGACTTAATTCTTCCAACAAATGATTTAATTCTTCTTTATTGTTTACCATGTCATCCTCCAAAACTAAATAATCCTATAAAAAGGATAACATAAAGACAAATTATGTTATTCAAATAATTGCAAAAGTGTTTATTATTTAGTTATTTATTATTAATAAAAGTAAGAGGAAATAATACTCTTATAAAGCATAAAAAAGATGATGCAATTAAAAGATTACTCCTAATCACATGATTTAACAATAAACATCACTATAACCTATTTAAAATAGATTCCTAAAGGTTACTTTTCAAATCCAGATAAATCAATGATATTATCTCCTATAAATACTTTCTTTGCTCGATTAGCAATAGCCTTGGTTGTGACATAATCGATGGTACCACCAACTCCTGCTCCTACTACTGGAACTGCCTTAGTTAAGTTAATAGTTCCTTTTGTTCCGGCTTTTGTAATAAACCGATAGCCTATTTTCTGGTTAATCGCTGTTAATGTTTTCCCTGGTATTTTGTTAATCACATTAAGACTAACTTTATTTGCTACTTGAACGCTACCTTGTTTTAATACATCTGTCATAGCTTTTTTTACCATACAACCATAAACGAATGTCTGAACCTCATCATCATTTAAGTCATATCCTCTTATAATCGCAATTGCTGCAACCATTCGCATTTGAACATACAATACTGACGTAATATTCGCTGGAAGTGTCACTGGCATAGTAATGAACCCACCAAAGCTTGTAACAAATCCATTAAAGGTATTTTTGCTCAATTGATTTTGTATTAATTTATCGATTGCTTTGTCTGTATAGCCATACTTTTTTGTGTAATCTCTAGCTAACTCTTCCACTGGTTTTGAAACTTTTGGGACACCATTCAAGCATTTAGTGTATAAACTATCTAAAATTTGTACTCCTTTATTGGCTTCTTCATTCTTTTCCATGACACACTTCCTTTTCTTATCAGCTCAACCCACTTGCCATTAATTCTGCTTGTTCAACAATTCGTTCAACAGCTATTTTTTGTAAATCAGGTGGATAGCCATACTTCTTCAATAATCGTCTCACAGCAACTCTCATTTGTGCACGTGTACTATCTTTGACATTCCAATCCACACTCATATTTTCTTTAATTGTCTTAGTCAATTCATGAGCAATCGCTTTTAACTCATCATCACCTAGCACTTCTTTCGCTGTTTCGTGATCTGCTAAGGCATCATAAAAGGCAATTTCATCTCGACTTAATCCTAAGTCCTCACCACGTTTCATGGCTTCATTCATCTCTTTTGCCATATCAATTAACTCTTCAATGACTTTAGACGTTTCAATTGTCCGTTTATTGTATTTATTAATTGATGCATCTAACATCTCACTAAATTTTTTGGACTGAACTAAATTTGTCCGTTGAATTGATTTCACCTTACCACGCAACAATCGGTCTAATAATGTCACTGCCACATTTTTTTGTGGTAAAGCTCTCACTTCAGCTAAAAATTCATCAGATAAAATAGACAAATCAGGTTTTTCTATGCCAAGAGACGCATAGATATCCACCACTTCTTTTTCAGCCACAATCGATTTAGAAATCAACTGTTTTAGTTGTTCGTCTACTTGTTGTTGTGTTGGTTTGGTTCCTGTAATATCTAATTTCATCAAAGCAACTTTAACTGCTTTGAAAAAAGCTATCTCAGCATTAATACTTTGAGCTTCTTCTTCTGTTGCACAGAGCGCATACGCTTTAGATATTTCAGTCACTAAATCTTTAAATCGTTTCGTCTCCGTTTCACCTAAACCTAATACATAGTCCATTGTATTGTTTAAGGTTTTCATTTTGATAGATGCTTTCTCACTATTGAAATCATCATAATCCACACCATACAACAATTCTGTGATAAGATCGTACTTCTCCATCATCACATTAACTGCTTCTGCCACATCGACTCCCGCTTGCTCTTGATCACTTGGTGTATATTCCTGTAAGGCTTCTTTTAATGAATCCGCAATTCCAATGTAATCGACAATTAAGCCACCTTCTTTATCCTTAAACACACGATTCACTCGAGCGATGGCTTGCATCAAGTTATGCCCTCTCATTGGCTTATCAATGTACATTGTATTCATAGATGGCACATCAAAACCAGTTAACCACATATCTCTTACAATCACGATTTGTAGTGGGTCATCATTGTCTTTCATACGATTTGCCAATTTTTCACGTCTTGCTTTATTCCCGATAAATGGTTGCCAACTTTCTGGGTCACTTGATGAACCAGTCATGACGATTTTTATTTTTCCTTTATCATCATTATCTGAATGCCATTCAGGACGAATTTTGATAATCTCTTTATATAAATCAATCGCAATTCTTCGAGACATTGAAACAATCATTGATTTACCAAATGATGCTTCTTGACGTGTTTCAAAGTGCTCCACAAAATCTTTCGCCAATGTTTCAAGTCGTGATTGTGACCCTGATACTGCTTCTAATCTCGTCCACTTACTTTTTGATTTTGAGACCACATACTCCTCTTGGTTCTCCATAATCTCAGACACTTGGTCATCTAAACTTAACCCTTCAGATAATTCAAGTGGAATAATACGACTCTCGTAAAAAATCTTAACAGTTGAGCCATCTTGTACAGCTTGTGTCATATCATACACATCAACATAATTCCCAAATACTGCTTTCGTTGATTTATCTGTACTAGCAATTGGTGTTCCTGTAAACCCAATATATGACGCATTAGGTAACGCATCTCTTAAATATTTTGCGTAGCCGTATTTCATCACATAGTCGTCATCACCTTGTTGTGCTAACTTTCCAGAAAAACCATACTGACTTCTATGTGCTTCATCTGCCATGACAATCACATTTCGACGGTCTGTTAAAGTCGTCATCGTTGTTCCCTCATCAGCTGAGAATTTTTGCATTGTCGTAAATACAATCCCACCAGATTGAACGGATAATAGCTCTTTTAAATCATCGCGACTCTCTGCTTGTTTTGGCGTTTGTCTAAGTAACTCATTAGACTGACTGAATGTTAAAAATAATTGGTCATCTAAGTCATTTCGGTCTGTCAACACGACAATTGTCGGATTATTTAATCGTTGAATCAACTTACCTGAATAAAAAACCATCGATAGACTTTTCCCTGACCCTTGGGTATGCCATACAACCCCAATTTTTTGGTCACCATCTGTCGCTGATGCTCTAATCGTTTCTTCCACAGCACGATTAACTGCATGATACTGGTGATAAGCCGCTAAAATTTTAATGGTATCTTTTCCATCATCTTTAAACAAAATAAAATGTTTCATTAAATCAAGCAATACTTTAGGATTCAACATCCCTTTAATCATCACTTCAAGTTGTGTATTAAAAGTATCTGTTTCATTTTTCCCATCTATCGTTCGCCAAACCATAAAACGCTCTTCATTGCTCGAAATGGTTCCTGCTTTCGCATTAAACCCATCACTAATAATCATCATTTCATTGAACTTAAATAAACTAGAAATACTTGATTTATATGTTTGAAGTTGATTAAAAGCATCACTTGTACCGACATTTTCATTAGTCGCGTTCTTCAACTCTATCACCACTAATGGCAAGCCATTCACAAATAAAATCACATCAGGTCTTTTTTCTGTGTCACCTTCTCTAATAACAAATTGATTGACAGCTAAAAACTCATTGTTTTCAGGATGTTTAAAATCAAACAACCATACTTTCTTTGTGACGTTTTCAGTGCCTTCACGTGTTTCAACATCTATCCCATCTGTGACAAATTGGTGAAACGAGCGATTCATTGTCATCAAATCAGGATGTGATAATGTTAAAACTTGCCTAATGGCATCCTCTATCATATCAAGTTTTAATTCAGGGTTAATGTTTATTAAAGACATTCTTAAATGATTAACCAACACCACATCAGCATAACTCTCTCTTGATGATAACTCTTGATTAGGCTCAAACTGACTACCTGATACAACTTCGTAACCAACTTCTTCCAACCACTCTAACGCTGTTTCTTCAAGTTCTGCTTCTGTGAAACGAAACTCTGACATATTTACACCTCCTTGTTTTTATCTATACTTCAATTTCTCCTGATAATAGTTTTGGTAGTAAGATATCTCTAATACTAATCAACTTACTATTTTCTGTTTCAGCAGTTTCAACTAGTTTAAAGAAAGGCTTAATTAAAGAGTTAAATTGTGTAATAAAACTTTGATTTGGAATTACTACATCAATATTTTTCATAGTTCCACCTGAGACTTCCTTAAATGTTGAACCAGTTCCAAAATTTTTAATTAACTCAAGATTTTCTTTTAACCATAAAAATATAAAATATGAAGACATATTTTCATTTGGTACAACTGATTTAAAACCTTGATTTGTGGATAATTCATTTTTAGCAATCGCCATGTATCCAATTGGAGCTCTTGAACTAAAAAGTACTGTCCCTTTTGGCAATAATTTCGCACTACTTTTTTTTAGTGCTTCATCAGTGATATTCAATTTCCCTTTTGAAATAAAGTGTGTTCTTAATTCAGATAAATCTTTAGGAGTTATCCACGGAATTACACCATTTTCATAATATTTTTCAATTTTTTTTGAAGGTGTACCACCACCAACAATTGTTCCATAATCAGACAGTTTACCAACTTCCCATCCCTCAGGTATCTCTCCTAACTCACTATCCATCATCTTTCCACCACTTGATTTATAGGGATTACCATTCTCATCTGGAAATTCAAAATCAACAAACCATCTCTTAAATAGAGTGGATGATATCTCTTCTAACGTATCAATCATTTGGTTGTTTAAATCTATCTTGGAATCAAAACTATCTAAAATTTCAATTATTTTTAATTGTTTGGATAATGTTGGAATTTCAATTTCTAGATTATCGAATGTCCGCTTAGTAATAGTATCAAAAACCGATCCATGAACATTTGATTTTAAGTATATTATGTTTTGTTTTAGCCAATAGTATAAATAATCACTATGCAAGATTTTATCATTTGATCTCAAACCATAACACGATTGATTAAAAGCCATTTCTTTTTTTATTTGAGCTACCAAGCCTACTGTACCTCTAGCTGATATCACAATGTCTCCTGGCTTTAACAATTTCGTCGAACTTTTTTTTAATCCTAATTCTGAAATTTTTTCATCAGTTTCTGTAATCCATCTTGAATTATTAAAATCTTTAATAGATATCCAAGGTATGTTACCATTCCAATATGTCTTTTCAGTTCTCTTAGGTGTTCCTCCTCCAATTATTTCAATTACTTCACTTAATTTATAATTCATACCCTATTCCTCCTAGGGCTTTTCGTATTTCTTCTTCTAACTCATGAGATTTTGTAAATTGTTCTGATAAAGTCGTTGTTAGACGTGTCATTTTTTCTTCAAATGGTTCACTATCTTCCTCTGCTTCAGCAAGTCCAACGTAACGTCCTGGTGTTAAAATATACTCTTGTTTTTGTACCTCTTCTATCGTACTTGAATGGCAAAAACCTGCAATATCTTCATAAGACATATCATTTGTGCCTTTCCAAGCATGATAAGTATCAGCAATTTTTTTAATATCTTCGGCACTAAATTCTTTGGTTGTACGGTCAACCATATGTCCTTCATTTCTTGCATCAATAAACAAAATCTCATTTTGATGATTTCGTTCATTTTTCTTATGTTTTGATTTTGTTGTAAACCATATACATACTGGAATCTGGGTTGAATAAAACATTTGTCCTGGTAATGTGACAATGCACTCCACAATATCTGAATCAACCAAATTTTTTCTGATTTCTAATTCATTGCTTTGGCTCGTTGACATACTCCCATTAGCTAAAACAAAACCAGCTGTACCTTCAGGTGAAAGTTTTGATACCATGTGTTGAATCCAAGCATAGTTAGCATTTCCTTTTGGAGGTGTACCATATTGCCAACGTGCATCATCAACAATCTTTTCTTGTCCCCAATCACTAATATTAAATGGCGGATTAGCTAGGATATAGTCGGCACGTAATCCTTTATGTAAATCTTTATGAAAGGTATCGGCATTCTGTTCGCCAATATTGCCATCAATTCCTCTAATAGCCAAGTTCATCTTACAAAGTTGCCAAGTGGTTGGATTAAATTCTTGTCCATAAACTGAGATATCTCCAATTTTCCCTTGGTGTTCTTCAACAAACTTTTCTGATTGAACAAACATCCCACCAGAACCACAACATGGGTCATAAATTCTGCCTTGATAAGGCTCTAACATTTCAACTAATAATTTTACAACTGAACGAGGAGTAAAAAACTCTCCTCCCCCTTTACCTTCTGCACTGGCAAATTTTCCTAAAAAATATTCATATGTTCTACCTAACACATCATTTTTTTGTCCCTCTGTATCGCCAACTTTTATATTAGAAATCAAATCCACCGTTTCGCCTAAGCGAATTTTATCTAATTGTGGTCTAGCATAGTTTTTAGGCAATACATTTTTTAAAGTTGGGTTAGCCTTTTCAATTTCCAACATAGCATGATCAATGACTTGTCCAATCTCAGGTGATTTAGACAAACCACTAACATAGTTCCATCTCGCTTCTTTGGGTATCCAAAAAACATTTTCAGCTAGATACTCATCTCTATCTTCTTCATCTGCGTATTCGTCTTTAACTAGTTCTTCATATTTTTCTTCAAAACTATCAGAAACATATTTTAAAAATATCAATCCTAAAACCACGTTTTTATATTCAGAGGCATCCATACTTCCTCTTAATTTATCGGCTGTTTGCCATAATTTTTCTTCTATTTTTAACTCTGCTGATGCCATTTACATCCTCCTAGTAATACTCTTTCACGTATAGGCTTTAATAAGCCATACTTATGTTTATTTTATCAATGATAGACGGGATTTGAAAGGATAAAAGAAGATCATGCATCTTTAAAAACACATGATGTTCTCTGTTTATTTAATTCTAACTTACTTCGCTTAATAGAGCACTGCATCAATCATTCATTCACTTATAATAAAATTTCCTCAATAGAGTATATTAAAAAAATGATGAGATTTTACCACCTCATCATTCCTAACTATTTTTTAATTCAATATATGTAGATACATCTTTATATATATCATCTAATGTCTTACTAATACTTGCCTTTAAATCTTTAATTAGGTTATCTCTATTTTCTTCCTCAATAGTCAAATTCTCAATAAATTTTTTACTAACCGATTTTATTTTCCAACCTCCAATACTCTTCCATCGCCAATTTGGTTTTAAGTTTTCGATTCCTTGTTTTTTAAAAAAATCTTCTAACTCTTTTCTTCTCTCTAAATCTACATCTCCTGTAAAAGCTAATTTAATCTTACCTGATGTTTGTTCACTTTTATTATTAATCTCAAATGTGTAAGGTTTATGACAACCCCATCCTCCCGGTTGATCTTCTGGTAATTTAGGAAAAACGTTAGTTAGTTCTTCTAATTCAAAACGAATCAGGGTTTTTCCAGAGAAAGATGGGTCAAATAATACTTTTCCTTCTTTAGCAAGCTCAGTCAAAGCCTCAACATATAGTTCATTCATTATCGTTAAATTATCAGGTCTATTTTCAAAAATTAAATCTAACGCCTCTTTATGTTCTGAATAAATCCTCTGACAAATTTTTTGTAGTTCTTCATCCATTAATATATCTCTCCTTAACATATCGATATAATCATTGATTATGATATCTACTTTCGATTCACTTCGTTTTAAAAACTGTCTTCTTTCTAAAATTCTCAATACATCTAAATAAGAAACAATCTTCCATTGAGCATTGGATGGTTCAATACCATTTGGAGTCAAAAATATAAATATATTCTTATAATCAGGATAGTTTTTCTCTACATAATTTTGATATTTTTTTAATTGGTTTGTTGATTCTGAAGCATCTATTTTATTTTCAATACACACTACTAACTTATTGCTATCTGATACTAACAAAAGATCAATATTTCCCTTCTCTCTATAGATTAACGTATCGTTATAATTAGATAATGCCACATCAAAATAGGAAATATCCGTGCGTTCTATCGTTTCACTAGTTAAAGATGTTTTCAAAAAATCTTTTATAAAATCGTCAGCATATCCGTGATTTTCTTTTGGATCAAATAAAAAAGATAAAAAATTACTATGCCGTATTTCATTTCTAGATAGTTTCAATATGCTAAAAATATTAGTGGGATTAATCCACTTAGATAATTCATCTTCAATGAAGTCGAGGTCTTCAACTAATGACTGTAACTTTATTTTCATATGACTATGATTTTCCAATTTTTTACCTCCTGTATGATAACCATATTAAAAAACGTTTTCTTTATTATATAACTTGTTACACAAAAAAGCACCCTCCAGTTTCCTAGAGGGTGCTCTACGTCCGAACAGTTTTAATTCCATTAGAATAAGCTATATTTAATCGTTAATTATTTGTTTTTTAAGTTGTAGAAAGATTTCAAACCTTTGTATTCAGCAACTTCGCCTAATTGGTCTTCAATACGTAATAATTGGTTGTATTTAGCAATACGGTCAGTACGAGAAAGAGAACCAGTTTTGATTTGTCCAGCGTTTGTTGCAACTGCGATGTCAGCAATTGTTGAATCTTCAGTTTCACCAGAACGGTGAGATACAACAGCTGTAAATCCAGCTTCTTTAGCCATTTCGATAGCATCAAATGTTTCTGTTAATGTACCAATTTGGTTAACTTTGATTAAGATTGAGTTACTTACGCCCATTTCAATACCACGAGAAAGGATTTCAGTGTTTGTAACGAATAAATCGTCACCAACTAATTGAACTTTTTCGCCTAAGCGTTCAGTCAATAGTTTCCAACCATCCCAATCGTTTTCATCCATACCATCTTCAATAGTAATGATTGGGTATTTGTTAACTAATTCTTCTAAGTAATCTACTTGTTCAGCAGCAGTACGTTTTGCAGCACCTTCGCCTTCAAATTTAGTATAGTCATATACGCCATTTTCGTAGAATTCTGATGAAGCACAGTCAAATCCAATCATGATGTCTTTTCCTGGTACAAATCCAGCAGCTTTAATTGCTTCTAAGATTGTTTCAACACCGTCTTCAGTTCCTTCAAAACGAGGTGCAAATCCACCTTCATCACCAACAGAAGTTTCTAATCCACGAGATTTTAAGATTTTAGCTAATGCGTGGAATACTTCAGCACCCCAACGTAAAGCTTCTTTAAATGTAGGAGCTCCTACAGGAACAATCATAAATTCTTGGAAAGCGATTGGTGCATCAGAGTGAGAACCACCATTAATGATGTTCATCATTGGAGTAGGTAATACTTTAGTATTAAATCCTCCTAAGTAATGGTATAAAGGTACTTCTAAGTAATCAGCTGCAGCGCGAGCACATGCAATTGATACACCTAAAATAGCGTTAGCTCCTAATTTACCTTTGTTTGGAGTTCCATCTAATTCGATCATACGACGGTCAATAGCCATTTGGTCTCTTACGTCATATCCAATTAATTCTTCTGCGATGATGTTATTTACGTTATCAACAGCTTTTAAAACACCTTTACCTAAATAACGAGATTTATCTCCATCACGTAATTCAACAGCTTCGTGTTCACCAGTTGATGCACCAGAAGGCACCATACCGCGACCAAAAGCACCACTTTCTGTGTAAACTTCTACTTCAATAGTTGGGTTACCACGTGAATCTAAGACTTCGCGAGCATAAATATCTGTAATAATTGACATTAACATTTCTCTCCTTTAGGAATATCGTTTTTATAGCTACGGAAGGAATCTTCCATAAACATTGTACCATTTTCACGACTACTTTCAAATAAAAGCACGTGAATTATTTAATTAATGACTCACCTGTCATCTCTTCAGGTTTTTCAATACCTAATAAGTCTAACATTGTAGGAGCCACATCTGCCAAACGGCCACCATCTCTAAGAGTTACGCCAGCTTTTGTCACAATGACAGGAACTGGAACAGTTGTATGAGCTGTATGTGGGTTTCCTTCTGGTGTTGTCATTGTTTCTGAGTTACCATGGTCAGCAAAAATGATTGCTGCGCCACCTTTAGCGATAATCGCATCTACGACTTTACCTAAACATTCATCCACAGCTTCAATTGCTTTGATTGCTGCTTCTAAAATACCTGAATGACCTACCATGTCAGGGTTAGCAAAGTTTAAGATAATCGCATCATGTTTGTCTGCTTTAATATCAGCTAATAAAGCATCTGTGACTTCATAAGCACTCATTTCAGGTTTCAAGTCATATGTTTCAACTTTAGGTGAGTTAATTAAAATACGACTTTCACCTGGAAATTCTTCGTTACGTCCACCATTCATGAAGAATGTTACATGAGGGTATTTTTCAGTTTCAGCAATTCTTAATTGTTTTAAGCCTGCATCTGATAATACTTCACCAATCACATTTTTCATTTCAATTGGTGGAAATGCTACTTCTGCTACAATGCTTGGATTATATAAAGTCATTGTCACAAATTTAACATTTTCAGGATGATTTTTACGTTCAAAGTGTTTCCACTCTTTATCAGTGAAAGCATTTGATAATTGAATCGCACGGTCTGGTCTAAAGTTAAAGAAAATAACAGAGTCATTGTCTTTTACTTGTCCGACTGGTTTGCCGTTTTCTTCAATCACAACTGGCACTAAGAACTCATCATTTACTTTATTATCATAAGATTCTTGGATAGCTTGTAATGGATCAGTCGCTTTCACGCCGATACCATCAACAATCGCTTCATAAGCTTTTGCTACACGTTCCCAACGTTTATCTCTATCCATTGCATAGAAACGTCCAGAAACTGTCGCAACTTTTCCGTAATCTAATTCTTTCATCACTTTAAGCAATTCTTCCATATAGCCATAAGCTGAAGTCGGTGCTACGTCACGACCATCTAAGAAAGCATGTACGTAAGTTTCTTTTACGCCGCTATCTTTTGCCATTTTTAAAAGGGCATATAAATGGTTTTGATGACTATGAACCCCACCATCAGATAATAGACCAAATAAATGAAGCGCAGAATCATTGTCTAACGCATGTTGAATCCCGTTATTTAGGGCAACATTTGTTTGAAACTCTTTGTCTTCGATTGCTTTGTCGATACGAGTTAAACTTTGATAAACTATACGGCCCGCACCAATATTAGTGTGTCCAACTTCAGAGTTTCCCATTTGACCATCAGGTAATCCTACATCTAAACCAGATGCTTTTAGTGTGTTGTGAGGATAGTTATTCCAATAACGATCAAAGTTAGGTGTGTTCGCTTGTGCAACAGCATTACCTGTAACTTCATCACGTTTACCATAACCATCTAATATAATAATTGCTACTGGTGCTTTTTCCATATTAGTTTAATGCCTCCAATAATGCCAAGAATGAATCAGGTTGTAAGCTTGCGCCACCTACAAGTGCGCCGTCAACGTTTTCTTTAGCCATGTATTCAGCGATATTTTCAGGTTTAACTGATCCACCATATTGAATACGAACTTTTCCAGCTACGTCATCTGAATAAAGATCTGCCACTGTTTGACGAACAACGCCACAGATATCATCGGCGATCGTTGCGTCAGCAGATTTACCAGTTCCAATAGCCCAGATTGGTTCATAAGCAATAACTAAGTTAGATACTTGGTCCGCTGTTAACCCTTCTAATGCTGCTGTAATTTGTCCTTTAATCCATTCAGCAGTTTTACCTGCTTCATAAGTTTCTAAAGATTCACCACAACATACGATTGGTGTCATGTTGTGTGCGATGATTGCTTTTGCTTTTTTATTGATATCTTCGTCTGTTTCGTGGAAATACTCACGACGTTCAGAGTGACCAATAATCACATAGTCAACACCTAAATCTTCTAGAGCTGCTGGAGATGTTTCACCAGTAAATGCTCCATTGTCTTCAAAGTAACAGTTTTGTGCAGCAATTTTTAAATCAGTTCCTTTAGCAATATCAACTAAATCTGTTAAGAATAAAGTTGGTGCGCCAATAACTGAATCCACCACATCGTTACTTGGAATTTTATTTTTTACTGCTTCAGCGAACTCACGTGCTTCTGAAACAGTTTTATTCATTTTCCAGTTTCCTGCAATAATTGGTTTACGCATGTTCTCGACTCCTTATTAGTCTTATTTATCTGAAATAGATTCTACACCTGGTAATTTTTTACCTTCAAGGTATTCAAGTGATGCTCCACCACCTGTTGAGATATGTGTAAATTTATCAGCAAAACCTAATTGGATTGCAGCAGCAGCTGAATCTCCACCACCAATAATAGTAGTAGCATCTTTTAAGTTTGCGATAGCTTCACAGACACCAATTGTCCCTTTAGCAAATGTAGGTAATTCAAAGACTCCCATTGGACCATTCCATACAACTGTTTTAGCACCTTGTAATTCTTTAGTGAATAATTTAATTGTTTTTGGACCAATATCTAATCCTTCTAAGTTATCTGGAATATTATTTTCATGAATTTCAGTTGGCGCATCATTATCGAAGTCTGCTGCACAGACTGTATCCACTGGTAAAATAATTTTTCCAGCTGCTTTTTTAAGTAATTCTTTAGCTAAATCAACTTTATCTGGTTCACAAATTGATTTACCGATATTTTTGCCTTGAGCTTTGTAGAATGTATAAGTCATCCCACCACCAATTAAAATTTTATCAGCTTTCTCAATTAAATTTTCGATAACACCAATTTTATCAGACACTTTTGCTCCACCTAAAATAGCCACAAATGGACGTTTAGGTTCATCAACAGCACCACCGATAAATTTGATTTCTTTTTCCATTAAGTAACCTGCAGCTGAAGGTAAGTTAGATGCAATACCAACATTTGAAGCATGAGCTCTATGAGCTGTACCAAATGCATCATTTACATAAACATCACCTAAAGAAGCCCAATATTTACCTAATTCTGGATCATTTTTGCTTTCTTTTTTACCATCAATATCTTCAAAGCGAGTGTTTTCAACAACCAACACATCTCCATCTTTCATTTCACTGATAGCTTTTTCAAGTTCAGCTCCACGTGTTTGGGGAACGAAAGAAACTGGTTTGTCTAGTAATTCTGATAGGCGAGCAGCAACTGGTTGTAATGATTTACCTTCTTTATCCTCTTCAGTTTTTACACGACCTAAATGAGAGAAAAGAATTGCTTTTCCACCATGTTCAATAACATAATTAATTGTTGGTAAAGCAGCAATTATACGGTTATCATTTGTAATTTCTCCATCTTTAATAGGGACATTAAAATCAACACGTATTAAGACTTTTTTACCATTTAATTCTAAATCTTCAACTGTTCTTTTTGCCATGCTTGTTGACGCCTCCTTATGAATTAACAAAAAAAGCGAGAAAGCGCGATAGCTTCCCCGCTTCGATAATCTTGATAGGGTGTATTAAATTAAGCTAATGATGCAAAGTATTGTAAAGTACGAACTAATTGAGCAGTGTATGACATTTCGTTATCATACCAAGAAACAGTTTTAACTAATTGTTTGTCGCCAACTGTCATTACTTTAGTTTGAGTTGCATCAAATAATGATCCGTAAGTCATACCAACGATATCAGAAGATACGATTGGGTCGATTGTGTAACCGTAAGATTCGTTAGCAGCTTTTTCCATTGCTTCGTTAACTTCTTCAACAGTAACTTGTTTGTCTAAAACTGTTACTAATTCAGTTAAAGAACCAGTTGCAACAGGAACACGTTGAGCAGCTCCGTCTAATTTTCCATTTAATTCTGGAATAACTAAACCAATTGCTTTAGCAGCACCAGTTGTATTAGGTACGATGTTTTCAGCAGCTGCACGAGCACGACGGAAATCACCTTTTGGATGTGGTCCATCTAATGTCATTTGGTCACCAGTGTATGCGTGAATTGTTGTCATTAATCCTTCAACAATACCAAAGTTTTTGTTTAAAGCGTCTGCCATTGGAGCAAGACAGTTTGTTGTACATGAAGCTCCAGAAATAACTGTTTCTTTACCAGTTAAGATTTCATGGTTAGTGTTATAAACGATTGTTGGAACGTCATTTCCACCAGGAGCAGAGATAACAACACGTTTAGCACCAGCTTGTAAATGTAATTCTGCTTTTTCTTTAGATGTAAAGAATCCAGTACATTCTAAAACGATGTCTACGCCTAATTCTCCCCATGGTAATTCAGCTGGGTTAGCGTTAGCAGTTACTTTAACTTCTTTTCCGTTTACTTTGAAAAATCCATCATGAACTTCAACGTCACCATTGAAACGTCCTTGAGTTGTATCATATTTTAATAAATGAGCTAACATTTGTGCATCTGTCAAGTCATTGATTGCTACAACTTCTAATCCTTCAACTTCTTGAATACGGCGGAATGCTAAGCGTCCGATACGTCCAAAACCATTAATACCTACTTTAACTGTCATGTGAGATTTCCTCCTTTAGAAAATCGAAAAAATTTATTTATTTTAAAGAGTCTCCTCTTTTAAAATCTGTTTTGCTGCTCCCTCATCTGTGAGTAACCACGTCTGCTTAGGGGCATTTTTGATGTATGCCTCTATTGCCTTAGCTTTTGTTTTACCACCTGCTACAGCAATAACATACGGTATTTTTTGAAGATCTTTCATTTGAAGACCGATTCGAGGTATTTTATAGACGACCTCTCCGTCTTTATCAAAGAAATACCCGAATGACTCAGCAACAGCTCCATTGTTAGAAAGCATTGCTAAATCACTTGCACTCATATTACGACGTTTTGCCATATGCAGTGCTCGTCCAATACTGTGAATCACAACATTTGATCTAGATATCAACTCTAATACTCGTTGGACGGTAGGCTCGTGAAGTAATAACTCATATGTTTCCGAACTAACTTGCTCTGGAACATACAATACTTTAAACTCACCACCAGTTTGTTCTGCCATTGTGGCACTTATTGAATTAGCTTGAGTTTGAATGGTTTCACCAATTCCTCCTCTTGCTGGAACAAAAATATTATGTCTTTCTGGTGTCTCTAATTTGTACATGCATCGACTAACTGTTGCCATTGTTGTCCCACCCATAACGGCAATAATATTTTCACCATCAGGTAAACGTGTTGAAAGAATATCAGAGATAACCTCGCCAAACTTTTCTAACACTTTGCTTTCAGCATCACTATCGCCAGGCGTAATCAAACACCTCTCAATACCAAGCTTACTTGCTAATTTTTTTTCAAGGACGCGATTGCCCGTTTGCTCTGCCATGACTATTTCTAAATCACTATAAAGACTTAATCCTTTTTCACTAAGCGACATTCCAATTTTAGACACATCAATCAAATTCAATTGTTTTAATACTTCTGTTTCACTTCGAAGTATTCGTTCAGTTAAATTTACCTTTTCAGATAATTTTCTACGTCCAACTGGTTGATTCCAATAAATGTTTCGCATAATACGAAATCGTTGTTCAATCACTTGAATCATGTCAGGAGCAATCTGTTCAATAATATCAAAATCATTGCTCATAGATAATACTCCTCAACTCAAGGGACAATTTCAGTCCAACATAGACTTTTTTTGACCCACGTATTGTATTTTGATAGGGTTGAGTCAAAATAACTTTTATTTTGTCCAACCCTTACACGCTTATAATAACAAGTCTTGGTGAATAATACAAGTCTGATACTCAAACTTTCTCTTAATTATCAAATCTTTTTCGCATAGAAGATGACTGAATTCCTAATTCCTCACGGTATTTAGCGACTGTTCTTCGAGAAATTTGAATATTTTTTTCTTTTAATAAATCAACAATTTTTTGATCAGATAATGGTTTGGCTTTATTTTCTTCTTTAATAATTATTTCAATTAACTGTTTAACATTATTTGTACCAATCACTTCGTTTGAATTTTTTTGTTCTAATCCTGTTGAAAAAAAACTTCTTAGTTCAAATACACCAAAATCTGTTGTTAAATATTTTCCATTAACAGCTCGACTAATAGTTGATTCATGAAGCGATAGTTCCTCTGCCACACTTTTCAACTTCATGGGAGTAAGTGGGTGGTCAGATTCTATAAAGAACGCTGATTGTTTTTTAACAATTTCTTCTCCTACTCGTAAAATTGTATTTCCACGTTGCTCCAATGATTTTTTTAACCATTCAAATTCACTTTTTTTATCATTTAAATATTTTTTGACTTCGTCTCCACCTTGATGAGACATTTTTTCAAAATACGTTGTTTGAAAGCTAATATTTGGCTTTCCTACTTTAGTAGATACAATAGAAATGGAATTATCTGTTCTATCTACTTTGACTTCTAAATCTGGGTAAATAATATTATCTTCGTCTGAATGAAACAGTGATCCTGGATTTGGATGTAATTTTTGAATATAGTCAAAAATTTCTTGAATCTCCACTAATGAAATCCCTAACTTTTTTTCAATCTTTTGCCATTTTCTATTGGCTAATTCATCAAAATATTCTTCCAATACTAAGTAAGCTTGGTTAGGAGCATTGTCATCTCTTTCTATTTGTAACATAAGACATTCTTGTAGATTTCTAGCACCAACACCAGCGGGTTCAAGCATCTGAATAAGTGTCAATGCATCTAGCACTTCTATATAAGTCACTTGCTTTAACTTCATCGCTTCCTCTATTGAAATTGTTAAATACCCATTTGTATCAATAAACTCAACAAGAAATAAACTAAGACTTCTCAACGCTGTATCTCGATAATTCAAATGGATTTGTTCAATCAAATAATGGAACAATGATTGGGTCGTTTCTGGAATCTGATTTATCCAATCCGTTTTTCTATCACTTTTTGACACATCATAATCTTTAGGCACTAAGTATTGATCATCCATCTCGAAAACGGATACATCAATCAGCGGATTCTCTAACATTTTGTCATTTAAAAAAGAAAGTAAGTCTTCTGTACCATACTGCAGTATCTTAATGGATTGTTGTAATTGTTGGGTCATGGCTAATTTTTGAGTCTGAACTTGGCTTTGACCCTGTCTAACATGTTGCGACATTTTCATCAGCTTTTCCTCCTTTTCATCTTGCTATTTATGTTTTTTTTGGTAAACTAATAAAAGTAGATGCGCCCTTAGTGTAGTGGATATCACGCAAGATTCCGGTTCTTGAGACGGGGGTTCGATTCCCTTAGGGCGTGTTACTTTCTTTTTAAAAGAAGTATATCATATTTTATCATACTATTTTGAAGGACGTAGGTCCTTTTTATTTACTTTTTATTCTTTTGACCTTTTTTGACTAAAATGACGCTAAATTCTAGGTAGAATAAAAAGAATATGTTAAAATATGGCTAGTAGCGTTACTATTAGGAGGAATTTATATGAATTTAATACCAACAGTTATCGAACAATCTGCTAGAGGGGAACGTGCCTATGATATTTATTCACGTTTACTTAAAGATCGTATCATTATGTTAAGTGGCCCTATTGACGATAACGTTGCAAATAGTGTCATTGCACAATTATTATTTTTAGATGCCCAAGATCCTGAAAAAGATATTTATCTTTACATCAACTCGCCAGGTGGAAGTGTTTCAGCAGGTCTTGCCATTTATGACACAATGAATTTCGTTAAGTCTGATATTCAAACTATCGTATTAGGTATGGCTGCATCAATGGGAAGTTTCTTATTATCATCTGGAACAAAAGGAAAACGATTTGCTTTACCAAATGCTGAAATTATGATTCATCAGCCGCTTGGAGGAGCACAAGGTCAAGCAACAGAAATTGAAATTGCAGCTCGCCATATTCTGAATACAAGAGAAAGATTAAATAAAATTTTAGCTGAAAATACTGGTCAACCAATTGAAATTATCGAACAAGATACTGATCGAGATAATTTCATGTCAGCTGAAGATGCTAAAAAATATGGCCTCATTGATGAAGTAATGGTAAACAGTGCCGCTTTAAAATAAGGAGATGAATCCTACCTATGACACAAATCGACACATCAAAAGTCACCACTACAAACGGAATAAAGATTGGGCAAAAGGAAGCACCATATACATTAATTGAATTTGTTAATCTTCGTTGTCCATACTGCCGTCAATGGTGGAATGAAAAGTTAGACTTAATAACAGATGAGGTATCTAAACATAATCTTCATTATGTCATCAAACTTTTTAATAAAACATCGCCTAGTCTAATACTGGGTAATGTTATGCATCAGTACGTCCCAATGGATGAACGAGCTCTTGAGATTATTACAAAGATATATGATACTCAAAATGAGTGGGGTCGTTTATATTCTGCTGAAGAGGTAACTCATTTTGCTGAAGAAACTTTAGGACTTGTAAAGCAATCAAATGATGTAGTGTTAGATAGTATTGTAAAAGAAGCAGAACAAGCCTCTATTCGTTTTGTTCCTACTTTAATTATGGGCGATATTGATTTTGACCAAAAGATTTCAAATGATGATTTTTTAGCGTTATTCAATTAAAAAAACGTATCAAGCACGAGTCATCTAACTCTACGCTTGATACGTTTTTTTATTCTATTATATTTTTGATTCAATTAATTAGTCGTTTCTTCTGTCACATAAGGAATAGACACATAAAAAGCTGTTCCTAAATCTACATGACTTTTTACATTTATCGTACCATGATAATTTTCGATTAATTGTTGTGCAATAGACAGCCCTAATCCATTACCACCAGTATGACGAGCTCTTGCTTTATCTACCCGGTAAAATCGATTAAATACTTTTTCAATCTCCTCTTCTGAAATACCTTCACCAAAATCCTGAATCATCACATCAACCGATTGATAAGACTTCGATGCTGAAATAATCACTTCTTTTCTATCTCTAGAATACTTTACGGCATTGTCCATTAAAATAATTAAAATTTGTTCAAAGTGATTACGATACATTTTAATTTCAACCGAGTGATCTAAATCATCGTCATCTAAATTAAATACAAAATCTGGATATAACATTTGAAAGTTACTAACTGTTGTTTGAATGGTTTCTTTTGCCATACATGTTTCATTTTTATAATGAAAGTCCGATTGTTCTGCACGAGATAAATCAAGCATCTCTTGAACCAAGCTTTTCATACGTGTGATTTCTTGCAACGAAGCACTTAAAGATTCTTCTAACACTTCTGGATCATCTTTTCCCCAACGATTCAATAAATTCATATGCCCTTCAATGACCGCAACAGGCGTTCTCAGCTCATGCGATACATCTTCAACAAACTGTTGCTGTTGGGTAATAAAACGCTCCATACGCTCAATCATGTCGTTAAATGCCATAGCTAGATCATAAATCTCATCATTTGATTTAGGAACAGGCATTCTAAGACCTGTTTTATGAGCTGTTTCAATATTATTTAATGTTTTTACCATTTTTCTTAAAGGACTTGTAAAGTAAGTTGATAAGAGAAAACTCACAATGACACTAACAAGTAATCCACATATACCTATCATAATTAAATTCTGTAATAGTTCTTTTCTAAACTTATAATAAAATCCTAAGTCATAAAAACCTTGTGCGTAACCAATCAGCTTACCAGTTTGATCAGAATGAACTGGTTTTAATAGAACTAATCCAGTCACATACTCATAAGTTTTTATAACCGTTTCTGATTGTGATTCTTTATCAAATGGAACAAAGCGATTTTTTGTTTCAAAAACCAAATCACCCTCAACGTTGTATACTTTTAAATCCATTTCAGGTCTAGATAGTTCTGACATAAAACTATTTAAATTCATCATACTGGATTCTAGTGTATTAACACCATAGTAACTGTCTCCCACATATTCGCCAGTTGATTCTTTTAAATAAAAAACAGAGCTATTAAAACTTAGCGATTCTACTCCTCTTGATAAACGAGTGGTAACTTCAGATAACGTTCGATTAAACGTCACCTCTTCTTGTTCGACCATTAATCGTGTACTAATTTGATAAGAGATAATGGCAAAAAGCGTAAACAAAATAGAGATGACCAACGATGTTAGTATCGTCCATTTTAATGTGATAGATTTCCAAGAAAATTTTTGAGGCCAATTCATCTTACTTTTAAATTGATTCATCACGATCTCATTACATACCCAGTTCCACGAACCGTTTGGATATAACTATCTTCTCCTGGAACATCAATTTTATTACGTAAATAACGAATATACACATCAACAACATTTGTTTCAACTTCTATTTCATAGCCCCATACTTTATTTAATAGTACATCTCTAGAAAGCACGACATTAACATTTTCCATCAAAATAAGTAATAACTCATATTCACGTTTAGTTAACTCAATAATTTCATCACCACGGCGAACTACGCGATTTTCCTTTTCAATGGTTAAATTCCGATAAGATAAAGTCGTTTGTTTCGCGACATTTTTATCTCCCTCAATATCAATTCGGCGAAGTAATGCACGTAATCGTGCGAGCAGTTCTTCAATAGCAAACGGTTTTACAATATAATCATCTGCTCCATGGTCTAAACCAGACACACGATCAATCACTGAATCTCTTGCTGTCATCATAATAATAGGCGTATTTTTTACTTGACGAATACGACGACACACCTCTAAACCATTTAATTCAGGTAACATTAAATCAAGTAGAATCGCATCCCACTCTTGTGATAATGCTGCTTCTAAACCAGTACGACCATTATAATGGACCTCTGTCTCATATTTTTCATGCTTTAACTCTAACTCTACAAAACGAGCCAAGTTTTTTTCATCTTCAATAATTAATATTTTATTTGACATAAATACACATGCCTTTCTCATTAAACTAATAGATTTCTTCACAGTCTTAATTATTATAACGATATTTTAATTAAAAATCTATTATAATTATTTCAAAAATTTACTTAAAGTCTTATCTTTACAGGATAGACGGGTCTTATTATAATTTAATTTAACAAAATTAATATGTTAATTGAACTAGAAATCAAATAAAAAAGAGGATTGTCATAGACAACCTCTTTGTTTTTCACTCGAAAACAAATTGATTTTGATATAATTCTGCATAAAATCCTTTTTGAGCTATTAAAGAATCATGTGTACCCGATTCAATGATTTCTCCTTGATTTAATACCACGATAAAATCTGCATCAAGAATTGTCTTTAAGCGATGAGCAATGACAAAACTTGTTCTACCACTAATAATTGTTTCCATTGCTTGTTGAATACGACTTTCTGTCACAGTATCAACATTACTTGTTGCCTCATCTAATATTAATAAATCTGGATTGGTAATAATTGTTCTAGCAATACTGATTAATTGCTTCTGACCAACACTGAAAATACTATTTTCATCACTAACAATTGTATTATATCCATCTTCAAGTGATACAATGAAATCATGAATATTCGCTTGCTTAGCAGCTGAAACAACTTCTTCATCTGTCGCATCTGGCTTTCCAAAAACAATATTTTCACGAATTGTTCCAGAAAAAAGAATAGAATCCTGTAATACAATCCCAATATGAGAACGCAAACTATCTAACGTCACAGCTCTAATATCTCTACCATCAATCGTGATATTACCTGAATTGACATCATAAAATCGATTTAATAAATTCATGACAGTTGTTTTACCAGAACCTGTTGGGCCAACTAAAGCGACCATTTGTCCTTTTTTGGCTTCAATCGAAATATCTTTTAATATAGGTCGATCCTCTTCATAAGAAAAATCAACATGAGACAGTGTGACGTTCTTCTCTAATCCTGTTAATTTTTCTAAATTTTTATCATCTGGTTCATCTGGTTGAGCAAAGACTTGATTCAATCGTTTCGCTCCTGTAAAAGCTAATTGTAGCATACTAAATTGAGATGATATTTGTGTTAGTGGCATATAAAATTGTTGTGAATACTGGATGAATGTGACAATCAAACCCAAACCTGCTGCTTTTTCAATACTCCCACTATTCACTAACCATCCACCGACAAAAATAACAATCGCAGTGTTTAATAAAGAAATACCTTGCATCGTTGGAAACAGTAACCCTGAATAAACTTGACCTTTAAAGGTTGCTTCCTTCACTTCATTATTCACTTTTTCAAATCCTTCAATGGTTTCTTCTTCTAGTCCGTTTGTGATAATCACTTTTTGACCAGAAATTTTTTCGTCAATGTAGCCATTCAAACGCCCGATACTTTCTTGTTGAATTCCAACTTTTTTCTCGGCTTGTTTAATAATAACCATCGCAAAAATAATGGCAATAGGAGACATGGCTAGTGTAACCCATGACATTGTCACATTTTCACGAAACATCATAAATGTCACACCAATTAGCATGGATACATTGGTTAATACTTGAATCAACGCTTGGTTCATTGTGTTTGAAATATTATCCAAATCACTCGTAAAACGACTCAATATATCCCCATGCTGATGTGTATCAAAAAAACGAATAGTCATCGTTTGTAGTTTTCTAAATAAGCCAATTCTCATTTTATTTGTAGACTGTCCAGTTACTCGTGACATTAAAATGTTTTGGATAAACATGGAAATAGCATTTAATACATACAATCCAACCAATAACTTGATCACACTAGTAAAAGGTGATTTATCAGCATGTCCAACAGATAGGTACGCTCCAGCATACTTGGCTAATTCTTCAATTGCTTTACCAGTATACTGTGGTGCTTTTACTTGCAAGTAAGTCGAGAAAATGATGGCGACAATAATAATAAAAAATTTCACTTTATACACTTTTAGATAATTCCAAAAGAAACTCAATACACTTGGATTTTCCTTAGTCAAATTCCTCGACCTCCTTTGATTTTTGCGTCTCATAAATTTCTTGGTACACAACACTGGTTTTTAATAACTCTTGATGCGTTCCTTTGGCAACTAGTTTTCCTTCATCTAGCACTAAAATAGTATCAGCTTGCACAACAGATGAAATTTTTTGAGCAATGATAAAAACAGTCGTGTCGTTTAATTCATTAGCTAACGCTTCTTTTACGAGTTTTTCACTTTTAGCATCTAGTGCACTGGTGCTGTCGTCTAAAATCAAGACTTTAGGATCACCAATTACTCCTCTAGAAATCGACAAACGTTGTTTCTGACCACCTGAAAAATTTGAGCCTCGTTCTTCCACGCGACTATCAAATCCATCCATTTGTCGTTCAATAAATTCATACGCTTGAGCGATTGACGAAGCACGGTATAACTCTTTTTCATCAGCATTCTTTGCCCCGTGACGAATATTATCTCCTATTGTTCCAGAAAATAAAATAGCACGTTGCAACACAATTGCGATGGATTTTCTTAACTCTTCTTTACTAACGTCTTTAAGATTTGCCCCACCAACATCAATGACACCGTTTGTTGGATCATACATTCTGGCAATCAGTTGTGCGAGTGTTGATTTTCCAGAACCTGTTGCGCCAACAACCCCAACTGACATGCCATTATCCACATGAAACGATACATTTTTTAACGTAGGTGAATCGTCTCCTGCATAAGTAAAGCTTACATCATCAAAAACAACTGACCCTGATTGAATGGGCGTTGATTCATTTTCAGGTAAGTAAGTCAAAGTTGGTTTTGTTTCCAATATGTCGTTTAATCGTTTAATGGATACCATCCCACGACTTGCCATCATCAACATCATTCCACCTATAATGATACTCATCATGATTTGCATTAAATAATTCATAAAGGATACCACGGCACTAATTGCCTCAATATCTGTTTTAGCAATATTCGCTGTAAAATAAATCGACATCACAATCGCTAAGTTTGAAATTAACATAAAACTTGGAATCATAATGGAAAATAAATTTCCAACAGATATGGTGTGTTTGGTTAATTTTTCTGATACGGCTGAAAACTTGCTAATTTGATTTTTTTCTTGTACAAAAGACTTAACCACTCTCATTCCTGCTAAGTTCTCTTTTGCTATCCCGTTACTTTTTTCAAGATAATGTTGGATTTTAGCAAAATGTTTTCCCATCATGCTAAACACAATCATAACCGTCAATACCACTAATACAACAAGTAAAATAATCACCCACCATAATTTAGGTAGAGTCATCATAGCTAAAATAAAACTTCCTATAAACATAATAGGAATTCTAAAGATACTTTGAAACATCATCATAACGACATTTTGAATTTGAGTAATGTCATTGGTTAAACGAATAACCAAATTACTCGTAGAAAATGTTTCAATATTTTCAAATGAGAACTCTTGTACTTTTTTAAACCCATCTGAACGAATATCAGATGCAACTTCTTGAGAGAGTCTTGCTGAAAAAATCGTATTAAGTATCCCGGCAACTAGACCAAGTAGCGCGACAATAATCAACATTGTTCCAACTTTTTTTAACTCCCCTTGATCTTCAGTCATAATTGAATTCATTATTTTCTGTAATAATTTTGGTTGCCACAATTGCGATGCCACCATGATTACAGTCATAAATAAAGACAATCCGACAAGAGATTTATTTTGTTTTAATTTCGTTATTAAAATCCCCATATTGTCCCTCCTCTTTACTTTCAGAACTTATCATACATCAATAAAAAGATGACAGCTACTATTATGTTTTATTTACTGCCATAAAATAAAAACTACCAAGCCAATTCATTTATGCTTAGTAGTTTTTCTATTTAATAAATAGTTTAGAATATATCACCGTTAAAAATAGAATTCTTAACAATCACATAATCTACTTTGCGAATGGCTTCAACATCTTTTCCACCAGCGTAAGAAATAGACGATTGCAAATCTTGCTGCATTTCGTTTAATGTATCTTCTAATTTTCCCTTAAATGGTGTCCAGATTTTTTTGCCTTCAACATTTTTATGTTCACCTTTTTGAAATTCAGAAGCACTTCCGAAATATTCTTTATACAATACACCATCTTCTTCTTTCATCTCACCTGGTGACTCTTCATGTCCAGCAAATAATGAACCTATCATAACCATAGTTGCTCCAAAGCGAATAGACTTCGCAATATCACCATGTGTTCTAATACCACCATCTGCGATCAATGGTTTTCTAGCAGCTTTACTGCATCGTCTTAATGCTGAAAGTTGCCAACCACCAGTACCAAATCCTGTTTTTAATTTAGTAATACACACTTTGCCAGGTCCAATCCCAACTTTTGTGGCATCAGCTCCAGCATTTTCTAATTCTCTCACTGCTTCAGGCGTTCCAACATTTCCCGCAATGACAAATGTTTCTGGTAATTGTTTCTTTAAGTGTTTAATCATATTAATTACTGAATCAGAATGACCATGCGCAATGTCAATGGTAACATATTCAGGGACTACATTTTCTTCTTTTAATTCATTAACAAAATCATACTCAGTTGCTTTAACCCCTACACTAATTGAGGCAAATAAGTCTTTATCATGCATATCTTTAATAAATTGTTTTCTCGCTTGTTCATTGAAACGATGCATAATATAGAAATATCCATTTGAAGCTAAATATTCAGCAATTGACTCATCAATAATAGTCTGCATATTAGCTGGTACAACTGGCATCTTAAATTGTCTTCCACCCAGAGTGACTGTCGTGTCACATTCCGAACGACTGTTAACAATACACTTGTTTGGCACTAATTGAACGTCTTCATAATCAAAAATCTTCATTTCCATCCTCCTAGAGAGTCAAAATGTGATATTTGGAATAAAAAGACGAATAATTATTTAAAAATAATAATATATCGTTTCTTATTCCTTTGATAATCTACACCATATTTTAAAAAAAAGCAAGAACTTTCATTAAAGTTCTTGCTTTTTATAATATTATTGTTCGTCTTTTATAAATATTACAAATTTTGAGTCTTCATAAATCGAAGCGACATCAAAATCAAAATACCTGTCATTATAACTATAATTAAGTTATTCATGATCAAAACCCCTGTTATAGAAAAATTTTAATACTAATGGGATAAATGACAGCATACTAGAAACAGCAGATTGTATCATTCCTAATCCTATGAACAGAAAAAAGTCAAACTATTCTCTCTTAACATGATTGTTGCTGTTGCTATAATGACCAAACTATTAATATAAGAAATAAAACTAGAAATAAACACTCTCCAAAAGAAGAACCAGCCATATTAATTCCTTGATTAATCCCTGTTATGAGTGATTGAATATCGACTACTTGTAATAATTTAAATAAAATTAACGAAAACGAGATGAATATCAACACCAACGTTAACAATACATTCCATAAAAAGATGGCTCCAATTTTTGCAAAAAACTACTGTGTGCAATTAATATCAGATGATACTAACATACTCATAACATGATTCTTATAATCCATTGACACCAAATGAAAAGGATAAAGAAACATAAAAATCATATTGGCAAAAATGGTTAACACTAAAAATACTACCATAAAGCCAAAGAAGTAATTATCAATAATATGAGTAAAATAAATCGTTACAAAAATATTAATGATAGCTAAAATACTTGTCGAAATAATATAATTTTTATCTCATATATATTTAAATCATTCCATGTTAAAAATTTGTGTACCTGTCATACTAATTACTCACCCCATTCAAATAATCATCTAATACTGTGACTTTTTTTATTTCATAGATATTAATATTTTGATCATTTAATAGCTGTGTTACTTCTGACTATCGTTCATCTTTAATGTCTACTCGGATACAACCATTAGGAAGTACCTTTGAATAATAGTTTAAATTTCCAATATAATTAAAAATATTTCTTGATTAGAGGTATCTATATCTCGTATTTTGGCATCTTCTATATCCCGTAATGATATTTGTCGAACCGGATGTCCTTTTCTAATAATGATGACTTCCTCACATAACATTTCAATGTCATTTTTGACGTGTGATGACATAATTAATGTCATACCCATACCTTGTGATGTCATCTTTTTTAAATAAAATTTAAACCAATCCACTGTTTCACTATCTAATCCTCTAAATGGCTCATCTAAAATTAAAATATTGGGATCGTATAACACACGCTATCAATAGGATAAGTTTTTTAACCATTCCATAAGAGTAAGTTTTTACCTTATTTCCAAGATATTCTTTCTTTATAGACAGATACACCATCTAATACAATACCTAAATTAGTTAAGGCACTATTATCTCCTCTTACGGATATCTCATTGATTTTAACGTCTCCCTAATAATCTGTAACAATATTAGTCTAGTCATACACTTAAATAAGGTGATCTTTCCAGCTCCATTTGGACCTATTACACCATAAGTTTTTCCACTTTCAAATACCAATTAATCAACAAATAATACTCCAAGAGATCCGTATTTTTTTTACTAATTGATTGATTTTCCCCTTTATCATCTATAATAATTTAAAGCCTGATGCTTGATATAATTCATACCATTCTTGACGTGTTAATTCAACACCAGTTGATTGCGATATTTCCTTAATTCTTTCTGGATTCATACTACCAACGATTGTTTGAATATTAGCTGGGTGTCGATTAATCCATGAAGTGGCAATCACAGTTGGTGTCACTTGATAGCGATTAGCAATATTTTGTAAACAGTTATTTAACTCTTTAAAGTCTGGATGATTAATAAATACTCCTTCGAAGTAACCAAACTGATAAGGAGACCAAGCTTGTACAGTTAGTTGTTTTAGTCTCATATAATCTAATACTGAGCCATCACGATTAATGCCTGTTTCATTTTCCATATTAACATTCATATTGGTTGACACCATCCCAGCATGTTGTAAACCAAATTGTAATTGATTCACTATCAATTTATCCGATAATGATTGTTGTAACAATTCTACCGTGCTTGGTGCAAAGTTGCTCACCCCAAAGAAACGGACTTTACCCGATTTTTTTAATTCATAAAAAGCTTCAGAAATCTCATCAGGTTCCATCAACGCATCTGGACGATGTAGTGCTAATACGTCAAGGTAATCTGTCTGTAAACGTTGCAAACTTCCTTCAACTGATGAGATAATGTGCTCTTTTGAAAAATCATAGTACCCTTTTCTAATACCGCATTTTGATTGAAGATAAAATTGGTCTCTTGATACATTTAAGCCCCTGATGACTTCACCAAAAAGACGTTCAGACTCTCCATCACCGTAAATATCTGCATGATCAAAAAAGTTTATTCCAACTTCCATTGATGCTGTTACCACTTCTTTTGCTTTTTCGGTTGATAAACCTGCCATTCTCATACATCCTAGTGCAAGTTGGGACGCCTCGATTGATGACGTTCCAATTTGAATTTTTTTCATAATACAACCTCCTTATATTTGTTGATCGATTAGCTCTAAATTCAAACGATTGATATAAACACGAATTTCTTTTCTAGCTACTTCATAATTTTTTTCTAATAATAACCTTGATAATTTTTTACTTAATTTATGTGTTTCATCATACAAAAAATTAATGGAAACATTGGGAAATTCGACTAATTTTATAGAAGTTATCTGTGTTAAAATAGTCGATTTCATTAACTCATTATTTAAGGGTGATAAAAATTGTTGCCAAAATAAATCATAATAATATTCTTTATTTGATGATGGTTTATTTAATTCTTCCATAGATAAAAATGACTGATCATCGATTAAATATTCTTTAATTTGTAACTGAAACAGATAATGGGAACAAAGCAACTCAATCAATTGGGTTCGTTCCGTAAATTCTTTATTGCTTATTCTTTCTTTTTTTACTATGACACCCCGATTGGCTTCTTTTTTTAAATAGTTTTCATCAATTAATTGATCAATTGCCGATCGAATCGGCGTTCGACTAACTTTTAAATCATTGGCTAAATCTTGCTCAATAATATGATATCCATTCAACCACGTATCAGTTTCAATTTGCTTTTTGACATAATCATAAACTAATTTTTGCGTTTTACCTTTTTTCACTCTGACCATCCTGAATCTCAACAGAATCACTTATCAATCCTGCATATTTTATTTCTTGTAAACTTTCTTGCTTATTAATTGGAAAAACTTGAGCAAAGCCTTCTTGTTGAGTATGTCTAAAACCATCATTAAGAAAAAATTGCCATTTATTTTTCTTTTCCATTAAATTATAGAGCGCTTCTTTTTCTCCCTTATATAACGGTAATAAATAGGTTGGCGCTAATTGCCTCACAGCAGGCAGAGAAAAATTACAAATACTTTTTATATGTAAATCAAATACAGATAAGCTACATGAATGAATCGTCAAAATATCATGTTCTCTTGGAAACGTATAGATATTATTAACATATAAATTGTCTTCATTCGTTAAAAAATAAGACACTTTAACCGTGCCAGATACGCCTAATTCAGAAGCAATTACTTTAGTAATTAATTCCATTTGGTTTACTGTATCCTTCTTTAAATCTTCCCATTCTTCAAACGATTCAATATAAGGTAATTCACCAATGTTTGTCGCTTCTATCCTAATAGGAGGAAATATAGTGTAATATCCCTCGTCATTTAGGCATAGCGTAATTTCCCATTCACTTTGCTTTTCAATATAGGATTCCACAACACAGAGACCCTGTTGAATCAAAGGTACGGTTTGATTAATTTCAAAAGCACTATGAATAATCAAATTATTATCCCAACCATATAATTGACGATTTTCTTGTTTAATAATACAAGGGTACCCTATCCTTTCTGCTGCATCATAAACATCAGAGACGACAACAGCCGATTCATATGGTGTTATATTAATTGAATGACTATCTAAAAATTGCTTTTGTAAATAACGATTTTTAACAATAGAATGAGCATACATATTTTGAGAAAAAAAAGTTTTTTCTGCTAAATATTTATAAGTATTTTTATCTAATGTTTCTGTAATAACCGTTACGACATCAGATACTTCAGCTAATTTCAATAAACTAACTTCATCGTTTATATTACAAACGAAATGTATGTCGGCTGTTTTTCCTGCTATACAATTTTGAGACTCTGATAAAACAGCTACTTTATACCTCATTTTTTTAGCAGACAATACTAATTGATAGGATACAATGCCTCCGCCAATTATACCTATTGTGCTACCAGGTAAAATTCTTTCCGACAAATCTTTCACTACCTTCGCCTTTTCTTTTAAAACACTTTAATAGTATCAATCTATCGGGTATGTGTAAAGGTTAAAACACGAAAAAAAGCAAGGATAGATTGTCATCTATCACTTGCTCTTCCTATTTTATTGACACTCTAATTATTGACTTAAAAACAACTTTTTTTACCTATATCAAATTATACAGTATCTCGATTAATCAATAAACTCGATTTCGTTATTTTTTAGAGAAATCACACGAGCTAATGAATCTACAGTGTAGCCTTGCTCTTCTAATAATTGTCTACCATCTTGAAAAGATTTTTCAATGACAATCGATACAGCTTCAATAGTCGCCCCAGCTTGTTTACATAACTCAATTAATCCTAATGCTGCCTGTCCATTAGCTAGAAAGTCATCAACAACTAATACATTGTCACCTTCTTCAAGATATTTATTAGAAATGGCAATGGTATTTGTCACCTGTTTGGTAAATGAATACACTTCAGATGTTAAAAGCTCACTATTCATTGTTAAACTTTTTTGTTTTCTAGCAAACACAACTGGAAGTCCCATATGTAATCCAATAAATACTGCCGGAGCAATACCTGATGACTCAATGGTTACAATTTTTGTTACACCTTTATCTTTGTAAGTTTGTGCCACATGTTGACCAATTTTATTCATTAAATTTGGATCAATTTGATGAGTTAAAAAGCTATCAACTTTCAAAATATTTTCATCCAAAACTCTACCTTGTTTAACAATTGTTTGTTTTAATAATTCCAATTTTTCTCCTCCAATGATATATAAGATAAAAAACCCCTTTTACATAAGTAAATAAGGGGTTTTTTGTCCTTTTATTTACTCATAGACTGATATTTTCGGTATCAGGTAGAAACGACTTACCATATTAAAGTCATATATAAGTGATTATTTTGTTGTTGTTAGTGATGATAATTTTGTTGGGGCAAAACTTTCTGCTAACTGAGTAACCATATTGATACCTAGTTCATTGACAACATCGACAGACTTAGTTGATTTTTTTTCTTTTTTATCACTATTTTTAGCTACTTTATCATATTGTTTTAAATTATATGTATCAATTAAACCATTTAAACGTTTATGATAACGTCTATCTTCTTTATTTTGTGCAGTTAGGTAAGCTGTTACTTTTCTAGGTGTATCTTTTTTAGAACGCGTCATTTCTTGATAACTCGTTTTATCTTTCTTCAGCTCTGCAACATAATCATCAATAGCCTCATTGTTATCTGAATACACTTTGTATTCTTTTAAATCAAGCGTTGTTTTTTTTGTTTCAATATCTGTTTTTAATGTTTCAACTTTAACAGTCTGATTATTAGAATGACCAGTCACTTGATAAATATTATGTTTTTCCATCAATTCATTGTTTCCTGAATTACTTTTAATAATTGCTTCAGCAATTAAAACAGAAGCATATAAATCATTTTTATCTGCTACATCTTCAATTTTAGGAGCAATCTCTTTAATAAAATTTTCTGTTTCTTTTGTTTTATCAATAGTCTCTTTTTTAGCTTTTTTTGAATCATATTGTGTTAAATCATATGCCTCAATTAATCCATTTAATTTTTCATGATATCTCGAATCAGTTGCATATCTTCCAGTTAAATATTTTGTTGCTTCTTGATAGTTAGATGTATTAGATTTCCAAGCTCCTTGATAAAAAGTCGAACGGCCAGATATTCCACCAGACATCAGCATAGCGTAATCTTCCAATGATTCTTTATAACTTGGGTATTTTCTAAATTTAGCATTAATAGTATATAAACCGCCGTCACTGTTTTCTTCTAGTGTAGCCATCTCAACAGACTCATTTTTATAAGAGCCTTTAATACCAAATAAATTATGATTTGGTGTCCTAGATAAACTACTATTGCCAGAACCACTTTCGAGTATTGCTTGTGCTATCATAATAGACGCATAAAGATTATTTTTTTGACCAATTTCTCTTGCATCTTCACCTATTTCTTCGATAAACTCCGCAGTTGTTTGGTTTCGTGAATAATTAATAAGTGACTTTTCATTTTTTACATTACTTGCATTGGAAGGTGAGGCGCTACTAGAAATTGCGCTATTTGACGAGCTTGGTTTAGACATTGATGTATTAGAATTTTTATCTGGTCTAATACTACTATCCTCGTTTCTACTAGAAGAAGCGTCTGTTGTCGAGCTTGATGAGCTCGAGGAACTTGTTTCATTAGTTGATGGTTTTGTCGGTTCTGTTGAACTACTTGTTGATGAATTACTACTACTTTCCTGTGTACTACTTGAACTAGAAGTTTCTTCAGATGACGTACTCGAAGAAGAGTCAGCTGTTGAACCAGATGACTCTTCTATAGTATCTTCAGAATTGCTACTTTCTTTTACATTACTCTTTAGAATATTCTCATTAACATTTAGACTATATAAAGGTTTAGGGGATGAGGATATTTTATCTGATTCTGCAATAGATACGACCTCTAAGATAGGCAAACAAACTGACATAACAGACATACTAACGCCTATAATGGTATTGGCAATAAGTTTTTTAGACAAATTTTTCTTTTCTTTCCTCATTATATTCCCCTCCCCCTATTAAATACGGTCAATATCTCCAATTTTTTCTAATTTTCTTAATAATTCTGAAAAGACGCTTTCAGATTCATATTTAATAGATTCTAACTTACGATAATAATTACGAGCCTCTTGACTAATGGTACTTAATTCAGACTCGGCATCAACTATTCTACGTTTTGCTTCCTGATTAGCTGTTTCAACGATTTCTCTTGCTTTTGATTGAGCTTCTATCATAACTTGAGCTATATCAGATTGATTCATACCAATTTGTTGTTGTGATTTAGCACGTCTTAATTGTTCTTTTGTTTGTCTTAATTCTTCTTGTAACACTTCAATTTCTGGTGAAGACTCAGAGCGTAATTTTTGTACTTCTTCTTCAAGTTCTTGTGCGCGACTTCGCTCACCGCTTAAGTCAGTTAAACTAGCTGTTAAACGTTCTTGCTGTGTTTTCATACCATTAATTTCTTGTTCAAGCTCATCAATAATACGTTGATTTTCACGTAATTCAGCTAGCTCTTTTTCTAATTTTTCAGTTTTGCTTAATTGATTTTCAAGATTTTCAGTCATTGTTGTTAACTCCTGTTCCATTTTCTCACGTTTTTCATTAGCTTCTTTAGCCAATATTTTTTCTTCTTCATATTGATTAGTCAGAATATTTTCTAATTCTTTTGATTGTTGGAGTTCATCTTGCAATTCAGTTAATACTCGCTGAATATCTTTTAATTCTAGCAATTCAACCGTTGTTTTATTTAACTCTTCTTCAACCTCTTTTAGACTTGATATTAACCGATTATTTTCTTCAGATAATTCATTAATTTGTTTTTGATGTTCGATTATTTGATTTGCTTTATCTTGTAATTCTTTTTCTAAGTTTTCCACAACTTCTTTATTTACAAAAGAACCCTCTTGGCTCTTAGCTTTTGTTAATTCAGTTTGTAATGATGAAATCGTTTCGTCCATAGTATTAATTTTATTTTTCAATTCTTGAACTTCATCGTCTTTTTCATTTGATTCATTTGCTAATCTTAATACATCTTCTTCTTTTATTTCTAAAAGTGTTGTCATTTCCTCTAATGCTGATTCTTTATTAGATAAGGCTAGCGTCAATTCCTCAATTTTAGTATTTTTAGTCTCAATTTCTTGTGATGCTTGCACCAATTCTTGATCTAATGACGTCATATTACTTGCAAACTGAGTGATTTGATCATCTTTAGTTTGCCTATCAGACTGTAATGATAAGAATTGCTCTTTTAGATTATCTAATTCTAGCGTTAATTGTGTTTTTTCATCGACTAAATTATTATTTTCTTCTTTTATTTTACTGTAATCAGATAAATCACTTTCCAATTGTTGCTGTTCGTTTAATTTTGTCTCTAATTCAACAATTTGGCTTCCTAACAAGTCATTGTATTCTTTTACTTTTTCAGCTTCTTCCAATTCTTGTTCATACGTGTCTTTTTCAAGTAATAGTTGATCTATTTGAGCTTTTAATTGGTCATTTTCATTCTCTAACGCAACCAAATCAACCTGATTAGATGATATACTAGTATTATTATCTGAAATACTAGTATTTTCGCTTTCTACAACTTCTGTTGGTACTGAAAAGTTTTCTTCTTCAAAAGCAGAATTAGTGTAAAACTGATTAGATTCACTATATAAATCATCTACATTATCTGAATTACTATCCTCTAAAACAGGAATACTAGGCTTAACACCCTCATTATCGTCTTCATAGTAATAATAATAGTAATAATCATCATCGTCTTCACTGTCATAAAACAACTCTTCTGTTGTTTGCGGCAAATTTTCTGACTCATAATCTTCTTCATAATCTTTTTCTGGATTATCGTTTTGTCTTCTTAGCCATTTACTAAACAACCAACTTTCACCTCACTATATTTCCCTATCTAATCGTCACAATGTTCTATAAGTAAGCAAAAAGGTAATTATAGAAATTGTACATATATAATGAAATTATATCACACAGTCATTATTATGCAAGATTTTTCGGGGTATGTCTTTTCATGTTAATTCTTTATAAATCTATGTCATTGATGATACTCTTTGTACACTTCTTGTTTTTTTAACCCTCTTATTTTAGCGACTTCTTTAATTGCTTCCTTTACTGTCATGTCTTCTTGTTCAGAGACTAAATTAACATGTTCGGCAATAGACATATCACTATCATAAGATATCGTTTCTTCTTCAACGACATTTTCTATTAGCAAGCAACACTCACCTTTTATAGGATGGTTCGATAGATAATTAATAACTTCTTGAACACTTCCTCTGATATATTCTTCATGTAATTTAGTCAGTTCTCGGCAAAGAACAACTTGTGTTTCTTCTGAAAACACTTGTTCCATTGTTGCCAGTGTTTTTTCTACTCTATAAGGCGATTCATAAAAAATGATAGTCGCATTAACCCCTTTTAATTTTGTTAATTCAGCCACCTGTTCTTTCTTTTTTCGTGGTAAAAAACCATGAAAATAAAACGGTTGTGGGGATAGTCCACTAGCAATAAGAGCGGTCATCCCTGCTGTCGCTCCTGGTATAGATACAACTGATATACCTTCTTTAATACACGCCACAACCAAATCATGTCCTGGATCACTAATAGAAGGCATACCTGCATCACTTACTTGTGCGATATCTTGTCCTTCTTGCAATAACTTGATTAATGTTGGAATTTTATCATGTGAGTTATGCTCATGTAGACTAATTTGCTTTGTTTTTATATCAAAATGATTTAATAATTTTTGAGTGTTTCTTGTATCTTCACTTGCAATGAAAGATACTTCCTGCAACAGCCTTACAGCACGAAACGTCATATCCTCTAAATTACCAATTGGAGTCGGAACTAGATAGAGCTTTCCTTTATCATCTTGTATGGCAAAACTTTTTTGACAATTCATCTTTTCCCTCCTTAAAAAAGCTGGTGGGAGAAACTCCCATCCAGCTTATTTACCATAAATCATACTAGAACAAAAGACACATTCTTCTTGATTTTCACGTCTCGAACCATAAAAATCTTTACAAACATGGAATCCTTGCTCATATAGTTTTTCTAAATTTAATCTTGATTTTGATAATTCCTGTCTTCCGTCGTCTACTATTTCTTGTTTTTCTAATTTATCCAACTTATCATGGAGATGCTGATTTTCTAATTTTAAGTTTAAGTTTTCTTCTACTAAATTATCAACAATCGGTTTCATCTCTTTGACTTGAAATAACATGGTTTCTAATTGACGTTCAACATTGACCAACTCATCATATAATTTCATTTTATCCATGCTATTCTTCCTTTAACCATTTTCTTTTCCACCATTTATCAACTCATCATACTGATATTCAACTGGGGTTTCCCTTGAAACTAATTTTACCTTAATCACTTCATTTAAAAGATTTAATCCAATTACTTTTCCTATACCATCTGGCGTTTGAACTTTCTCACCAAAATCTGGCATCATTTTACGAAGTCTTTCATATTCATCATTTTCGTAGTTCAAACAACACATCAATCGACCACACAATCCAGAAATTTTGGTTGGATTTAATGATAAATTTTGGTCTTTTGCCATTTTAATAGAAACAGGAACAAAATCGCCCAAAAACGTGCTACAACACAAAGGTCTACCACATGGACCAATACCGCCTAATTTTTTTGCCTCATCCCGAACACCAATTTGTTTTAATTCAATTCGTGTTTTAAAAATCGAGGCTAAATCTCGTACCAGCTCGCGAAAATCAATACGCCCATCAGCTGTAAAACTAAACATCATTTTACTTCTATCTAGTGTGTACTCAACATCAACTAATTTCATCTCTAACTGATGTTCACGTATTTTTTTATTAGCCACATCAAAAGCATTTAATGCATCTATTTTATTTTCTTTAACTTGTTCCAATTGCGTCTCATCAGCTAGTTGAATTATCATATTTAAATCGTCAGGTAAATCTTTTTTGGCGACTTGTTTATTAGGTAAAGCAACTTCTGCCACATTTTTTACTTTTTGTGACTCCACTACAACTTTTTGCTTATATGAATACTGTTCACCTTTTTGAGGTAAATAGTAATAAATACGTCCAGATGATTTAAATCTTACACCAACTACTTCTATCACAGTGTATTCCTCCTAATGAGATGTCATAATTCTCAAAGCTAGTTGTTCACATGTATTTTGAAAACTAACATTTGATGCTAGTTTTTGTTTTGCTTGTGTAGCATTCATAATCATTCTAACATAGTCGATACTATTAGAAAACTGTGTATTAATTTGTTTACGCATCTTTATCTTCATCATCGCAACTAACATATCTAATAATTGTCGTTGCTGCATTTTATCTTGTGCTTGTTTTATCAAATATTGTTGAACAAAAAGAAAGGCTCTTGCATCATTTTTTTCAAAATAATCCAACCACTTAGACAATAAATCCCTTGTACTGTTAAACCACTCATCGTTTGCTAATTCAATTGCTTCTTGCATTGAATTAGTCAATTCAACTAACAAATCAACATGAGCTAGTGGCTGATCTAATGTTAACATTTCTTGTTTTAAACGATCTTTTGCCAACTGCTTTAACAGAATTAATTGACATCTTGATTGGATAGTTGGTAATAGTGACATAGCGTTATTCGTCAAGAAAAAAATAGATATTTCTCCATCTGGCTCTTCAATAAACTTTAATAGACTATTAGCAGATTGCACAGTCATTTTTTCAGATTCCAAAACCAATAAGACTTTCCTTCTTGATTCTACCCCACTACTTGTAAAAAATGATTTTATTTGCCTAATTTGATCTACTTTGATTGTCTGTCCATCCGGCTCTATTTTGGCAATATCTGCATGTTCATCCTGCTCGATACGTAAACAAGAACGACACTTTCCACAAGGTATACCATTACTGTCAAGAGACTCACAAAATAACCCCTGACAAAGAAACAAAGCGAAATCTTTTTCTTCTTTAACATCACTACCTTGAATAATATAAGCGTGACTCATTTTTTTATCTTTAAAAACCTGACTAAATTTTTGATATAGTATAGGTTGTGTCATTAATATTTTTTCTTTTATGGCACTCATTAAAAATGATAGAACCCTTCTACTGGTAGAACAAATACAGTGGCTCCCCCAACTTGTATTTCAATAGGATGAGTGGAATGAGCATCCATCGCGATATCTAAAGAAATAGGAGGGGTTATATATTGCTCTCTAGAATGACACACTGATTTAATAATCGATAGGACTTCTTCAACACGTTCATCCTCAATCCCAACAATAAATGTAGTATTTCCGGATTTTAAAAAGCCCCCTGTTGTAGATAATTTTGTTGCACGTATATTTTCTTTATTAAAATGGTTTTGTAAACGTGAGCTATCCTTATCTTGAATAATTGCTAATAATAATTTCATTGTTATCACCCTTTACTTGATTTAATAAACATACTTGAAAAAGTTTCTTTAATTAAATTATAACAAGTATCTACAACGTTTTCTATTGATTGACTTGCATCAATCTTTTTTATTCTATTTGGTTCTAATTCCAGTAAAGTTAAATAGGCTAATCGAACTTGTTCGTGAAAATCCAATGATTCTTTATCTAAGCGGTCCAACTCAGCTTCACTACGTCCCTTGTTGATACGACTTAACCCAACTGATGCTTCAACATCTAGATATAGTGTCAAATCAGGGTAGTTTCCTTCAATAGCAAAGTCATTAATCTGACGAACCTCTTCAACTCCGATACCCCTTGCTGCGCCTTGATAAGCGATAGAACTGTCGATAAATCGATCACAAACAACCAAATGATTTGTTTCTAAAGCTGGTAAAATTTTTTCAACTAAATGTTGTCTTCTAGCGGCTGCATATAATAATGCTTCTGTTCGCTCGTCCATCATTGTATGAGTTGGATTTAAAATAACCTCACGGATTTTTTCAGAAATCGGGATGCCTCCTGGTTCTCTTGTTGTCACTATGTCAACATTTAACTCATGAGACATTTTTTTTATTAATTCTTCTATAACTGTTGATTTTCCAGCACCATCTGGGCCTTCTATCGTAATAAATACTCCATTTCGTGACATTTATTCATTATCCTCCATTACAATTCCGTTCGTCCTTCAACTGCTTTTAACAATGTAATCTCATCTGCATATTCTATATCACTACCAACAGATAATCCATGTGCCAAGCGTGTCACTTTTATTCCTGAAGGCTTAATTAAACGAGACAAATACATAGCCGTTGCTTCACCATCGGTTGTGGCATTCGTTGCAATAATGACTTCTTTTACTTCATTGTTATGTAATCTTTTAATTAAGCTAGCAATGTTTAAATCATCTGGTCCAGTCCCATCCATAGGAGAAAGGACACCATGTAGTACATGATATAGTCCTTTATACTCTCTTACCTTTTCTAAAGACATAACATCTTTGGTTTCTTCTACTACTAAAATCGTTGATTGGTCACGATTTGGATTACGACAAATATCACATGATTTTTCTTCTGTGATATTTCCACATATCTCACAAAAATGCAAATCACGCTTCACACTGATTAATGATTTGGCAAAATCTGTCACATCTTCTTCTTTCATATTGAGTGTGTAAAATGCCAAACGAGTTGCCGTTTTGGCACCGATACCTGGTAATTTCATATAACTATCAATTAATTTTGCAATAGGGGTTGGATACTGCATGCAAAACCCTCCTTTTTCTGTCAAAAAACAGGAAGTCTCCCTCCTGTTTTTCCTTACTTATTATAATCCTGGGATAGCTTTTGCGTATTTACCCATTACTCGTTCCGTTTCAACGTCTATTTTTTCAATGACTTTATTCGTTGCATCAAGTACTAAGTCTTGCACCATATCAGGATCTTCTGGATCTAACACATCTGGGTTAATCTCAATACTGGTCACTTTCTTTTCGCCGGTCATCGTAATTTTTACTAGGCCATTCCCTGCTTCAGCTTCAAAGACTTGTGCATCTAATGTTTCTTTAGCTGCTGCCATCTCTTTTTGCATTTTTTGAACCTGTTTCATCATTCCTTGCATATTTCCCATTCCACGCATCATCATTATCGTCTCCATTTCTATTTTTAATCTTCTATTATTTGAATATTTTGTTCTCCAAACATTTTTTTTGCTTCACTGATTAGCACATCTTCCTCAACTTGCTCTACCTTATCCTCACCAGCTTCATATGTCCTATCAGTTTGCAAGATAAACTGTTGTCTTAATTCTTGCCAACTATCTTTTGGTATACTAATCAAACTAGGTGTATACTCAATCAATCGATTTAAACCATTATACACTGCTTGCTGAAGTTCTTCATCATTACTTGCCTTTTGGCACAAAATATCATAATCAAACGCTATGACTAATCCTGTTTCACTCGCTGCTACCGGTTCACATGCTTTTAACATAGCTCGCTGTGTAACAGATAACAATTGAAGTAAATCAACCCAAACGTCTCTGACGTTTACCAGGTGTTCTTTTGTTGCATTTTCTAACACTTGGTAGACTCGTTCAGTTGGTACTTTATAAAGAGGCTGTTTTGCTTTAGATGAACTACTTTTAACTTTTTTTTCTTGTTGAATACTTCCTTTTTCTTGTAATAGCTCCAATTTTTTCTCTAATTGTTGAATTTTTTTGATAAGCTCTTGATAATTTTCGCCTTCTATATCAGGCGAAGTAACTGACTGAGTAGACAAATCATCCACCTGTTTTTTTGGTCTTACTGCCATTATTTCTGATAGTTTAATGGTTAATACTTCTAAATAAATGGATGGTTGTGACGTAAACTTCATGTTTTTTTGCATCTCATTCAACTCTTCAATCCATTGATACAACACACGACTATCAATCGCTTCACTCAACGACTTAAATGACTCACTAATAGAAGGCAATTGATTTTCCACTACTCGTGGTGCTTGTTGATACATTAAGATATCTCGGCAATGAATCAACAAATTTTCAACAATCCGGTTACTTTCTTTGCCTTCATTTAGCATGCTATCAACTAACTCTAATGATTTTTGAGTATCAGAGTGAAAACAAGCGAAAAAATAATCATCCATCATTTGACTTGTTAAGCTTCCTGTTACCTCTAAAGCATCTGCCATACTCAATGTTCCATCACTAAATGAAATCAACTGATCTAAAATACTTAACGCATCTCGCATGCCACCTTCTGCAGAGCGAGCGACAATTTTCAACACTTGATCATCAAACGAAATATTTTTTTCTTGCAAAATATAAGCTAAGCGTTGCTCGATATCTCGTGTATTAATCCGTTTAAAATCAAATCGTTGCGTCCTTGAAATAATTGTAGCCGGTATTTTATGCGGTTCAGTTGTTGCTAAAATAAAAATAACATGTTCAGGTGGTTCTTCAAGTGTTTTTAATAAGGCGTTAAATGCTCCTGTTGATAACATATGTACCTCATCAATAATATACACTTTATACGGCACTTGTGTTGGTGCATACTTTACTTTATCTCGTATATCACGAATTTCTTCGACACCATTATTACTTGCAGCATCTATTTCTAATACATCGTTAATTCGACCTTCTGTAATTCCTTTACAATTATCACACTCATTACAAGGTTCACCATTCGTCGAATGTTCACAGTTTATAGCTTTTGCAAAAATTTTAGCGGCACTGGTTTTCCCTGTTCCTCTAGGGCCAGTAAAGAGATAAGCATGTGATACTTTTTGTTGCATAATGGCATGTTTTAACGTTTGTGTGATGATGCCTTGACCAACTAAATCATCGAAAGTTTGTGGTCGCCACTCACGATACAATGCTTGATATGCCACATCAACACTCCTCTCTATTTTCAATCTTCTCTATTATATGTTAAAAGTTCAGAAATTTCTAGCCATGACTCACACAATCAGCTACTATTATAAATCATTCTTTCGCCCGATTGTCGCATATTTTTATCTATGGTAAACTTATCTAAATCGGGTTACAAAAATGAAAGTAGGGATAATAATGGGATTAATAAAAGCTGCAATTAACTCTGTTGGCGGTGGATTAGCCGACCAATGGTTAGAAGTCATTGAACCATATAATTTAAGTGATGACACTGTCATGACAACTGGGGTACCAGTCAGAAAAGATAATAAACGTCAAGGAAATAAAAAAGGTACCGAAGGATTTATTACAGATGGTTCCGTTGTTTATGTTTACCCAAATACTATGATGTTACTAGTTGATGGGGGTAAGATTATCGACTTCACAGCTGAAGAAGGCTATTACACTGTCAACAACGCTAGTGCACCATCTATGTTTACAGGAAACCTAAAAGGAGCCATTGAAGAATCATTTAATCGATTTAAATTTGGTGGTCTACCGCCACAAACACAACAAGTTATTTACATTAATCTACAAGAAATTAAGGGGATTAAGTTTGGTACACCAAGTCCGTTAAATTATTTTGATAATTTCTATAATGCTGAGTTATTTTTACGTGCTCATGGAACCTATTCTGTCAAAGTCGTTGATCCAATTCTATTTTATAAAAATGTCTTACCAAAAAATAAAAACCATGTCACCATCTCAGAAATCAATGACCAATTTTTATCTGAATTTTTATCTGCCTTCCAAACATCCATTAATCAAATGTCTATGATGGGTGAACGGATTTCATACGTTCCATCTAAAGGTATGGAATTAAGTAAATTTATGTCCTCTGCTCTAGATGAAGAATGGACAAATCTTCGCGGAATGGAAATTGTTAGTGTTGGGGTTGCAAGTATTTCTTATACGGATGACTCTCAAGAATTAATTAACATGAGAAATAAAGGTGCCATGCTGTCTGATGCATCAATTCGCGAAGGATTTGTGCAAGGATCCGTTGCACAAGGACTACAGGATGCTGGTAGTAATTCTAATGGTAGCGTTAATGGCTTTATGGGTGTCGGCATGGGAATGAATACGACAGGTGACTATTTAAGCCAAAGCTCTAGAGGAAATCAAGAACAAATACAACAACAAAACAAACAAATACCGGGTGATACTTGGATTTGCCCAAATGACCAGACAGAAAACACTGGCAAATTCTGTTCAGAATGTGGACAATCAAAACCTGCACCACAAACGTCTGGTATTCAAATGAAATGTGCTAACTGTCAAAATGTTGTCACCATCACTAATCAAATGCCAAAATTCTGTCCAGAGTGTGGGGCTCCTTTTCAAGGATTGCCTTTATAAATTTAGAAATGAGGTGATCCAATGTCAGATGTGGTTTCACATAAATGCCCAAATTGCGATGGGCCCTTACTCTTTGACCCTAGCAATCAAACCTTTCATTGTGAATATTGTTTAAGTGTTTTTAATGAAGGGGATTTAGATTCAACAGAACTAAAAGAAGCTGCTGAAAATCTTGACCAAACGAGCCAAGAGAAGTTCAATCTTTATGATTGTCCGTCTTGCGGAGCTGAAATCGTGACCGATGATACGACTGCCGCGACATTTTGCTATTACTGTCATAATCCTGTTGTGTTAAAAGACCGTGTTTCTGGTGAATTTTTACCTAATAATATTTTACCTTTTAAAATTTCCAAAGATGATGCAAAAGAACAATTTTTATCTTGGGCAAAATCCAAAAAATTTATACCAAAAGACTTTTTTGATGAATCCCAAATAGAAAAAATTACCGGCATTTATTTCCCTTATTGGAAAACGGATGCAACCACAAAAGGGCGCGTTGATGCAACAGGAACTAAAATTACTGTCTGGCGCGTTGGCGATACCGAGTACACTCGAACAAGAAAATATAAACTAACGCGTGGAGGAACCATTCATTTTAGAGATTTAATTAAAAATGCCCTTCAAAAAAATACCAAACAACTCATGATTGAATCGGTTCAGCCCTTTCCATTAAATGATGTCACAAATTTTGACTCTAAATATTTATCTGGCTTTCAAGCAGAAAAACGAGATATTGAATTTTCTTCATTAGAACCCTCTCTCATTGGAGAACTTTCTCACTATACTCAGACTATTTTAGAACATGACATGCAAGGATTTACAACTCTATCGACCAATCATCACGAAAGTCACGTATTAAGTCAATCGAATAAATATTTGTTATTACCTGTTTGGGTTGTAACCTATCAGTCTGAGACAAGTGATGAACCATTTTATTATGCGATGAACGGTGTCACTGGAAAAACAAGTGGGAAGTTGCCAATTAATAAACCAAAATTAATCGGGACTTCTGTTGCATTAGGTATTTTAGTGACCACGCTTATCCTAGTTGGGGGGTATTTGCTATTTTAAAAAAATATCACTCACTCATTTTTTTCACTATTATCTTGTTATTTAGTCTATTTAGCTTTTCTATTTGTACAGTAGCAGAAACATCAGAACGAGTATTTGATCAAGCTAATTTATTATCAACTGACGAAAAAAATTCCCTTGAACAAGCTATCAATGAATTCAAAGAAAAAAATCATCAAGATTTTGTTTTTGTCTCAACAGAAAATACTGATGGAAAAACACCGGAAGCATATGCTGATGATTTCTATGATAATAATGATTTTGGACTCGGTGATGATAAAAGTGGCATGCTATTTTTAATTGATATGGAACATCGAAAATTTCATATTTCGACAACAGGAAATATGATAGATATTTTAAATGACAATCGTATCGATCAAATTATAAATAGTAGCACTGAAGATATGAAAGATGATCGCTTTTATGATGCCATTAAATATGTCTTAACTGCTTCAGAAAATTATATTAAAGATGGTCCAGCTGCTAATACACATCGTGTTGCACGAGATAATTCAAAAGCATTCTCAATACTGACAATCATCATTGCCAGTATAGCAGGTATTGGGTCAACTATTGGTTTTTATGTGTATATCTCTAGAAATTATTTGTTAAAAAAAGCGACTTATCATTACCCCTATTATGAAATGAGTTCACTTGATTTAACAGAATCTCATACATCAAAAATATTTGATATTACGACAACTAGACATATTCCAAAACCACCTCCAAGTAATGGGTCCAGTACTCATACCGGAAGTAGCGGAACAAGCCACGGCGGTGGTGGTGGAAGCTTCTAAAAAATTGCTGTAGACAATTTGTTTTTTGTCTATAGCATTTTTTTGAGTTGTAATGATTGCTTTATTTTCAAACAATCGATACCCTTAACTAAAGGAGGAAACTTATGAAATGCTTAATTAAAGAAAGAATGATTCAACATATTCCTGTTTTAGAAGTTGTTCCTGAAACTCATCAATATGATCCACTTCCATGTGTTGTTTTTTATCATGGCTGGCAAACATCAAAAGAATTGGCCTTGACACCTGCTAGAAAAGTAGCTCAGTTAAATCACCGTGTGATTGTTCCGGATGCCATGTTTCATGGAACGAGACGCGTTGAAAATCGATCTGTCATTCCTTCTTTTGCTTTTTGGTCTAGTATCCAACATAACCTTATTGAATTTAATTTAATCAAAGAATATCTTTACAACAAAAAATTTGTTTTAGACAATCAAATTGCTGTTGGTGGCTTTTCAATGGGGGGAATGACGAGTGCCGGACTTCTAACAAAACATCCTGATATTACAGCTGCTGCTATCTTAATGGGTACTCCCAATTATCAAGGTTTTATTGATCGTCTGATTTATTATAGTAAAGAAAAACAACTCACGTTACCTATTGATTTAGAAGATAGTCTCTCTTGGACATCATCCTACGACCTCAATAAACAACCCGAAAAAATAAACAGTCGACCAATCTATTTTTGGCATGGAACAAAAGACGCCAAAATTCCGTATTCTGCTAGCCACGATTTTTATAACTTATACAAACATGAAACTTTTGGTAAACATATGAGATTTGAGACTGGAATAGATGAACCCCATATCTTAACCATCCCTACGATGGAGAACATGGCGAATTTCTTAACGAATCAGTTTCATCATTAGAATTTACTGGTAATCTCCTCAATATTTTTTATCATGACAGAGATGGTTCCATCAGGATTGTTGATGAACTCAACCATATTCGCATCATTAAACACATCGCTTGGAATAGATAGTTCAATTCCATTAGCTAATTTAAATTTTTGTTTACTGTATTTTTTTTCGTATTTCACAATATTTTCTGGAATATCCTCAGTAAATTTTGTTTTTTCAATTATTTCTCGGTATTCTTCTTTTGCTGAAATATTATCTTTAAATACAACATCAGCTACTTTTTGTGTGTCAATAATGCCATCTGATTCAATGCTTTCAAAAATTGCTTGTTGTGCTTGACTCATACTCACGTACTCTTCTTCATTATAGCGTTTAGCAACTTGTTTCACTGCTTTTTTCACAATATTTAACTTTTCACTAACTGTCGGTAGTGGATCAAGTTGCAGCAAACGTTCCGTAAAATAGTAACGCTTTTCCCCTTCAAACATATAACGTTTTTCTATAACTTTAGTAGATAAATCTGCTAAATTAATCATAAAACATTCATCAATTTTTTGTGTGACACCAGGAAAAACAGTTCGATTTAAAATAATGCTATTTTGCATCACATCATCCACATACGTCACATGATGTGTAAATTGAGGTTTATAATTAAATTTAATCACGACCAAATAATGATCTTCTTCTAAATCTTTAGTCTCTAGAAACAAGACATCCCCACTAGGTGCATCCTCACTAATAGCTAATACATCAAACATCTTTTGAGAAATATCTTGTGTTGCTTTTATAAAATCAGTTTCTATTTCTTGCACAAAAGGAACAATAGCATTATTTCCTGATAGAATGCCATGCTTATACTCTCCTTTATCCAATCGATTTAACACTGTTTCCATATATTGACTCACATAAAAATCACGTAAATCAAGTTCTACTTGTGAACAAATTAATTGTCCAGAATCTTTATCAATAATGTGTAAAATCGCTTTTATTATTTCCATAGTATTCTCCTTTAAACAAGAAAAAGAGAAGGGAATTATTCCTTCTCAATTTTTTTGCTCTCAGTTTTTTTTGTTGTTATACCTTTTTCTTTTTTGATGTCTTCACTCAAATCTAAAATAAGTTGAGCTAAATCATCTTTGATTTGAGGGTGCTTCAAACCATACTCAATACTTGTTTTCATGTAACCAAATTTATCCCCAACGTCATAACGAGTCCCTTTAAAATTATGAGCAAAAACACGTTGCGTTTTATTCAAAGTATCAATAGCATCCGTTAATTGGATTTCTCCACCAGCACCTGGTTTTTGTTGTTCTAACACATGAAAAATTTCTGGTGTTAACAGATAACGGCCAATAATAGCCATATTACTTGGTGCTTTATCAACAGCTGGCTTTTCGACAAAGTTTTTTACATTAAATAAGTTTTTTTCTACTTCACCACCAGGATTAATAATACCATATTTAGATACATCATCTTTTGGTACTTCCATAACCGCAATAGTAGAAGCATGCGTCTCATCATAATCATTGATTAATTGTTTGGTTAATGGAATATCATCTTCCATGATATCATCTCCAAGCATTACAACAAATGGCTCATTGCCAACAAATGATTTTGCCTGTAATACTGCATGACCCAAACCAAGTGGGTGTGATTGCCGAATAAAGTGTAAATTTAATCCAGTTGTCTCTTCAACCAATTCAAGTAATTCTAACTTACCTTTTTCTTTCAAGTTAGTTTCAAGCTCTAAATTAGAATCAAAATGATCTTCAATCGGACGTTTTGCTTTTCCTGTAATAATTAAAATATCTTCAATTCCTGAAGCAAGAGCTTCTTCAACAATAAATTGAATAGTAGGTTTATCAACAATTGGTAACATTTCCTTAGCCATCGCTTTGGTTGCAGGTAAAAAACGCGTTCCTAATCCAGCTGCTGGAATAACTGCTTTCTTCACTTTAGACATATGTATTATTCTCCTTTTATAATTCCTGCTCAGATTTATGTTCTCTAAGCATTATATTTTTTACTGTTGTTGGAACGTCAGTATGATTATAAATAACGTCATAAATAGCTTCTGTAATAGGCATTTCTATATGTCTTTCTTGAGCTAATTGATAAGCTGCTTTAGTTGTATAAACACCCTCAACAATCATGCCCATATTATTTAGTACATCATCTAATGAATTACCTTTTCCAAGTAAATACCCAGCTCTAAAATTACGTGAGTGTTCACTCGCACATGTTACTGCTAAATCCCCTACGCCACTTAATCCAATAAATGTCAAAGGATCAGCACCCATTGCAACACCCAAACGGCTAATTTCAGCTAATCCACGAGTCATAATCGCTGCTCTAGCATTATCTCCATAACCTAATCCATGTAAAGCTCCAGAACCAAGTGCAATAATATTTTTTAAAGCCGCACCCATTTCTACTCCAACGACATCACTATTAGTATATACTCTAAAATAGTCATTTGAAAATAAACGTTGAACGTACTCAGCAGCATGCATTGAATGTGATGCTGCTGTAATAGTTGTGACATCTTTTACAGCTACTTCTTCTGCATGGCTAGGACCAGATAATACAACAATCGCTTGTCTATGATTTGGAGAAATTTCCTCTTCAAGTATTTCTGTGATACGCTTATGACTATCCTGTTCTAACCCTTTACTTGCATGAATAATAACCGGTTGATTGTTACATACTTGGTTAAATTGATGTGATACATCACGCATAGCCTTTGTTGGTACAACAAATAACACAGCATCTGCATCTTTCACACATTCCTTTAAATCTGATGTTCCTTTTAACTCACTGGGTAACGTAATTTCTTTCAAATAATGAGCATTAGTATGATGAGTGTTTATTTCATTAATTTGAGTTTCTTTATGTCCCCAAATAATCACATCATGCCCATTTTCAACGAGTACCATCGCTAAAGCAGTACCCCAAGATCCTGCCCCTAAAACAGCAATTTTTTGTTTCATCGAATTAAATTTCTCCTTTTAAAAAAACATTAGTATCTTTATTTTATCATAGGTTACTAAAAGAAGTAAGATGCGAGACGTTTTCCGCCACACATCTTACTTCTTATTTAAGACTATATGATCGATTATAATATGGCAAATTCTTATTTTTACGTCGAATGACAATTAAGATAAGCGCACCAATGAATAATACAGCTGAAAGAATTTGTGATATTCTTAAACCACCGAAAAACATTAAACTATCTGTTCTCATTCCCTCGATAAAAAAGCGTCCAAATGAATACCATAAAATATACGTCAAGGCAACTTCTCCTCGTTTAAAAAATTGATTTTTTCTTCTTAATAAAATAATCACGATAAATCCAATCAAATTCCACGTGCTTTCATATAAAAAAGTTGGTTGTCTGTATGCACCATCAATGTACATATTCTCAATAATAAAATTAGGCAAATGTAACTTCATTAAAAAAACTTTGGTTGTTATTTCTCCAAATGCTTCATGATTCATAAAATTTCCCCATCGACCAATAGCTTGTGCTAATAAAACGCTCGGAGCTGCGACATCTAAAAACGTCCAAGTATTAATGAAGTGATGACGTGTATAAAGATATAATACTAATCCACCCGCTATTAATCCACCATAAATAGCAAGTCCACCATTTCGAATAGCAAATATTTCAATTGGATGTTGCGCATAATATTGCCACTCAAATATAACATAGTACAATCTAGCCCCAACAATCGAAATTGGAAGAGCCCAGAGCATCATATCCACGACATCATCTTCTTTAAGTCCTACTCGAACAGCTTCTTTGGTAGCAAGCCATGAAACTAATACAATACCAGACACAATAATAATTGCATACCATTGAATCGCTATACCGAAAATATGAAAAGCTGTCGGATTAATTGTTGCTATCATTTATCAAACTCCTTGCCATTATCTGAATTTTCAGCAATCAATTCTGCTAAATTATTTTCAAATTTTTTCGTTGCATCATATCCCATTGTTTTTGCTCTAAAATTCATTGCTGCAACTTCAATAATTGCCGCAACATTTCGACCAGTAGAAACTGGAATACTAATTTTAGGTACGGGAACATGTGCTAAATCAATTGACTCAGTACCTGAACCTAATCTATCAAATGTATTATCAACACTCCAATCTCGAAGATGTACAACAAGAGAGATATGAGCATGATTTCTAACTGCACTGGCTCCAAACAAGTTCATTACGTCAATAATACCCACTCCACGAATTTCCATCAAATGTTCCAAAATTTTAGGAGATTCTCCAATAACAGTTCGTTCATCTTGACGGTAAATATCCACGCGATCATCCGCAATTAAACGATGCCCTTTTTTAATTAATTCTAAACCTGTTTCACTTTTACCAATACCACTGCTACCTTGAATTAATACACCTAAACCATATACTTCTACTAATACACCATGAATAGAAACCCGTTCGGCTAGTTGACTTTCCAAAAAGTTTGAAATCATACCAGATAAACGAGAAGTAGAAATAGTAGATTGTATAATCGGTATTGCTTGTTTATTTGCCGCCTTAACCAATTCTTGTGGCACGGATAATCCTCTAGCTACAACAAAACAAGGGGTATCATCATTACATAATTTTTTAAAAATAATTGTTTTTTCAGCTACTGTCATCTTTTCAATAAACGTAATTTCTTTCATACCTAATAATTGTATTCTATCATATGGGTAATAATTAAAATAACCAGTCAATTCCAATCCTGGTCGTGAAATTTCGCTGGAAGAAACAGTGCGATTTAAAAAATCATCACCTGAATAGACATCCAGATGTAGTTGATTAACAATATCTTTGATTTGAACCATTTTTTCACTTCCTTACTTTAAGTACTCATCTTGTCTATTTTAACACTTAATTTGCTAAGTGACTATCTTTTGATACCGTTTTACTTTTCACTCGATTTATTTTTTTTGATTATAAATGATTCTTCTTCAATTTTTATTTTAGCTGCCAATAAAATTTTAGATACTGCTTCATTAATAATAAACCCAATGGCTATTGCCCCGCCTACTAAACACGCTTGAAAGCCATAATGGAGAGCGACTTCATAATGTTTTTCTGTCAAATTATTAAAGGTCTTAAATAACAGTCCACCTGGTACAATCGGCATAATTCCTGGCATATTAAATACTAGACTGGATACATTTTTCCACTTACTTAGTATGTGAGAAAAAAATACTAAAGCAAGCAATGCTATTAAAGAAGACAAGGCTTCACTAAAAGACAATTTTGTACATACATAATATACAAACCATGTAAACATCCCTGATAACCCACATAGCAAAGTATAATTTTTCTCAATGTTATAAAGAACAGCAATGGCACAACCAGCAATAAAACTAAAAAATAATTTTATAATCATCGAATCACCCCTTATAAAGCACTAGAAAAAATGATAGCAACGGGTAGTCCTAGCATTAAGGCTGTACTAAAAGCATCCATAGTTTGAATCATTCCCGTCAAATAATTACCGTCCATCATTGCCCTAATAGCATTAACAAATGTCGTACCAGGTAACAATGGCATAATGCAACTAAATAAAATAGAATATGGTTCACTCACCACATGTACTTTAACTAGACATACAATAAAAAAGCAAATAATAGTTGAATAAGACAGAATAGAAAAGATATTTATTTTTGTTGTTTCTTTTATTTTTAAATACGACCAATATCCAATAATTCCTAGAAAAAACGTTGTAAAAAAACTCCAGTTTAAGCCGTTCATAATGACATTCATCCCACCACAGACAAGCGCTGCACTAATAATTCGTGTTTTTTCAGGAAAAGAATAGTTTTTTTGATTAATGACTCTTAACTCATTTAAAAAGCTCTGAGTATCCATTTTATTAGCTAAAAAGTCATCTAATACTCGTTCAACTCGCAGTATTTTTTCAAAATTATATCCCGATTTTTCTACGGGAATCATTTTAACCGTATTATCATGTCTATTTATAATGACAAAGCTCGTTTCTGCATTAAAGGTTGATAACTCATTATTTTCTATATTTAAATGACTAATAATCTTATGTATATTGGCATTAATCATATCACTTGTCGCATTACTTTCTTGTAAAATCTTTCCATATAACAAACATACTTGTACAATATCATCAAAATTAGGTTGAGAATCCATCTTCATTTCCTTCTTTCCTAAAATGTATCCCATTTACTATAACGAAAAAAAATTCCTATTATACAGACATAATAGGAATAAAACATGATTTTTTATTTAATTCGTTTTAATGCGTGATGTTTAGCCAAAAAGAAAGGACGATAATAGGCCACAGTATCTGTCATAGGTAAGACATCTTCACTTAATTTTATATTCAGTTGATTTTCAATAAATTTTCTACGAATCATAAATGTTTCATACAAATCAACATAATGTTTTTTTATATCGCGTTGTAAGGTGCTATCTGCTAAAACAATACCACTTTCACAACTTGTTCCTGCATAACCTGCCATCGAGGGTATAATGTCTGTTTGAAACATCATCCCACTTTTTAATACGATATCAGATGTTGGATAGATTGGTGAAGATAACCATTCTTCATCAGCAAATAAATGTCCAGGATTTAAATGCCATCCATACGTTTTTTGTGGCAAAATGTCTTCTATGATACTGTACATCTCATGCCCAGTCATACCAATTTTTATTGTTTCAAGCCATGTGGCAATAGCATTGAAATACGGTTTTGCTAAGACATCTAAATAATCTTCTACTCCTGTTGGTAACTGTTTAGCGGTCGAAACAGCATAGCCTGCACGAGAAGTGAGTCCGCCTTTATATCCTACAGTCATAGATACTGGATCTCCCAAAGTCACTTTTTTATTAGTTGGGTACATATTGGCTTTTTCAAAACGTTCACCGGTTGCAGCAATTGTTACCACACTTCTTGGTTGTCCAAGCTCTTGCATCACGTCCCCAATCTCCATTTCTGAGATACCAACATCAAATGTTTGCAAACCCTTTGACATGCTTTGGCTAGATAGCTGAGCCCAAAATTCATAGTGAGCAATCTCATTACTGTTATTTGTAACTCTTGCTCCATTGTCACTACTAATAAATAATCCCGTTTGATTGGATAGATTTTTTTCATCTACTACTTCTTTTAATCCTTGTATTAAAAAGTTAGGTAAATCAAATAGTTTGTTATTATCACAATAGTGACTAGTGAATAACTTCCAACCTACTACACCAACTTGCATGTTATTTGACAATCCAGCTTCTTTAAAATAATTTGTAATTGGATTGTCATTATCCATTGGTTGATTTGCTAAAGATAAATGAGGCATGTGAATACCCTTAGCTTTAATACGTGATTTAGAAACTTTATTTAAGTTTTCATTTCCTAGTATTAAATAGGCCTCTTTTGTTTTATGTAACACTAACATACCTTCTTCAAAACGTGTCACAAATCCTGTCAAATATTCAAAATTTCCACCATGTTCCAAGTCACAATAAACAACAATAGCATCTAAGTTTTTATCTGACATTCTTTTAATTACTTTATCCAAGCGTTCTCCTATCGTATCATCTGTTAACGGTACAGGTTGAAGCTCTCTATCAACTACTAATTCCTCTACTATATCTAAATCTATATTCATCAATACAATAAACCTCCTATTTTTATTTATCTATTCAATATCATAACATAAGTTAATGACTACTATACATTATAGGATAATGATAGATTAACAAAATTTAGCGATTTATTTATGACAATATCTTGATTTTAAACGTTACAACCAATGCTCATTGAGCTACTATTAGGTTTATTAATTGATAAACTTACTTTCATATCTCTACTTGAATTCAAACAAAAAAAGAACCCTATATTCATAGAGTTCTTTTTTAGTTAATAATGACTCATTAACGACGAATTTCTTTAATTCTTGCTGCTTTACCATGTAATGAACGGATGTAATAAAGTTTCGCACGACGAACTTTACCATAACGAATTACTTCGATTTGAGCAACACGTGGTGTATGAATTGGGAAAGTACGTTCCACACCAACACCATTAGAAATTTTACGTACAGTGTAAGTTTCGCTAATTCCAGCTCCACGGCGTTTGATTACAACACCTTCAAATAACTGGATACGTTCACGAGTACCCTCAACAACTTTAGCATGTACACGTACAGTGTCACCAGGTCTAAAAGCTGGGATATCAGAGCGCAATTGTTCTTTTGTAATTTCTTCTATTAATGGATTCATGTCCACATTCTCCTTATTCTAAACATTCATATGAGTCTTACACAGCGGAATGTTGTGATAGATGAGCCATTTGACTCACTAAATAATAATAGCATAATTACTCTTTTCAGTAAAGAGGCTAAATACTTTTTTCTTCCTTTTTCACTTCTTCTAGTAATCTTTCCATCTCTTTTGTTAACTCAATCGATTCTAACATATCAGGTCGTCTTAAGTAGGTTCTTCTAAGCGATTCTTTTAACTGCCATTCTTCAATTAATTTATGATTTCCATTGGTTAATACGTGAGGAACTTCCATTCCTTCATAATTAGCCGGACGTGTGTATTGTGGATGCTCCAAAAGACCTGTTGAATGAGAATCGGTTTTGGCTGACTGATCATTACCCAAAACTTCTGGTAATAACCTCACTGTTGCATCAATCATCACCATTGCGCCAAGCTCTCCACCTGTTAACACATAATCACCAAGTGACACTTCATCGGTTACTAAAGAACGAATTCTTTCATCATAGCCTTCATAATGACCACAAATAAAAACCAAGTGTTCCTCTTTAGAAAATTCTTCCGCCATCTCTTGATTAAATCGTTTGCCTGCTGGATCAAGTAAAATCACACGAGGTTTAGTTTTTGCGTCTTCTTCAATGAAAGTAAGTGCATCATGGATAGGTTGAACTTTCAACAACATTCCTGCTCCCCCACCATACGGGTAATCATCTACTTGTTGGTGTTTATTTGTCGAAAACTCTCTAAAGTTTCTTACATGAACATCCAGCAACTCTTTAGTGATGGCTTTTCCTAAAATAGATTCAGTTAGCGGACCTTCAAACATTTTTGGAAAAAGAGTTAAAACATCAATTCTCATCGTCAATCAACCCTTCTGGAATATCAACAGTCACTTTCTTCGCATCCACATTTACATTTAAAATAACTGATTCAATATAGGGTAACAAGATATCCTTTTTCCCATGTTCTTTATGTTTGACTACCCACACATCATTGGCTCCTGGAGATAATATTTCTTTTATGGTTCCTAATAGTTCTCCTGTTTCATCTACTACTTCACACCCAATAATTTCATGATAATAAAAAGCATTTTCCTCTAATTGACCGATTTCGTCTTTTTTAACTTTTAAAATGCCGTTACGATACTTCTCAACGTCATTAATATTCGGATGACCCTCAAAACTAACAATATCAAAATTTTTATGTTTTCTGTGAGATTTTATCATTAACTCAACCATGTCTTTTCCATCTTGAAATAGGTACAATATATTCCCTTTTTTATAGCGTTTTTCTGGAAAATCTGTTTGAGAAATTACTCTGACTTCCCCTTTAATTCCTTGTGTATTAACAATTTTTCCAACATTTAAATACTCTGTCACCTTTATTCCCTCATTTCACATATTCATTTTATTATTGTAACATTTTGCTTAAGCCAAAGCGAAACATTTTAAAAAGCATTGGCTAAAAAACTAACCAATGCTCTCTAATCATTTCTATTTATCTAACACTTTGATTGATTCAATCGAATCTCCAGGCACTTGTGGTGGTATTGAAAAAGTTAGAGCTGGTGTTGGGGTCAAAGTGAACTCGATTATTGCCCCATATCTCACTTTATCTTTGTTTTTAGTTTTATCATATAGTTTTTTATCCACATTTAACACTACGCCATTAGAATCAAGAACATCATGAATAGCGTCAGGGTCACATACTACATCAACCGACTCAAATGATAAAATAACCGTATCTTTTTCAATAATCGGATCCATTGTTAACCTTCCTTCAAAGATGGGACGGCTTTTTTGGTTAGATTCCCTAACAGCTGAAGTTGATGAAGAAATTTCACCAGTTCTTTTAGTAGTTTGTCCTGCACTTGCTGTAGTATTCACTCCAGATGAGCAACCAGAGATAACAAATACACTACTAATCAACATACTACTTAAGATTATTTTTTTCATTTTACCCCCCATAACAAACTGATGTCTACAACACAATTTTATATTACATAGTAAATATATCTTTTTTAGTAATAAAGTGTGAAATTTGTGTTAATTTACTTTTTTAATAACTTATGAATGACTTTTCGAATAAGATAAAAAATCGGTACTGACACGCTCATTAATGGTAAATACACAAAAGCTAACTGACTGTTATATATGCTTACCAGTGAGAAAATGTTATCAAAAAATGTAAAAATGAATAAAAACAATACGATTAAAACACTTAAAAGTTCTATAATCTTTTTCGTCAAAGGCTTAGCTATTTCCCTAAGAACAATGAAACCAATAAATCCTGTCAATAAGACTGTTACGGTTGATTTTTGTTCATAAGACCACCCTAATATATTTCCTAACACCTCAATCAATAAAGTCATAATGACGACTGTTAACCCACTAGCTAGTGGTGGTTCAAATACATTTTTCAAAAAAGTTCCCTTGATCGGCTGCGTATTTGGTCTAAGTGCTAAAAAGAAAGAGGGTATGCCCACTGTTAAAGCATTAATTGGACTTAATTGAATAGGTTGAAAAGGATATGCTGAACTGACAAAAATATAAATTGCTGCTAAAAACAATGAATAAACTGTTTTAGTCAAGTACAGAGAAGACACTCGTTGAATATTGTTAATAACTTGTCTTCCCTCTAATACAACATCTATCATGGAATCAAAATTAGAATCTAATAAAACGAAATCAGCAATCCCCTTTGCAGCGTCACTCCCATTTGCCATAACGATGCTACAATCAGCTTGTTTTAACGCTAAAATATCATTCACTCCGTCTCCTGTCATCCCGACAACATGATTTTCTTCCTGAAGTGCTATGACTAGCTTTTTCTTTTGTTCTGGTGAAACTCGCCCAAAAATACGGTGTGTCTTCACAATTTCCGGAATTTTCTCATCTGGTACTTTACTCATATCAATTGATTCTTCATCATGCGATACGCCAGATCGTTTAGCTATCTGTGAGACCGTTTCTGGATGGTCTCCAGATATAATACATATATCCACTTTCTCCTGCTTAAAATAATCAAGCGTCTGAGGTGCTTCTGGTCTAATTTCATCTTCAAGGTAAATAAATCCTAATAATTCTAATTGATCTGGTAATACCTGGGATATCTCAATATCATTACTTTTAGCCACCGCAATAATTCGTAATCCTTTTTCAAAAGCCAATCCCATTTTTTTAGTTTGATCTTCAGAAAAGCCTTCAAATAAATACTCAGGGGCTCCCATAAAATACGTACCGTTTTCTTGAAATGTAATAGCACTCCATTTTCTCGCTGAAGAGAAAGGTATCTGTTTGACCGGTTTAAGTAAATTTTCGTCGCTTTGATTAAAATAGTTCATTAAAGCTAGTCCAGTCGCATTATCTTCATTCAACCCTTTAATCATTGAACCAACTAAAATAGAAAAGGTTTCATCTGTCAAATGAGTTGTGTCCACTGTATCATATTCTACAACTTTTAGTTGTCCGCTTGTTAACGTTCCTGTTTTATCTAAACAAAGAACGTCTACTCTAGCCAATGTTTCTATAGCACCCATTGTTTGTACCAACACTTGCCTACGACTTAATTTGATAACACCAACAGCTAGTGCAACAGTTGTTAATAAAATAAGGCCTTCTGGAATCATCCCCATAATGGCTGCTGTACTGCCTAAAATCGCTTCATTCAACTGAGTTCCACTTGTTAAACTGGTTATCATTAAAATAGCACCGATTGGTATGATTACCATGGTAAGCAAACGGATTAGACGATTCATCAACAGAATTAATTCACTATAAATGCCTTTAGTTTGCTTGGCTTCCATACTAAGTTTGTAGTTATAACTATCTTCTCCAACGTGCGTTGCTTGCATCACCCCACTACCACTGACAATATAACTTCCTGAATAAACAGAAGACCCAATAGTTTTTATGATAGGATCAGATTCACCAGTTAATTGAGACTCATCACATTCCATTCCTTCAGTATCTAAAATAGTTCCATCTACAACAATTTGCTGTCCACGTTTAACTATGATTAAATCATCTTTGACAACCTCATTTTGTGGAATATCAAATGTTTGATGATTTCTTATTACCATTACTTTTGATTCACTAAGTAAGCTTAACCGATCAATATTATTTTTCGCTTTGATTTCTTGATAAACGCCGACTAAAGTATTGGATACAATCACACCCAAAAACAGTAAATTTTTATAACTTCCAGTATAGATAATAAAACCAGCTATGACTAAATTAATAAAATTAAATAATGTAAAACTATTCTCAAATAGAATCTGTTTAAATGAACGTGTTGTCTTAGGGATTGCTTGATTTACTTCTCCTCTAGCTATTCTATTTAACACTTCTTCATCTGTCAGTCCTGGATAGGATTTTCTTTTTGACATATCATCCCACTCCTAACACTTGTTATACAATAAGAATACCATTTATTAAAAAAACTGTCTGCTTGAGACACTAAATTTTTCACTATTTAGATATAGTTAAAAAAGAGACGATCTCTCATCTCTTTTTAACTACTTATTCAAAATAATTTGAGTAATACGTTGAATACAAAATGAAATACCATCAGTTGCTGCATCTTGTTTAAGCTCTGACACATCAAATACTTCACTATCAACTCTAGCATTTTCAGCATCAATCGAATCAATCATTTCTTGACAACCTTCAACATATTCTTTAAATGCTTTTTCCAATTTTTTATGAATCCCTAAAACTCTAACAGGTGCTTTTAGGTGGCTCAAAGTGTTTTCCATTACCCTATATTCTTCTGTGCCTTCAGAAAAACGGCTCTTAATATCTGTTAATTGTTCAACCGTCAAATCTGATAAATTTCCCTCATCAATTGCCGTACGAATAATTTCATATGACGGATTCATTTTTTCTCCCACTTTTTCAGATTCAGTCACAATGGCATTAATTACTTGTAAATATTGCCCTATATTTGGTTTCTTCAACATAATTCCCCTCTTTCAACCATTCTTATTTATTTTACCTTTTTTAAATAAATGTTAAAGGATCAGTTACAATAACTCTACTAGACATTGCAACACATTAATTCAATATTATATAGATACCTTTAGTTTGTCAATAAAAACAAAAAACTATCCAAAAGAGATTGGATAGTTTTAATGTCCTATTTATAAATTGTTTTTCTTTGAACCCATTTGACACATTCTACAATTGGTAGAATAGCAAATGATCCAATAAATACAGCTAACCATTGATGTCCATCTAAATGAGCCACTTTAAACAAATCATTAAATCCAGGTATCACAATTGTAGATGCTAGTAAAACAAATGAAAGTAAAATCGCGTAATTGAAGATTTTATTTCTAAATGCTCCTACTTTAAAGATTGATTCATGAACAGATTTTACGTTAAAGGCATGGATTAATTGAATTAATCCCAGTGTAGCATAAGACATCGTTAACGCATCTGCATGGATAGCATCATAACTTGAGTGAACCGGGTTATTAATGGCATACATGTACACACCAAGTGTCAATCCTGCTTCTAAAATCCCCTGATAAATAATACTACTCATAACACCACCTGAAAAGAAGTCTGAATCTCGACCACGTGGTTTGTGTTTCATAATACCTTTTTCAGCAGGTTCCAATCCTAATGCAATCGCTGGGAATGTATCAGTTACTACGTTTATCCATAATAAGTGGACTGGTAATAATGTATCCCAACCGAGCATTGTCGCAATAAATAAGGTTAAAACTTCCCCTAAGTTTGCAGCAAGTAAGTATTGAACTGTTTTTTGAATGTTTGAAAATACTTTACGTCCTTCTTCAACGGCAACGATAATAGTGGAGAAGTTATCATCAGCTAAGACCATATCACTTGCACCTTTAGATACTTCCGTACCAGTAATACCCATACCTATACCAATATCAGCAGTTTTAAGAGCTGGTGCATCGTTTACTCCGTCTCCAGTCATCGCCACTACTTTTCCATCTTTTTGCCATGCTTTAACAATACGTACTTTATGTTCAGGTGACACTCTAGCGTAAACGGAATATTGTTCAATAGAATTAGCTAGTTGCTCATCTGACATATTATTCAATTCGCCACCAGTAATAACAGCATCATGTTGACCTTCTTTTAAAATACCGAGACGCACAGCGATTGCTTCAGCAGTGTCTTTATGGTCACCAGTAATCATAATTGGACGAATACCAGCTTCTTTGGCAACACGTACAGCTTCAGCTGCTTCTTTACGTTCTGGGTCAATCATCCCGACTAAACCTGAGAAGATTAAATCTGTCTCAACAGTTTCACTTGTTAATTCACTTGGAATCTCATCTACAATTTTATAAGCCATAGCAAGTACACGTAATGCCTGCGTCGCTAATTGTTTATTAGTCTTTAAAATCAAATCTTCTTCTGATTTATCCATTGGTTTAATGTCGCCATTGACGTCATAGTTTGTACAACGTTTCAATAATTCATCAGGCGCACCCTTTACAGCTACAAAGAAACGACCGTCAGGTAATTTATGGAATGTCGACATTAATTTTCTATCAGAATCAAATGGTACTTCGGCTAAACGTGGTTCGTCTTTTAATTTTGATGCAATATCATAACCACGGTCTTCACCATATTTAATTAAAGCAGTTTCTGTTGGGTCACCAATTAATGTGCCATCGTCAGAAATTTTTGTATCATTACAAAATGTCATGATTTTTAATGTGGTATTGTCTAAGGGGATATCTTTTGAATCACGTATTGATTTATTATTTGTAAAGACTTCCTCAACTGTCATTTGGTTTAACGTCAATGTACCAGTTTTATCTGAACAGATAATATCAGTACTACCTAATGTTTCAACAGCTGGTAATTTTCTAACTAACGCATTACGTTTAGCCATTTTTTGTGTTCCTAAAGCTAAAATAATCGTTACAATCGCTGGTAATCCTTCTGGAATCGCAGCAACGGCTAATGATACAGATGTTAATAACATTTCCATCCAATCATGGCCACCACGTAACATCCCAACACCAAACATCACAATACAGATAAAAATAATAGCAATTGATAATACTTTACCTAATTTATTTAGGTTTTCTTTCAATGGTGTATTCGTTTCGTCAGCTTGAGCTAACATGTTAGCAATTTTACCAACTTCGGTGTTCATACCTGTACCAGTTACCACACCAACTCCACGACCATATGTCACATTACTATTCATATAAGCCATATTGATTCGATCACCAATACCAATATCTTCTTTTTCTAACACAACTGCTTCTTTTTCAACGGGGACAGACTCACCAGTTAAGGCTGCTTCTTCAATTTTTAACGACGCTGTTTCAATCAAACGCATATCAGCTGGAATCACATCACCTGCTTCAAGTAACACAATATCACCAGGCACTAAATCTGTACTTTTCACTGTTTTAGTTGTATTATCACGACGTACATTAGCATTTGGTGTGGACATATCTTTCAATGCTTCAATTGCTTCTTCTGCTTTTGACTCTTGGAAAACACCAAATATCGCCATGATGAAAACTACAACAATAATCATAACCGCTTCAACTTGATCCCCCATGAAAAATGAAAGAACAGCTGCTGCTAATAAAATAATAATCATAAAATCTTTGAACTGGTCTAAAAATTTACTAAATAAACTTTTTTTCTTTCCCTCATCCAATTGATTATGACCATACTCCTTAAGGCGTTTTTCCACCTCCGTAGCACTCAACCCATTAGGAGTTGATTGCAATTTTTCTAACACTTGTTTCTCATCTTCAACATAAAATGCATCGTTCAACTGCTTCTTTTTTTGCTCTGACATCTCTTTTCCTCCTTTTATTTGTCGCTATACATAAGTCAAATAAAAAAAGACCTATGTATGCTTAACTACATACATAAGTCTCACTATTTAAGGTAACACCAGAAATGCGTCGTGATTTCGATTGGTGGCATTACCGCAGTATGTAGAACTGCCAGTTACTCCCTTATGAATAATTCCACTTGATTATATCATGAAAATTTTTAACTTACAATTAATTCACTATTTTCTTAAAAAATTCATGATTATGATTCGACATTAAACATTTGTTGACCATATTTTTCACCAGAAATCAAATCATAAACCATTAACTGATAGTCCTCATAGAGCTCTCTTTCTTCTTTAGTAAAAGATACTTCTTTTTCCCATTTTCCATTTACATAATACATTTGTTTTTCAAATGCCGGAAGAATTTTTTGTAACTCCAATAACATGGCATTGAATCCTGTCTGCTCAACAGATGAAAAATCGGTAATCAAGCTAGAAAAATAAAATGGGCTCATCACTTCTTGGTGATGAATCGTTTTATTTAAAGTATCATAAATTAAATACTCTGTTAAATGTGTTGTAAATGGATTATTTTTTTCTACAATATTGTCTGGGTAAATTGACGGTAAATGATCCCCCCAGAAAACCACAATTGTCTGTCTATCTAATTTATTAATGTCCTCAATAAATTGTTTCAATGCGTTTGATGTGTATGAAATATCTAACGCATAATTATCAATTGAGGCGCTAGATGCTAAGTTCGTTAATGTATAAGGTGAATCCGTGTATTTATTATTATATGGCATATGCGTTTGCATTGTCACAAGATGGACAAAAGACGCTTTATCAGATTTCTCCATTACATCTAGCACTTCACTAAACGCTGAGGCATCTGAAATATAACCATTATTTGACAACCTTTCCTTATGAGTCATGGTATTTTCATCTAAAAACCGATTAAATCCAAGAACATTGTAAACATCTTTGCGTTTATACATGGATGTATTGTAAGGATGGATAGCTACTGTTTGATAATCCTGTTGTTTTAAACTCGAGACAATCGATGGAAATTCCGTTTTCTTAGGTAACATCATAGTATATGGTGTCGTCATTTGAGGGTTAAGTAATCCCATTGAAATTCCTGTCAATGCTTCAAATTCGATATTTGCTGTCCCACCACCATAGTTTTGCGACAACATCTCGCCAGAATAAACAGACTGTCGTGCCACACTCCTAAAATCAGTAATAGGACTTTTATTTAATTTAATGCCATCTAACTTTTCAGGATCAGAAAAACTTTCAGACATAATAAATACCACATTAGGTTTTTCCTTGTTTTTCTTTTTAGCGTTATTCTCTTTTGCTTTTGTATCATATTTTTTGACGATTTTGTCGATTGTTTCTTTCGAATAATTTTTTGGTTTATCCATGGCTTCAACTTTTAAATTATATAAAAAGCCACCCATAAAACCTGTATTATAGTAGTTCATTTTTTGACTATATGGAATCCATAGCGCAGTTTTATTGTACTCTTTTCGTAATAGATTGTTTGGTTGGTTAAATAAACTGGCATAAAATAGCCCTGCGATTGAGACAACAAAACATACTAAACGAATGACTTGTTGACGTTTACTTAAACGAATTGAGCGATATAAGGCGTAGACTAGTCCTGCTAATGCTAAAAATATCAGCACTAACGTTAAAATAAAATACGTATTTCCAATGATATCTTTCATCATCGTAAACTCAAAAATCATTTTTAAATCATCTGGGTAGATAGGTTCCATCCTCAATGCCATTTTCTGACTGTTAGCAATACCAAGTAACCCAATACTCGTGATATAAATGATATTTCCCATTAAAAATGACCCACTCAGACTAATAAGAAACATATCTAAAAATAGTAATACAAGCGTTCCTAGTAAAAATTTCTCAACATGCCACTCCAACGCAAACTTCCACGCAAGCGAGAAGCTCCAAGTATTTTGACTTAATTGTAAATAGAAATTACTTAAGTAAACAATGATTAAAGTTAGTAAGATTTTGGTAATTGGACTAGTAAAAATCCTTCTTAGCCATGATTTTTTTTGGGTTTGCTCTACTCGTCTTTGAACCCTTGATTCTATTTTACCCAAAACGTGTCTCCTAACGTAATCGGTAAATGACGTTTATGTTCTGACTTTTGATACCATCTCTCAATTGTTTCTCTATCTTTATCACTAACTTCTTTACCTTCTAAGTAATCATCAATTGCCTCATAAGTCACACCTAAAGCATCTTCATCAGCTATCATTGGTCTATTTTCTTCTAAATCAGCTGTTGGAATTTTCTCATACAATGATTTATCAGCACCCAGTTCTTTTAGCAAGGCTTTTCCTTGTCTTTTGTTTAATCCAAATAAAGGTAAAATATCTGCTGCGCCATCACCAAATTTGGTGAAAAAACCTGTTAGATTTTCAGCGGCATGATCTGTCCCAATTACCGCGCCACTTCTTTGACCGGCCACCGCATATTGCGATACCATTCTTTGACGAGCTTTAATATTTCCTTTATTAAAATCACTCACCACGATATTTGAACCTTCATTTAATTCTTTCACTAAAGCATCCACGCTAGATTTTATATTTATAACTAATGACTCATCTGGTTGAATAAAATGTAATGATTTTTGTGCGTCATCTTCATCTTTTTGCACGCCATAAGGCAAACGAACGGCAATAAATTTATAATCAGTATCACCAGTTTCTTCACGTAATTCACTGATTGCTAGTTGTGCTAGTTTACCTGCTAAAGTAGAGTCTTGTCCGCCGCTAATACCTAAAACATACGTTTTTAAAAATGGGTGCGCTAACATGTAGTCTTTTAAAAAGGCGACACGTATGGCAATTTCTTCCTTAGCTTTTATATATGGCTTAACTTGTAAATTCCTTATAATCAATTGTTGTAACTCTGTCATATCCATCTCTCCTTACATTTAACCCCTATTTTACCATAAAAAAAACAAATGACATACTATCATTTGTTTACTTTAGTAAATTTTGATAAAAAATTACTAGAAACGTTTTGTCTTAATTTTTCGATAGGTAACCAAAATATAATTTGACTTTGGGTCAATTTGGGTAATACTTCCTGTTCACTTATCTCAGCACGATATAAAAATACCGTTTCGGTTCGTTCAACATGTTGATGAGTCGTTTGCTCAATAATATCGACATATTCAATTGTGTTAAATGATAAACCTAATATATCTTTACCATATCTTTCAATTGCTTCAAGTGTTGTTTCTGCAAATTCAGGTTGGACTTCAAGAAGATGTTTATCACCATCTTTATTAGTGGTAACCAAACAATGATCATTATGTTCAATCCATATTACTATTTTAAACGGTTGATTATTTGTTGAACAATTCATTTCACCAATCCTTTCAATAAAAAAAGACTCCTGATAAAATACCAGAAATCTTTTCGACACTGAAGATTATTCTGCAGCGTTTTCGTCTTTGAGACCATATTTTTTGTTGAAACGATCCACACGTCCGTCTGCTTGTGTAAATTTTTGACGTCCAGTATAGAATGGATGTGAATCTGAAGTGATTTCCACACGAATAACTGGATATGTGTTACCATCTTCCCATTCAATTGTTTCTTCAGATGTTTTAGTTGATCCAGATAAGAATTTGAACCCTGTTTGTGAGTCCATAAATACTACTGGATGATATTCTGGATGAATTCCTTGTTTCATATTTCTCTCTCCTTTGCCCTGATTCATGTGCTGAAACAGAGTTATTATTACAACGATACTATATTAACATGTTCAATGATTTTTAGCAATTCATTTTTTTAAAAAAGAAACGTCTTTAAATGTATCAAAAAAGGTTTCATTATTTTTTGTTTTCTTTAAAAAAGTTAATAATTGATGTGTTGAATTAATCGAGTCACCTTTCATATGACGGCGTAATTTCCATATTTCTTCCAAGTGTTCTGGAGACATAAGCAATTCTTCACGTCTCGTTCCTGATCGTTTAATATCGATTGCCGGAAACACACGGCGTTCTGATAATTCTCTTGATAGATGAAGTTCCATATTACCTGTTCCTTTGAACTCTTCATAAATCACATCATCCATTCGACTTCCTGTATCAACTAAAGCAGTCGCCAGAATAGTTAAGCTTCCGCCTTCTTCAATATTTCGTGCAGCTCCAAAGAAACGTTTTGGTTTATAAAAGGCTGCAGGGTCAATCCCTCCACTAAGTGTTCGTCCGCTTGGTGGAATAACTAAGTTGTATGCTCTGGCCAAACGAGTGATACTGTCCATTAAAATCACCACATCACGTTTATCTTCCACTAAACGTAACGCTCTTTCTAACACAAGTTCAACGACACGAGTATGATTTTCAGGCATCTGGTCAAAGGTAGAGGATACTACTTCACCATCAACACTTCTTTCAATATCAGTTACTTCTTCCGGACGTTCATCAATTAATAAGACAATTAACTCCACTTCTGGATAATTTTTTGAAATGCCATTAGCAATCTCTTTTATGACACTCGTTTTACCAGCTTTTGGTGGTGCGACAATTAGACCACGTTGACCAAAACCAACTGGTGCAAACAAATCAATCATTCGTGTTGATAAACCTGTTTTTGTTGTTTCTAATACTAATTTTGTATCAGGATAAAGTGCCGTAAGCGCTGGAAAATGTGGACGTTGTTTGGCATCTTCTGGATTTTTTCCATTAACCGTTTCAACATGCATCAATCCATAATAACGCTCGCTCTCTTTTGGTGGTCTTGCTTTTCCTGATACTTTATCCCCGTTTCGTAATCCAAATCGTCTAATTTGTGATGAGGAAATATAGATATCTTCTTTACTGGGTGTATAATTAATAGGTCGTAAAAAGCCATATCCATCATTTGATATAATATCTAATACACCTTCCACCATAAAAAAGCCTTGTTTTTCTGCTTGTGCACGAATGACAGCCAATGATAATTCTTTTTTATTCATTTGACTATAATAAGGTATCTTAAAATCTTTTGCATAAGTATATATTTCTTTTAGGGTTTTATGTTCTAATTCACCCATTGTTAAATAATCACGCATATTATCCCTCTTTATCCGTGCCTTCTTCCATATGAATATCAGCACCTAGATTTGTTAATTTATCAATGATATTATCGTACCCACGTAAAATATTATCCACATTAGAAATGCGAGTTGTTCCACTTGCCATGATACCAGCAGTTACCAAACAAGCACCTGCACGTAAATCACTCGCCGTAACATCTTCTCCTACAAGTTCTAAATCATCTTGACCATTTAATACAATCATTTTCCCTTCAATACTTGCGTTTGCTCCCATGCGAACTAATTCTGGAATATGATTGACTCGCTGCTCATATATTGTATCTGTCACAATACTTTTTCCATTGGCTTTTAATAATAGTGGGGTAATAGGCTGTTGTAAATCTGTTGCAAATCCTGGATAAGGAACCGTTGTAACGTTGATTGGTTTTAGGTTTTTAGCTGGATGTACTTCAATACTATCTTCTCGAATAGTCATTGGCACACCCATTTCTTCTAATTTTGAGATAAAACTTTCTAAATGCTCATAAATAACATTTTGGACTATAACACCATCACCATGAGCAGCTGCCATTGATAAATAAGTCCCTGCTTCGATACGATCTGGGATGATTGAATGACGACATCCTTTTAATTCTGTCACGCCATCAATCCGAAGTTCATTCGTACCAGCGCCACGAATTTTAGCTCCCATGTTATTTAATAATGTTGCGACATCAATAATTTCAGGCTCTCTTGCGGCATTTTCAATCACTGTTCGACCTTTTGCTTTTACCGCCGCTAACATCACATTAATTGTTGCACCAATTGACACCATATCCATATAAATACGTGTGCCTTCTAACCCATTTGGTGATTTTAAGTAAGTTGCTCCATGTTCAGTTGTTACTTCAGCTCCAAGTGATTCAAACCCTTTGATATGTAAATCGATAGGTCTTGGTCCTAAATAACAGCCACCTGGAAGACCAACAACACCTTCACCAAATTTACCTAGTAACGCTCCCATAAAATAATATGAGGCACGTAAACTATTAATTTTTCCACTTGGCATTGGTATGGATACCATGTTGGTTGGATCAATTATCATAGTATGATTATCAAAAGTTACTTTCACACCCATAATTTCTAAAATTTCTTTTAAAGAGTGCACATCTTTAATATCAGGTACTCCTTCTAAAATAACAGGAGTATCAGCTAAAATAGCAGCAGGAATTAAAGCAACAGCACTATTTTTAGCACCACTAATTGTGACAGTGCCTTTTAATTTTTTTCCACCATTTATAATTAATTTTTTCATTTTGTCTTAATGACCTCACTTTAGTCTTTAAAAAAGCCGCTTAAAATAAGCAGCCAAATAAGTTTCGTTATGCATAATATAGTTGTATTCTATCACACAATATAAATGAAAAAAAGCACTTGGTAAATTTATACGTAAAAAAAGAGCGACTGACAAAGTCAGACACTCTTTTTTCATTCAAGCTTTAAAATTATGCTTTACCGTTTGATCCAAACCATTGGATACGTTCTTTAACTAACTCAGTTACTGCGGTAGTACCTGGAGCTAATAATTTACGAGGGTCAAATCCTTTACCTTCTAAGTCTTTGCCTTCTTCAATGTATTTACGTGTTGCAGCTGCAAATACTTCTTGACATTCAGTATTAACGTTAATTTTTGATACGCCTAAAGAGATTGCTTTTTGGATTTGATCTAATGGAATACCAGAACCACCATGTAATACCATTGGTTTACCATCGATTACTTCAGCAATTTCAGCTAAACGATCAAAGCTCAAACCAGCCCAGTTTTCAGGGTAAGAACCATGAATATTACCAATACCTGCAGCTAAGAAATCAATTCCTGTTTCAGACATTGCTTTACATTCAGCTGGATCTGCTAATTCACCAGAACCGATAATGCCGTCTTCTTCTCCACCAATTGATCCAACTTCACACTCTACAGAAACACCTTTAGCGTGAGCTTTAGCAACAACATCTTTTGCTTTTTCTAAATTTTCTTCAAATGGTAAGTGAGAACCATCAAACATTACAGATGTGTAACCAATTTCGATACATTTTAATGCATCTTCGTATTCACCATGGTCTAAGTGTAATGCTACTGGAACTGTAATTCCCATTGAGTCAATTAAGTCGTTAACTAAATCATAACATACTTGGTAACCACCCATATATTTTGCAGCACCCATAGAAGTTTGAATCATTACTGGAGAATTAGATTCTTGAGCCCCTTGTAGGATAGCTTTAGTCCATTCTAAATTGTTTGTGTTGAATGCACCAACTGCATATTTGCCCTCTTTAGCTTTTTTTAACATTTCTGTTGCTGATACTAATGCCATAATTAAATTCCTCCTATTATGTTATCACTCTATTTGGTATAGGTGATACTTAACTAACACCATCATTTTAACACTCTTTAGTTATTTTTGCTAGTCAAATCACAATCTTTGATGCTATTTTCAGAAAATTTTATTACAGTCCTTTTTTAATAAAGATTGAATCCTGTTTCCTTTGTATCGATGTAAATATTTTTAAATTGACTATAAGCATCAAGGATAGCTTTATGCGTCTCACGTCCAATACCAGATTTTTTGTATCCACCAAAAGGTGCTCCGGCGGGAATTTGATTATATGTATTAACCCATACACGTCCGGTTTCAATTCCTCGACTCACTTTAAGAGCTGTGTTGATGTTTTTAGTCCAAACACCCCCACCTAAACCATATTCAGAATCGTTTGCCATTTTTATCACTTCATCAATTGTTTTAAATTTAATCACTACTGCAACTGGACCAAAGATTTCTTCTTGAGCCACTTCCATATCATTAGTCACATCAGTTAAAAGTGTCGGTGCCACGTAACATCCTTTTCCTAAGTCTCCATCAAGGCGTTTTCCACCTGTTAAAATCGTTGCACCTTCTTTACGCCCTACTTCAACTGCTTCTAAAATTTTATTTACTTGTCCCTCATTCACTTGGGCACCCATTTGGACATTTTCATCCAACGCATCCCCAACGACTACGGCTTCAAATTTTTCTTTTAATTCTGCTACGAATTTATCGTAGATTCCTTCTTGCACGAAAATCCTTGATCCTGCACAGCATACTTGTCCTTGATTAAACAAAATACCAAGTTGTGCTCCCTCAACTGCTTTTTCAAATGGCATATCATCAAAGAAGATATTCGCTGATTTTCCACCCAATTCAAGGGTTGCAGGAATTAATTTATCCGCTGCAGCTTGAGCAACTTTATAACCAACTTCAGTTGATCCGGTAAAGGCTAGTTTATTAAATCCATCATATTTTAACATATAATCGCCTGATTTAGATCCTTTACCTGTAATTAAATTTAACACACCCTTTGGTAACATTGGACCAATCAACCTAACTAATTCTAATAAGCTTAAAGAAGTGGAAGATGATGGATGAATGACGATAGTATTTCCAGCAGCTAGAGCTGGAGCTAATTTCCACGCTGCCATCAAAATGGGAAAATTCCATGGAATAATTTGTCCAACCACCCCGATTGGTTCTCTTAAGATAAGTGTTAAAGTATCTTTATCTAACGCTTGCGCTGAGCCTTCCTCGCTACGAATGACACCTGCAAAATATCTAAAATGATCGGCACTAAGTGGTACATCCACCGATTTGGTCTCACGAATTGGTTTTCCATTATCAATAGATTCTATATAGGCTAAATGTTCCATATTTTCATCAATAACATCTGCAATTTTTAATAATAAATTACTTCTATCCACAAGTGACCAATCACGCCATTCAGGTAATGCTTGTTGTGCGGCATCAACGGCAGCATCAACGTCGGCATCAACGGCATCAACAAATGAGCCAATTTTTTCTCCATTTACAGGCGAAAAAGTATCTAACATCTCTCCCTTAGCGCCTTTTGTCCACTCTCCATTAATAAATAAATTATATTCTTTGTATATATCTTTAAAAGCTGTCATAACAATTCTCCTTTGATATTTTTTTATTTCGGTATAGTTAAAATTGTATCTGCTTTCATTTTAAAATTCAAGCGTTATGCTTATAAAAAAAAAAGAGTATCTCTACTCTTCCTCATTATGTGTTTGTTCAATTTCTTTTCCTAAAAAATAAGAGATAGCAGTTCTGATCACGACAATTCCACCTAAGATAACAATATCTTGTGTTGATGGGTTTAAAATAGTTTCAATAATATCTGACGCAATAAGCACTTCTAAACTTAGTAATATATAAGATCCTAAATATAATTTAATTTTATTATTTCTGAAAGATATTTCTTCCCTTGTGCCGCTTCCAAATTCATTTTTAGTAAAATCGATGACGGCTTTTGCCACACCCACTAAGAGAATAATCACTGAAAAAGCATTTAATACAAAAATTATTTTATCTACTACCTCACTAATCATTGCTATCCCTCCTATTCTATAATAAACAAAAAAGAGCATCAAATGACACTCTTTTTATTATAATTCTTCGTCTTCTTCATCATCATTTTCGTATAAATCATCTTCTTCAACGATGGTTAGATCTTCTTCTACACCTTCTGGCACGTCATCATCAACGTCATTGTCAGCACCGATTTCTGATAAATCAGTTGTGTATTCTTTGATTTCTTTTGTTTCATCTTCTTCATCTTCATACAACTCATCATCATCTTCATCATGATCGACTAAGTCCAAATCTTCTGGATCATCATCATTGTAATCAATGGCATCGTCATCCATTGCGATAAAAGCATTTACTTTTTTACGTTTTTTACGACGTGGTGTTTCTTCTTCGTCTTCATCCACACCAGAAACTTCTTCATCAATTGAATCGATTGGATACCAGCTACGCAGGCCCCAACGATTATCTCCTAAAGAAATAAAACTTCCGTCAATATTTAAGTCTGTATAAAATTGTGGCAAGATGTCACGAATTTCACTATCTGCTTTTTCTAAGTAGTTTTGGATTTCATTTACTAAATCACTAAAATCAATAATGTCTCCACGTTGATTTAAAATTGCATGTGCAACTTCAATCATCGACAATTCATTTTTATTTACGCCTTCAAAAGCTTTAATTTCCAACTGACACACGTCCTTTCACAGTCTACTCTCTATCATACAATAACTAGCGTTTCTTTGCAATTTAAAATTTTTATTTCATCTATTCTCCCCACTAAAATTAATCATCAAATGGTATGTCCCTAACTTTTCTTCTCCAGCAAATAAATCATAATCAATTGTTAAATCACCTGATTGTGGATTATCTTTTAGACTAATATGTAAATGATTAGTCATGGTTGAAATACTCATCATGCCATAAGGAGTAGCATATGTTGTTTCCCGCTTTTCCTCATAGGAAAAATTTAATTTCATTTTAACATCACCTGAGCGAATCAATGTTACCGTTTCATCTGGTAAAATTTTTATTGTAACAGGAACAGGTTTATCAATTCCTTCCAGTAATTCTTCGTATCTTAAATAGATGACATCATTAATTACTACCATATTACCTTTGACTTCTACTAAAAATTCTTTCAATTCTTGCTCTTGTGTAACCTCAGTTTTCACCAAAATATTAATTGGTGTTTTTTCTCTTTTTGACACCCATTCCACCTCTTTACTTTTTTATATATTTTGGTCTTTTTTAAAAGGTTTGTCAAACCTTTATCATTGTTCTTAAATCCTTTCCGTTTCACAAAAGAATCGGTATAATAAGGAAAGTATAAAAAGGAGTTGTATATATGTCGTTAAAACAAGCAATTGTTCTGTTTGAACAACATCATCTAACAAATGAAAATAAATATGATCCATTTATCGTAACAGATATTTTGGCTGATTACTCAGGTAAACATGGGATGCCTATCATTCATTTTTGGACGATGACAAATCAACTAATATTAGGAATGCAAGATACTCGTGTCACAGACTTAAGTGATGCCATCTCTTCGGTTAGATCCCATCACTATCATCCTGTTGTACGAAATTCTGGCGGTTTAGCTGTAGTAGCGGATGATGGGATTTTAAACTTTTCAATGATTTTACCACAAGAATTTACTAATCAAACCAGTATTAATCATGGATATGACACAATGAAAGCCATCATTTCAAATGCTTTATCTTCATTCAATGTTACTATAGACTCTTTCGAGGTAGTAAATTCCTACTGTCCTGGTGAATACGATTTAAGTATTAATGAAAAAAAATTTGCCGGTATTGCCCAACGTCGAATAAAAAAAGGCTTAAGCATTATGATTTATATCAGCGTTAATGGTAACCAAGAAAAAAGAGGAAACCTAGTCCAACAATTTTATCAAGCGGGTTTAAAAGACAAATTTGGAAAAGAAACTTTTCCTCCAGTTGATCCAAACTCTATGCGAAATTTATCGGACTTACTACAACAAAAACTGAACGTTGAACAAATGCAAATGCTCATTATTGAAGCCATTAGTCAAAACTGGACAATTGACGATACTGCTCAAGTCAAATTTAACCATTTTTTAACTTCTGATGAATTTAAAGAAAGTTACGACAAGGGCTACCAAAGAATGGAACAGCGAAATGAGAGGATTAATACTATTTTAAAGGAGGTGGATTAATTGATTGAAAAAGTATTTAGAGATCCTATACACCACGATATTAAAGTGGAACACCCAATTATTTTAGAATTAATTAATGCCAAAGAATTCCAACGCCTAAGACGAATCAAGCAACTTGGAACAACATCTCTAACCTTTCACACATCAGAGCATTCTCGTTTTGGTCACTCTTTAGGGGTCTACGAAATTACTCGCCGCATTTGCAACTATTTTAAACGAAATTATGATGTGAAAGAGTACGGGGAGTATGGATGGGATGATTCAGAACGACTTGTTACACTATGTGCGGCATTATTACATGATTTAGGTCACGGACCTTTTTCACATACATTTGAAGCGATTTTTAAAACAAATCATGAACAAGTAACCGTTGATATCATTACCTCAAAAAAAACTGAGATCAATCGTATTTTACGACAAGTGTCAGAAGAATTTCCTGACAAAGTAGCGAGTGTGATTGCTAAAACCTATCCAAATAAACAAGTCGTTCAACTGATTTCTAGTCAAATCGATGCAGATAGGATGGATTATTTATTACGAGACGCCTATTTTACTGGAACAGAATATGGTACATTTGATTTAACACGTATTTTACGCGTCATCAGACCTCATAAAAGTGGGATTGTTTTTAAAATAAGTGGCATGCATGCTGTTGAAGATTACATTGTTAGCCGCTATCAGATGTACATGCAAATTTATTTTCATCCTGTCTCTCGAGGAATGGAAATGGTATTAGATCGTTTATTACAACGAGCTCAAGATTTATACCATGATAATAAATCATATTTTAATAAAACGTCGCCTCTTTTAGTTCCTTTCCTTGCACATGATTTTGATTTAAACGATTATCTTGTGTTAGATGATGGTGTATTAACTACGGCATTTCATTTATGGAGCCATTCAGATGATGCTATTTTAAATGATTTATCTAAACGATTTTTAAATCGTGTTCCATTTAAATCAGCAGCCTTTTCAACTGAGAACTTTATCATGTTACCAGATTTGCAAGATTTAGTTGAAAAAGTTGGTTTTAATCATACCTATTATACTGCCATTAATTCCAGTTTTGATTTACCTTATGATTTTTATAAACCAGAAAAATCACAAAATAAAACACAAATTGAGCTTATATATCCGGATGGTGAACTGATTGAACTATCTAGTGCTAGTGAGTTAGTTAGAGCAATTGCAGGAGAAACTAAAGGAGATCAACGCTTTTATTTCCCTGATGAAATGCTTGCATCCTCTACATTAGACAATTATACTTTATTTGAAGACTCTATTAACACTTTTAACAACTCCATAAAAAATGGAGAAATAATTAAAAAGGACGTGTAATATTTGGGAATTAAAATGGTCACGATTGATATTGACGGCACTTTAGTCAATTCAGAAAGAAAATTAACACCAAAAGTGAAGGAAACAATTAAAAAAGCTTCTGATAGTGGGATTGATATTGTTTTAACAACAGGAAGACCAACTATTGGCGTAATTGATTTAGTAAAAGAACTTGAATTAGAAAATGACCACAGTTTTATTATTACATATAATGGTGGCATGATTCAAAATGCTGGAACAAAAGAAATTATTTTACGTCATTCACTGTCATTAGATGACTATCAAGATGTCGAACTATTATCACGTAAACTAGGCGTTCATTTCCATGTACAAGATGCTGATACAATGTATACAGCTAATCCTGATATTAGTCCCTATACCATTAACGAAGCAATAATCACAGGTATTCCACTACAATATAAACCGGTAAATGACATGACAAAAGATATCAAACTTGTAAAAGCAATGATGATTGATCATGAAGATATTCTTGATGCAGCAATTAAAAAAATTCCACAAGAATTTCATGAACGCTTTGCCATCGTTAAAAGTGCTCCTTACTATCTAGAGATACTAGATCCTAAAGCAACTAAAGGAGAATCAGTCAAAGAACTGGCTGAGCATCTAAACATTAAACAAGAAGAAGTCATGGCAATTGGTGACAATGAAAATGACTTATCTATGATTGAATATGCAGGTATTGGGGTTGCGATGGGAAATGCTGTAGACAGTGTAAAAAGCATTGCAAACAAAATAACTAAAACAAATGATGAAGATGGTGTAGCATATGCCATTAACGAATGGGTGCTTAACAATAACTAAAAAAATCCAGTTACTAGTTTTCTAGTAACTGGATTTTTCATTTACTTATTTGTTTTCTTCCCCATACCAATCATAATGGAACACGCCATCACGATCTTTACGTTCGTAAGTATGAGCACCAAAGTAATCTCTTTGTGCTTGAATGATGTTAGCAGGTAAATCTTTTGTACGATAAGAATCGTAGTAAGAAATAGCTGATGAGAATGTGGGAACAGGTACACCTGTTTCAACAGCTAAGGCAACAACATCACGAACTGATTGTTGGTATTTTGTTGTGATATCTAAGAAATAATCATCTAAAATAAGATTTTTAATTTCTGGATTTCGTTCATAGGCATCCGTAATTTTTTGTAAGAATTGGGCACGAATAATGCATCCTGCTCTAAAGATTTTCGCTATATTACCATAATTTAGATCCCAACCATATTCTTCACTAGCCATACGCATTTGAGCAAATCCTTGTGCGTAACTCATGATTTTACTAAAGTATAATGCTTGACGAATTTTTTCTACAAATTCTTTTTTATCTCCAGTAAATTCTTTCACTGGTGGTACAGGAATAATCTCACTTGCCGCTACACGCTCAGTTTTTAATGCTGAGATATATCGAGCAAAAACAGATTCTGTAATAAGCGGTAGTGGTGTTCCTAAATCAAGTGCGTTTTGACTTGTCCATTTACCAGTTCCTTTATTACCAGCAGCATCTAAGATAACATCAACAATTGGTTTACCGGTTCCTAAATCATCTTTACGCGTTAAAATATCTGACGTGATTTCGATTAAGTAGCTGTCCAACTCACCTGTATTCCATTCTTTAAAAATGTCAGCAACTTCTTCAACTGATAAACCTAAAACGCGAGTTAAGATGTCATATGATTCAGCAATTAATTGCATGTCTCCATACTCGATTCCATTATGTACCATTTTTACATAGTGACCTGCACCATTTGGTCCAATATACGTCACACATGGCACACCATCTTCTGCTTTTGCTGCAATTTGTTCAAAGATTGGGGCTACTAATTCATACGCTTCTTTTTGTCCACCTGGCATCATAGAAGGCCCTTTTAACGCCCCCTCTTCTCCACCAGATACACCAGTACCGATAAAGTTAATACCAGAAGTTGCTAACGCTTCATTACGACGGATAGTATCTTTGAAGTAAGTATTCCCACCATCGATTAACACATCCCCTTCATCTAAAAATGGTAGTAAACTTTCGATTGTTAAATCAGTCGCTTTACCTGCTTTTACCATTAATAAAATTCGTCTTGGTGTTTCAAGAGAATTAACAAACTCTTCGATAGAATAAGTTGCAACTAAATTTTTATCAGGATACTCTTTGATTACTTCCTCTGTTTTTGATGATGTACGGTTAAAAATAGAAACAGTGTATCCTCTACTTTCTATATTTAACGCTAAGTTTTTACCCATGACTGCCATACCGACAACACCAATTTGTTGTTTAGACATACATCTTCCTCCAATTCTTTTTTCAAAAAATGATACTTTTTTATCTATATTATATCTTGCTAATAATTATAGCTTATTTTACCTAAAATATAAATAGACATGACTTTTCTTATGAGATATCACATCTAGACAAAAGAAAAACAGCAAAAATAATCAATAACATACTGACTATCTCGATAGGTTTTAAAACCAATCCTAAAAATAAAACTGAAAATAAAGCTGAACTTAGTGGTTCAAATGATGTTAATAAACTCGAAAACTGTGGTGGTATATATTCTGTACTTTTAAGTAAACAGATATATGAAAAAACGGTACCAATAATCACTATAACTAAAATCCCTAGTAACACACCAGGTGTAAAAGTAGGTACATCTTGCCAAATCGGTTGATAAACCTGAAAAGACACCCCACCTATTAGCATACCCCATCCTATAATAAGTGTTGTTCCATATTTTGCCATAAGTTTTCTTGGTTGAATAATATAAAAAGCACCTAAAAATGCTGATAATAATCCCCAAAACAACCCATTCGGTGACATAGCTAATTCATTTAGGTTTCCTTTAGTTACTAATAAAAAAGTCCCCAATAATGATAGCACAATACTGACCACACTTGATTTATTTGGTAGCTCTTTCTTTTCGATAATAAAATAAACGACTAATAATATTGGTGATAGATATTGTAATATCGTTGCAGTCGCTGCATTACTAACTTGAATAGCTTTGAAAAAAGAATACTGTAACCCAAGTACTCCCAGTACACTAAAAATAATTAATTGAATTAATTCAGTTTTATTTTTTAGAGGAGATAAGCTATCTTTATTCCCTTTTCCCATTTGATACATTAAAATTAAAAAACCTGCCACAATCATTTTAACGGCTACAAGCCAACTAGCTGATACGTGTTTTGTTGTCATCAAATATTCAGCCACTACTCCAGATGCTCCCCAAAAAACTCCACCTAAAATAGCTAAAATCATACCCTTTAATTTACTACTTCTTTTTTCCATTTTTTCACCTCCCCCTTATCGCTTTATTCTACAGCTTTAAGGCCTATAAAAACAATAAAAACCTAGAAATATTCTAGGTTTCCATCGTTTATTTTATGGTTAATTTTAAGTGTTCTAAATTCGTATACATAACAGACAGATAATCTTCTCCCCCATCCATCTCTTTTTTAGTCAAACTCTCTAACGGATTAAGTTCTGAAAGTGTCGCCCCAGTTGCGCTAGTAATGGTTTCGGCTACTTTTGATGACGCGCTACTTTCTGTATATATCACTTTAATATTATCTTTTTTGACTAAGTCTTCAATATTTTTTAATTCTTTAGGTGTAGGTTCTTGATCAGGAGAAATGCCAGAAATTGCCACCTGTTTTAATCCATATTGTTTAGCTAAATATGAAAAGGCAGTGTGTTGTGTGACAAATGTTTTTTGAGTGGCATCTTTTGTTGCATCCACGTAAGCTTCATTTAATTTATTTAGTTTCTGTGTAAAGTCAGTTGAATTCTTTTCATAGATATCTTTATTTGGTGTATCAACTTCAACTAAGCCTTTTGTAATCGTCTCTACTTCTTTTTTAGCCAAAACAGGATCTAACCACACATGCGGATCTAATTGATGATCATGTGAGGCTTCTCCTTCATGCTCATGTTCTTCAGTTGCTTCCATCAAGTCAATACCTTGGCTTGCTTCAATCACTTTCACTTTTTTCGTATCAATAGATGCAAGGACATCTCTTACCCATGTTTCCATCTCGTTTGAATTATAAATAAATACATCAGCATTTTGAATTTTTGCCAAATCTTTTGCACTGGGCTCATAATCATGCGGTTCTACACCAGCTTCTGTTAAAACCGTCACCTCTGCTTTGTCTCCCGTAACTTTTTTCGCAAAATCATACATGGGATAAAAAGAGGTTACCACTTGTAGTTTATCTGCTTCTTTTTTATCTTCTTTTACCGTATTACCACATGCAACAAGTAAACTAGTCAAAGCGACACCTAAAATAATTTTCGTTATGCGTTTCATGGTATATCCTCACTTTCGCTCAAATCGTAAACATTACTATCTAACAATATATATTACATGTTTTTTATAGTTATTTCAAGTAAAAATAAAAAAAGTAAAACAAATAAACTGTTTTACTTTTTTCGTCTTACTTATTTTTTCTTTTTCTTATGACCTGAAGAAAAGGCATCTTTCATTTTATCAAAAAAACCTTCTTCTTGTTCAACTACTGCTTTTTCACCATTTAATTCAGCAAATTGACGTAGAAGTTTCTTTTGCTCTTCATTCATTTTAGTTGGTGTATCAACATGAACCGTTACTTGTTGATCGCCATTTCCATTACTACGTAATCTTGGTGCACCTTTTCCTTTAAGTCTAAAGGTTGTACCTGTTTGGGTCCCTGCTGGTATTCTTAACTTCACTCGTCCATGAACAGTTGGGACTTCAATCTCGTCTCCAAGCGCTGCTTGAACAAATGTAATATGGTGATCATAATAGATTTCAGAACCATCTCTTTCAAAGATTGGGCTTTCTTCCACACTAAAGACTACATATAAATCACCATAAGGTCCACCATTATAACCTGCTTCCCCTTGTCCAGATAAACGCATTTGTTGTCCATCTTCAACACCAGCTGGAACAGTCACTTTAACAGAATGAGACTTAATCATACGTCCAGCACCATGACATGTTTCACATTTTTCTTTAATGATTTTACCTGTCCCTTGACACTCATCACATGATTGTTGACTCATCATACGTCCAAGTGGCGTTTGTCTTTCAACATTAATAACACCTGAACCATGACATTTAGGACAGTTTTCTGGATGAGTTCCTGGTTTTGCTCCAGTTCCATGACATGTCGCACATTCGTCTTCACGATTATAACGAATATTTTTTTCTAACCCGAAGATTGCTTCATTAAACGTTAAATCTAATGTATACTGCAAATCAGAACCTTGTCTTGGCGCATTAGGATTACTAGAACGTCCTCCACCGCCAAAGAATGATTCAAAAATATCTTCAAACCCTCCGAAACTACCACCAAAATCTTGGAAACCACCACCGCCAAAACCACCAGCACCAAAGTTTGGATCAGTACTTGCATGGCCATATTGGTCATAAGCTGCACGTTTTTGTGCATCACTTAATACTTCAAATGCTTCAGATACTTCTTTAAACTTCTCTTCTGCATCGGGTTCTTTATTTATGTCTGGATGATATTTTTTGGATAGTTTACGATAGGCTTTTTTTATTTCATCATCTGTTGCTGTTTTAGATACTCCTAAAACCTCATAATAATCTCTTTTGGCCATATATAACTAACCCCCCATTTTTCTAAAACGTCTAAATTCGTTTAAATCATACCACAAATCAGTCAATTTTAGAATGCTTTATCGTAATAATCAAGAGAAAAAGCCAAAAGCACAATGCTTTGGCTTTTTTCTTGACTCATCATTATTTTTCGTCGTCGTTGATTTCTTCAAAGTCTGCATCAACAACATCATCCGCGCCACTTTGTGCTGCTTCTGGATTTTCTTGTGCTTGTTGTGCTGCCGCTTGCTCATATAATTTAACAGTTAAAGCTTGGACAATTTCATTTAATGCATCGCGTTTAGCTTTCATGTCTTCAATGTTATTAGCTTCTACAGCTGCTTTTAATTCATCACGAGCATCTTCCGCTTTTTTCACTTCGTCCGCATCAACTTTTCCTTCTAACTCGCCTAAAGTTTTGTCAACTGAGAATAATAACGCATCGATGTCGTTACGTAAATCAACTTCTTCTTTACGTTCTTTATCTGCTTCAGCATTTGCTTCAGCATCTTTCACCATACGTTCAATTTCTTCATCTGTTAGACCTGAAGATGATTTGATTGTAATAGTTTGTTCTTTTTGAGTACCTAAGTCTTTTGCACTTACGTTAACAATACCATTTTTATCGATATCAAATGATACTTCGATTTGTGGCACACCACGTGGAGCTGCAGGAATATCTGTTAATTGGAATCTTCCTAATGTTTTGTTGTCAGCTGCCATTGGACGTTCACCTTGTAAAACATGGATATCAACGGCTGGTTGGTTGTCTGCTGCTGTAGAGAAGACTTGTGATTTACTTGTTGGGATTGTTGTGTTACGGTCGATTAATTTAGTAAACACGCCACCCATTGTTTCAATACCTAATGATAACGGTGTAACATCAAGTAAGACAACATCTTTAACATCACCAGTGATTACTCCACCTTGGATAGCAGCACCCATTGCGACTACTTCATCAGGGTTAACTGATTTGTTAGGTTCTTTTTTAGTTTCTTTTCTTACAGCTTCAACTACTGCAGGAATACGAGTAGATCCACCAACTAAGATAACTTCATCAATTTCTGAAGTTGAAATACCAGCATCTTTAATTGCTTGACGAACTGGAATTTTAGTTCTTTCAACTAAATCAGATGTTAATTCATCAAATTTCGCACGAGTTAAGTTTAACTCTAAGTGAAGAGGTCCAGCTTCTCCAGCAGTGATGAATGGTAAGCTAATTTGAGTGCTTGTTACACCTGATAAATCTTTTTTCGCTTTTTCAGCAGCATCTTTCAAACGTTGTACTGCCATTTTATCTTTAGACAAATCAATGCCATTTTCTTTTTTGAATTCTTCTACTAAGTAGTCGATGATTTTTTCGTCAAAGTCATCCCCACCTAAGTTGTTGTCACCTGCAGTTGATAATACATCAAATACGCCATCACCTAGTTCAAGGATAGACACGTCAAATGTACCACCACCTAAGTCAAATACTAATACTTTTTCATCACGGTCAGTTTTATCTAAACCATAAGCTAAAGCTGCTGCAGTTGGTTCGTTAACAATACGTTCAACTTCTAAACCAGCGATTTTACCAGCATCTTTTGTTGCTTGACGTTGAGCATCGTTGAAGTAAGCTGGAACAGTAATAACTGCTTTATCAACTTTTTCGCCTAAGTAATCTTCAGCAAATCCTTTGATGTATTGTAAAATCATCGCTGAAACTTCTTGTGGAGTATATGATTTTCCTTCAACTTCTACTTTATATCCAGGTTCACCCATATGACGTTTAATAGAAGAAATTGTATTTGGGTTTGTTACTGCTTGACGTTTTGCTACTTCACCAACTTGGATTTCACCATTTTTAAACGATACAACAGATGGTGTTGTACGGTTACCTTCTGGATTAGTAATAATTTTTGCTTCTCCGCCTTCTAATACAGCTACTGCAGAGTTTGTTGTTCCTAAGTCAATACCAATTATTTTACTCATATTAAAAATCTCCTTTATCTAATTATTTTATTTAAATATCATTTATATTATTGTGTCACGATAACCATTGATGGTCTTAAAATACGATCATGCAATATATAACCTTTTTGTAACACTTGAACAATCACATCTGATTCTTGACCATCTTCAGCGGGAACTGTTTGGACGGCTTGATGTAAATTTGGATCAAATTTTTCACCTTCAGCTTTTATCTCTTCGATACCAGATTCTTTAAAAGCATGTAACATACTTTCTCTCACCATCTCAATTCCTTTTTTCATCGCCTCACCATGCTCATCGCTCACTTCAATTGCTAACGCACGATCTAAGTTATCCAAAGCTGGTAATAACTCTTTTGCTAATTCTTGTGCCCGATATCTAGAAGCTTCCTCACGCTCTTTTTTATGTCGATTGCGCATATTCGCAATTTCTGCTTGAGCTCTTAGGAATTGATCTTCCATCTTATCTAAATCTTCCTGTAATGTTTGTTCTAACGATTCTTCCGTTTCGTTTTCTTCTACCACTTCTTCGGTCTCAACAGCCTCATTTGTTTCAGCTATCGACTCTTCGTCTTTTTTTTCTTCCTCGTTAACTTTATCAACTGATTCGTCTTTCTTCACTTTAGTCAGTCTCCTTTCACTCTCCACTATTTTCCAAATGTCGATAATATGTTTCTAGATGTCTAGATAGCTCATCCGTCAAAACATCCATAACTCCTAACAGTTTCGAATAAGACATGTTAGCAGGTCCTAAAACAGCTACTAATCCTTTGCCTCGTTGAAAAACATCGTACGATCCAGTTACTAAACTCATGTTTTGTAACAATTCATTGTTTAGTTCATCTCCAATTTTAATATCAATTTTTTCATCTTTATCCGATATAAGAAGCTCAGTCAATTTATCTGTATCACTAATTAAGGAATACACTGACTGAAACTCATTTGGGTTTGTAATAGCAGCAGAATTTAATAAATTCATCCCTCCACCCACATAAATTTGTTCATCAAAAGCTTGATTAAACACATCTTCGAATAAGAATAAAATATTACTTGAATTATTAAAATAACGTTGGAGAACTAATGGAATCTCCGTTCGAAGCTTATGGTAAACTGTCAAAAGTGTTTCTCCCAACAATCGATCATTGATGATTCGAATCATTTTTTCGATATCTTCAGTTGACACTGAACTTGGAATTGAGAACACTTGACTTTCAACATATCCTTGATCAATCACAATAATCGCCATTAATTGGCGAGTATTCAACGGAACAATTTGAAACCCAGTTAATCGACGTTCTTTTACCTCTGGCCCTAACGAAAAGGCTGTATAACTTGTTAAATCGGATAAAATATTAGCAGACCACTCAATGATTTCATTTGTGGCGTTAAACTTGCGATTAAACAATCGTTTGATACGTTGAACATCGGTAGAACTAATCTTACTAGGATCCATTAAATGATCCACATAATAACGATATCCTTTCATTGAAGGAATTCTACCGGAAGACGTGTGCATTTTTTGAATAAGACCAAAATCTTCCAATTTCGACAGCTCATTTCGAATGGTTGCTGAACTAACTGTAATCCCGTTATTCATCAAGGTCTTCGATCCAACAGGTTGTCCTGTTTCAGTATAGAGCTGAACTAATAATTGTAAGATGTGTTCTTGTCTCATACTCAACATGCGAATCACCTTCCTTATTAGCACTCATTCACACTAAGTGCTAACTACATTATTAATATAACAAGGATTAATTTTTTTGTCAACTAAAAGCCTCTCCTTTTTAGCACTCTTTGTTATAGAGTGCTAAATCTAACGATACCATATTAATAAAGCTTAATAAACAAAGGATTCATCTATATTATGACAAATCTATAAATGAGTAATCACAAGAATATGTCAATTTATTTTGTCAAAAAAACGAGAATAACAAAAAAACAGCCTAATTTTTTCTCTTTAGACTGTTTCATACTTATTTTTCTAATAAAAATTTCTCAAAAACATCATTTCCTAAAATTAATCCTTTATCCGTTAACGAAATAAAGCCATCTCTTATTTGAATCATTTCTTCCTCTATTAAACGCTCAGCGACACTTCCATAAATAGATTCAAATGTTTGACCAAATTTTTGTTCAAAATTAGATAGAGAAACACCTTGTTTTTTACGTAATCCTAAAAACATTTCCTCTTCCATTTGATGCTTAATCGTTAAATTTTCTGTTGTAATAGTAGGTAAGTTATTTTGTCTTAAGGGTTCTAAGTAATGTTGGATAGGTCCATGATTTTTATAACGAATATTGCCTAAATAACCACTTGCTCCTGCGCCCAATCCATAATAATGATCATTATTCCAGTAAACCAAGTTATGTTTGCTCTCTTTTCCTACTTCAGCAAAATTACTCACTTCATACTGATGTTTTCCAGCTAACGTCATGCGTTCGATAGCTCGCTCAAACATATCTCCCTCAACATCAATTCCTGGTAAATGCAATCTGCCTTGCCTTGCCCAATTATAAAACATGGTTTTATTTTCTAAAATCAATGAATACATAGAATAATGAGGTAAATCTAGTGCCAAAGCTTTATCCAGCGTGTCTTCAAAACTTTCCATTGTTTGATTTGGTAAAGCATAAATTAAATCAATACTAACATTGGAAAAATCAGCACGTTCTAAAAGAGACATCGTATCAAATACATCTTGTGCTGAATGTTTTCGACCAATTTTTTTTAATAACCTATTATCAAACGTTTGAACTCCCATAGACAATCGATTGACCCCATGTGTTTGAAGAACTTTTATTTTATCCATTGTCAAATCACCTGGATTAGCCTCTACAGTAAATTCATCACTTGGGTTAAACGGTAATAATTCTTTTATACCACTTAATAGACGGTCGAGCTGTTTAGCAGATAAAGACGTTGGTGTACCACCACCAATATAAATGGTTTCAGTTGTATCTGATGGATAAGCTTCTTTTGTTAACTTGATTTCTTTCAACAAAGCCTCAATGTATTCATCAACAGGTTGTCCTTCAATAAATACTTTATTGAAGTCACAATAAAAACAGATATGTTCACAAAAAGGAATATGTATATAGGCTGACGTCATATTAGTCCTCCTCTTGCATCAAAATAATCCCTTGTATTTTGTTCATCTTGTTTTAATTGAGCAATTAGTCCATCCACATTATCAAATTTTTGCTCTCCACGTAAAAAGTGTAGCCATTCAACACTCACTTGTTCACCGTAAATATCATCTGAAAAATCTAGAATATTGACTTCGATGGTCATTGGACGATTGCTCTCAAATGTGATATTGTATCCTATTTGCGCCATACCCATATACCATTTATTTGCTACTTTTATCTTCACAACATATACCCCACCAGTAGGTAATAACGAATATGTTGGCACTTTAATATTAGCAGTTGGATACCCTAATAATCGACCGCGTTTATCTCCGTGTACTACAATGCCCGTTGTTTCATAAGCATAGCCCAATAATTTGTTCGCTGCATACATATCACCTATCTTCATGCATTCACGAATAGCTGTTGAACTAACTTTTTCGTCATGTTCACTTAATTTTTCAACTTCAACTACTTCAAATCGACCTTTTGCATAGGTAGGTAAGATACTCATATTGGCAATATCTTTCTTTCCATAGGTATAATCAAATCCTGCTACAACAACTTTAGCATGCAATCCTACCATGTATTCATCGACGAAATCTTGTGGCGAAAGACTGGCAAAAGAAGACGTAAACTCAATGATATATAAATAATCGACACCCAATTGCCTCATTTTTTCTTCTTTCTGCTCAATTGTTGTAATGTATTTCATTTTCTTATAGTTTACTTTTTGGAAAACAACTGCAGGATGATGATTAAATGTCATCACAGCCAATTTTAATCCTTTTTCATTTGCTATAGTCTTAGCTGTTCGGATTACTTCTTGATGGCCTCTATGAACGCCGTCAAAAAAACCTAAAGCTAACACGACATCATCCTTAGGTAAGTCACATGGATCATACGGATGATGAATATTAATAATTTGCATAACATATACTCCTTTAATCGTTTCGAATCACTTTAACTGGCTTAAATAAGCCAGGTTTACTTGGGTGTTTACCATATAAACTAACAAGTTGTTGATTGTAGAATAATGCAATCAACGGTGTGTCATCATATCCCTCAAAAAAAGAATCTGGCATCACTAATCCATTTCTGATTAATTGATACTCATCTGGTGTTAATCGTTTTTTAGGAAACGTCTCGACAGCTCTCTCAAGCGGATAGAATATTTCTGATGATTGATTATCTTCAACAAGTTCTCTTACTCTTTCTAACGTAATGGCTTCTTTCACGTCAAACCCTCCACTTGATAACCTCGTCAAATCTGACATATGTGCCTCATAACCTAATTTTTTTCCTGTATCCACAGCAAGTGTTCTAACATACGTTCCTTTTGCACAATCCACTTCAAATTTCCAAGACTGTGTCTGTGTTTCTTCTGAAAAGATTGGTTGACTGATGCGTTTATAACGATGAATAACTGTTTGTCTAACTGGACGATCAACTGATTCGCCTTTTCTCGCATAATCATATAATCGTCGACCATTCACTTTAACAGCAGAATACATAGGAGGAATTTGTTGAATATCACCTGTGAAAGATAACATAGCTTCATCAATTTCTTTTTCTGTTAAAGGCTTGGTAATAGGACTTTTTGCCACAATTTCCCCACTTGCATCTTCTGTTTCTGTTGAAAATCCAAGGGTTATTTCCCCAACATATAGTTTATTGGATTCTTGCAAATACTCAACAACTTTTGTTGCTTTACCGACACAAATAGGCAATATGCCATCAACATCTGGGTCAAGTGTGCCACTATGTCCAACTTTTTTTGTTTTTAAGATTTTTCTTAACTGGAAAACACAATCATGACTTGTCATGCCACGTGGTTTCCATAGAGGGATAATTCCTTCCATTTGTCTTCTCCTACTCTTTTCATCATTTCCTCAATATTATAGCATACTTAAAGACCTAATTAGGATAAAAGCGATTGTAAACATAAAAAAAGGAGGCCGCCCTCCTTTTAGGTGTCTATTATAATTTCCATCCCCACTCATGTCTCATGGCGTCCATCAACTCAATCACTCGTTGACTGACTTCTCGACAATCAGGAACATGCTCTAAGTCTTTTTCACTAGCCAAATGATTTAACATATCCATCTCATAGGTAAATACATCTTTTCCATCGCCTGCTTCAATGACTTGTGTTGTTCCATCATTATAAAAGATATTGGCTGTTGTCGCTCTTGGAAAATCATTAATCATTAAATAGCCTTCATCACCTGTGACTAAAATTTGTTTTGGTAATCTTCCTCTAAACGATAACATCACACTAGCTAGTTCGTTATTTTTTGTTTTTAATGTAGTCACTGATTTTTCATCAACGCCACTTGGTGCCATGACAACCTCAGAAGAAACTAACTCAATGTCTGTCCCTAATAAATAAACAGCTGCTGATAAGGCATATGGTCCAATATCAAATAATGCCCCACCGCCTTTTTCTAATGAGAAAAATCGATTATTTACATCATATTCTTTACAACTACCAAATGTGATATTCGCCCCACTAATTTTACCTAACACATTTTGTTCTAATAAATGGCTCACTTCATGATACATTGGCATGAAGAATAATGTTACAGCTTCCAGTATAACCACGTGATACTTTTTCGCTAATTCAAATAACTCACGTGCTTGGTCAGCATTTAATACCATCACTTTTTCACATAATACATGTTTACCCTTTTCGATTGCTTTTTTAGCATAGTCATAATGCGTTTGATTTGGTGTTGCAATATAGACACACTCAAGGGTATCATCATTTAAAAACTCATCATAATCTGTGTAGCCATTATGTAATTGATGGGCTTCTTTAAACGTTTCAAGAGATCTTGGGTTACGATTATACACTGAATGGACCGTGTATTTTGACGTATCTACTTGCGTTACAAATTCTGTTGCAATCACACCTGTCCCAACTATTCCGATATTTTTTACCAATCGAATCGCCTCCTAATTAATCTAACCTTAGTGTATCATACTTCATTATTATGCGTTAATCATTCCTATTTTATGAAAAATTAAAAAGACCAGAAGAAATAAATTTTCCTCTAGTCTTTTTTAAATTAATCTTTATGCAATCCTCTTAATAGTTCATCAATATGATTTCCATATTCGACTGACTCATCTCTTGCAAAGGTAATTTCAGGTGTTTTATAGATACTTAATCTATGACCTAATTCACGACGAACTAATCCTGTCGCTTTATCCAATCCTTCTTGCGCTTTTTGCTTATCAGACTCTTTATCACTCAACAAGCTATAAAAAATAGTTGCTTCTTGTAAATCACCAGTTACTTTTACGTCAGTGATACTTACATCTTGTACACGTGGATCACGCACTTTTTTATGTAAAATATCATTCACTTCTTTTAATATTTCTTGAGCGACACGACGATCTCGGTAATTTGCCATATGCTTATCCTCCTCATATAAATGAGCTGAATTATTTTTTCACTTCTTCCATGATGAACCCTTCAATGACATCATCAACTTTTACGTCATTGTAATTTTCAAGAGTGGCACCACATTCAAATCCCATTTTTACCTCTTTTGCATCATCTTTAAATCGTTTCAAACTAGCTAGGTTACCTTCATGGATAACAATACCATCACGAATTAAACGAATACCACAATCACGACGAATGAAGCCTTCTGTTACGTAACATCCTGCAATTGTCCCAACTTTAGACACATTGTAAGTTTCACGAACTTGCATTTGTCCTGTAATTTTTTCAACAAATTCAGGATCAAGCATTCCTTTCATCGCTGTTTCAATTTCTTCGATAACTTTATAGATGATTCTGTGTAAACGAATATCGACTTGTTCTTGTTCTGCTTGTGTACGAGCTTGTGCTGTTGGACGAACATTAAAACCGACGATAATCGCATTACTTGCAGAAGCTAATGTAATATCACTTTCATTAATTGCCCCAACTGCTGAATGGACAATTTTCACACGAACGCCTTCAACATCAATTTTGGTTAAACTAGCAGCTAATGCTTCAGCTGACCCTTGAACGTCCGCTTTGATAATAACGTTAACTTCTTTCATTTCGCCATCTTTCAGACTTTCGAATAAGTTATCTAATGTCACACGTTGACTCACTTGACGTTGTTCTAATAAAGCACGTTTTGCTCTTTCTTCTCCAGCTGCACGAGCTGTTTTTTCGTCTTCGAAGGTTACAAATCTGTCACCAGCTTGTGGTACATCATTTAACCCGGTAATTTCAACTGGTGTTGCTGGTCCAGCTGTTTTATCACGACGACCAATATCGTTTGTCATCACACGCACACGTCCGTGGGTGTTACCAACAACGATTGGGTCTTGAACATGTAGTGTTCCTTGTTGTACTAATAAGGTTACAACAGGTCCTTTACTTTTATCTAAGCGTGCTTCAATAACTGTACCGATTGCACGTTGTGTTGGGTCAGCTTTTAAGTCTTCCACTTCAGAAACAAGTAAAATCATTTCTAATAATTCTTCAATATTATCCCCAAATTTGGCAGAGATTGGAACAAAAATGGTGTCTCCACCCCATGATTCTGGAATCAAGCCATATTCACTTAATTCTTGCATCACGCGATCTGGATTGGCACTTGGTTTATCAATTTTATTGACCGCCACAATAATTGGGACTTCTGCTGCTTTAGCATGGTTAATGGCTTCAACTGTTTGAGGCATGACACCATCATCTGCTGCTACAACCAAAATGGTAATATCTGTGATACTTGCTCCACGAGCACGCATACTAGTAAACGCCGCATGTCCTGGTGTATCTAAGAATGTAATTGGTTTGCCATCAATATCAATTTGGTAGGCACCAATATGTTGTGTAATCCCGCCTGCTTCACCAGATGTTACTTTTGCATTTCTTAATGTATCTAATAAGGTTGTTTTACCATGGTCAACGTGTCCCATAACAGTCACAACAGGAGGACGACTGACTAATTTATCAGGATCAACAACATCTGCTTCAAAGAATTTGTCAATATCAGCCACATCTTCTTGAACTTTTTCTTCCGCTTCAATACCATAATCTGCCGCCAATAATTCAATTGTATCTTTATCTAATGCTTGATTTTGGTTAACCATCACACCTAATAGGAATAATTTTTTAATAATTTCTGCTGGTTCACGGTAAATTTTCTTAGCAATATCTGCTACATTCATGCCTTCAGTGTAAACTAACACTTCTGGTAATTCTTTAAATTTACGTGGTGGTACAGCTGGCTTATTAGATGTTTGCTGTTTGCCTTTTTTATTGTTACGTCGCTTATTATTTTTGTTATAGCGATTGTTTTGGTTTCCTTGATAAGGTCGGTTACCATTGTTATTACGGTTTCCACCTTTATTTTGGTTATTGTTATTACCTGTTGAATTATTGCTTCTATTTGCTTGATTAGATGTATTTCCAGCTGGTTTTTTTGTTCCATTTGCTGAAGATTTTTGGTGATTATTTTGTTTATTCGTTGGTTGTTGTTTGTTTTGATTCTGATTATTCACTCGATTACCCTTACTGTTATCATTATTTTCTAACTTTTTATTAGAATGATTATTTTTTTTAGCTGGTACTTGACCAGTTTTTTTATTATCTTGTCCCTTAGCTTTTGAAGGTGCTAATAGGTGTTTGACTTTGTCAATATCTGAGTCATTTAATGTACTCATATGATTTTTCACATCAACACCTGCGGACTGAGCTTTTTCTACGATATCTTTACTTGGAACATTTAGTTCTTTCGCTAATTCATATACGCGTTTTTTACTCATTCTCTCACCATCCTATTCTGTCATTAGTTCACACATCTTTCGAGAAAATCCGGTGTCACATACCCCGACAATCATACGATTTTTACCAATAGCAGAACTCAGTTCGGCTGAGGTGCATGGCGAAATCAATTTTGTATGATAACTATGACACTTGTCTCTCATTTTTTTTTCGGTATTTTCACTTGCGTCACTTGCTAAAATCACCAAATTTACAGTATTTTTTCTCACTGACTGTAAGGTTGTTTCTTCACCAGTCACAAGTTTACCGGCTTTCATTGCTAAACCTAGGAGATTAAGAAATCGTTGTTTATTTTCCATTTCCGAATAATTCTCTCCTTGCTTTTTGATGTGACACATAGTCTAGCAACTCTTGATAGAAGTCATCTGTTAATGTATCGTTTAATACTCTGTCTAAAATTTTTTGATCCCAACTTTTTTGGACGACATCTGGTTCCATAGATAGATAAGCTCCACGACCTGGCATTTTTCCAGTTGGATCAATCGAAATCTCGCCTTCTTTAGAACGAACAATACGAATCATTTCTTTTTTGGGTTTCATTTCATTTGATACAACACATTTACGCATTGGAATTTTTCTTTGTTTCATCTATTTCGCCTCCCAAAAAGTGGTATTATTCTTCATCTTCTTCAACAGTTACGACAATGTCTTCTGTAGCGTTCTCTGTTGATTCTTCTGATGTAGTTTCTTCTGATATTTCTTCCACAGCTTCATCTAATACATCTTCAACGACTAATTCTTCATTTGCTTCAAGTACTTCTTCAAGTAACTCTTCTTCATTTTCTGCAGCTATTTTTTCCCATTCGGATTCAGGTTTAATATCAATTTTATAGCCAGTTAATTTAGCCGCTAATCTCGCATTTTGTCCACGTTTCCCAATAGCTAATGATAATTGGAAATCTGGCACAACGACTGTACAAGCACGTTGGTTTGGCTCAAAAATAACATCTAATACTTGTGCTGGATTTAGTGCATTTGAGATAAAGACAGCAGGGTCTTCATTCCACTCCACGATATCCATGTTTTCGCCTTTTAATTCATTAACAATGGCTTGAACACGTTGTCCTTTTGGTCCGACACACGTTCCAACTGGATCAATGTCTTTATTAGCAGCTGTCACTGCGACTTTTGCTCTGTCTCCTGCTTCTCTTGCAATACTAATAATCTCTACTTCTCCATCATACACTTCTGGTATCTCTTGTTCAAATAATCGTTTTAATAAATCTGGATGGCTACGACTAACGTAAACTTGTGGACCTTTTGATGTATTTTCTACTTTTGAAATATAAACCTTGATGCGATCGTGTGGTTGATAAACTTCATTTGGGATTTGATCTTGTTTAGATAATACGGCTTCAATTTTACCTAAATTGACATAAATATAGCGATTATCTTGACGTTCCACAATTCCTTGCATAATTTCATTTTCGTAAGCACTAAATTCATTATAAATAATTGAGCGTTCTGCTTCACGTACACGTTGTAAGATAACTTGTTTAGCTGTTTGTGCTGCAATACGGCCAAAGTCTTTTGGGGTTACCTCAAAACGAATCATATCACCAATTTCATAAGCACCATTAATTTTTAACGCTTCTTTCAAGCTAACTTCTAATTGAGAATCCATGACTTCTTCTGTTACTTCTTTAACAGAAAAAATATGCACATCCCCCTTTTTCTCATCAAACTCAACATCTACATTTTGTGCTTGTCCATAGTGACGTTTATACGCTGAAACCATTGCTGCTTCTAGTGCTTCAATGACGATACTTTTTGAAATACCTTTTTCGCGTTCAAGAGCATCTAGTGCTCCTAACATTTCCTTGTTCATGTATTTCCTTAACCTCCATTTTAAAATTGAATAGCCAATCTTGCTTTGGCAATATTTTTTCTATCAAATGTCATTTCTTTTTCTTGCGTTTTAATTTTTACTAATAGGGTGAGCGTCTCTGGGGTTACTTCTTTTAAGAAACCTTGATACTGCTTTTCTCCTTCAACAGCTTGATAAAAAGAGATATTTACATACTCTCCAATAGCATTGACATAATCTTCTTCTTTTTTCAAAGGTCTTTCTGCCCCTGGTGAAGACACCTCTAAGAAATAGGCTTGTGGAATCGGATCTGGATCGATTGTGTCAAGTTTTTCACCTAACGCCTCACTGACTAGTGCACATTCGTTGATATCAATACCGCCATCTTTATCAATAAATACTCTTAGGAACCAATTTTTCCCTTCTTTAACATACTCAATATCTACTAAGTCAAATTGATAGTCTTCCAAGATTGGAGTAACTAAGTCAGTGACTATTTCGACTACATTTGCCAATATTTTCGCCTCCCTATACATTTTCGAGAAATTCATCAAAAAGAGTGAGCGTCAACACGCTCACTCTTTCCACTCATATCACACATTGTTATATTAGCATATTTTTCATAACTATTCAATGTTACTAACTTTTTTTTGAAAATACGGTTAAGATTTTTCTAAGATTTTTATTTTTAATTCTTTATTAAAAAATTTTTGTTAATTTAACTAAAGATATTGATTATTTCAAAGGAGTACTAACATGACTAGAACGAAAAAAATTATTACTGGATTACTAATTGGACTGCCTCTCTTTATCATGGCAGAAGGCATTCGTGAAAACAGACAACTTGATGTTGAATCAATTTTCATCACAAGTAATCGGGTTAATGATAATCCTGTAAAAATTGCGCACTTATCCGACTTACAGTTTCCAAGATTAAGAGTTAGTCAAACACAATTATTAAATGAATTAGAAAAAGAACAACCTGATGTCGTGTTTTTAACTGGTGACACGATTGATCGCACTGAGTCTGTAGAAACAACCGAATTTTTTGATTTTTTAACTACATTAACATCGCGCTACCAAACTTATGTTATCAATGGTAACCACGAAGAAACAAACCCAGATTATGCTTTATGGAGACAAAAAATCAAAGCCAGTGATGCGGTTTATTTAGAAAATGATGTCACTAATTTAGTCATCAACAATAATGCCTTTAACCTTGTTGGATTAAGTAATCGACACACTTCACTTTCAAGTAAAGATATGGCGAAAATGAATACTAATCAGGAGACGTTAGTTTTAGCGCATCATCCTGAACTATTTGATGAATACATTAACTCTTTTAATAGCCCTCTTGCTATTTTTAGCGGTCATGCTCATGGTGGACAATGGCGTTTACCTAAAACAGATGGTCTTTTATCACCTGATCAAGGGGTGTTACCAAAACTAACAAATGGCTTATACATTAAGAATGACTCAAATCTTATTGTCAGTCGTGGCCTAGCTAACAGCAAATTCCCAATTAGACTAAATAACTATCCACACCTCATTTTTACCACTATTAAACAGGCATAGAAAAAAGCCAAGAACGATGACCGTCCTTGGCTTAACATTTACTCGCTATTTTTCGTATCCATGTGGGTGACTTTGATGCCATTGCCACGCACTGGAAATAATCGTTTCCACATCAGTGTATTGAGGATTCCACCCTAAAATAGTTTTCGCTTTTTCATTTGAAGCCACTAACATTGACGGGTCTCCTGCACGTCTTGGTGCAATCTCAGAAGGAATAGCTTTTCCAGTTACTTTGATGGCTTCAGTCAGCAATTCTTTTACTGAAAACCCATTGCTACTACCAAGATTAATAATTTGGCTTTCATCATGTGTGGATAAATAGTTTAAGGCTAATATATGCGCGTCAACTAAATCTACGACATGCACATAATCACGAATGCATGTGCCATCTGGCGTTGGATAATCATCACCAAAAATCATTAACTTTTCACGTTGATTTAGTGCCACTTGTAAAATGATTGGGAGTAAATGGGTTTCAGGTGTGTGATCTTCACCGATTGACGCATCAAGCATCGCACCTGCCACATTGAAATAACGCAATGATACATATTTAATCCCATATGCGTTATCACACCATTTCATCATTTTTTCCATCATGAGTTTACTTTCACCATATGGATTCGTTGGATTCGTTGGTGTGTCTTCCGTAATAGGCGTTACATCAGGTTCGCCATAAGTCGCAGCGGTTGAAGAAAAGACAATTTCTTTTACGCCAAATTCATTCATCACCTCAAGTAAGGTTTGCATGCCGTAAACATTATTATTAAAATATTTTAGTGGGTTTTCAACTGATTCGCCAACAAGTGAACTTGCAGCAAAATGAACGACTTGCGAAATATCTTCTTTCTCAAAAACACCTGTTAAAAAATCTTTATCACGAATATCTCCTTCATAAAACGTGGCACGTTCGTCCACTGCTTCTTTATGTCCAGTCAATAAATTATCCACCACAACCACTTCTTTGCCACTATCCAATAACCGTTTTACTGCATGAGAGCCAATGTAACCTGCTCCACCTAAAACTAACACTTTTGACATTTGTCTTCCTCCTAAATTTTTTCTTATAACATATCAAACAAGGATAATTGATTCTCATCTGGTAAATCTTTCAATACACCATTGTCTGTCATGTATTCGATCAATGTTTTAGATACTTTTCCTCTATTAGATAAATCTTCCTTAGATAAAAAATCTTGTTCTTCACGAGCGGCCACAATTTGTTTTGCCACGTTTAATCCTAAACTTGGAACAGAACGAAATGGCGCAATCAATGTGTCACCATCAATTACAAAGTTTTCTGCATCTGATTTATACAAATCAATCATTTGGAATTTAAAGCCACGCTCTAACATTTCGTTAGCAATCTCCAACACGGTTAATAAGTTTTTCTCTTTAGTTGAGGCATCCATTCCCTTATCAGTGATTTCTTTCATGCGTGCTTTGACCGCGTCTTTTCCTTTTGACATTGCCACAATATCAAAGTCATTAGCACGAACTGAGAAATACGCTGCATAATAAAAAATGGGATGATGCACTTTAAAGTAAGCAACACGTAGCGCCATCAACACATATGCTGCGGCATGAGCTTTAGGGAACATATACTTGATTTTCAAACACGATTCAATGTACCACTCTGGCACATTATTCGCACGCATCTCTGCTTGCCAGTCGTCAGGTATTCCTTTTCCTTTACGGACACTTTCCATTATCTTAAACGCTAAGCCATCTTCTAACCCAGCATGCATTAGATACACCATGATATCATCACGACACCCAATCACATCAGCCAGTGTGGTCGTTCCTTGGCGAATTAATTCTTCCGCATTACCTAACCAAACGTCTGTACCATGTGAGAGGCCAGATATTTGTAGTAACTCGGCAAAAGTAGTTGGTTTTGTTTGTTCTAACATACCACGAACAAATTTTGTCCCAAACTCAGGAATACCAAGTGTACCTGTTTTAGAATAAATTTGATCAGGCTCTACACCTAAAACTTGTGGTCCAGAGAAAATCTTCATGACTTCTGGATCATCAGCTGGGATGGTTTTTGGATCAATCCCTGATAAATCCTGTAACATACGAATGACAGTTGGATCATCGTGTCCCAGTATATCAAGTTTCAACACGTTATCATGGATCGAATGGAAATCAAAGTGAGTCGTACGCCACTCAGAATCTTGGTCATCAGCTGGGTATTGGATTGGGGTAAAGTCATACACATCCATATAATCAGGAATCACAATAATTCCCCCTGGATGCTGTCCAGTGGTTCGTTTCACACCTGTTGATCCTTTTGCTAGACGGTCAATTTCAGCGCCACGAAAACTCAAATCATTGTCTCGTTCGTAGCCTTTTACAAACCCATAAGCCGTTTTATCAGCTACTGTACCGATTGTTCCGGCACGGAAAACATAATCTTCCCCAAACAACACTTTCGTATAATTATGTGCTTCTGGTTGGTATGTCCCTGAGAAGTTCAAATCAATATCGGGTACTTTATCACCGTGGAATCCTAAGAACGTCTCAAATGGAATATCGTGTCCGTCTTTTGACAGTTTAGCCCCACATTTAGGACAGTCTTTTTCTGGTAAGTCAAAGCCTGAACCATAACTACCATCTTCAAAAAACTCTGAATACTGACATTCAGGACACAAATAATGTGGTGGAAGTGGATTTACTTCTGTAATACCTGTCATGGTTGCGACAAAACTTGACCCAACTGATCCACGAGACCCAACTAAGTAACCATCTTCTAAACTCTTATGAACCAGCTTTTGAGAGATTAAATAAATAACGGAGAACCCATTCCCGTTTATACTTTTTAGCTCTTTTTCAATTCGTTTCTCAACGATTTCTGGCAACTCCTCACCGTAAAGTCGATGTGCTTCATCATAACTTAATTTCGTAATCTCATCTTCTGACCCTTCAATTTTTGGGGTATATAACTCTTGTTTGACAGGTACAACGTCTTCACACATATCCATAATTTTTCGTGTGTTGTCTACCACAATTTCTTTGGCTTTTTCTTCACCTAAAAAACTAAACGCATCCAACATTTCATTCGTTGTTAAAAAGTGTACGTCCGGTAATTCATAGCGATTTAGAGGATTCGCTCCTCCCATCGAATTAATTAAAATTTTACGATAAATAGCGTCTTCTTTATTTAAATAGTGAACATTTCCTGTTGCCACCACTATCTTACCTAAATCGTCCCCAATCGACACCAGATTAGTCATGATGTCTTCTAAATCTTCATCATTTTTAACGAGTTCTGCTTCAATCAATGGAGCGTAAACTTGTTTTGGCATGACTTCGATATAGTCATAAAACTTGGCACGCTTTTTGGCTTCTTCGACACCTTTTTGCATCATCGCTTCAAAAATTTCACCATTACTACATGCTGAACCCACTAACAATCCTTCTCGAAACTCAGATAACTTCGAGCGTGGAATACGTGGTACACGGTAAAAATAATTAACATTTGACATCGAGATTAATTTAAATAAATTTTTCAACCCTGCTTGTGTTTGAGCGAGAATCGTCGCATGGAACGGTCGTGCTCGCTTATACGCATCTCCCTCACCAATATGTTGATTAAACTCATCATGGAAATGCACGCCAAATTCTTCTTGTGCTTTTTTGACAAATATCCAACACAAATGACCTGTTGCTTCCGAGTCATAAATCGCACGGTGATGTTGCTCCAAGTTGATGTTATATTTTTTGGTCAAACGGTTTAAACGATGTGACTTTAATTCAGGATGAAGTAGTCGTGATAGTTCCAGGGTATCAATGACTGGATTAGGAGCTTCTGGCATATCGTATTTTTCATAACTAGTATTCAAGAATCCCATATCAAAACTAGCATTGTGGGCAACTAAAATACTATCACGGCAGAACTCTTCAAATAGCGTTAAGACTTCTTTTTCAGATTTTGACCCCTTTACCATATCATCTGTAATTCCCGTCAGATGAATGGTTGTTTGAGATAATGGATGACCTGGATCGATAAATTGTTCAAAGGTATCAATAATGTTTCCCTTATGCATTTTCACAGCAGCTAACTCGATAATCGTGTCATAAACCGCTGATAGTCCCGTTGTTTCCACGTCAAAGACAACATAAGTCGCATCTGTTAAACTAATATGTTTTGGATTATACGCAATCGGGACACCATCATCGACGATGTTTGCTTCCACACCAAACAACACTTTTACACCATGTTTTTTCCCAGCAAAATAAGCATCTGGATACGCTTGTGCGCCACTATGGTCGGTAATCGCAATTCCTGGCATCCCCCATTTTCCAGCTTGAGCCACTAAATCTGTGGCACTATTGGTCGCATCCATGGTACTCATATTTGTATGAAGATGAAGCTCAACACGTTTTTCCTCTTCAGGGGCTGTATCTTTTCTTAATTCTTTTTTTACCTCAACTAAGTCTTGACAATTCATCACTAAATCACGCATAAACGTGTCTTCCTGGATACTACCTCGTGCTCTTAACCAACTTCCGGTTTTAATTGCTTCAAATAAAGCGACGTCTTTTTCATTATTAGAAAATTTCTTCACAGCAAATGACGATGAATAATCTGTGATTTTGACAATTAATAACTTTCTGCCTGAACGTAATTCTCTAATTTCTTTATCAAACACAAACCCTTCGATAGTCACACGACGTTCTTCTTCAATGATGTCTTCCATACGTGTGATCACCTCATCACTTGGAATCGTTCTTCCAAGTTGAATTGGGCCTTCATGTTCAAGCGTTTCTTGTTTTTTCTTTTGTTGTTGATTTTTTTCAATGGCTGCAGCTGTTTGTTTCATTAATTCTTCTGCTTGCTCTTGTTGCCGTTGTTCAAACGCCTTTTGAATATCTGACTCTTTTGTGTCATCAATTCGAACAACAAATTTAAACTCAGGAAATCCGTAGCGTTTATATAGCTCACTAAGGCGTCCTAAATGTTTTTGACTTAAATATTTTTCGACCCCTTCATTTTCAACCAATAAAATAACCTGTTGGTCTTCAACAAATGGTGGTGTTTGCAACAATGAATTTTTCACAACATTTGTCATCTCTTCATTGGCTTTTAATACGTGATACCAATAATCTGCTAATAAATCATCATTTAAGTCTTTATTTTGACTCGATACAACCAATGAAGTACGCGCAATATCATTAAAAGCAGTCTCTAAATGAGTAGATAACAACTGATAATGTGACATTGGTAAAATATGATGAAACCCTAAATTAAACTCCCATAGTCGACTTTTTTTATGTACAGTGACTTTTTTCACTTCACCTGTTTCTAAAAGAGGATAGTTGGATAATTGGTCATCTAAAGCAATTTGTTTTATTAATTGAGCATATAATTCTACTGGTGATAAGCTCATGGTCATCCCTACTTTCCTTTTTACATTATACATGAAAAAGGTTCTTAGTAAATAAGACTAAGAACCTTAAAGGTATTGTTACTTATTCAAGATATTTAACGTTGCATATAACTCGTCGCGACGAATTTCTAACTCGTCTTGTGTTTTCTTGATTTTCACTTCAATAATTTCTTCTTCTGCTTTTTTACCAACAGTGATTCTAAATGGGGCACCAACTAAGTCAGCATCTTTAAATTTCACTCCTGGACGTTCTTTTCTATCATCTAGTAACACATCTAAGCCATAGTTTTCTAATTCTTTTTCAATATCTAAGGCTAAGTTCCATTGATGCTCATCTTTTGGATTAATTGGGATGATATGTACATCAAATGGCGCAATTTCAGCTGGCCAGTTGATGCCATCCTCGTCAGACATTTGTTCGGTAATAGCTGAAAGTAAACGACTCACACCAATACCATAACACCCCATTTGAACGGGAATAGCTTTTCCATTTTCATCTAACACTTCTGCTTTCATTTTTTCAGAATAAAATGTACCAAGTTTAAAGATATGTCCTAGCTCAATACCTCGTGTAAATTGTAATTTCCCACGACCATCAGGAGAAATTTCTCCTTCTTTGACTAATCGTAAATCTAGGTATTCTTTCGGTTCAAAGTCACGACCTGGATTCACATTTTTGATATGATACCCTGTTTCATTTGCTCCAACTACTGTATTAGATAAATCTTGTACATATAAATCAGCTAGTAATTCAACCGTATCAGGTAATCCTACAGGACCTAAAGAACCAAATTCTACTCCTAAGACTTCTTTTACCTCATCATCTGTTGCTGGTTCTAAATTAACAGCGTTTAAATAATTTTTTAATTTTACGTCATTTAATTCGTGATCACCGCGAAGTAAAATCATCACAGGGTTTTCATCAGCCATATAAAACAAAGATTTCACTGTTTTATCTTCTGAAATAGATAGAAAGTCAGATAATTCTGCAATCGTTCCAACACCTGGGGTTTCAATTTTTTCCATTTCAAGTGGTGTTTCATGAGATTTTTTAGAGGCATAAAAACTAGTCGCCATCTCTAAATTAGCCGCATAATCACTTTCATTTGAATAAACAATCGTATCTTCACCAATCTCAGCAATGGCCATAAATTCTTTTGAATCATTACTTCCCATTGCACCGCCATCACCAATGATAATGCGGTAGTTTAAGCCACAACGGTCAAATATTTTTTTATAGGCTTCTTCAAAGTCATTAAAGCCTTCATCTAAACTCTCTGTTGAGGCATGGAAAGAATACGCATCTTTCATAATAAATTCGCGTCCACGTAGTAGACCAAAACGTGGACGTTTTTCCCCACGGTATTTTGATTGAATTTGGTATAGATAAAGTGGTAATTTTTTATAAGAATTCACATCTTTACGAATTAAATCTGTAAATGTTTCTTCATGTGTTGGTCCTAAAAGATACTCTTTATCACCATCTGCAGTAAACGTCATCAAGGCATCGCCATATGTTGCATAACGACCACTTTCTCGCCATAAATCAGCTGGTATAACGGCTGGTAAAAGCATCTCATTAGCATTAATTTTAGCAAATTCTTCTCGCATGATGTTTTCAATTTTTTGAATCACTTTATAAGCAAGTGGTAAATAAATATAATAACCACTTGACACCTGTCTAATGTATCCACCACGAAGTAACACTTTATGACTCATTGCCTCGGCTTCACTTGGTACCTCACGCAAAGTTGGCATAAAAAATTTTGATTGTTTCATTATTATTAAACTCCCCTAATCATATTATTGAATAAAAAATCGTTGAATATCATTCCAAGTAACAGCAACCATTAATACAACTAGAATCACCACTCCAGCCATAGTAATCATCACTTCTTTTTCTTGACTTAATGGTTTACCGCGAACACCTTCATATAAATTCAGCATTAACTTTCCACCATCAAGACCTGGTAATGGAATTAGGTTCATAATTCCTAAATTGACTGATAACATCGCGGTAAAGGATAAGATAGCGATGATGCCACTTTTTGACACAGATTCAGATAGTTTAAAAATCATGACAGGACCACCTAATTTATTAATACTAAATCCAGTAATCAAATCACCCAATGCTTTAAAAATAGTTAATGAATTAGCAATCATTTGTGTCACTCCATATTGGATCTTACCAAAAAATGATAATGGCATGAACTTATTGCTCATCTGAATCCCAATCATTCCAACACTAGGATTTTGTTCACTTTTTTCTGGTACGACTTCAACCGTTCTTTTTTCATTTTTATCATTTTCTAAAACTAAAGACACTTTTTTTCCAGCATTAGAAGAAATTTCTGCTGAAATATCCGTAAATTTTGGTGTGTCATTACTATTTACTTGAATAATTTTATCACCCGGTTTAATGCCTGCTTTATCCGCTACACTATTTTGGATAACTCCACCAATCGCATTTGATGGATCTTCAACATATTTTCCACCTTGCATAAAAGCTACAAGGATAAACAGAACTGCAGCTAAGATGAAATTATTCATGGGTCCTGCAAAATTTGTCATCATTCGACGACCTAAAGAAGCTGATTGAAATTGAACATCACGTGGTGCAATTTGTGTTTCAATACCATCTTCTTCAATAATCGTTGCGTCATGAGATACTGGAAAAATCTTTTCTTCAGATTCATCCCCATTTTCATATCCTTTAATAAATAATTTATCTTCTAAATCATATGCAATCAATTCAATTGGTATACTATTAGGTAATTGTACTTTTTTTGTTGGGTTGATTTTCGTTACAATACCATTTTCATCTATAACAAGTGACAAGTGCATTCCAGGAGATAGTTCTCCCTCCTCTTCACCTTCACCCGCCATTCGAACATACCCACCAATTGGTAGTAAACGGATAGTATACGTTGTTCCGTTATGACGATGATAAAATAATTTTGGTCCCATGCCAATTGAAAACTCACGAACCAATATGCCGCCACGTTTAGCAAAAATAAAATGACCAAACTCGTGAACTAGAACAATCAAACCAAACACAAAAATAAATGTTAAAAATGTTTTCATCAGAACATCCCTTCTACTTATTGTATCAATCTATTTAAAACAATCCGACTAAATGCATCAATGGAAAGACAAATAATAAGCTATCAAACCGATCTAATATGCCACCATGTCCTGGTAAAATATTTCCAGAGTCTTTCACACCATAGTAACGTTTATAAGCTGATTCAACCAAATCACCCAATTGTCCGACAACTGAAAAAATGATAGCTAGTAATAACATCACAAACACATTATAAGTTAATGGCCATATTAAAGTAAAAACAAGTGACACAACCACTGCACATAACATACCACCAAGAGAGCCTTCAACGGTTTTATTTGGGGAAATATCTGGTGCTAATTTTCTTTTACCATATTTTCTACCAATCATGTAAGCCCCAATATCTGTAGACCAAACAATAAATAATGCATACATCAAGACATGTAATCCCGTTTCTCTAGCAGAAATAAAGTTTTGAAAACCAGTCCCCACATATAAACTCACTAATACTGGAAAACCAATAGTATCAAAAGTTAACGCATTTTTAAGAAAAACAGGTAGAACTAATAATGCCATCACGACTAAATAAAACAAGGTGTTACCATTCACTGTTTTAGGTAAAAAATCATACCACGTTGAGCGTGGTAAAATCAACACAACGGAACCAACTATTGCTAAAATCCCCTCTGGTGTTTTAATGTCTAACCCTTTCATCCTAAATAACTCATAAACCGCAATCCCACCTAACATAGCCATCACGACTTGCAGTGGCATTTGTCCAATAACTATTAGTGGAATAAATAAAATTAATGCAACAACTGCTGTAATCACTCTTTGTCTCATTTACTTGCCTCTCCTTCTATTTTCAATCCCCCAAAACGACGTTGACGTTTTTGGTAAGACCCAATGGCCTCTTCTAAGTGGACCAAACTAAACTCTGGCCAATAGGTCTCTGTAAAATATAATTCACTATAAGCAATTTGCCATAATAAAAAATTACTGATTCTCTCTTCCCCACTTGTTCGAATCAATAAATCTGGGTCTTGTAACTCGTTTCCCAAACTTGCTGTCATTAAATAATTAGAAAACATATCCTCATCAACTTCTTCTGTGAAGTTTCCTTGTTTTACTTCATTTAACAAGTCGTTTACTGCTGTTAAGATTTCTGCCCGACTACCATAGTTTAACGCAAAGTTTAATATCATGCCTGTGTTATTTTTTGTTTCCTTAATAGCATTTTCTACTGCTTTTTGCGTGTGTTTTGGTAAATGTTCTGTAAAGCCCATCACATTGACCTTGACATTTTCTTTAATCAACTCTGGTACAAAGACATCAAAGAAATCAACTGGTAATTTCATTAAAAAATCGACTTCATTTGATGGACGCTTCCAATTTTCCGTCGAGAAAGCGTATAATGTTAATACTTTAACTCCTAATTTGCTTGCATAAGTCGTTATTTTTTTAACATTATTCATCCCTTCCTTATGTCCAGCAATACGTGGAAGACGTCTTTTTTGCGCCCACCGTCCATTACCGTCCATTATAATTGCTATATGCTTGGGAATATCTCCATCTTTGGAAAAGTTTATCGTTTTTTCTTCTCCTAATTTTTTCTTCGTTTGCTTTGTAAATATATTAAACATAAAAAAGCCCCCTCAAAAGACTTGAGCATAAACATGCACTCACCTTATTGTAGCAAATGGGACTAGAAAAACCTATAAAAAAAAGGATAATCCTACTTTTTTTAAAAGAAATTATAAAAAAACAAGCCACGAATCTCTTCGTGGCTTTATTTTATTCGTTAAACATCTAAAATTTCTTTTTCTTTTTCACTAACAATGGCTTCAATATTTTTTGCACTAGCATCAGTCAATGATTGAACATCTTTTTCAAATCCACGTAACTCATCTTCAGAAATTTCTTTGTTTTTTTCTAATTTTTTCAATTCATCAATCGCATCACGACGGATATTACGAATAGCAATCTTAGCATTTTCACCTTGTTTGCCCACTTCTTTCGCAATATCTTTACGACGTTCTTCTGTTAATTGAGGGATAACCAAACGAATAACTGTTCCATCATTAGTTGGTGAAATACCAATATCACTTGCTAGAATAGCTTTTTCAATGTTTTCCATTGCAGATTTATCGAAAGGCGTAATCATTAATACACGCGCTTCTGGAATGGTAATAGAAGACAACTGATTTAGTGGTGTTGGTACTCCGTAGTAGTCTACTGTAATACGTTCTAACAAACTAGCGTTAGCACGACCTGCTCTAATTTGCCCTAATTCACGACGTAAACTTTCCTCAGATTTTTTCATCTTTTCTTTTGCATCATTTAAAATCGTTTGACTCATAATTTATTTCCCCCTTACAGTTGTTCCGATTTGTTCACCTAAACAAACTCGTTTAATATTTCCTGGTTCATTCATATTGAAAACTACTAAAGGTATATCATTATCCATACTTAAACTACTTGCTGTTGAATCCATTACTGATAAGCCTTTTGAAATAACTTCCATATGAGTTAATTCTTCAAATTTTGTGGCATTCATATCTAACTTAGGATCTGCAGAGTATACTCCATCCACGTTATTTTTAGCCATTAAAATAACATCTGCACCAATTTCAACTGCTCTAAGTGCTGCTGTAGTATCTGTAGTGAAATATGGATTACCGGTTCCACCAGCAAAAATAACAACACGGCGTTTTTCTAAATGACGAATAGCACGACGTCTGATATACGGCTCAGCAATTTGTCTCATTTCAATTGATGTTTGGACGCGGGTTGGTACACCCAAGTTTTCAAGTGTATCTTGTAGTGCTAGTCCATTCATTACAGTAGCAAGCATTCCCATGTAATCTGCTTGAGAACGTTCCATTCCCATTTCAGCACCAATATTACCGCGCCAAATATTTCCACCACCAACAACTATAGCCACTTCTATTCCAAGATCGTGAATTTCTTTAATTTCTTTCACTAAGCCATTGACAACACTTGGATTAATGCCAAATCCTTTTTCTCCAGCTAATGCTTCGCCACTAACTTTTAATAATACTCTACGATATGTGGGTTCTACCATTTTTATGCCTCCGCTTTTATCCTTTAGTCTTACTATACAAACCACTTTATACAGTAATTTTTTCAAAAAAAAGGAGCGCATATATCATAACAACAATAAATGCGTTCCCGATGATTAACTATTTACCCATTTGACTTGCAACTTCATCAGCAAAGTTTTCTTCACGTTTTTCCATACCTTCTCCAACTTCAAAACGTACGAATTCTTTCACTGTTCCACCTTTAGATGCAACAAATTTTTCAACAGTCATATCTGGATCTTTAACGAATGGTTGGTCTACTAAACAAATTTCAGCTAAGAATTTATTCATACGACCAATAACCATTTTTTCAACGATTTTTTCTGGTTTACCTTCATTTAAAGCTTGCTCTGTTAATACTTTTTTCTCATGATCTAGTTCATCTTGAGATACTTGGTCTTGAGATACGTAACGAGGATTAATAGCTGCAACATGCATTGCAACATCTTTCGCTACGACTTCATCTGTTGTTCCATTAATAACTGTTAATACGGCAATACGTCCACCCATGTGTAAGTATCCACCAAATGCAGCGTTATCGTCTTTTTCTAAGATTTCAAAACGACGGAAGCTGATTTTTTCTCCAATAACTTGAGTTGCTTCAATCACGTCAGACTCAATTGTACCTGTTTCTGTTTTAATTTTTAAAGCTTCTTCCATGTTAGCTGGTTTGTTTTCAGCAACTAATTTAGCAATATTTTTTACTAAGTCTTGGAATTTTTCGTTTTTAGCAACGAAATCTGTTTCAGAGTTAACTTCAACGATAGCAGCTGTATTTCCATTAACGTATACATTTGCTAAACCTTCAGCAGCGATACGATCATTTTTCTTACCAGCTTTTGCCATTCCTTTTTCTCTTAACAAATCGATTGCTTCTTCCATTTTACCTTCAACTTCAACTAACGCACGTTTAGCGTCCATCATACCGACACCAGTACGTTCGCGTAATTCTTTTACCATAGAAGCACTAATTTTACCCATTTATTGTTTCCTCCCAAGTGTTTGTGTATTATTTTAATGAAAAAGCCATCTAAGACAATTGACAAAACCATTGGCTACTTTGTTCACCTTTGCCAGCAGCCCTAGACAGCTTTAATTTATTTATTATTCAGCGTTACTTCCTTCAACCACTTCAACGATTTCTTCGATTGATGGAGCTTCCTCAGAAACAACTTCTTCTGTAAAGACTTCTTCTACAATTTCATCTTCGCCTTGGCGACCTTCGATGAATGCATCAGCCATTTTTCCAGAAATTAATTTAACCGCACGAATTGCATCATCGTTTGATGGGATAACAACATCGATCTCATCTGGATCACAGTTAGTATCAACCATAGCAACGATTGGAATATTTAATTTATGAGCTTCTTGAACGGCAATACGTTCTTTACGTGGGTCAACGATAAACATAACATCAGGAATTCTTGGCATATCAGCGATACCACCTAAGAATTTTTCTAATCTTTCACGTTCTTTCATTAAACCAGCAACTTCTTTTTTAGGTAAGACTTCAAAAACACCGTCTTCTTCCATAGTTGTGATTTGTTTCAAACGTGCAATACGTTTTTGGATTGTATCCCAGTTAGTCAATGTTCCACCTAACCAACGATGGTTAACGTAGAATTGACCTGAACGAATTGCTTCGTCTTTAATCGCTTCTTGAGCTTGTTTTTTAGTTCCTACAAATAAAGCAATTCCGCCTTCTTCAGCGATGTTTCTCATATAGTTATAAGCATCATCTACTAAGCGAACTGTTTTTTGTAAATCAATGATATAAATACCATTTCTTTCTGTGAAGATATATTTCTTCATTTTTGGGTTCCAGCGACGAGTTTGGTGCCCAAAATGTACACCAGCTTCAAGTAACTGTTTCATGCTAATTACTGCCATTTTTTGTTTCCTCCAATGTGGTTTTTATTTTCCCTCTTAACAGCCTCACTTTTTTTGTGGACTTAAAGTATTTAAGCACCTCACAAAAAATCAGCTGAAAATGTGGATTTGATCCTACCTTACAGTAGCACCTTTGTTAGTATATAACAGCCATATAAGAAAATCAAACATTTTTCACTAATTTTTTATATCAGAGACTTTTTATTTTTCTTTTTTACTATACTCTACTTTTCTTGTATACTTAAATTACTATTATATAGGAGGCAATTTACTACATGACAACTTTTTACTGCATGAGACATGGGAAAACTGAATTTAATCAAGCAGGTATTTTTCAAGGGGGGCTGGTTGATTCACCACTGCTTGATGAAGGGATTGAAACAGCCAAAAAAGCTGGAAACTATTTGCAAGATGTGTCTTTTGATCGTGTGATTATCTCTCCTCAAAAACGTGCACAAGATACCGCGAGAGCCTTTTTATCTACTCACTCCTCTAATCCAATAAAAGAAACGGTTGAAGATATACGGGAAATGAAATTTGGTACTTGGGATGGTACCCTTGAAAAAAGCTATGAAGGTCAGACTCAATTTGAGCATTTAAAATATCGCCCTCATCTTTATGATCCAAGTGAATTTGGTGGAGAAGATTTTGAGACACTATTAAATCGAACAAAATCTGTTTTTAAAGAATATGCTACTAAATATCCCAATGACACTATTTTAGTTGTTTCTCATGGATTAACACTTCAAACATTACTTAAGCATTTTCAAGGGTTACCCATTAGTGACATTAGAAACGGTGAACTTTTAGGAAATACAAGTATTTCTATTATTGAAGCAAAAAATGCTGAAGAATTTTCCGTGACACGCTATAATGATTTAACTCATACTCTTTAATCTTTTTATCTACTCAGCTCCTTTATTTCATGTTAAAATGAAAAAGTTCGATTAAATTAAGGAGTGTTATAAAAATGAAGCAATTTAGCAACACACTTTTAAAGTATGCAAAGAAAATAGAGTGGCATTCATTTTTAATGGGTGGATTGATGATGATTTTTGGATTTATTATGGTTTTCCATCTTGATTCACAAATCAAACAGTTTAGTATTATCATGGGACTTGTCGCTATTTTAAAAGGTTTTTTAAACTTCAATTATTATTCGACAAACATTCGATTGGAGCCAAAAGAAACATGGCATATTATTTATCTCATCTCAGGAATTGTCAGTGTCATTGTTGGTCTTTCTATTATCTTTAATTTTTCAGCAACAAATAATGCACTTTGTGTCATTTGTGGTCTTTGGTTTATTTGGGATTATATCCCACAAATTATTTTGAGTGAATTGGAATTTATCAATGAATCACAACTTCTTATCACTTTCAGGATCATACAAGGGATCTCCGTCTTATGCGGTGTTATATTAATATTCCAATCGTTTATTCCATTCATTAATCCTTTAATGTTTGCCATCGTCTATTATTTTCTCTCTGGGGGAATTCTTCTTTGGGAAAATTATCAAATTATAAAAAAAAGAAGCTAATCTTTTATTTTGAAAAGACAGCTTCTTTTTTTTGTCTATTTTTCAATATTATCAAAATAATGGCAAAACAGCCTAATAAGGCATATTTACTCATATCTAATACTGATATAGCATTTGTATCAATTTGTTTAAAAGTATAGCTTCGAAGAATATTATCTAACGATACATTATGTGCATACTTTGTTACGATAAATAACGTTGACATCATAAGTAATTGATGTAAAATGCTCCCAATATTTCCTAAGCGATATTTGGCAATTAACCGAAAATCTCTTGGCAAAACTGGATAATGATAAACCGCTTGATTTAATTGCTGATTATAAATAGAGGTAATCACACTTAAAGTAAACACTCCTACATAAAATAATTCGTGCGTTATCAATAATAAAAAGCCGAACATCAAGCCATAAAAAATAATTTTCTCTTTATTCTGTATTTTTTTTGCCATCATTGGAGAGATAATAATGGAAGTTAAATACAAACTATATATTATCATTAATGAAGATTTTCCATGATTAATCATTTGATACAATGTGCAAAACACTAAAATAAAATTAGTCAACATACCTTTATATAACATCATAGCACTCTCTAGCGGTCTAAATTGACGTTGACGCGTAATTTTTTTATAGTAAATAAAGTAAATAACCAACAGTATAGCCATTATAATCATCAGTGTTAATAAAAAATGACTCACACCTAATTTTTTATCCCCTTTTATGATAAACACACTAAAAAATCCAACAAAAAATAAAACAAGTGTTTCAATAGTTGAATAATTTGGATAAGGAATCGTTTCATCTATTGTATAGGTTGGATAAGTTGATAAAACACTAGCTAACAACAATAAACTTAATCCTAAAAATAAAAAGGTTCCTACTATTGATGCATCAATCAACTTAAACAATATAGTTGAAAAAATAATGGCAAAACCTAATGAATATAATTGGTTGCTTTCTTTATTATTAAAATCATTCAGTGTTCTCTCATGAAACATAACTGTCATATAGCTTGGAAACATTAAACCTGAACAAATACCCAATAACCCTCCAGCAATCCAACCAAACGCAATCGATTGATTCAGCAATAACCCAAACCCACAACCTAAAATACCTAGTCCAATTGCTACAAATAATAAGCGTCGCATAGGCAATGTTTTTAAACGAATTAAAAACAAAATAGTTGATTTAAAGCAATAAAAGAATAGTAAGGGTAATAAATAACGAAATTCATGATTATTTTGTAAAAAAATATGGACCAAAATAAATATTGGAAATAAGTTCATTCCGTTAACCAATACAAAAGGAATAAACTGTAATGATTCAAACTTCTTTTTCACGGTCTCCACCACAGCACCTCTCTTTCCCTACTTAGTTTACAATATTTTTTTCTTCTTAACAAAATTCTTTATACTTTAGAAATATCCTTTTTTTCGTTATAATACATTTATACTCAAAGGAGGAATTCAAGTGCTAACAATTAAACAAATTCCAACAGGTGCAATCCAAGAAAATTGCTACTTAATTTATAATAATCAATCATTACTGATAGTCGATCCAGGTGACGATGCAAAAAAAATCGAATCTGCCATAGATGAACTCAATGTAAACCCTGAAGCTATTCTTATTACACATGCTCACTATGATCACATTGGTGCGGTAGATGAAATCAGAGATAGATACAATATTCCTGTATATATTAGTCCAATTGAACAATCATGGCTGACTGATCCACAATTAAACTTATCAGGTCTAGCTCGTCATGATGATATGGCTGATGTAACTGCTAGAGAAGCTGAATTTGAATTTAAAAACTATGATACATACACTATTGGTGACATGACATTTAAAGTCGTTCCAACACCTGGACACTCACCAGGTAGTGTTAGCTTTATTTTTGATGATTTTGTTGTTTGTGGTGATGCTCTATTTAGAGGTAGTGTCGGACGAACTGACTTACCTTTTGGCGATTCACAAACCTTGCTTTCTGGTATAAAAGCTGAATTATTTACTCTGCCAGATGAATTCAAAGCCTATTCAGGTCATGGCCCCGTAACAAGTATTGGTCGTGAAAAACGCGAAAATCCATTTTTTAATTAAAGAGCTTTTAACTCCTTAGATAATTAAATTTTTCTAAGGGGTTTTTTTTCGAAAAAAGATTTGGTTTTAAAAAAAGATAATGTATACTTAATTGTGATAAAAAGGAAAAAGGAGACTATTAAGAATGGATTTTTATAATATATTAAAAGTGATCTTTTTAGGGATTGTTGAGGGGATTACAGAATGGCTGCCAATCAGTAGCACTGGTCATTTGATTTTAGTAGACCAATTTTTAAAGCTTGATGCTTCAAATGACTTTAAAGAAATGTTTAATGTCGTCATTCAACTAGGAGCAATTCTCGCCGTAGTGGTTCTTTATTTCAATAAATTAAACCCATTTGCTAGAAATAAATCTGATATTGAAAAAAAAGATACTTGGTCTTTATGGTTCAAAGTAGTGGTTGCATGTATTCCAGCAGGTGTCTTAGGAATTTTGTTTGATGATTTTTTAGAGGAACATTTTCATAAGTTTGTCCCTGTTGCGATGATGTTAATTCTTTATGGTGTACTATTTATTATTGTTGAAAATAGAAATAAAACCATTAAACCAACCACAACAACGCTTAATCAACTAACTTATAAAACTGCCTTCATTATTGGTTTATTCCAAGTGCTGTCATTAATACCTGGAACATCTCGTTCAGGTGCTACTATTATTGGGGCAATAATTATTGGCTGTTCACGTTATGTAGCAGCAGAATTTACTTTCTTTTTAGGAATTCCTGTCATGTTTGGAGCTAGTGGGGTTAAGATTTTGAAGTTCTTATTAAAAGGAAATTCGTTTGGTTCTCCTGAAATCATCTTATTATCAATTGGCACAATTGTTTCATTTGTCGTTTCAATATTAGCGATCAAGTTCTTGATGGGTTACATCAAAAAACATGATTTCAAAGTTTTTGGTTGGTATCGAATTATTTTGGGAACCATCATTCTCATTTACTGGTTAACAACATTATAATCAATAAAAACCGTTTAAGAAGCGATTCATCGCTTCTTTTTTTTATAATCATTCTCATTGATAACGACTATCAATCCCATCTAGATTATAACTATTCTAATCTAGATTTTTTTGTGTTACACTTAGTTCATAAGGAGGTAATACAAATGACTTATATTAAAGAAAACAAACAAATGCTTGCCACAATCGTCTGTGGTACCCTTATGTTATTAGGTTTTATTGTAGACAAAAATCACATGAATTTTGCTCCTATTATTTATATTATCGGAATGATTATCGGTGGATTTTCACAGACAAAAGAAGGAATCGAGGACACAATTGAGAATAAACATTTAAGTGTCGATTTATTAATGGCTCTAGCTGCTATTGGTGCCTGCACAATTCAATTTTATTTTGAAGGAATTATGTTAACATTTATTTTTTCATTAAGTGGTTCATTAGAAGAATACACAACAAGTAAAAGTAAAAAAGAAATTGAAAACCTAATGGCTATTCAGCCGGAAAATGCCTTTTTATTATTAGCTGATAATACAACAAAAGAAGTTCCTGTTGCAGAGCTAAAAATTGGTGATACATTGCTTGTTCCTAAAGGATCAAGTGTCCCAATTGATGGAGAATTATTAAGTGATCACTCTTCCGTTGATGAAGCCGCCATTACAGGCGAATCTATTCCAGTCGAAAAATTACATCATGATGCTTTATTTGCTGGGACAATTAATGTAGGAAATGCTATCTCGATGATAGTAACCAAAGAAGCTAAAGATACCTTGTTTAGTAAAATCATTCAATTAGTTGATGAGGCACAAAACACGCCTTCAAAAACAGCGAGTTTCTTAGATCGATTTGAAAATACCTATGTTAAAGTTGTATTGGTTATTGTCCCACTAATGATTTTCCTTCCTTATTTCGTTTTAGGTTGGACTTGGAATGAGAGTTTCTATCGTGGGATGGTTCTATTAGTTGTCGCCTCTCCTTGCGCTCTTGTTGCCTCAGCTACACCTGCTACTCTAGCTGCTATTTCTAACGGGGCAAAAAATGGCGTTCTTTTTAAAGGTGGCGTCTTTTTAGAATCACTCTCTGATTTAAAAGCTATTACCTTTGATAAAACAGGAACTCTTACAAAAGGAATTCCTGTTGTAACAGATGAAATATTTATTGAAACCCAATGCGATAAAGCCATTTCAGCTTTAGTGACCATTGAAAAAAATTCTACTCATCCTTTAGCCAATGCTATTGTGAGATTCTATCAAGATTCAAAAGTATCTATTAACGATACACTTATTGTAGAAGAAATTACAGGATCAGGTATGCAAGCAACTGAAGAAGACACTTTATGGAAAGTTGGAAACAGTGATTTTGTGACAAATAAACACCTTGATAATAAAACGCTGGAAAAAACATTGCAATTACAGCAAGAAGGAAAGACAGTCATTTATCTATCTAAAAATAATCAAGTAGTGGCGTTCTTTGGATTACTTGACGTACCAAAACCTGAAGCGATTGAATGTGTTAACTATTTTAAAAAAGTTGGTATTACAACTACTATGTTAACAGGTGATCATCACCAAACAGCCAATGCTGTCGCTCAAATAGTTGGCGTGGATCATGTAATAGCTGACTGTCTACCCGAAGATAAAACGATTTTTATTAAAGAACAAAAAGATAAAGTTGGAACCAACGCTATGATTGGTGATGGAATAAATGATGCTCCAGCATTGGCAAATGCAACGATTGGTGTTGCTATGGGGCAAGGAACTGACATTGCTATTGATGTTGCTGATATTGTATTAATGCAAAATGATTTAAATAAATTGGCGATGAGTCACGAAATGTCTCTAAAACTAAAAAAAATTGTGACTGAAAATATCATCTTTTCTATTTCTATGATTGTTTTATTGATTATCTCAAATTTCTTACAAGTCATTAACCTTCCATTAGGTGTTATTGGACATGAAGGGAGTACCATTTTAGTCATATTAAATGGTTTGAGACTGTTAAAACCAATCAAAAAAGAAAAAAAACCTTTCTATACTCAACCCAAAACAAAGACAGCTAACTAAAATCTTGGACAAATTGTCCAAGATTTTTTCATTGTCATTTAGAAAACTTTATGATATAGTTTTAAAAACTAGATAAAGGAGTTTTTAATATTGATTAATTCTATTACGGATGATTTAACAGATTTTTCTCTACCTGTATGGGATGAATTACCAGATATTGATGTTTATATGGACCAATTAGTTACTATTATTGATCGATATTTACAACCTTTATCTGAAAATGGCATACCTTTTAAGCCATTAACCCCCTCAATGGTAAATAATTACGTTAAATTAAAGTTAATCCCTAAACCAATCAAAAAAAGATATAGTCGAAAACATATTGCAAGGATTATTGTAATTACTATTTTAAAACAAGTATTTGATATTCCTTCTATTCAACAAAGCATTGATTTACAAACTGAAAATACTAATTCAAAAGATGCTTACAATTTATTTTGTCAGTATCTTCATGAATCACTTCATGCTTTTTCAACACAGGGAGAAACAATTGTATTTAATAATCCCGAAACAGATATCGCCCCTATACGTTGGGCATGTATTACAATTGTGAGTAAATTATTTACAGAATGCGCCCTCACATCTACGCTAAATATGATAAACAATAAGGAGATGGTATCACAACATGACTGAAAAAATGGCATTATTTGTTGATTCCGGAATGGACTTACCACCAGAAATCGCAGCACTAGATGGTGTATTTATTGTTCCTTTAAGTATTAATTATTCAAATGGGAGCTTCTTGGATAAAATCGATATCACAGCCGCTGAAATTTATGACCGATTAGATCAAGAAATCCCCACAACGTCTCTTCCCTCACTTGAAATTATTGAAAATACTATTCAGCAAATAAAAAATGAAGGATACACACACATCTTAGCTGTATCTATTTCTAGTGGCTTAAGTGGGACTCACAATGCATTAAGATTATTATTAAATGGTCATGAAGATATCACCTCTCACATTATTGATACGAAAAGTATTGGTATTGGTGGTGGGATACAAGCTGCTTACTTAAAAGAATTAATTGACAAACACTATTCATTTGATTCTCTTGTTGAAATTGGAGAATTGTTACCTAAAAAAGGTCGGATCTTTTTTAGTATTCCGACTCTTGAATATTTAAAAAAAGGTGGAAGAATTGGTTTAGTTACTTCTATTTTAGGGACAGCTTTAAACCTTAACCCAGTGATTTCATGTAATGATGAAGGGATTTACTATACGGTGACAAAAGCTCGTGGTAGAAAAAAAAGTTTACAAAAAATGATTGACCAATTAGTCGCTTTTGGTGAAAATAGTACAGACTACCGCATAGGCATTGCATATGGAACCTGTCAAGAGGAAGCTGAACTTGTCAAAAAAACAATTGAGGAAAAATTACCACATGCTACAGTTATTTATTTTAATGACGTCAGTCCTGTATTAGGGGTTCACACTGGTCCAGACGTCATTGGTGTCACTATTTTAGATTTAAATTAAGAAACATTGCAATTAATTTATTGCAAACTGATTATGGTTTCTGTATAATGAGAATGTTGATTACATATGATTTATCAATGTAAACTCTATGTCGGAGGTGAAAATAAATGCCAAATATCGAATCTGCTATCAAACGTGCTCGCACTAGCAAGATTGCAAACGAGTCTAACTCTGCAAAATTAAGCAAAATGCGTACTGCTATGAAGAAATTTGAAAAAGCTGTAGAAGAAAATGCTGATAATCAACAAGAATTATTAGTTGCTGCTACACGCGAAATTGATATGGTTAGTGCAAAAGGATTAATCCATCAAAACAAAGCAAACCGTGAAAAATCACGTTTAGCTAAAAAAATCGCAAAATAAAAAAACTTGATTGACTGAATCTTTTGATTTCTAGTCATCAAGTTTTTTCTTTTATTTAAATTGTTTCATTAAAAAGAGTTCAAACAACAAATTAGCATCCATATAACCTGATTTCATCTTATAATCATTTTCGACTAAATAATCAAAAATAGCACCTAGTGTTTTTAAATCAAATTTTTTTGCTTCTTGTAGTGATAGTTTTATTCTATAGGGATGGATTTTCAACACATCAATCATATTACTTTGTTGATAATGCCTTTCTGCCATTATTTTCACTTGTAACAACAAACGAAACTGACTAATTAAAATAGCGTTAATTTTAATAGGGTCTTCTCCTTGTAGTAATAATTCATTATATAAAGCCAATGATTGCTCTTTTTGATTAGCTAAAATATACTTCAGTAAGTCAAAAATACTATGTTCTAGTGACCTTGGGATGAGTTGTTTAACCATCTCTTTGGTTATTTTTTTTGATTCAGTTGCTACCAAAAACAATTTATCTAATTCATTCATCATTTGGCTAAGATTAGCATTCGTCAAATAAATAAATTCTTCAAACGCCTCTTTGCTTATCTCGTAGCCTTCATTTTTTATCGTATCTGAAACATATTGTTGTGCCAAACGATTCGTCATATCCGAAACATCAATCAGTGTTGCTTCTTTTTTTAATTTTTTTACTATTTTCTTACGTTCGTCTAACTTATCATAAGGTGCTAAAAACACTAATATCGTTGATGGGGAAGGCTCATCAAGATAGTCTAATAATGTATTTAAATTATGTTCAACATCTGTCTTTTTCTTTTCACCTGTCAAAAAGTATGGTTCTTGAATGAAGATAATCTTTCTTTCTCCAAAAAAAGGAATCGTTTGTGCTTCTATCATAACGTTATCTAACAAGTCTTGCTTCATATCAAAAGTCATCAAGTTAAAAGATTGCTCTTCTTCTTCCATGCCAGATGCGATTAATTGTTGTTTAAATTGATTAGTAAGATACCGCTCTTTTCCCAATAGGACATAAACAGAATCAAATTTTTTTTCTTTAATTTTTGCGATTTCTTTTTGAAAACTCACTTATTACGACACATCCTTCTTGTCTTCTCTTCACTATTCTAACAGATTTTTATTTTATTGACTTCATTTTCAACATCTCTTTTTTAAAAGGTAACCATTTTTGATAAATCATCCCATCTTCATCTGTCCTAAAAATAGTAATATGATGATTGGTTAAGGTATCCAGTGTTTCTGGTGAAGGATGTTTAAATCGATTATTTTCTCCGACAAGTATTATAGCTTGGTTGGGATCTACTTTTTCTATGAAGTCATGATAACTAGATGTTTTACTACCATGATGCCCAACTTTAATACAGTCTGCCTTTAGGTCATCTTGTTTGTATTGATCCATTAAACGCAATTCTCCTTCTTTTTCTAAGTCACCCATTAATAAAAATGCTTTTTGATGAATCGTAACCTTTAATACAAGCGAATCATTATTTTGACCATCGCCTACACCTAAAGGAGATAATACATCAAATTGTAAATTAGATAGCGTTAATTGATTTTTCTGAGTTACTGGATGAACAGATGATACATTCATTTTCTCTAATTTTCGTTGGAAATTCTCTTGTTCATATGCCCCTGGTGTGGTAATAATCTGTTTAATCGTTACCTCTTCACTTAATCGGTCCATATCACCAAAATGATCTTCATGAGCATGTGTAATAAAAAGAGCATCTAGTTTTGATATCCCCTTACTTTTTAAAAATGGCAGTAAAGTGTAATCAGCATTTCGCTTACTGTTTATTTTTTGCTTCCAAGCCTCTTGCTCAAAAGATAAACTTCCGCCTGTATCAATTAAATAATTCCCTTGATAAAATGGAAGCTGAATAAAAATCGCATCTCCTTGTCCTACATCAACAAAAGCAATTATACCAAAAGGATTGATGTATTTAATACTCAGTATCATAAACGGACTTAGCAAAATAAAGGATACCTGTTTTGCTGATATTTTTTTTACTTTCTCCCAGTAAATTAAACAACCAAATTGGCCAATAATGATAAGAATAAGTAATACTTTAGAAAATGTTCCAGTTGTGACTTGAAACATCGTCCACTTTTGACACCATATAGCAAATAAATGAATCATTCTCACAATACTTTCTATCGAAATGATAATAAAGTTGGGTAAGAATGCTAACATTATGAAACTAATGACTAATAGTGGTAGTAATACTTGGAATAAAATAGGTGTGAATAATAAACTAAATAAACCAGATAAAATATTGAACTCAAAAAAGTAATAGCAAATTAATGGAAGAGAAAAAAACGTTAACAATAATTGAAAAAATATTGTCTGTTGATATTTTTTATAGATGGATATAATTGGTTGGATAAATATAATTAAAAAACTTAAATAATAGCTAAGCTTTCCTCCAATAGTCAGTAAAACGGTTGGAAATAAAAACGTATGGATAAATAATGTCACACTCCAACAATCCAGTGAACTCAAATACCACTGATAATGAGTTGAACTCTTTTTTATAATATGTTGCAAACTTGCTCGAATCACTCCAACACTATAACCTGAGAGACCAACGAATAGCAATAAAAATAAACATTCTATGATTGACGTGGCTTCTTTTGTAATGCCTGCTCTTAGTAATACTGATCGTATCATCATCACTAAAAAAGTAACATGTAGACCAGACAAAGCAAATAAGTGCGACAAACTTAATTTATTCCATACCTCTCTATTTTCTCCGTCATTGATTCCTAATAGTAAACTAGTCATGTAAAACGACGTATAAGGTAAAAAAGTTTGATTAATTGACTGATAAGAAGATGCTCGAAAACTTGATATCAACTCAATTGGATGAATAATAGATAGTGATTTTTCTTTAACTTCCACAATATCTTTTAGCTGATAAATTCCAACGACTTGTTGAGAAAATAAATAGTTGCTATAATCAAAACCATTTAAATTGCGTTTTGATTGTGCTGAAACTTTTTCTTGACTGCTCGTTATAACCAATGGGTGATTAACTGATAACAAAGCCTCTTTTTCTTCTTTAGAAGTCAGTTTATATCGTAAAAAATAGCGACGATGATTCTTCTTCGCTTTAGCTTTAACAAAATCACCGTCTACTTGTAATGTGTCAGGCAGTACTGTCCATGTTTCTTTATCTTCATTAATAAATACATCGTGTCTATAAGGGACTGTTAGAAAAAAATAACCATTTGATAAAATAAAGCAAACAATACTCAGCATGAATAGCCTAGAATTGTTTAAACGCCATACATGAACCGTACAAAATAATACTAAAAAAAGCCCTATCCACGATTGATTTAATAAACATAATAGCCATATCACAAATATCATCAAAGGATAAAAAAAATACCCCTTTACAGAGGTATTTTCTTTAATCATTGTCTTCACCAAAAGCAAGTGTGTCAAAATATTCTTGAGATAACGTGACTTTATCAATTGTTGCGCCCGCTTGTTTAATCAATTTCATTGCATAATCATCATTTCGATAATCTTTCAAATAGTGAATCATTTTAATCCCCGCTTGTAAAATCATTTTAGTGCATTGTAAACAGGGAAAGTGTGTCACATAAATTTCTGCCCCATCTGTTTCAACGCCAAATTTTGCGCATTGTAAAATAGCATTCATCTCTGCATGGATGGTTCGTACACAATGTCCATCAACAAGGTAACATCCTTCATCTATGCAATGAACATCTCCCGTTACAGATCCATTATATCCTCCAGCTATTATTCGTCTATCTCGGACAATTGTTGCTCCAACTGATAATCTTGTACATGTGCTACGTAAAGATAACAATAGACTTTGAGCCATAAAGTATTGATCCCAAGGAATTCTTTCTCTTCTCATCTTTAAACCTCTTTTTCTTTAACTTAAGTTTATTGTAATTGATTTTTAATGTTTTAACTAGTTATTTTATTTATTCAACTATAACATCTTCCACTTTTCTATTCTTCTACACTATGATGGATGATTTTAAACTTTCAAAAGTTTTTTCACCAATACCATCAACATTTGTTAAATCTTCTATTGTTTTAAATAACCCTTTTTCTTCACGGTATTTAATAATACTTTCTGCTTTTTTCTCACCAATACCATTTAATGTTTTTAACTCATCTATGGTTGCTGTATTAAGATTAATTAAATCTGACTTACTTGAGTCTTGCTTGTCTTTTCCATTACTTTGTAGCATTGGTATGTCATCTAGTACTTCGCCCTCTTTTGGGATGTAAATAACCATTTGATCACTTACACGCTCAGATAGATTCACCCGTTTATCATCAGCATTAGATAAAAATCCGCCTGCTAATTCCACGACATTCAATACTCTCATATTACCAGTTACTTGATAAATACCTGGATTGATAACCGCACCCTTAATATCTACATACATCTCATCAGTTGATATAACATTTTTTTCAATATTTTCTCTTAGTGTACTATTCGTTGTGATAGTGGTGGACTCCTCAACTATTATCTTATTTGCAGAAAACATTCTTATCAGCACAAAAGCACTCACTATAATCATACTTACAACGCCAAGTACAAGCCATTTTTTATCTTCTAATTTTTTAAAACGATTCATCTTACCTCTCCTTTCATTAATAGATACGAAAAAACACACGTCTTATTCCTAAGGCGTGTGTTTTTCTAAGTAATTTATCGCATCTTGAATCGTTTTAACAGGTACCACTTTTAGTGAAAGATGATTTTTATCCGCTGATTCCTTGGCTAATTCATAATTCGTTTTTCCTTCTGTTTCATTATTCGGGGCGAAAAATATCGTTGCTCCAGCTTTTTCAGCTGCCACTACCTTTTTCTCGATTCCGCCAATATCTCCTACTTTTCCTTTATCGTTAATCGTTCCTGTCCCTGCAATATTTCGTCCTTGTTTTAAATCTTTCTGACTTAACATGCTATAAAGTTCCAAACTAAACATTAATCCCGCTGAAGGACCACTTACACCTTGTGTATTAAATTGAATGTCTTTCTTAGTATCAATAGATGTTTGATCCACAACAGTCACACCAATTCCCGGTCGATTTAATTTTGGTAACTTAATAATTTTTCCATCAGCCACTTCTTCGTGCCCATTTCGCTCATAACCAATAGAAAGAGATTCATCAATTGGCATCTTTTGTAAAGTTTGAATAAAATCATTCGATTGTAGCATTGTCTTTCCATTTAATTTTTGAATTAAATCACCCACTTCTAATTTTTTATAAAAACTAGAATAGTCTGCAACAGATAATACATAAATCCCTTTATATACACGCCTATAAGGAATATCAGCTAATTCCAATGCAATCTGGATGGCTTCATTTTTTGAGTCTTCCATATTATATTCTTGAATACGTTCATACTCAGCTGAATTGGAGTCACCTAATATGTCTTGTTGGGGAATTAGCTCTGCATTACGATCCAATTTACTTAATAAAACCGTTAAAACATTGGCTTTTTGGACTTGAACTGTCGTCATCATAAACGAGCCTTCTTGCGTATCCTTTTTACCATCTACAGTAATAATTTGATTTAATTTATCAGCACTACCTGGCGATTCAATATAATAGGGTAATGGAAAAATTAAAACAAATAAAATCACTAAAACACCTAACACTTTTAGATAAAATGATTTCTTTTTAAAAAGCTCCTTGTTCATGACTATAACCTTCTTATTATTTAAATTTTAATTTGAGTGCGTCATTGACCTTTTCTGGAACAAAATCGGTGATATTTCCTTGAAATTTAGCAATTTCTTTCACCATACTAGAACTGATATGATTATATTCTTCATCAGAAATCAAAAAAATGGTTTCAATGTGAGAAGAAAGATGTTTATTTAAAACGGCAATACTTTTTTCATATTCATAATCTAATTGATTACGAATACCACGTACTAAATAATCTGCTCCTAACTCCTCAGCAATTCGAATAGTTAAGTCATTATCACATAATCTAACTGAAACATTTTCTAACTCTTTTACTTCTTCAGCAATAAAGTTTTGCCTTTCAATTGGAGTAAATAACGTTTTTTTGGTCGTATTAGTAAAGACTCCTACAACTAACTCATCAAATAATCTACTGGCTTTTTTAATAGTATTTAAATGCCCATTGGTTACTGGATCAAAACTCCCCGGAAAAAGAGCAATTCTTTTTTTAATCATCTTTTCCCTCCTTCAACTGATAAATTCTGACTTTTGTCACACCATATTGCTGTTCTCGTTGTAAGACTAATTGACCAATTATATCTGGTAATATAACATGTTTATCCATCTCACAAATGATTTTTGCCTGTTTTTTTAATAAATTTAATGATTGTAAATCCATCATATTTTTTTCTAACTCTTCTTTAGCATAAGGTGGGTCTAAAAATACATAGTCACACAGCACGCCTTGTTTAGATAAAAAATGAAGTGCTTTAGATGCATCTAATTTTTTTACAATAAAAGAATCTGGTTGTTTTGTCATTGCTACGTTCTCTTCTATAACTTTTACAGCGGGGAAAAAAATATCAAAACAATACGCTTTGTCCATACCGCGTGAAACACTTTCTACTGCTAGGTTACCACTGCCACTATATAAATCTAAACACACACCACCATCAAAATAAGGTCCAATCATGTTGAAAATTGATCCTTTTATTTTATCAGATGTGGGCCTAGTATTATCCCCTTTTAATGATTGTAATTTTCTTCCCTTAAATTCACCTGCAATCACTCGCATGATATTTCTTCCTCTCTATATAAAACTGGCGATAAAAAAAGTATTTGTCTTATGTCAGACAAATACTTTAATCATCAAATTCTGCTAAGCGAATTTCTGTTTTTTGCTCTTCAAAATCTAACGGTTCATCATGACAATCTTGATTTCCTAATCTATTAGTAAAATTCATATTAATATCTGGTCTAAAAGACTTGTCTACACTTCTAACAAAAAACTGTTTATTTAATTTTTCAATTGTTTCTTCAACAGACTCTTCATCTACATATAAAACCACATATTTCATTTTTTTTGATACATAATAAACATAGCCAAATCGTTTTAGATTTCTTAATTGTTTTAAACTATACACCCAAACGATTAAACCACGTCTTGGCATTAATTCCAATTCATTTGTTAACATGACATGTCCCTCCACATCCTTTTTTAGCAAATTCAAAAAAGGGATTTCCTGCATCAACTTTTATCGTATCAGATATGGTTTGAGCAATATCTAGACTAATATAGTCTAACACATTTTGAACAGTTGTTTCACTTATTTTAAACGTTGCAACTAATTCATTCGTATCTAGTGCCCGTTTGGATTTTCTTAGTGCACGTCTTATCTCTTTAAAATTAGGAGCGTATTTACCATAAGGTTCAATTTTTTCAAATGCTTCTTTTTTAGTTAAAAAATCTGACACTAAATCAGATACCTCGCTACTTTTCTCAATCGTTTGATAGGCACGGAGATAATCTATCACAGTTTGACTGTTTAATACATCTCTAGCTAATTGATTAACTTTATCTTCTAAATCAAATAATTCATCATTATAAATCATTTTTTATCACTACTTTCAGTGGTTAGTGAAGTATTTACTGTCTTTTGATTAAATAAGACCAATACTTGATTTTTATTAAAGGCAATTCCTATATACTCATCCTTCGCATCATTAATTTCTTGTTGGTCAAATCGATTAACAAACCAGTTTGACACAATAAATGGCACATCACCCATACTTTGGACGAATAAACCATGTGTTCCTTTGTCAATAGGCTTTCCTAGTTTTAATAGACGTTCTAACTCTTCATCAACTAAAATAAAACTATCACTGGGATTACTTGAATCCACTTTTTCTTGCCATTGGTCTAATCTTTCTTCTTTTTTTATAACTAGTTTGGGATCTGCATTAAACTCTTCTAGAGCTTTTTTGCTTTCTAAAGCTAATTCAGCATCTAACTTATAAGGTTTACGATTGACCCTTTCACGCATAATATTTAAAATCGTAAACATTTGTTCTGTATTTGCTTGATTAAATTGATTCCACTGCTCATCTGTTAACTCAACTGGTTGAAGAAAGACTTCTTCGTTTAATTGATAGGGAATCATTTCCACCAAAGTGCTCTTACTAACATAGCGAACTCCTAATAGTTTTCCTGTATCATAATTAAAATGTAATAAAGCAAACGTCCCGTTATCAAAAGCTATGAGTGGTCGATAATTCATATCGTCTTCTGTGAGCTCTATTTCATATTTTTTATCACGATAGTCAAACTCGAAATTAGGATAAATTGTTGTGATTTCTGATATATCACCTAATGTCATATCCATACTAAAAGGAGAAACGTCAACTTTTGTCCCTAAAACAAACACACTTGATACTTTATCATCTGTCAACTCAACTTGATAATAATCGGTGTTCTTATCTCCATAAACCAACCATTTTTTATCAATACCCACAACCCATTCATTTTTAGGATTAGGCATCTTTTCTTTTAGTTGCTTTTCTGATAACCCGATAATTGTTGCTAATCCCGTAGCATTTAGTTCATTTTGTTGATTAGATTTTGTTTGAGGTTTTACCTCATTAACAACCAATTCCTCTACTGAATTTGGAGATCTTTGTGACAAGACGACTGGTTTCATATAAAAAAATGCCAGCACTATTAAAAACACTAAAATAAATTCTCCTATACGTCGCATCTTGTCACCTCTCCTAAAAGTATTATTAAATCGTTAATTCAACTAATAAATCACCCGCTTGAATGGCTTCCTCATCTGACACCAGGACACGTTTTACAATCCCATTGCGTTTTGCATAAATAGTTGTTTCCATCTTCATAGCTTCAGTAATCATAATAGGATCACCTTTTTGCAAAGAATCTCCTGGTGTTACTAATACCTTTAAGACAGAACCTGGCATTGTTGCGGCAACGTGTGCACCATTTGTTGGCTCAGCCTTTTCTTTTGCCATAACAGTTGATTTGATATTACTATCTTTAATCACAATTTCACGGCGTTGACCATTTAAATTAAAGAATAAGACGCGATTTCCTTCAAGGTTAGGCTCACCGATTTCATCTAATGTGATAATCAATGTTTTTCCTTTTTCAATACGCACTTCAACTGTTTCTCCCACACGCATTCCTTGGAAGAAAGTTGGTGTATCAAGTAATTCCACATCGCCATAAGTATTATACATTGTCATATAATCTAGAAATACTTGTGGGTACATGATATAGCTGATTACTTCTTTATCTGTCGGTTCACGGTCAATTTTAGTTGCTAATTCTGTTTTTATTTTATCAAAATCAACGGGTTCTGCTAAACTACCAGGACGAACTTCGATTGACGGACGACCATTTAAAATGGTTTCTTTTAACTTTTTAGGGAAACCGCCAGTTGGTTGACCCAAATCACCTTGGAAGAAACTAATCACTGACTCTGGGAAGTTTAACTCACTACCTCTTTCTTCCACATCTTCTTCAGTCAAATTATTTTGAACCATAAATAGTGCCATATCTCCCACTACTTTTGAAGATGGGGTTACTTTAACAATATCGCCAAATAAATAGTTCACACGTTCATACATTTTTTTGATGTCTTCCCAACGATCGCCAAGCCCAACTGCTTTGGCTTGTTGTTGTAAGTTAGAATATTGTCCACCTGGCATTTCATGTTGGTAAACTTCTGTTTGAGGCGCATTAATACCATTGCCAAATGGGGCATAGAAAGCTCGCACATCTTCCCAGTAGTGATTAATTTTTTGAACAGATTCAATATTAATATCTAAATCACGGTCACCATTTTCTAACGCATAATATAAACTACTCATACTTGGTTGACTTGTTGAACCACTCATAGCACTCATCGCCACATCAACAATATCAACGCCTGCTTTAGCGGCTGCAGAATAAGTAATGATTCCATTACCTGCTGTATCATGTGTATGTAAATGAATTGGCACATCAACGGTTGCTTTTAATTCAGAAATCAAATGATACGCCGCTTGCGGTTGTAATAAACCAGCCATGTCTTTAATCGCAATAATATGAGCTCCCATATTTTCTAAATCACGTGCCATTTGTTTGTAATAAGCCATATTGTATTTTGGACGACGAGGATCTAATACATCTCCAGTATAACAAATAGTCGCTTCAGCAATTTTATCGGCATCTCTTACATACTGAATACTTTTTTCCATCTGTGGCAACCAGTTTAGACTATCAAAGATACGGAATACATCAATGCCTTCTCTAGCTGCAACCGTAATAAATTCTTCAATCACATTGTCTGGATAATTTTGATAACCCACAGCATTTGATCCTCTAAATAACATTTGGAACAAAGTATTTGGCATTAACTTACGTAATTTCTTCAATCTCACCCAAGGGTCTTCATTTAAGAAGCGATACGCTACGTCAAACGTTGCCCCACCCCACATTTCAAGTGAAAATAATTCTGGTATAAGTTCACCTGTTTCTTTTGCAATTCGTTTTAAATCATTTGTTCTGACACGTGTTGCAAGTAAACTCTGATGAGCATCTCTAAAAGTGGTGTCTGTCACTAAAACAGACGACTGATTTTTTACCCAATCGACGACAGCATCAGGTCCTTTGGCATCTAAAATCATTTTTGGTGTTTCAATTCGTTTATCTGTTGTTGTAATAATTTCAGGAATTCTAGGAGAAGAATGGTATTTTTTCTCATGTTTTCCAATTCCAGGGAAACCATTGACTGTGACTTCTCCAATATATTTCATTGTTTTATTTCCACGGTCACGCATTTTAGGGAAATTAAATAATTCGTCTGTTGTATCAATAAACGTTGTCGTTGCTTCTCCGCTCGTAAAAACTTCGTGAGATAGTACATTATAAAGAAACGGAATATTGGTTTTAACACCACGAATTCTAAATTCTTTTAGTGCACGTAACATTTTTTGGACAGTTTGCTCAAATGTAATACCATGTGTACAGACTTTAACTAATAATGAATCAAAAAATGGCGTTACCATTGCTCCTGCAAAAGCATTCCCTACGTCTAAACGAATACCATAACCACCTGGGGAACGGTATGTATCAATTTTACCAATATCAGGTAAAAAGTTATTCAATGGGTCTTCTGTTGTAATTCGACATTGAATCGCATATCCGTGAATATGAATATCTTTTTGCTCTGGTAATCCAATTTCTTTATGTAAATCTTTTCCCATCGCAATTTGTAATTGACTAGTCACAATATCAACATCAGTAATTAATTCTGTTATCGTATGTTCTACTTGGACACGTGGGTTCACTTCAATAAAATAGAAGCTATCTTTATCAACTAAAAATTCTACTGTCCCAGCATTAATATAACCAACGTGTGACATTAATTTTACTGCTGATTGACAAATTTCTTCACGTTTTTCATCCGACATAGACACACAAGGTGCAACTTCAACTACTTTTTGATGACGTCGTTGAACAGAGCAGTCACGTTCAAAAAGATGGATAACATTGCCATGTTCATCCCCTAAAATCTGTACTTCAATATGTTTTGGATTCACAATGTATTTTTCAACATAAATTTCATCACTACCAAATGCAGCTTTAGCTTCACTTTTAGCCCGTTCATACCCATCGCGTGCCTCTTCATTATTATGAGCCACACGCATACCACGTCCACCTCCACCTAAAGCGGCTTTAATCATAATTGGGTATCCGAATTCTTCCCCAAATGCGACAACATCATCCACTCCGCTGACAGGGCCATCTGTTCCTGGAATAGAAGAAATCCCTGCTTCTTGAGCTGCTAATTTTGCTTTAATTTTATCTCCAAAAATATCTAAGTGATGTAAACTTGGTCCAATAAATTTGATTCCTTCTTCGTCACAACGTCTAGCAAAATGAATATTTTCAGATAGAAAGCCATATCCCGGATGGATGGCGTCTGCTCCACATTTTTTTGCGATACGAATGATATCTTCTGTATCTAAATAAGCATCAATTGGTTTTTTTCCTTTTCCAACTAAGTAAGCCTCATCTGCTTTAAAACGATGAATCGAACGATCATCTTCAGTTGCATATACTGCTACTGTTTGTAAATTTAACTCAGTACACGCTCGAAACACTCTGATAGCTATTTCCCCGCGGTTAGCTACTAATACTTTCTTCATATTTATATCCCCCACATTTTTTATTAATCATTTAACATTAATAGCAAACGAGTCTCTTCATACTCGTTGCTTTCATATTTTTTACGTTTTTCATCTGCACTAATATTTAATGCAAAGCCAACACCGATTGATAAAGTAACTAAACTCGATCCTCCTTGACTTAAAAAAGGAAACGTCACACCCGTTAATGGAATCAACCCAGTGACACCTCCTAAATTAACAAATACTTGTATTAGTATCATGCCAGCAACTCCTATACACATTAACGAATTAAAGCTATCCGTTGAACGAATGCCAATGGCAAATATTCTTAAAATCAAAAAGAATAATAACACAAGTAAAATCAATGACAGAATTAACCCTAATTCTTCAACCACAATTGAAAACATAAAATCTGTCTGAGCATTCGTTAAAAAACCTTTTTTTTGAATACTCTTACCAAGACCTAAACCAAACCAACCACCATTATTCAGAGCAAAATATGAATTAATCATCTGATGTCCATCGCCTAATGGGTCTTCAAATGGATTAGTAAATGTTTTAAATCGTTTATATACGTACATCATACGTTTTGGAAATAATGCCCCTCCAAATAACGCTATAAATTGAATTAAAAAAGTAGATACAACTACCCCTCCACCAATCGCTACTAGACTATATAAATACGGTATCCCGCTAGCTAAAACCATAATTAATGTAATCAAAATTAAAATAGCTGCTCCTCCAGTATCTGGTTGAATTAATACTAGAAAAATTAATAAACCAATTAACATCATAGGTTTTAGTAAGGCATCTTTAAAATGAGATAAAATTGTATCTTGTCTACGCGACAAAATATAAGCTAAATACCATATGACAATAATTTTTAAAAATTCAACAGGTTGTAATGTGATAGCGCCAATCTTCAACCAGCCATCAGCGCCTCCTCCTTTAACACCTAAACTAGTGAATTTCGTCAAAATAAGTAAAGCTCCTATTGTTATAATGGCAGTCATAATAAACTGTTTATTCTGAAATACTTGTGTTTTCATTTTATAAATAAAGAAAATAGCAATTAATCCCACTATAAAAAATCCACCTTGTTTAATTGCTTCTAAAGCTAAACCTTGTGAATTAACAGAGCTTGCACTATATACCATTAATATTCCAACAACTGATAATATCAAATAAGGAACTAAAATGAGATAGTCTAGAAAAAATTTTTTATTTATTTTTTTATGCACCGATTAAACAACCCCCAAATCCTTTAACTCTCTGACTCTTTTACTTCTTGATATACCGTGTTATAGACTCTATTTAACTCTTTTTCTAATTCGATAACCATATCAAGCCCTTCTTGTCTGTCAATTAAACCAATGGATTGAGCGAATTCTACCTGTTTTGAAAAACCAAACATTTGTGTATCAACGACTTCTTCAAAGGCTTTACACTGGGCAATACATTGATGATTTCTTTGATTCGTTAGCAAGTGTTTAATTTTATCAGCTTCATGTTTTAATGCACTTAATACCGATTCTTTAGATAGTTCTAACATACGGACTTGCCCTCCCTTTTATTTTCGTTCATTATACCATATTCTTTTCCTTCATATGTTTAACTTTTACAGGATACATGCAAATTTTCACAAAAAAAAAGGGAAAGCGTTTTGCTCCCCCCTAAACTAATTATTTTTGAACTGCTTTATAACGGTTGTTTACTTCATCCCAGTTAATCACATTGAAAAATGCTTTCACATAGTCAGGTCTAACATTGCTATATTTTTTATAGTAAGCATGTTCCCAAACATCTATCCCTAATAAAGGAGTCTTTCCTTCAGTTAATGGAGAATCTTGGTTTGGAGTTGACATAATTTCTAATTTCCCATTGTTATCAACTAACCAAGCCCAACCTGAACCAAAACGACCAGTGGCAGCTGCTAAAAATTGATCTTTAAAGTTATCATAGCTACCAAATGCACTTTCGATTGCACCTTTAATTGCTCCAGTAGGTTCTCCACCACCATTAGGTCCCATAATTTCCCAGAAGAATGCATGATTTGCGTGTCCGCCACCATTGTTTCTAACAGCCATACGGATATCTTCAGGGACATCGTTTAAATTAGTAATTAATTCTTCAATTGATTGCTCACCCAATTCTGGATGTTTTTCAATTGCTGCATTTAAATTAGTCACATATGTATTGTGATGTTTGTCATGATGTAATGTCATTGTTAATTCATCAATATGTGGTTCTAACGCATCATATGCATATGGTAAGTCTGGTAAAGTATAAGTCATAATAATAAAGCCCCCTAAATTTTTTGATAATTATGAACAATTTCAATATACCATTGAAACAATAGAAAAAGCAAAAAATAAAACCGAAAACTCATAATTTTTGCTTTCTTGTATTCAGTAGATAAAAGCGTTACAATGAATAGTAATTAATTTATATTGCAAAGGAGTAATTATGCGAACATTTGACTTAATTAAGGCTAGTTTTAAACAACCTACTTTGTTATTAGAAGGTCGAAATAAAAAAGGATTTCACGTTTTTTTATATCTATTATTACTAGCGATTGTACTGTCACTTCCTGTTATTTACCAGGCAAGCTTAATCACAAAGACTATTCAAGATGATGGAGAAAAAATCATTCAAAAACTACCTGATTTTTCTATTGAAGATAACACATTAGTGACAAAAGAAAAAACAGATGGCTTTATCTACCAAACAGACTCTATTATTTTCACATTTGATCCCACAGATAAGCGAACAAAAAAAGAAATTGAATCAGATGCAACCGGAAACGTACTCGTTGTTGGATTATTAAAAAAAGAAGTTATCATGATTTTACCTAGAGTCAGTACAACAACAGATATTATGGATAATAACGTTCTTAGTATTCCATATTCAATGTATCAAGCAAATGGATTAAACAAACAAATACTAGAGCAACTTTTTACTAGTAATAGTAGTCAATCAATGTGGTTTAGTGTTATTTTCCTAGTAACTTGGTTTATGGTGTTTTTTAATCTGTTTGTCGATATCGTAATTCTTTCCTTTTTTGCCAATTTATTTACTAAATTTAGGCTGATTGGATTTAGATATAAGGATGTTTTCAAAATCATTGTATATGCTGCCACCTTACCGAGTGTTTTAACAGCTGTTCTTCAATTCATTTGGCCAAGTGTTTCATTTGGTTCCGTTGGTGTGGCACTAACTTTACTAATCTATTTCAATGCTTTACCAAAACGAATAAAAAAATAGAAAGATGATTGTCTAATCTTTCTATTTATGACATTTAGCCATCAGAAGATTGATGGCTTTTTCTTTTATTTTTATAATAGATGACACGCTTTGTTCTATCAATCAAAACCTAATTCTTTTTTTACTTCATCAAATGTATAGCTAACAGAATGGTTACGATATTCTTCCATTGCTTTATTGTACATTTGACAGTCTAATTCATCTTCTATCTTCTCTAAAACTGATTCTTTAAATAAATCTTCTATATTAATGTCATGACGTATTGAAAATGAACGAATAAGCTGAGCTTCTTCTTTTGATACGTTAATAAAAAAACCAGGCATCTTTTACTCTCCTTTTGATTAACAAAGTGATATAACACATTATGTCTATAATAAAAAAGAGAGAAATAAACTTTCACTCTCTTTTAGAACAATATTGTTCCTAAATGTTTTATCTAGGCATATGTAAAGTTAGGCTCATTTAGTGTATTATCCATACCCACAGTCAGTGTATAATCAGTGAAAAACCAATCATCTGCTTGTTCTACAAAATAAGTGATACCATCAATTACCGTCGTTATTAATGGATTTTCTGGCTCAACTAATTGAATACCAGTTGAAAATCCAACATGAACATTGGTGCTACCACCATATTTACCAAAAAGGCGGACAAAATCCCCGGATTCGATTCCTAATTCTTCTACAAACCATTTGTGTGCATCATCAGTTACTATAAGTTTCATTTTATCTTCCCCTAACTATTCGGATGTCGCACTTATTGTAACATAAACATTGAGAACCTTTTAACTTCATGCTTATCTCTATTTCATTTTTGCGTCTAGATAGTCGACATCATCATTATGCCCAACGACAAGTAAAACATCTCCTTCTAAAATAACTTGTTCAGCAGGAGGTGAAACAATCAAATCATTTTTTCCCCGACGAATTGCTACAATAGTGACATTGTAATGCTTTCTGAAATTAATTTTTTCGATTGTTTTATTAAAGAATTGTTTATAATTAACACGAATTTCAGCTAAAGAATAGTCATCGGATAACTCAATGAAATCAATCATATTATTTGACGTTAATTTATGCCCCAATCGGAAACCCATATCTCGTTCGGGATGAACAACTAAGTCTGCCCCAACTTTTTCTAATACTCGTCCATGATACTCATTTTGAGCTTTAGCAGTAATATGTGGGACACCCATTTCTTTTGCCATCAATGTCACTAAGATACTTGCTTGAATATCTTCCCCAATTGTCACAATCACATGGTCAAAATTTCTCAAACCTAATGAACGTAACGTTGCTTCATCTTGAGCATTAGCCAAAACGGTATGAGTGGCAATATTCATGTATTCGTTAACACGATCTTCGCAATTATCAATTGCTAATACTTCTTGGTTTGATTCTACTAATTCTCTACACACACTACCACCAAAACGCCCTAATCCGATAACTGCAAATGTTTTTCTCATGTGTTTTGTCTCCTTAATGACTTAATTATTTTACAATGCCATGTTTAAACGCATAAATAGCTGCCTGTGTTCTATCATCTACATCTAGTTTTGATAAGATATTCGATACATGTGTTTTCACTGTCTTTAATGTGATAAATAACTCATCTGCTATTTCTTGGTTACTTTTCCCTTCAGAGATTAATAGTAATATTTCTTTCTCCCTATTAGTTAAATCCTCATGTAAAACATGAGCTTTTGGCTTAGATAACCGCTCCATCATTTTACTAGTTACTTCAGGTTCTAGTACTTTTTCACCGTTATGCGCTGATCTAATGGCATTGGCTATATCTTTAGCTGAAGATGTTTTTAATAAATAACCAGCAGCACCTGCTTCAATCGCTGGATAAACCTTCTCATCATCAATGAAGCTCGTCACAATAATCACTTTTGCTTCTGGCCACTCTGATAAAATTTTTTTTGTAGCTTCAATCCCATCCATTACTTCCATCACTAAATCCATTAAAATTACATCTGGCCTTTTTTCTAATGCTTTTTCATAACCTATCAAACCATTCTCAGCTTCTCCTACCACCTCAATATCCGATTGAATGGATAAATAAGATGACACACCTAAACGAACCATCTCATGATCATCTACTAACAGAACTCTAATCATCACGTTCCTCCTTTAGAATCGGGACTTTAATTTCAATACTTGTTCCTTGTCCTTTAAAACTAACTATCCGACACATCCCTCCCATTCCTTGAACGCGCTCACGAATATTTCGTAAACCATAGCTGCCTACTTTTTCTTTTTTCACATCAAATCCAACGCCATCATCTACCAACCGCAATAAAACCGTTTGATCAATTTTTTTCAAGTAAACCTCTAATAAATTAGCTTTAGCATGACGCAAGGTGTTGGATAAAAGCTCTTGTGTGATTCTAAATAAATTATCTTCTATTGAACTAGGTAAGAATACATTTTCTATTTGCCACTTTAGCTCTATATTAATCTTTGTTTGTAATTCTTTCAATAACATTTCGATTCCTTGTTGCAATGTTTTCTCTTCTAAATTAATTGGCCTTAAATGTAATAATAGCGCGCGCATTTCTGATTGAGATGTATTAATAATTGAAGCAACAACTTGTAATTGAGATTCAACAATGTCTGGAATATCCATTTCTTCAACCACTTCATTTAAAGTTGACAACATCATCGTTGCTGCAAATAACTGTTGACTGACAGAATCATGCAATTCTCTTGCAATTCGTTGTCTTTCAGATTTAATAATATCTTCTTTCGACTCACCATTTACCTGTTTAGGAATGGCACTCATCTCTTGTAGTTCTTTTGACATAGATAACATTTTTGAACGGATATTTTGAACATCTTGCTCCAATTCATCAATCAAACTATCTTCTTGATATTGTTTCCCCTTATTTGAAAAAATACTATGATCATAATTACCAACACTTAAAAAGTGTAATTGTTCCTCAATTTTACCATATGTATGTCGATTAAATAAATATAAAATTGAGAATACAATCCCGCTAACTGCAATGGCTATCAATACAATATATACAATAATAGGCACTTTAAATAGACGAGTCGTGATTAATTCAAGCATCCATTTACGTTGATTATTCGCATAAAAATATGTGTAAAGCGTCACTATTAATACAATGAACGTTAATAAAAACGAATAAAAAAAGATAAGAGGACGACTCTTTTTAGACATCATACACGAATCACCTCTAAATCTCCAAATAGTGTATTGGTAATTATTTTTAAACGTCGTGTAGACTCATCATAGTCTTCACTATATAACTTGAGGGATTCATTATTTAAATGATAGACTTCTTGATCAAAATGAACTGCCCCACGCATACTTGAATGTTCTAACATCACACCTATCCCAGTTGGAACTAAAATACGAGTACGACCAAAACCTTTTCTGATAATAACTACATTGTCTTCTTTAGGTAATAATGTATTTCCCAAATCAATAATCGTATCCCCAATAACGACTGAAAAATTAATATCATCCCACTCATAAGCATCATTTCCGAGACGTTGACTACCAATCCAAGGTCGTTTAAATCGTTTACCTGATCTAACATTATGACTAGTTGTTTGAATCATTTTAATTTGCTTTTTCTTCCAAGGAGCAAAATTAAATAATCTAACTTCTGATATCTCTCCCATTATAAGACCAAAATAAATAATAGCCAATGCTAGAGCTAACCAAATAGCTGGACTACTAAGTAAGGACAACACGATAATAATAATAGAAGCTATCAGTTGAAATTGATTAAAAGAGGTTTTTCTATTTTTCTTTACTACATAAAATAAATTAATTAACGCAAATGTTAAAAAAATAATAGCTGGAACGTTTCCAAGCATCTGATAAAAAGCCCATAATAATAATAATGACTCAATCACAATAAATACTCTCCATGAGCTACGCACAATAAATCGGCTCCTTTTATTTTTCTTTTCATTTATTATAACGTTTCTTAAATAGATCACACAACTTCAAAAGATTGAATCTTCCATCAGACTTAAGTCTTAAATTCAAAAGAAAAAGTTATGCTATAGCATAACTTTTAAGAAATTTTTTGTATTTTAACATCCATGCTTCCACCTGGTGTTTCAATTTTAACAATATCATTTAACTTATGCCCTAATAACGCTTTAGCAATTGGAGAGTCATTTGAAATTTTCCCTTCAAATGGATCTGCTTCTGCACTACCAACAATTGTGTATTCTTCTTCTTCACCATCAGGTAATTCAACAAACGTTATAGTTCTACCCAAAGATACCGTATCTTTATCAGCACTGTTGCTATCAATAATTTGTGCAAAGCGAATCATGTTTTCCAACGTTGTAATACGACCTTCTACAAAGGCTTGTTCATCTTTAGCTGATTCATATTCAGAGTTTTCAGATAAATCACCAAAACTTCTTGCAATCTTGATGCGTTCAACAATCTCTTTACGTTTGACTGTTTTTAGCATTTCTAATTCTTCTTCTAATTTTAATTTACCTTCTAAAGTCACAGGATAGACTTTTTCCATAATACTCTCACTTCTCCTTAACTAATTTATATTAGCTTATTTTCTAATAAAGGAATAGCTTTCCTGATAAATTCGTATCAGAAAAGCTTACCCTATTTAATATACAAAACACAATACCACGTTGTTTGAAAAATGTAAACTCTTTATTTTATGAAACGTTTAATATCATAAAAATTAATTATTTTTGTCATCAATATACTCTTTTTTATTCGCTAAATGTTCATCATATGTTTTAGCGTAGTACACTTTACCCGTTGATACATCAGCTAAAAAATATAGAGCATCCGTTGCTTCTGGATTTAGAACAGATTCAATAGCTTGTTGACTAGGGTTATTAAATGGCCCTGGTCCAGTCCCTTTATTAGTATACAAGTTATATGGTGAATCAACTTGTGTATCTTTTTCAGATAGATGAACTTTATGCTCATCCATCGCATAAAGAATCGATATATCAGATTGAATCGGCATATCGATTGCCAATCGATTTAAAAAGACTTGAGCAATTTTACGTCGGTCATCAGGCGTTACACCTTCTTTTTCAACTAAAGAAGCAAGTGTTAATACTTCTTGTACTGTCATTTTTTTCTCTTTAATTTGGTCATAATATGGAGCTAATACTTGATTCGTTTTATCAACCATTTGCGTTATCATATCTTTAATTGGGACATCTTTATAGTAGTAATAGGTAGCAGGATATAGATACCCTTCCAAACGATACCTGACATCTTTAGCTTCTTTTGCACTAGTTAGGAGATCAGGGTATTTTTTGACTAATTCATTAAAGAAATCCTCATCTTTCATGACATTTAGGAAATCATCTTTAGGCAATTTCGTTTCTTTACTAAATAATTCAGCAATTTGATCAACAGAATATCCTTCAGGAACTGTGATTTTAGCATCTGCTAACGATACTGGCTCATCCGTTCCACCTTCTTCTAGACTATTGGTAATTGCTTCTAATGTCATACTTGGAGACATTTGATAATAACCTGCTTGGAAGTTTGCTTTATTATTCATCTTGACATAATATGAGAAAACCAAACCACTTTTAATGATTTTATTTTTTTCTAATATTTGACCAATTTGCTTGCTACTACTCCCTTGAGGAATCTCCACTTGGACTAATTTTTGATTACTACTATCTAACGGCTTTAGGCTAGATGTAAAATATTGATACGCATAAAATCCAGCAATAGATAATGTCAAAATAAGAACGGCTACAATAATTAGTACAATTTTTTTTACCATGTTATTTTCTTTTTTACGTCCCTTATAGCTTTGTTCTTGCCTTCTACTAGAAATTCTTTCTCTACTACGTTTATAGGTATCATTTGTTGTATGATTGGTTGGTTCTTCTTTTTCTGCATCCTCTGACTGCATTGAGTCAAGAACATAATCCTTCAACTCTTTTCCCGTCTTATGTTCATCTTCACGATTAAAGTCATCATTTTTATCAGTCAAAAAAGGGGCCTCCTTTTATTTAAATTTGCTTCTATCATTATACATGATTATAATAAAAATCCAAATACCTTATTATATTTAAACATGAATCTTTAACTTTTTAAATGCAACTTTCTTTTTTATAACAAATAAGATACAATAAAATAAATGGTCGAAAGGAGGGTAAGACAGTGGAAACATTACCAAATTGCCCAGAATGCCAATCAACTTACACATACGAGGATGGACTAATGTATGTATGTCCTGAATGTGCACATGAATGGTCTAAAGAAGAAGAAAAAATAACAGAGATTGTAAAAAAAGATGCGTTTGGAAATCCGTTAGTAGATGGTGACTCAGTCACAGTTATCAAAGACTTAAAAGTAAAAGGCGCTAGTCAACCAATCAAACAAGGAACTAAAGTTAAAAATATTCGCTTAGTAGAAGGCGATCATGACATTGACTGTAAAGTTGATGGATTTGGACCAATGAAATTAAAATCTGAATTTGTTAAAAAACTATAAAAAATATCACTAGGAAATCATCCTAGTGATATTTCTTCTTTGTAAGCCACCTGTCGGACTTGAACCGACGACCCCCACCTTACCATGGTGGTGCTCTACCAGCTGAGCTAAGGCGGCAATTAAATTACACTCCATATCATACCCATGATACTAAAAATTGTCAACAAACAATTTAATAATATCACCACTTCTTTTATCATTAATTTTTTTATTAGTGTATTTTATTGAAAAAGACCCGCATTTATTGTACGATATGTACAGAAAGATTGACTGGAGAATCAAATTAGAATGAAAATACGAATTATTGGGTATGCAGGTAGCGGTAAAACATCTTTAGCTATTAAGCTTCAAGAAAAGTATCACATACAAGGAATCTCTTTAGATGACTACTTAAAAATAAAAGATAAAAACAAGCGTTACCATCAACTTAATACCCGTCTTTCTGAACTACCTAATTGGATTGTAGAAGGCGTTCAAGTTAGTCATTGGACAGACAAAGCGACAAAAGAAGCAGATTTAATTATCATTCTTGATTATCCTATCTATCTGACACAGTATCGTGTTACCAAGAGAGCTTTTACTCAATGTTTTACTAAAAATAAAACATTGACTCAACGAAAAAAAACCATTAAACGTATGTTCAAACTTTATAAATGGAACAACCGTTTCAAAAAACGTCTACCAGATATTAAAAAAAATTTAACTACTGACCACGGTAAATTGTTAATTTTAGAGTCCCCTGAAGATATAAAACGCGTCCACAGAGAATTACGACAATATTTTTACTCTACAAACAAAAAAAACGATAAGAAATAGCTTCCTTATCGTTTTTTTCTATATCTAGAAATCCATTAATGCTAGAATATCATAATCTTCAATTTTTTTTCTACCATTTAACTCATTTAATTCCACTAAGAAAGCACATCCAACTACTTCCCCACCTAATTGCTCCACTAATTCAATTGTGGCTGCAATTGTACCGCCTGTTGCCAATAAATCATCACAAATAATCACTTTTTGACCGGGTTTAATCGCATCTTTATGAAGTGTTAATGTTGCTTCACCATATTCTAAACCATAGTCTACTTCAATCGTTTCACGAGGTAATTTTCCTTTTTTACGAGCTGGTGCAAACCCTATACCTAGTTCATAAGCAACTGGACAACCAATAATAAAACCACGAGCTTCTGGTCCAACAACCATTTCAGCTCCACGTTCTTTAGCATATGTTACAATTTGGTTTGTGGCTTCTTGATAGGCTGCTCCGTCTCCCATTAACGGCGAAATATCTCTAAAGACAACACCTTCTTGAGGGTAATTAGGGATACTAGCAATATAATCTTTTAAATTCATCTGTCTTCCTCCTGTTGCGATATCCAATGACGAATATCTGCTACATTACTATATAAAAATAGTTTTTCCATGTCAATTTTATGTAGGTAGGCTTGATAAACGTCACTTTCTTCTAAAGCTTTAGCACTAGGATTGGCAACTTTACTCATCAAACCATCTTCTATTGTAACAAATCCTAAATCAAAAAACACTTTTATGATAAAAATTAAATGATTTTTAGATATTTGTAGATAATTGGATAGCTCTATTAATTTATAACGCACATCTAGACTTTCTTGCGTTTGAACCAATTTAAACACTTTACTAAACTGTTCTCGTGTTGGAACGCCTGATAAATAATGTTCTGTCGAGACGTTTATCCACAAGTACAAACGATGAATATCACACAATGACACTAAAGATGAAACTACTTCTAAATCATATGGGCAATCAACAAACACCATCTCTTTAAATTGTTTTAAAATCTCAATATCTTTTTTAGTTTTAACATGATACAAACGATCTGTCGGTATATTATCTACGGGCGTTTCATCATTAAAAATGACATAAGCAGGATTAATTGATAGCTGATCAAAATCATTGGTTTTGCCACCACGCATATCAAAAATTTGAATGCCAGATACCTGATAATCTTCCATCATTAATTGAGCTTTCCTAAACCCATTCCACTCATTAATGGATAACTTTCCTACTACATCAACCGATTCCCCTGTCACTAGTTCATCTATTGCATCCCCTTTTCCAAATGCAATACAATCAATTTGACTAGTAGTCTGAACTAATTGTCCCTTTAGATGATTGTTATCTGTCCCAATTTTTTTCATTCCATTCACTTGATTTTTTTCAAATAAAAAATGTGGTGATGGGTTACCTGTTCCAAAAGGAGATAACTGAGTTAATTCCTCAATTAGTTCAACTGAAATATCTGAGAGTTCAAGTCTCGCATCAATTGTTAAAATTTCTTTGGTTTCATCCGTTATTAAAGGAGACACAATCTTAATCAAATCATTCTTAATTTCATCTAATTTACCCGACTCAAATGATAGCCCTGCTGCCATATGATGTCCACCAAAAGACACAAATTGCTCTTTTATTTGTGATAAAACTTGAAATAAATCAATGTTAGCAATACTTCTTCCAGATCCTTTTAATAATTGTGTATCATTGTTTTTCGTTAAAACAATGGTTGGTCGTTGTGTTTGTCTGACAATGTGGCTTGCAACAATACCTAATACCCCTTCATGCCACTCTTCTTTATACAAAACATAGATAGGCAACTCTCCCATAGCATCAACCATTTCTAAAGCATCTTTTGTAATATCTTTAACTAAAGCTTGACGTTCAGCATTGGTTTCTTGAATATCTGTTGCAATACTCATTGCCTCTTCATCATCAAATGTTGTCATTAACTCTACAGCTGGCATAGCACTTTTTAATCGTCCCATTGCATTTAATCTAGGGGCAATGCCAAATCCAATCGCTTCTTCATTTGCATTGGCTAAATCTAAGTTCCCAATTTCTGCTAAAGCATGCAAGCCAACTCGCTCAGTTTGTTTTAATATTTTCAATCCGGAACTAACTAATATTCTATTTTCTCCAGTTAAAGAAACTAAATCAGCTACTGTTCCAATTGCCACTAAATCTAAGCTTTCCATAGGAATTTCACCTAAAAGGGCAGTGGCAACTTTAAATGCTACACCAACTCCTGCTAAATCTTTAAATGGATACTCTCCCAACGGATGTCTTGGGTGAATAATTGCATACGCTTCAGGTAATTCAGCTGGCAACTCATGATGATCTGTGACAATCACATCTACTCCTTGCTCTTTTGCAAACATTAACGCTTCATGACCACTCACACCATTATCGACTGTCACAATTAAATTAATTCCTTGATTAATATAATATTGATAGACTTCTATATTAGGTCCATACCCATCAACAAATCGATCTGGTAAATAATACTCTACTTCTCCACCAATCAATTCAATTGCTTCTTTTAACACAGTTGTGCTGGTAATACCATCTGCATCATAATCACCATATATTAAGATTTTTTCGCCTTGTTCGATAGCTTGTTGAATACGACTAACGGCTTTGTCCATATCGTATAACAAAAAAGGGTCATGTGTAGCTGCTAATGTAGGGGTCAAAAAAGATTGTGCTTCTTCTAAAGTTGATACACCACGTTTTACTAATAATTCACTCATAATTGGAGAAAATTTATTTTCTTTAAACACTTCAATAAGTTGTTGTTGTTCTTCAGATAATGATTGCTCTTCCCATTTAAATTGAGATTGTTTCACCCAAACACTTCCATTCTATTTTATCTATTAATTCTGCTTAACTCACCTTAAACAGTTTAACATAGCTCAATTCTTTCAACAAATACTTGCCAATCTAAAGAGTGCTTTGATACTATAGACAAGACAAGGAGGCAACAAATGAAGAAAAAAATACTATGGTTTTTAGTTATCCTATTATCTGTTGAACTTATTATTTTGGGTGTAAAATTATTTCAACCACATAATCAACTAAAGACTGCTAAAACAACCGCATCATCTAGTTTAGTTGATGTAGCAAACCAAGAAACAACTCAGACATCTGAAAAGAAAAAACATTCTGGTGACATTGATACGTCTAATTGGATAACCAGCGATACAACTATTTCTTTTCCAATTTTAATGTATCATAGTTTAACTAAAAGTGATGATGGTAACACCTTGAAACTCCCACCTGAAGAATTTAAACAACATATGGAATGGTTGAAAGAACATGATTATTATACGTTAACTCCTGAAGAGGCCTACGTTGTATTAACAGAAAATAAAAAACCAAAAGAAAATATCGTTTGGGTTACTTTAGATGACGGTTACTTAAATAATTTTACTGAAGGCTTTCCAATATTAGAAGATTTAAAAATGAATGCGACTATTAATTACATTACCTCAAAACTAGATAATCAATATTATTTTCATGAAGACGATATGAAAAAAATGATTGACAGTGGCTTTATTTCAATCGAAAGTCATACTGTAAGCCATTTGGATTTAAACACATTAAGTGATGAACAAATTCATACAGAGCTAGCAGATTCTAAAACTTGGATGGATACTACTCTAAATCAGAATACATCAGTCGTTTGTTATCCAGCTGGTCGATATGATGAACGAGTTGAAAAAGAAGCAGAAAATGTGGGGTATAAATTAGCACTGACTACCGAACCTGGATATGCTAGTAAGAATGATGGCTTATTTGCTTTAAAACGTGTTAGAATTTCTCCCGGATATGACAAAGAAGCCTTTGGAAACTACCTACTATCAGCTCAATAACACAAAAAAGACTGACTAGAAAATGATTTTTTAAATAAAAACACTCAACTAACAAAATAAAAAACCCATGAAATCAACGTTGGAATTAACGGATTTCATGGTTTTTTTTCTATTTTAAGGCTTTCTAGTCAACTTTTTTTCTATACTAATACTTTATTTTTTACTAACGGTCTTAATTTTTGTGATACCAATCCAATGACAATAACTTTTATAATTGTTGTTGGAATAAATGGTAACACTGTTGCTGCAAAAGCCACAGATAAGCTACTTCCCGTTACAAGATGAAACACAATAAAGCCTACTAAAAAATTAATCATCGCTCCTAAAAATAATCCTATATATAGGAACACAATATTCTCACGTTCTGCAAACCAACCTGCAATATATGCCATAATGGGAAAACTTAAAATAAAACCTCCTGTTGGACCAAATACAATAGCAGCTCCTCCAGAAAATCCTGCAAAAACAGGCAAACCAATTAATCCTAACAAAACATATAATATTGTGGACATAGTGCCTGATCTTTTTCCAAGTAATACGCCTGCCAATGGAATAATAAATGTTTGTAACGTCATTGGGACACCATATGGCATTGGAATACTAATTTGTGATAAGACAACTATCACAGCAGTAAATAAAGCAATTTTTGTTAAATCAAATGTTTTAAATTTTGTCATTATTTCTCCCCTTTTCATTTTTTATTATAACAAAAAGAAAAGGTTAGTCAACTAAAAAAATAAAAAAAGGTGACTATTATAGTTTTAACGACACTTCACCAAATCTCAACTCTCTTGTTTCCCCATTAGACAATTTAATCATCAAAGAGCCATTATCTTTAATATCTTCCACTTGAGCAACATAAGAATCTGCTCCTGACACAATGGAAACCAGTTGACCAACTACGATAGATTTTTCACGATACTGTTGCATCATACTTTTTTGCATCATGTTAGAAGCTTGTAAGAAAAATTGATTGATAACGTTAGCAGCAATTTTATTTCTTATCGTATTTTTATTGTTAAACAATGCTGTTGCAACAGATTGAACGTTTTTTGAAAATAGCTCAGATTTAGTTGATACATTAATACCAATACCGACTACAATCCAATCTAAACGTCCAGTTTCTAAATTACTAACCGCCTCTGTTAAGATACCACATACTTTTTTTCCATTTAAAAACAAATCATTAACCCATTTTATACCTATTATTTCACCGGATAATTGTTCTAACACTTCTGAGACAACAACCGCTGAATAGGCTGTCATAAGAGATGGATCAATTTGCGGCATCTCTTCAGGTCTTAGTATGATACTCATATAAATACCTGAATCTTTTGGCGATTCAAATGTTTTCCCATATCTTCCACGCCCCTTTGTTTGTTCGTTTGCAATAATCACTGTCCCATTTGCAGCTCCTGACACAGCTAACTCTTTTGCTAAATTATTGGTTGAATCAATCGACTCATAAACTTGAATTAAACTTGAATCAATCGACTTATCCAAAAATGGTAACATTCCCTGCAGAGACAACTTATCACTTGTTTCTTCTAGTGAATACCCTTTACTTTTTACGGCTTTAATTGGATAGCCTTCTGTTTCTAATTGTTTAACCGCCTTCCAAACAGCATTTCTTGAAACACCTAATGTTTCAGCTAGTTTTTCACCGGAGAAAAACTCTCCCCGATGATTTTCTAACATTGCTAATGTTTTGTCTTTTACACTCATTTTATTGTCTCTCCATTGTTTAAATGCTTATCAAACCATGATGAAATATCTGTCAGACGAGCTAAACGTAAACGAGGTAATCCTCCTCTTGATAAGCCATGACTCGATTTCGGATACACAACCATTTCAGTAGGCACGTTAAAGCGTTTCATCGCTGTATACATCTGCTCACCTTGCTCTTTTGGACAACGTAAATCGTCTTCTCCATGTAAAACAAGTAAAGGTGTTTGCGCATGTTCTACGTAAGCTAATGGTGATAACTTCCACATATCTGAAATATTTGGGAAATCAGTTAATAACTGATATTTTACGAAGAATGCCCCAATATCACTTGTCCCATAAAAACTAATCCAGTTAGAAATAGAACGTTGTGTCACTGCCGCTTGAAATCGTTTAGAATGGCCAACAATCCAGTTTGTCATAAAGCCTCCATAACTTCCACCAGCAACCACTAATTTTTTCTCATCAATTTCAGGATGTTCTGTTAACACAGCATCTAACCCTACCATCAAATCCGTATAGTCTTTATTGCCATAATCTCCTAATATCGCACTAACAAATTCCTGGCCGTAACCTTGTCCACCTCTTGGATTTAACATAATCACGCCATAACCATTTGCCGCATGGTATTGCATTTCATGGAAGAACGTTTCACCATAACATACTTGAGGCCCACCATGAATATATAGAACGGCTGGATGCTGTTTTTCACTTAATACAGGTGGCACATACCATCCCTGAACGGATACATCCTCCTCAGATTCGTACCAAAACTCTTGTGGTGTTGATAATATCATATCTTTTAAAATTAACTCATTTGGATTGTATACTGTTTTTAATGTGACATCTTCTAAAGATAAAGTCGCTAAAACTGATGGCTCTATTAATGTTGAATACGTCACAATCAGTTCACTACCTGTTAAATACGCATCTGTTAGATGATTTTTTTCATCATATATTTTTTTTAAATTACCATCAAAATCACCCTTGTATAACACAATTTTACCATGATGAGTCACGGGGAAAATAAAAGTATCAGAAGTTAAAAAGTCAATATCGACTCCTCTTACTTGTTGTTGGAAATCTCCAACAATAGCGTCACCTACTTCTTCATCTAAGCTTTCAGTTAAACAGGTTAAGAAACCACTTTTCATGTCATAGTGATACAATTTATTTTGGGTAACAAAACCATATTCAAAGGTATTTCCAACTAATAATAAATCTTCTTCAGTAGGATTCATTTTACCATAATAAAAACTTCCTTTAGGCAATGACTCTGTTAAATTCATCAGAGATTTTGTTGATAAATCATATTTATACAATGTACTACCATAATCCCACTCATCTTGTGGTTCTTTATCTCGTCCAAGTAACACATAGCTTTCATCTTTAGAAACATAGGTTAAATTGATTTCATCAGTAGTTTCAAATAGGATGCTTTCTTCTTTCGTTGCTAGCATTATCTTACTTAATTGATACGTCGCGTTCAAGTCTAATAATCCAGCTCCATCTAGTTTATAAATCAATTTATTCCATCTTTTTGGTTGCTCTAAAATCTTTTCTTCTTTCTTTTCACCAATTGATTTCGTTTGGACAAAATAAATCGCACTACTTGATTCATTCCAAATGTAATCCGAAAAAGAATCTTTCTGCATCAAACTATAGGCACTACCTCCATCTAGTGATTGGATTTTTAAATAAAGTTTTTTGCCAACTTTACTCACATAGCTTAGCCATTTTTTATTTGGTGATATTTTCAACTGACTAATTGAAGTCTCCTCACCACTCCATAATCGACGCTCTTTTGTCTGTTTATCTACACTATAAATACGAGATTCGTATTGATTACTCTCTTTATTAATCGAATGCTCCATAAAAAAGATGATATTTCTCACTGAAATAGGTTGGGATAAACTATTTAGTTCAAATAAACTTTCTTTCGTTATTGTTTTCATAGACTCATTCCTTTCTTTATTAGTCTCATTGTAAATCAACCCTTAAAAATATACTAGTTTTACACAAAAAAAGATGACATCATCCGCAGATAAGGTCATCTTTTTATTATTTTCTATTTTGTAAAGCTAGTGCCACTGTTTCTTCTGCTAAGACATTTTGTGGATCAATGACATGCTCATTCATCTGATTTTCAGCGTCTTCCATCATAGATAATTCTGTACAACCTAACACTATGACATCACAGTTTAGTTCATTAAACATATCATCAAGTATTTCATGATATAAGTCATGATCTAATTGATCTAAGTGTTTAATTTTATCAAAAATTAACGTACTCACTTTATCTTGGATATCTTTTGTTGGATGAACGACGTTGAAACCAGCTTCTTCAATAAAAGGATCATAAATCTTATTTTTTATCGTTCCTTCTGTCCCAATAATCCCGACACGTGCATTTTTTGCATACGCATCACTGACTCTTGAAATAGCCAATTTTGGCATATGAAGAAGTGGTTTGTCTGTTGCTTTTTCTAACTCATCAAAAAAATAATGCGCTGTATTACAGGTTAAAACAAAGAAATCTGGCGATAACTTATCATATGTTTTAATCACATCAAGTAAGTATGGTAATGGATTTTCATTATTTTCTTTATCCATTATATAAGAACTTCTATCAGGAATAGTGGCATAATTAACTAAAACATAATTTAAATAATCTTGGTCTTTTTCGGCTGGTGTTTTATCATTCACCATCTTGACATATAATTCTGTTGCTTTAGTTCCCATACCTCCAATGACGGTAAAGAAATGTTCCATATCATCCCACCTTACTTACCATATTTTTTAAACGCTTTTCGATAATACCTAAACATACGCTGAAGCAATAAATAACGACCTAAACTACGATCTCCATCATAATAGAAAGTATAACCATAGCGTTTATCGGCTATCATCTCTCTAGCAATATCTTTATATTGTGTTTCAGGAACATATTTATCAAAAATATCGATTGGTACATTTAGCCATAGTTGCCCCTTATCATCTGGGATGTTGGCATAAACTGTATCACTATCTTTTAAATCATCATAAATATAATCTCTCACAACCCACTCAGCTAGGTTTAATCCATTAAGCGTTACAAAGAAACTACTTCTTCCTTGTCTTAAATTAATTTCAAAGAATTTAAAGGTATTGTCTTTAATGTCATATTTCAAATCAAAGTTTGCAAAACCTGTGTATTTAATATCTTCTAAAAAGTCTTTTACTTGTTTATAAATCGCTTCATTATAATCAGGCATAATAGCTAAGTAATTGCCAATACCAAGTGGTGTCGGGTCTTCAAGTAATGGATGACCTAAACACATCATTTTTACTTGATGATTTTTGTCAACATAACAATTTAACACACGCATTGGACTTTCATTGCCCTCCACAAATTCTTGTAAGATTAAATTGTCTTTGTATCCAGCTCCATAGATGCCATGAATAACACGATTATATTCTGTCATATTGTCAATAATATAAACTTTTTCCTTAATCGGATCGGTAAAATCATTCCATGACACACTGTTTGCTGGTTTTAACGCAATCGGAAAATCAAAAGGCTGTGTAGCTTCAGAATTTTCCACCATACGACGAGTGATAATTTTCGTTTTTGGATAGGGTAAATCATACTTTTCGCAAATATCATAAAAATCTTGCTTATTAACTAATTGTTTTTCTAACTCTTTATTGATGTATGGGCAAACAAACGTTTCAGATAATTCCTCTAAATGTTTTGAGATAAGTTCTGTATACCAATCTCCCATTCCCATCAAAATAACTGGCACATCAGAATCTTTATACTCTTTTGCGACTTCTCTCATGGTTTCGATAAACGTTGGATCTGTATCAAAACTTGGTACAACTTCGATAGCTAATATTTTCGTATGTTTTGTTGGTGCAATAGAGGCGCTGGCGATTGTCCGGACTGGTTTATTTGTAATGTCATAAAATGAGCGGGCCATCCCATACAGATTCAAATCTCCCCCTAACAACACTGGGATAAAATCTTGTTTTTGAGTCAATATAATCGGTTCCCTTCTTCTAATTAATTTTCAATAAAATAAACTCGGTACCAAACAATAAATGTGTAAATAGTAAATATTTTTTGCATATTTGCTATTCCTTGTTTTTGTTCTTCTAATAAACGATTTAAGTAATCGACATTAAAGAATTCTTTTGCAATATCAGAATTAAATGCGTCTTTTAACATCTCTTGGTATTTATCTTCTTTTAACCATGAAGCAAGTGGTGACGGGAATCCTAATTTTTCACGATTTACAATGCGATCGGGTAATTTAGCTTCAGAAGCTTCGCGCCAAGCAATTTTTGTCACACCGTTTTTCATGTCAACACGCGTATCAGTTGGCATACGCTTTGCAATTTCAGCCACTTCTTTATCCACTAAAGGTGTTCTAACCTCTAATGAATTAGCCATACTCATACGGTCTGCTTTATGTAAAATATCATAAGCTAACCATCCATGAATATCAAAATGTTGCATTTTAGTGACATCATCTTTGCTTTTTGCTTCATCAAATAAATCTTTTACATATAACGATGAAGATTTGTTAAAACGCGTATCTTTTAGCAAGTCATTTCTTTCTGCTTCGTTAAACACATAATTCACACGATAATAACGTTCACTGATATCTTGTGCCCCACGAATTAAGAAACGGCGACCATGAAAATGTGGCAAACGTTTCGCTGTTTGAGCGAACAATTGACGCATATTTCGTGTCGTAAACTTTTCATATTTTTTAAATGTTCCTGCTTCTAAATAGGTATTATAGCCACCGAAAAATTCATCGGCTCCTTCTCCAGACAAAGCCACTTTTACATGCTTACTTGTTTCTTTTGATAAGAAATACAATTGAATCGCAGAAGGGTTAGATAAAGGCTCATCCATGTGATACATTGCCTTAGGAATAATACCAAAGAAATCTTCATCATTAATCATGATAGCTGTATTTTTTTGGTCAATTTCTTTTGCAAATTCTTGTGCCCATTCTAATTCACTGATGTTTTTATCGTCAAATCCTAATGAAAATGATTGGATATCTCTATCTTGTGATGCTTCATTTAAAATGTAGCTTGAATCAATCCCACTTGATAAGAAACTTCCCACTTCAACGTCTGCAATCATGTGTTTTTTCACTGATTCGTCTACTGTATCGATAATGTCACGTTTTGCTTCATCCATGGTCATTTTTTGTTCTTCTTCAAATGTGAAGTGATAGTATTCATTCACTTCTAAATCGTTATTTTTAAATTTGAAATAATGACCTGGATTAACTTTATAAACATTTTTGAATAATGTTTCGTCACTTGGAATGTATTCAAAACTTAGATGAATTGGTAATAATTCCTCATTTAATTCTTTAACGAATGATGGGTGATCTAAAAAGGCTTTTATTTCTGATCCCCACATAAAGGTATCCTCATTTTTAAAGTAGTAAAGAGGTTTAATACCAAAGTGATCACGTGCTCCAAAGACTTCACCGTTTTCAGAATCATAAATAACAAACGCGTACATTCCACGAATACGGTCTAATAATCCCTCTTGCCAAGCATCATAGCCATGAATCAATACTTCAGAATCCACTTCTGTTTTAAATTCGTAACCTAATTCTTGTAATTCTTCTCTTAATTCTACGTAATTATATATTTCACCATTAAACGTTAATACTTTTGTATTGGTTTGGTTAGTCATTGGTTGTTGTCCATGATTTAAATCAATAATTGATAGGCGTCTAAATCCCATTGAGATAACGTCATCTTGGTAAAATCCTTCATCATCTGGTCCTCTATGTACAATACGATCCGCCATTTTTTTGATGACTGTTGGATCAATACCTGGTTGGTTCATATATCCGACAAATCCACACATGTTTTCGTCCTCCAATTTTTATAAATAAAACTTTTAATCACAAGTAACTCATGATTCTTCAACTATCAAGTATACTTCAAATCACCTGTAAATTAAAGTATATAATAGATAGTTTCAAATTAAAATAAGATAACCCTACAAATCTCTTAATATTTTATTAAGAATACAACAACAAAGCGATAAAAAAGGCTTTAAGAAACGTATATTTCTTAAAGCCGAATCATGTCACTTTTCTCTTGTACCAAAAGTTGTAATTTTTTTCCAATGTCTATTAAATCACGTTCTTTAATTGGATAATCAAATAATTGGACATGTGGAGAATAGCGATTCATTTCTTCTAAAGTATTTGGAATATTAGTTAAAACCAAATCTATTCGTTTTGTTTCATTAAGTGTCTTGAATACTATATGATAATCATACTTATAACGATGCATAATTCTTTCTTCTATATCTCGTATTACAAAATAGGGCAAATCTGTATCGAGATAAATTGTAATTTCTGATTCATAATATGTTAATGGCTTAACTGATGAAAAAAGTAAAATATATTTTTGTAACAAAAAGTCTTTCATCAGAAATAAATCATTTCCTGTGTCTTTATATAACTGATGAATCATCTCTAACATCTTACGTTTTAAAACTGGATACCGATCATTTATTTCATTAATAACATAATGACCATCCACGTCAACATGAACTCGTTTAAATAACCGTGAAAACATGTGTGCACAAAAACTGGTAATAAAAAAACGATCTAGTAAATCAGTTGGTATCTTACTAAACGTTTTTTGAAACAATTCCATAAATTGTTGTGTAGCCAAATAAACGTCTGATTGTTGACGTTTATGATAAGACAATATTTCCTCTTTAAAAATGGAAGACTCGTAAAATTTGGTTTTAATTTGTGAGACAACAGCATAAAAATAAACTTCTGACTCAGAATAAATATTAAATTCTTGCATTAAATTTTTCAAAAAGGATAATTTTTCAAGTAAAACATCCATATTAACATAATTTCGCCAATCTTCTTCCATCTCTATAAAATGTTTTTTTCTAAGACGAATTAAATTTGTTGATAGCACGTAAGCTAATTGTTTTCTCTGAATAACAGAAAAAGTTAAGTGATTCGTTTCAGAAAACAAATCAACCGTTTGATACATAATATGCTCATTAATTGTTTCAAATGGCCACTTCATTCCTTTATATAATGTCCACATCATAATATAAATAATTAATCTGATTTGTTTTTCATTGCCAATAATAGCGTATGTTTGTCTAGACAGAGTCAAGTCATACAATTCAAACAAAACTTTAATTTTTTTAAGCGATGATTTAACAGAATTAACGCTAATATAATGGTCTACTACGTATTGATCAATGATTACACCATCTTCTACAATAAGGTGCTTTAAAAGTTGAATGGTCTCGTCCTGCTCAAAAATATAATTCTTTAATTCAATGTATCCAGACTCACTCTCTAGATAAATGCCACGATATTTTTCAAAATAAATCATAACATTTTTTGTTGAGTAATCATTAAATGCTACCGTCAATTCACGTATTTGGTGTATATACCTTTGAGCTGTTCTTTCAGTAACATTGATATGTAATCCAATCTCTTTTGTTGTATACCATCGTTTATTTTCAGAAATCAGTTCCAATATAGTTAATAATTGTTGGTTTGTCGAATTTAGTAATCGAAACATTTGCTTTTCCATCAGCTCACCACTTTTCGTGTACTATTTTCTTAATTCTACTTTTATTATGTGTTATTTTTTATATTTTTCTCTAAATTCTTTTGGCGTCATACCATTTAATTTACGAAACATTTTTAAAAAATACGTCATATTATTATACCCAATTTCAAAGGATATCTCATTAATTGTTAAATCAGTATGCAATAACATATCCTGAGCTTTTTCAATACGTAATTGGTTTAACACCTGAGCAAAACTACGTCCGGTTTCTTTTTTAACAAGTTGGCCCAAATAAACTGAATTAACATGAAGTTCTTCAGATAGTCGCTTCAGAGTCAAATCCTTCTTGTACTCTTTATCGATAATATCCATACTCTTTTGAACTAGTTCTGAGTAACGTTGCATATTCTCATCCATACTTTCAGTTAGTTCAAGTAAATAAATCAGCCAATCTTCTAACTCTTTAATATTATGAGATTGCTTTATTTTTTCTAATGTTTCATTATAAATCGCCACACTTAATGAAGGGAAGCGGCGATAAATATCCGTAAATAATAAAAACGTGACATGACGGACGTTATCAGGTAGAAAAGCAAGTTGTCGCATTTGAGAGAATATCCCTTTTAATTTGGTAATCGTCTCATTCATGTCACCAACCATTAATGCTTTATTAAAAGACATAAACTCGAATGTCTCATCATCAAGTAGATTCAACACGTTTTTTGATGAGTTACTCAAAATTTGTTTATTATCATAAAACACAGAAAAAGTCATCATAGCTAACGCCTGTTCATAACTTTCATAAACATTTTCCCACTCCTGTACCAATTCACCCACACTTAATTGATAATCTTCTTCTATTGTCTGATCCATCTGTAATAAAAAAGTTGATAATCCCTTTTTAGAGCCATGATACACAATAATCGTATAAAACGTGTCTTCGTTTTCTTGAATTACACATAATTTTTGTCCCATCGCCAAACTATATTGCCTTATAGTATCCGTATAAACGTCATTGGCACAGATAATAACAGCATAATCATCAAGTTTCTCTACACCAAAATGCTGAATAAAATTATGGTATTCTGATTCATTTAACTCATCATTTAACCATCTAATTAATAGCATTTCGTTATATAAACGTTCTTTTTGTTTTTCTTGTCTAACATGATTTAGCTCTTCTTTTATCATCATTACTTTTTCAGTTAGTTCATTTTTGTCCACCGGCTTTAACAAATAGCCTTTAATGCCAAGCTCGAGTCCTTGCTTTACATACATAAATTCTTGATAGCCAGATAAAATCAGTATTTCTGGGGTCATGCCTGTTTCTTTCATGTAACGGATCAAATCAATCCCTGACTTTTCAGGCATATTAACATCGGTAATCACTAAATCAACCGAATGATTCTCCAGATAACAAATCGCATCCTCTGTTCTACGACAAGTAGAAACCACTTCAAATCCTAAGTCATTCCATGGGATGATTTTCTTTAACCCCTCTAAAATCATGTACTCATCATCAACTAACAAAACGCTATACATCCACACTCACATCCTTCGGTTGATAAATAATGATTTGTATTTTAGTTCCCACACCAATTTGTGATTCAATTACTAATTCAACGCCATTTGAAAAGTAGTTTTGCATACGCTGATACACATTCTCCAGTCCAATTGATCCAGATAATAATGTATCACTACCTTCTAGTTTTTCAGTGATTTCTCTTAATCTTTCTATTGTGATCCCTTTTCCATTATCTTCCACTAAAATTTCAACATAAGAGTCATGTGTCGTTGCTTTGACACTAATAGCATTATCAATACGCGAGTGATCCATTCCATGAATAAAATAATTTTCAATCAAGGGTTGAATCATAAATTTTGGAATCGTAAAATTTTTGAGTGATTCATCAATAATAAAATGATACGCAATACTGTCTGGAAACCGCATTTGGTACAAGTACACGTATTTTTCACAAAAACTTAATTCTGATTCTAAATCAATGGTTTTAGCTTGATCGATATTATTTCGTAACAACGATGAAAAAGCAAAAACAACATCCGCCAACTCCATTTGATCCTTGCTAATTGCATACATGCGAATATATTCTAATGTATTATACATAAAATGAGGATTAATTTGTGACTGTAACGCGCGTAAATGAGCATCACGCTGTTTAACCTCTAAAACATACACATCTTGAATATATTGATTTAAACTCACAATCATATCATTCACCGCATCTGATAAATCACATAATTCCATTTTCATATCTGTTGTATCAATTTGTGCCGATAAATTTCCTTGACTGACTTCTTTAGTAACTGATACAATACTGTTTACTTTTTTAGCATAGTTACTAAAGACCCTTTTTAAACTGACTAATAAAAAAGCAATGACAAATAATCCCACTCCCCATACAGGAATTAGCGAGTGTAATATATCTTTCGTCACGTTTGATTTATCTAAAATAGTTAACACAGTCAAGCCCTTAACTACCTCATCATTAAAGACTGCTTCTTTTTGTAATGTTGTTCTATCTAGGTCACCTGTTTTTTGAAAATTTTCTACTATCTGATTAATTTTTTTATCATTCAGTGATGTTCCATGTTCATACACCACTTGATGCCCAGTATCAAATACAAATGTCTTAACAGCATAATCATTGGCTAAGTCTTTTGATAAAAACATGTCATCAAACGTCACATAAATATGCCCCACCATCTCACGTGTATTTGGTATAGGAATTGGTCGTGATAAAGTGAAGTCCTTTGATATTACCGGTTTACCTTGTAAAAACACACCATTTGTTTTTCTAGTATCAGCATGTAAATAATCCTCTCTTCCATCCCACACGATGTCGATTGTTTGAATTGATGGAAAACTATAAAACAAATTATTTAACACATTTGGGAAAAAATCATTATTATTCGTTTCACGCCAGTTATCCAATGAATATTCTACGTATTCACTAATGGGTAACGTCATAAATTGATTTAAATTATCAAATTGATTTGGTGTTAACGCAATATCCCATAAAATCCCAGACAACGTTGCATCTTTCACTTGAATAGATGCTGTTAATTCTCTAGAGACTGTATCTAATACTTTTTTGGAATCATCCCTAGTAAAATTAACTGTTAAAATCGTATAACCTATTAAAATAATCCCAATTGACCCTACTAATAGCAAACTATAAATTGTCATTAATTGATTCATTAAAATATTTTTTGAAAATAAACGATGTAATTTAGCTTTCATTTCCCACTAACCTTTTTTCAACAAACTCTCGGTTATGTTTTGTTGCAATATTATTCCATGCTGTCCACAGTGCAAATGTAGCAAAAAGCAATAAACCTTTCATCCCCCAACTAAATCCTAAAATAATAGCAATCCCAATTAATAATTTTAAAAAAGAAGAAAAACTTAAAAAGACACTAATACACGATAATTTAATTAACTGTAATATCGGTAACTCATACTCTGATTCATACACTAATACATATTGATAAGACACGAAAATGAGTAAGCTCATGGTTAATAATAAAAAGTCGATGATTAGCCATAACAATCCCTTAAGCTGGACAGATAGGTATAAATTATAAAATAAAATAGCTAAACAGCCATTGTATAACCAAAATAATTGATTACTCCGAACAAAATGACCTTTAAATGATTCCCACGCTTTATGAAACGTTATTTCTTTGTAATCAAATTCAGATTCAACAAATAAATCATTCATCATTTGAAGTGCTGGACCTACACCAAACACAACTAGTCCACATAAACTAAATAGAACAAATAATAAATTTAATTTAACTATTAACCATACACCTTTAAATCCTTTGTCAATCATCACTTTCACCTCTTCTATTTTTTTATATCATACCATTATTTAATACCTATTCAATGATAATAATGTGAAAAGACTGAAACACTTTTGCTCGTTTCAGTCTTTCTCTATTATTTACTTGTCTTTAAAAAGTCATCCAATTGAGATTGCATTTCTTTTTGTACTTTATCCCATCCTGCCGTTTCCAAATCCTTATTTAATTTCGGTAATGTTTCTTTTGGATCAACTGTTCCGGTATTTAGACTTGCTTTATAACGATTCATGACGTTTGCAATGTTAGTAATTTCAGTTTTTACAGGAGCTGTATTAAAGTTAAATCCTAAGATTGGTGACACTTCTGCATTTTTGATGCTTTCATCACGTTCTTTAATTTTTTCTTCTGGTAATGTATCTTGTGTGTATAAAATCATGTTGTTCCCTGTATTCCAAGCGGCCATATGCATATTTGGTTTATAACCGTCTAATAATTTAATACGATTGTCACCAACTTTTTCCCACGCTTTGCCTTCAACACCCCAAACTAATCCATTTAATAAAGTTGGATCACTGTTTAATAATCCTAAAAATTCGACTGATTTTTCTTTATTTTTAGAAACGTTTGATACAGCAAAGTTTGCCATTTGAGCTTGTGCTGTTGTTTTTAATGGCTTAGTAATTGCTTTTGACACTAATGGATGACCAGCAGCATTACTTAAAATTGTATCACCATAATCCATTGGTCCTTGTGTTTCTTCACGCATAAACCAAGTATTACCTTCTAAAGGATAACCCGTTGTGTTTGTTGATGCATCTGTTGGAATTAATTTGTCTTCATACCATTTATGCATTAATTCTAAGTTAGACACAAAGTCTGGATCGTCATATTGATTAATAATTTTGATACCATCTTTACTATCATTTTTCACAGCAAATGGGTATTCTTTTCCTAATGGGTAATCATAATCTCCTGATAATTGGAATGATTGTCCAATAGCAAATGGCGCTATACTAGGTTCTTTCTCATGAAATTCTTTTAATACTTTTTCAGCATCTGCATATGATTTAATATCATCAATGTTTAAATTGTATTTATCTAAATACTCTTTATTAAATGTTAGAACTTGTTGACCATACACATTCCCATTCACTGGAAAAGCATATAATTTTCCATCAATTGTGTTTCCTTTAATATAAGCTTCATCCAGTTGCTCATAAGCATCTTTAGCATATTTAGGAGCTAATTCAGTTAAATCAGCATAAGCACCTTTTTGCGCATTTGCCACATAATTTGAAGCAAAAGAGATGTCATAGTTTTCGCCTGAAGCAATGATGGTACTCATTTTCTTGTCCCAATCACCCCAACCAATATATTGTAAATCAACTTTTACATTAATGGCTTCTTCAATTTTCTTATTAGCAATTGACATCAACTCATCATAATTTTCTGGTTTATCGCCAATTTGATACATCAATAAAGTGGTGACATCACCATCTTTTCCGCTACTTTTTTTATCATCTGCTTTTTTATCTCCACCACAAGCTGTTAACGCAAGGGTTGCCACAATCGCAGTCGACGCAAATAAAAATTTCTTTACATGTTTCACTAATAATTCCTCCTAAATAGTTATTCTTTTACTCCACCAATTGTTAATCCGCCAACAAAATATTTTTGGAAAAACGGGTAGGTTATTGCTATAGGTAATGTTGAAATCACGACAATCGCCATACGAGCTGACTCGCTTGGTAAGGCTGCTAGACCTCCTGATACTTGAGCACTCATTCCTGCATTTTGTGCTAGATAGTCTAAGTTATTTTGAATCTTCATTAATAAATACTGTAATGGAATTAAGTTGTCATTTTGTATATAAAGTAACGCATTAAACCAGTCATTCCAATACCCAAGGGCTGCAAATAAACTAATCGTTGCAATACCTGGTACTGCAAGTGGTAATACAATACGAACAAAAATCTTTAATTCACTCGCGCCATCAATTCTAGCTGATTCGATAATACTATCTGGAACATTTTTTCTAAAGAAAGTCCGCATAACCAAAATATTAAATGGTCCAAGGGCTAACGGTAAAATCAATGCCCATATCGTATCTTTTAATTGAAGTAAGTTACTCATCACTAAGTAATTTGCCACCATACCAGGTACAAATAACATCGTAATTAAAGCAAACAGTGTAAAAAATCGTTTAAATGGAAAATTATTTCTAGAAATCGCATAAGCGTATAAACTAGTTATGGTAGCATTTACAATTGTTCCCACAACTGTGACGAAAATAGTCACTCCAAATGAGCGTACAATTTTAGCTGACATGTTTCCAGAAAAAATATATTTGTATGCTTCAAATGACCACTCTTTTGGGAAAAAGCTATATCCATTTGCTGTTAATGCCGATTCACCTGTCAGTGAAATAATAATGACAAAAATAAATGGGATTAAACAAGAAATAGCAAATAACGCGATTAAGATACTGAAAAACAAATCCACTTTTGGACTAAAAGCACGTATTTCAACCTTCTTAACTTTCTTTTTTTCTCTCAATATTACTCACCTCCATTAGAATAATGCTGCATCTGGATCTAATTTTCTAACAATTGCATTAGTCCCTAATAATAAGATACTTCCTACAACTGATTGATATAAACTTGCCGCAGCTGACATCCCAATGTCCCCTGTTGCCGTCATACCATTGTAAATATAAGTATCCAGCACAGATGTCACTTGATACAATGCACCAGAATTCATTGGAACAGAATAGAACATTCCAAAGTCTGCTCTAAAGATACCTCCAATGTTTAAAATTAATAACACACTCATCATTGGGATAATTTGTGGAATGGTCACATTTTTGATTTGTTGCCACTTGCTTGCACCGTCCACCATTGCTGCTTCATAATATGTTGGATCAATCCCCATAACTGATGCATAGTAGATAATACTGTTGTATCCCAGACTCTTCCATACATTTAAGATAACAAAAATTAATGGCCACCATTTTGGATCAGCATACCAATTAATTGATGTTTTTCCATTTGATAATAACAAATGATTAATGATACCTTTATCTGGACTTAAGAATGCGTATACAAAATAGGAAATAACTACCCAAGACAAGAAATATGGCAGTAAAGACATCGTATGATAAACTTTTACTGCTCGTTTATTTCTCAACTCACTCATGATAATGGCAAACGCTATAGCAAAAAACAAATTAAATGCTAAAAACACAATATTATAAATCAATGTATTTCTAGTAATTAACCACGCATCACTTGAGGCAAATAAAAATTTGAAATTTTCAAACCCAACCCAAGGACTCTGTTTTAAACTAGCAAAAAAACCATCTGGAGATATTCTGAAATCTTTAAAGGCAACCACATTAGCCATTACTGGAATATAGAAGAAAAAAATAAACCAAATCATGCCTGGTAAAGCCATCAAAATTAAGGCCTTATATCGAACAATGTCAGACCATGTTTTTTTTAATTTATTGCCCATTTGTTTCCCTCCCTCATAACTTATAGATACAGTATAATACTGAGGTCTCATTTTTTTAAGAAACAAATTATAGTTTTATCTAAACAAATTATAGTTTTGTCTCATAAAAACATTTTCAAATTAATTTTTTAACCACTTTGGATACATTAATATGATTTTAGTTTCTTAATCAAAGATATTTATATGTAATTTAGTTACTACGTCTTTTAATAATCTCACCCCTGCCAAACTATTTCCTGACTTATCTAGTGGCGGACTGAATACTCCAATCCCAAATTGATTGGGCGAGACACCCATCAATCCCCCACCAACACCACTCTTACCTGGTATACCAACATGTGCAGAAAACTCACCCGACTCATCATACAATCCAGCAGTTGTCATAACAGATTTAACCAGTGTGGCAGATTCCTCTGAGATAAGTCGCTTATTATCCCATGGTTTAATTCCTTTATTGGCTAAAACACTTGCCATCATGGCGATATTTTCAGTGGTTACATTCAAAGAACACTGCTTAAAATAAACTTCCAATACGCCTTCAACCTCTTTTGAGAGCATATTATTCCCTTTTAAATAATAAGCTAGTGAACGATTAATATCTCCAGTTTTTGCCTCTGACTGATAGATTTCCTCATTTAAAGAAATGGTATTATCATGACAGATTTCTTTAATAAAGCTTAGCAATCTACTATAACAGTCATCAGGAGAACTTCCCTGAATTAACGATGTTGTTTCAATAGCCCCTATATTAACAAAAGGATTAAGTGGGTGTTTATCGTGATTTATTTCCATATTAAGAGGTGAATTAAAAGAAAAACCAGTGGCTTCAGTGTTTATATGGTCTAATACATTAGACAAACCATTGTCCTCAATGGCTAACAATAATGCTGGCACTTTTGAGATACTCTCAATAGCAAATTTAACAGAAGAATCACCTACTGATAACATATCCCTTGTTTTTATATTATACAAAGTTATCCCTAGCTGGTTGGGATTCACTTTTGCTAGAGCTGGGATATAATGAGCGTTTTGACCTTCACTACAATATGATTTATTTTTTATCACCAATTGTTCTAATTCCTTTTGATTCATTATCCATCATCTACTTTCATCCAATTTTGTCATAATATCAGTTTGCCTCACACAAAAGAAAAAATAATGTTATTTTTACAAATCTTCTTAGTTTTTTATCCTACGGCAACTGGTCAACATGACAAAATAAGATATTCTACGAAAAATGACAATAAATCATAAACATTTTCATTAGTTTTTCAAAAAAGTAGCGTAATATCACATCATATGATTTAAGGAGGGATTTTTATGGAACAACCAATTGTCAAACTCAAACATCGTAATATATTAGTCATTACAATTATTATTGGAAGTTTTGGCACTGTTTTAAACCAAATGCTTCTAACAACTGCTTATCCTGATTTAATGCGCCAATTTTCTGTCTCAACCTCAACGATTCAATGGCTGACAACCGGATTTTTATTAGTCAATGGTATAATGATTCCAGTTAGTGCTTATTTTATGAATAATGTTCCCACTAAAAAATTATACATTGGGGCGATTACTCTTTTTTTAATAGGAACCATTATTTGCTTTGTCTCAACTTCTTTTAACCTCTTATTATTTGGTCGAATCATTCAAGCTATGGGAGTTGGTATCTCACTTCCTCTTTTACAAACCATTATGTTAAGCATCTATCCTGAAAATGAGCGTGGTAAAGCACTAGGTATTGCAGGGATTGTTATCGGTCTTGCTCCAGCTATTGGTCCAACGCTTTCTGGTTGGGTTATCGATACTTTCAACTGGCGTTACTTATTTGGCTTACTTATCCCCATCATTCTTTTTGTTATCGTTCTATCTATTATTTTTATGCAGAATGTGCTTCCCTTGCATCCTTCAAAAATAGATATTCCTTCACCTATCCTATCCACTCTTGGTTTTGGTAGTTTACTTTATGGGTTTTCTCTTGTCGGAGATCATGGCTGGACAGATCCTCTTGTTCTTTTATTACTTATTTTAGGGACTGCCCTTGTGGTGATTTTCTGCAAAAGACAACTTAAAATCAGTAACCCTTTTTTGCGTATGGAGGTCTTTAAATCAAAATTATTTATTAATACAACCATTTTAAGTGGTATTGTGAATATGGCTATGGTTGGTGCTGAAATGGTACTCCCTCTCTATATCCAAAATGTTCGTGGGTATAATCCATTTCATTCTGGATTAGTGTTATTTCCAGGTGCTTTAATCTTAGGCATTATGATGCCCATTACTGGTAAATTATTTGATAAGTATGGAGAAAAATATTTATCAATTATCGGAATGAGTTTACTAACAATTGGGACTGCTTGTTTATGTACACTAAATGAAAAAACACCTATGCATTTTATCACCATTATTTACGGCGTCAGAATGCTAGGTGTCAGTATGGTTATGATGCCAATAACCACAGCTGGTATGAATTCACTACCTGATACTCTCATTAGTCATGGTTCCGCTGCAAATAGTACAGCAAAACAATTATTCAGCTCTATTGGGACAGCCATCTTAATTAGTTTCCTATCTCAAGCAACCCTAAAAGATATGCCGCATAAATCACTTCTGTTAAGTTCTCCTATTACTTACAAATCAGATGTGTTATCTGCTACTTTACATGGTTACAATATTGCCTTTATCGTCGCAACACTATTTTGTGCAATGGGTCTAGCGCAAGCCATTTTTATGGGCATGAACAAATCTTTGAATAAATAAAATAAAAATCTATGTCAACAAAGTAACATTGACATAGATTTTTATAAATAATGATTAGTTTCATAGTTCTAAAACGTGTATGCATTGAAAGGAACCTTAGTATGTTTTTTGGAAGCATTCAAAACAATATAGCGAGTTAAAGTAAGGCTTAGTCCTTAATCAACTTTTGTGGCGCTTTTTTTATTTTTTACTATTATACAACACTATCTATTCACACCACTAACTAATTATAAATTATATCATAATAAACAAAAAAACCCGAAAGTTTAAAAACTACCGGGTTTTTTTATTATAAAGAATTAAATGTTTTTACAACATTTTCTACTGTAAATCCGTATTCTTCAATCACTTTATTGCCAGGTGCACTGGCACCAAATCGATCAATGCCCATCGTTTTTCCAGACAAGCCAACATAACGTTCCCAACCAAATGTTGCACCCATTTCGATTGATACACGCTTGCTCACTGATGAAGGTAACACACTTTCTTTATAAGCTGTATCTTGTGCGTCAAATAAAGTAGTCGATGGCATTGAAACGACTGACACATCCACGCCTTCTTTTTCATACAACGCTTTTTGAGCATCCATTGCCAATTTAACTTCTGATCCAGTCGCGATTAAGATTCCGTCTGGTGTGTCACGTTTTGATGGAGATAATACGTATGCTCCACGTCCCACGCCTTCATAGGCTTTTTCTTTTGTTCCTTCAAGAACAGGTAAGTTTTGTCTTGATAAAGCTAAAACAGTTGGTGTCTCCGTTGACGTTGCGGCCAATTTCCATGCAGCTGATACTTCATTGCCATCAGCTGGACGAATTAAGTTTACATTTGGTATCCCACGTAAGCTTGATAACTGTTCGATTGGCTCATGCGTTGGACCATCTTCACCAACCGCAATCGAATCATGTGTTAACACAAATGTGACAGGGGCTTTTTGAATCGCTGATAAACGTAACGCTGGACGTAGGTAATCAACGAATACAAAGAATGTTCCACCATAGACACGTGTTCCACCATGCAAAGCAATCCCATTCATTGCTGCTGCCATACCAAATTCACGAACCCCAAACCAAATATTACGGCCTTCATATTGTCCTGGTTCAAAATCTTTTTCAGCTGCCACCATGGTATTATTTGATGATGATAAATCGGCAGATCCTCCCCAGAATGATGGGATTTCTTTAGATAAGACTTGAATGGCTTCTTTACTTGTCACACGACTTGCCGCACTTTCACCAAGTTCATATGTTGGTAAAACAGATTCCAAATCAACTGTCACGTCACCTTTGAAGGCTTCTTCAAATTGTTTCGCTAGTTCTGGATAAGCAGCTTTATAATCAGCAAATTGTTTTTGCCACTCTGCTTCTGCTTTTTCACCTTTTTCTACCATATCAGCGTGGAAACGTGTTGCGACTTCTTCTGGTACAGTAAATGCTGGGTAATCCCAACCGTAAGATTTTTTAGCAAACGCCACACCTTCAGCTCCAAGTGGTGCACCATGAACTTTGTTTGTCCCTTCGTTTTCAGCACCAAACCCAATCACTGTTTTGACTTCAATCATGGTTGGTTTTGTAGTTTCTTTTTGTGCGGATTCAATAGCATTCGCAATTTCTTCTAAATCATTGCCATCTTTGACTAAAATGTGTTGCCATCCTGATGATTCAACACGACCTTTAACGTCTTCCGTAAATGACTTATCTAATGGTCCGTCTAATGAAATACCATTTGAATCATATAACACAATTAATTTACCAAGTTTTAAATGACCAGCTAAACTGATTGCTTCTTGAGAAATACCTTCCATTAAATCACCATCACCACATAAAGCATACGTGTAATGGTCAACGATATTAAATTGATCTTTGTTATATGTTGCAGCGAGGTGCGCTTCTGCCATCGCAAATCCAACACTCATCGCAATTCCTTGACCTAATGGACCAGTTGTTGCTTCTACCCCATCTGTATGATGAACTTCAGGATGTCCTGGTGTCAAACTATCCCATTGACGGAATTTTTTTAATTCCTCCATTGGTAAGTTATAACCTGACAAATGAAGTAAACTATAAAGCATTGCAGAACCATGTCCTGCCGATAACACAAAACGATCACGGTCTACCCATTGTCTTGATGTTTTAGGATTGACCTTTAAAAATTTTGTCCAAAGAGTATAAGCCATTGGAGCTGCCCCCATGGGTAATCCTGGATGTCCTGAATTTGCTTGTTGAACCATGTCTAAACTAAGGGTACGAATTGCATTCACACCTAGTTGATCAATTTGATCAAATAACATATAACGCCCTCCTATTTAGGTTTTTTTTACCTTTATTGTATTTTACATCTAATAATATTATTTTACAAGCGTTTTTATAGAAATAACACATGCAATTTTATCGATCATGTAATCCTTTTTCTTTTTGGATTTGTTTTAATTTCTCAGGAGTAACATCTGTCCCCTCTTCATCGACTACTTTCATTCCCTCAATGTGATTTCTCATACCTTTTCTAAAACTATGTAAATATTCTTCCCTCAATAATTGTTGTTCTTTTTTTTCAACGTCAGTTAGTCCCTCAGTTGTTTTTGCTTTCTTTGCTAGCTCATTAATTCTTGCTAATTTTTTTTCACTTAACATAAGTCACGACCTCCTTAAAGTACTACCTAAATAGTAGCTTAAAAAAGATAAAAAAACAATTATATATCGTTCAAACGTACGAACATGCGTTTGATTTTAAGAAAAAATTATGTTACACTCAAAAAAAAGGAAATGAGGTATCATCATGTCAACTAAACGTTCTTCTAGGCAATTAGACGTTTTAAAATATATTCATGAACAAGTTGAAAAAAAAGGGTATCCTCCAACTGTAAGAGAAATTGGAACAGCTGTTAACCTTTCATCAACGTCTACTGTTCATGGTCACTTATCACGTTTGGAAAAAAAAGGATTGATTACTCGTGATCCAACTAAGCCCAGAGCAATCGAATTAACAAATGAAGGGTTAAAAATGATTGGCGTTAACTCTCCTTTTATTCCAATGCTTGGTGTTGTAACTGCAGGTGAGCCAATCTTAGCTGTTGAAGAAGCATCAGATTTTTTCCCATTACCTCCTGACTTAAAATATGAACAAAACAGTTTATTCATGTTAACCATTCGTGGAGATAGTATGATAAATGCTGGGATATTTGATGGTGATCATGTCATTGTAAGAAAACAGTCATCTGCTATTAATGGTGAAATTGTTATTGCTATGACAGATGAAAATGAAGCAACATGTAAAAGGTTTTTTAAAGAAAAAAATCATATTAGATTACAACCGGAAAATGATACATTAGAACCAATTATCTTAAACAGTGTCGCTATTTTAGGTAAAGTGGTTGGACTTTATAGAAATCATATTTAATAAAGCATAACACTATGCTTTATTTTTTTCTTTACAAAGGGAACGGATGTTTGTATAATATATCCAAAGATAAGAACATACGTTCTATCAAATAGTTTAAGGAGTGGTTTTATGTTTGCTATCAGAAGATATGCTCTAATTTTAATTGTCTTAATTATTGGTGTTATTTTAGGTAATATGGGATTAGATGTTGCATTAATTATATTGACCCCACTTGTATTATTATGGTTAATGCTTTGGGATGAAAAAAGTTATCGTCGCTCTCAACAAAAACATAACCATCTATCCTATAAAAAATAAGCATTGCTTTTTATGAATGATTCATCTACCCTTAATTAAAAAGAAAGGATGAGTCATTTGTATAAAGATACTATTGAATTAACAAAGGAATTAACCAATATTCCTTCTCCAACGGGAGATACTAAAAAAATTATTGCATTTATTAGTAACCTATTAAATAAATCTGGTTATAAGCCTTGTATTAATAATAAAGGAAGTTTAATAATCACTGTTCCTGGAACAAATCAAGAGAAACAACGATTTATTACTGCTCATATTGACACGTTAGGTGCTATGGTTCGTGCCGTTAAACCAGATGGTAGGTTAAAATTGGACTTAATTGGTGGGTTTCATTTCAATTCAATTGAAGGTGAATACTGCACAATTCATACTCAAAATAACGGAGACTACACAGGTACGATTTTAATGCATCAAACTAGTGTTCACGTTTATAAAGATGCTGGAACAGCTAAACGCGACCAACAAAATATGGAAGTTAGAATTGATGAAAAAGTATTTTCAAAAGATGAAACAGAACAACTTGGTATTCAAGTAGGAGATTTTATTAGTTTTGATCCAAGAACAATTATTACACCATCAGGATATATAAAATCTCGTCATCTAGATGATAAAGTTAGCGCAGCTATTCTAATAAATTTTTTAATCAATCTAAAAGAAACCAAACAAACCTTGCCATACACAACCCATTTCTTCTTTTCAAATAACGAAGAAATCGGTTATGGTGGAAATTCAAATATTGATTCTCAAGTTGTTGAATATGTTGCAGTTGATATGGGAGCTATGGGAGATGATCAACAAACAGATGAACACACCGTATCTATCTGTGTCAAAGATGCTAGTGGTCCTTATCATGTAGACCTTCGAAATCATTTCGTGTCACTGTGCAAGGAGAAAAAAATTCCTTACCAATTAGATATTTATCCTTATTATGGTAGTGATGCATCTGCTGCAATGAAAGCTGGAGCAGATGTTAAACACGGGCTAATTGGAGCAGGTATAGAGTCAAGTCATGCTTATGAAAGAACCCATAAAGATTCTATTGACGCTACTGAACAATTAGTAAGAGAATATTTATTTAGTTCTTTATCATAACAAAAAAACAAACTCATGGAGTTTGTTTTTTTGTTTAAAACTATATCACTTGACCTTTTCTTCTTTTCGTCGTATGGTTAGTTCATAAGCTTATATTATAGTGTGGTTTAAAACCATGATGAGCAGGCAATATATGGATTGCTTAAGTCCTTAGTCACCATATTTAACTTATTAATTAGTATTTAATTATTAAGATTGCCTCAAAAGGTATAATATAATCTTATTGTTCGTTATTGATAAATTTAACACACTTATCAATATCACCTAGATTAATCGATTAGCTCATCACAACGATTACGTCTACATGAACTAAATAACGAACTAATTAAGATGTTATATTCTAAAGGAGGAAATTATTTATGTCAGTAGTGTTAAAAGTAGAAGAAAGAGCAACTAGACCAAGATCTATCCGCAGAAAACTTAGAGAAGAAGGACGTGTACCTGGAGCTGTAAATGGTAACGGTATACAAAATCTATCAATTTCTGTTGATGCCCGTCAACTTGAAAAAGATATTCGTGAAAATGGATTAAATGCTGTTTATGTATTAGAGTTAGACGGTAAAAAAATTAGTACATTATTACATACTTATGAATTAGATACATTCACTAAATCATGGATTCACGTAGAATTCTTAGCAGTAGATATGTCTCAAGAAACTGAAGTAGAAGCTGAATTATCACTTGTTGGAACTTCTAAAGGAGTTAAATCTGGTGGTATTCTAGAACAAAACTTATATAGTGTTATTGTATCAGCTACTCCAGATAAATTACCAGAACGTGTTGAAGTAAACATTGAAGATTTAGAAATTGGAGATTCTTTAGTAGTTGCTGATATTCCTAAACATGATGAGTTTACAATCATTACAGATGCAGAAGAACAAATTTGTGCTGTAGTTGAAATGGCTGCTCCTGTTGAAGATGAAGCTAACGATATCGTTGCAGAACCTGAGTTAGTTAATGCTAAACCTGAAGAAGCTTAATTAAAAAATATACTAAACAGAACTCTTTTTAAGAGTTCTGTTTTTTTATACTTTAAGAGATTACTAAAATCACTGAAGAAGTTCCACTCTTTATCTCTTTCTATGATAGAATACTTATAAATGACTCTTATTCTAAAAGAAAGTAGGTTAAATGTATGGTTGGTATAGATAAAATAAATTTTTACACCCCAAACACATATATTAAATTAAAAGAACTAGCAAATTATCGTGGGGTAGATCCTGATAAATTTACTATAGGCATTGGACAATCAAAAATGTCTGTTCCTCCTATAAGTCAAGATACAGTCAGCATGGCTGCAAATGCCGCCTATCCTCTACTTACAAAAAATGATTTAAATAACATAGATTTAATCGTTGTTGGAACTGAAACAGGTGTCGATGCATCAAAATCAGTTGCTTCATTTATTCATCAACTACTAGACATCCATCCTTTTGCAAAATCAGTTGATTTAAAACAGGCATGCTATGGTGCGACAGCCGGTTTAATGATGGCTGTTGACTTTGTTAAACTGCATCCAGATAAAAAAGCATTAGTAATTGGATCAGATATTTCACGATATGGACTAAATAGTTCTGGCGAAGTCACACAAGGAGCTGGTGCTATTGCAATGATTATCAGCTCTTCACCTAGTATTTTAGAAATTGAGGAAGTATCCGTTTCTATGACAAAAAGTATTTTTGATTTTTGGCGACCAAATTATTCTAAAACAGCCATTGTCGATGGCAAATTCTCAAATGAAGCGTATATTTCTTTTTTCAGTGAGTTATGGGTAGAATATTCTAAACGGACTAATCTATCACTAGAAGATTTTTCTGCTTTTTGTTTCCATTTACCTTATACCAAAATGGGGAAAAAAGCTTTACTACCAGTTTTGGAGAAAGAGGCACCAAAAAACAAAGACTTATTACTAGAAAACTACCAATATAGTACAAACTACTCTCGTGATATCGGAAATATTTACACTGGTTCATTGTATTTAAGTTTTATGTCCTTGATTGAACATGCGTCATCTTCTCTTACCGCAACTGATCGCATTGGTTTCTTTAGTTACGGTAGCGGTGCTGTAGCAGAAATATTTACCGGAAAATTAGTTGATGGTTTTAAAGATTCTTTATTAGCAGCTGAACATGAAAAACTATTAACCAATAGAATGGATTTATCTATCGAAGACTATACGACGATGTTTACCAAAGAATTAAGCATCGATTCAGATGGTAATCATTTGTTTAATCAAGATAAAACAGACAATGGCATCTTTTTCTTTAAAGGTACTGATAATCATCAACGTCTGTACGGTAAAAACTAAATTTCAAGGAGAGTATTTTAGTGACGAATTTATTTAATAAGTTTTATAAGAAAACACGAGATGAAAGACTCTCTATCTTACTTAGTGAGCATTATCTAGACGACAAAGACTATTGCTTGTTTAAAAACAATTCACCTTTAGATAATGACGTGGCTAATTCTCTGATTGAAAATCAATTAACTCAATTTCCACTTCCTTTAGGTGTTGCACTGAATTTTCTGATTGATGGTGAAGAAAAAATCATTCCAATGGTTGTTGAAGAGCCTTCTGTTATAGCTGCTTGTAGCAATGCTGCTAAATTAGCTAGACCCAATGGTTTTAAAACATCTATCGAAACTTATTTGAAACGCGGGCAAATTATCTTAACAGGCGTAACGAATCCAAATGACGCTAAAAAGCTAATTTTGTCACAGGTTGATAAAATTAAAGAAGTCGCAGATAACGCTCACCCATCAATCGTAAAACGTGGTGGCGGGTTAAAAGAGATTACTTGCGACATTTTTGAATCTGAAAACGGTGATGATACATTTTTAACTGTGTATTTATTAGTAGATGTCCAAAAAGCTATGGGAGCGAATATTATTAATACGATTCTTGAAGGGGTCACCCCACTTATTGTTGATTTAGTCGGTGGTGAAGCACTGATGTCTATTTTGAGTAACTATAACACCGAATCCCTTGTCACTTCGACTTGCTCGATTCCTTTTGATAAACTTGGAAATCAATCAACTAGTGGGAAAAACATTGCTCAAAGAATTGAAAAAGCCACTCAATATGCCAACCTCGATACATATCGTGCTGTCACTCATAATAAAGGCATCATGAATGGTATTGATTCTGTTGTTATTGCAACAGGAAACGATCCGCGAGCTGTCTCGGCTGCTGCTCATGCATATGCTAGCAAGAACGGTACGTATCAAAGTATGACAGAATGGCACGTGCAAGATGAGTACTTAGTTGGGAAACTGACTTTACCGATGTCAATTGGTAGCGTGGGAGGAGCTATTTCGGTTCTTCCTATGGCACAAGCAAATTTAAATATGATGTCTATATCAACGTCTGAAGAACTTGCTAGAATAATTGTTTCAGTAGGTCTTGCTCAAAACCTTGCCGCACTAAAAGCACTGGTTAGTGATGGTATTCAAAAAGGGCATATGAAATTACATGCAAGCTCTTTAGCTATACAAGTTGGCGCCACTGGGGATGAAATAGAACAAGTCACAGAAAAACTAAGACAGTCTCCCCATATGAATACCCAAACAGCCACAGATATTTTAAACCAATTAAGACAAAAATAAAAAGCAACTCCAGTTTCATTTGAAGTTGCTTTTTCAATTATAATAAATGATTATCTTTTAATAACTCTTCAACAAATGTGCCTTGAATTTTTTTCAGTTCATGTTTTTCAACCTTACTCATTAACCAAGGTACTTTTATTTCAGGGAGAGTTTTCTTATCTGTTAAATAATAAGTTGCACGAAGTAATGTTCGAATATCAAATGCTGATGCGAATACTTCAGGTACGCCTCTATCAACGTCCATTAATTCATACACAGCTTCCATCGCTGTTCTAACAGAATACTCTGTTGTAAACACTGTGTCTCGTTTCGTTTCAGCAAAATTTCCAATGAATGCTAGATTTTTAGAACCATTTGGGACAACTAATGGTCTATCACCATTTGCTCTTGGCATAAAGTAAGACGTAATAAATGGCATATAAGTTGGGATAACATTAACAGAATTTTTAGCTAAATCATCAATCTTATCAACGGGTACCCCGATATGATACAACCATTCTTTCGCTATTTCTTCACCAGTACATGAGGTAATTGGTTTCTTCACATAATTTCCATCTTTGTTTGAACACAATGCGTAAAACCAGATAACTAATTCATCTTTAGGTTGTTTTTTAAAGTGCGGTTGACGATTAATAGTGTAACTTTGACGCCAATTTGAATCTTCAGAATAGACAATCCCACCTGTCACAACACGACCTGAATAAGGATCTCTTTTACTGATATTTTCAAGATATGGTGCTATTTTTTTATCTAATGTTGTAATTGTAGCTGATATAACCCAGCTTTCACTTGGTAAGTTTTCACAGAATTTTTCTGGGTGACCAAATTCATCACATTGTTCAGCTAATTTTTTCCATAGATTCCAACTACCACCAAGATCTTCTGTACTTGGAATTGGCGCTGGTGTTGTTTGTGTACCATAAGTTGAACTTTCAGTGATTGAACCATTTGTTACAAACACTAAATCGTCTTCTTTTAACTCGATTGTTTGTTCTTTACCGTCTACTATTAATTCTAATTTTTCAGCTATTTTTTGATTGTTAGAACAATTCACGATGATATTATCAACTTTTGTATTGTATTGAACTGTCACACCTTGCTCAGTTAAATAGTCAACTAATGGCATCACCAGAGATTCATACTGATTGTATTTTGTGAATTTCAATGCACTAAAATCTGCTAATCCATCAATATGATGCACAAAACGCATTAAGTAGCGACGCATTTCCATTGCTGAATGCCAGTTTTCAAAGGCAAACATTGTACACCAATATTTCCAAAAATTAGAGTCAAAAAATTCTTGTGAAAAGACTTCATCAATTCTTTTATCTTGTAAGTCATCTTCTTTAGTTAAACACAATGAGATAATTTCTTTTAATCCCTTTTCAGTCAATGTAAATTTTCCATCCGTATCTGATTGAATACCTTGACTATGAATCAAGCGACATTCGGATGAGTTGGGGTCTTCTTTATTTAACCAATAAAATTCATCTAATACTGAGGCATTTTCTACCTCTAACGATGGAACTGAACGATATAAATCCCATAAACATTCAAAGTGATTTTCCATCTCACGACCACCACGTATAACAAAACCATAGTGATCTTTATCAATGCCATCAAGAGATCCACCTGGAAGTGGTAACTCTTCTAAAATCGTAATTTTATTACCTGGTAATTGAGCATCTCTGATTAAAAAAGCTGCTGCAGATAATGAGGCTAATCCTGAGCCTACTAAATAAACAGCTGAAATTTTATCTGTTCTTTCTGGTTTCTTTGGTCGAGCAAATGCTTCATAATTTCCATTACTTGTATACATTATCATAACCTCCAGTATTTGTTTCTACTCTTACTAAAGACTATTCTAACGCACACAATCTAAAAAAACATTTTATTTAACGCGTTTAAAATGACAAAAGAGACCATTTGTTCCTCAAAAGTTAAAATTCTTATAAGAATAATTTGTACGCATTATAAAAATTGACAAAAAGAACTCCAATTATCACAAATTGATAAATTGTCGTCACTTTTTCTGACGATACTATTTTACTTAAATAGGCTCCTAAAAAGCCACCAATAATACCAGCTGGAATGATATATATAAGTAAACTTAAATCAAATTGAGAAAATCCGGTACTTACTGAAATCGTGATAACCTTTGATAATTGTGAAAAAAGAATCGTAATAATAGAATATACTGTGGCATCTTTAATGGGTACTTGAAACAGCATCATCAATAGAGCCACATTTAAAGGTCCTCCCCCTATTCCTAGAAAACTAGCAATCGCTCCTAAAAATAACCCACATCCTAGAATAGAAATCGTACTGTTTAACTGGTACCCTCTCCAGTGCTTTTTACTATATGCATATGAAAAGAGTAACGTTGCAACAATCAAGACGATTTGAACCAATGAGACGATCTTTTCAGAAGGCATGATACCAACTAATTTGTCCAATCCAAGACTGCCAAATATACCACCTAAGACAGAACCAAAAGATAGCCATAATGCAAATGACCAATTTATTTTAATCCCATTTTGTGCTTGCCTGATTGTTGAGACGATCGACATACTTAAAACAGCTACAGTTGAGTAAAATGAAATACTTAATACGTCATGAAATCCTAATGTATCAAATAATGGTTTGATGATCACTCCTCCACCCATACCTGATACGGCACCTATACTATTTGCAAAAATAATAATGAAAAAATAAACCCAACCAACCATGTTTTCCCTCCTAAAAAAGACTACTTACCTCCTAGTTTATCGGGTGATAAGTAGTCTGTCTATTAATATTAAAATAAATAAGATAGAAGTGGCGAGATGTTTTTATCGTACGCAATATACAGTCGATTCATAGCACGAGAAAAGGCTGTATATAGTATTTTTTGATCTCTAATGTCATGGTAATGCTCACTTGACGCACCCCAGAGTAGCACATTATCAAATTCAAGACCTTTAGCTAAGTTAATACTTGTCACCTGCACATTCAATGACTTGTCAAACCAACGTTCAAGTAATTCTTTTTCGTCCTCTGTTTTAACAATAATGGTTAATGTTTCGCCGTTCAATTCTGTTAAAATATCCGTTACGATTGTGTTGATATCAGATAACTCGTTATACTGAATCAGCACAGGTTCGTCTCCTTGTGGTCTGATTGGCACAATTGTTGCATTTTTTGATAAAGATAATTCATTAAATGCTTTCGTAATAGCCCCTGTCGAACGATAACTCGTCAATAGTTGATAGGTCGTTAATTCTTTACCATCAGAGGTAAACAATGCTTCAATTGCTTTAAATGGTGTGTTTGTATTAAAAATAGCCTGATTCTCATCCCCCACCATAGTAAAATCACTTTTTGGAAACAACAACAGTAAGAATTGTAACTGTGCTGGAGTGTAGTCTTGTACTTCATCCACTAAGACAAATCGCATATTTGGCATAGTAAGTCGTTCTACGTAATAATGTGTAATCGTCAATATTGCAATAGCTTCATCTAACGTAATAGGAGCCATTTGTCTTTGATATGTGACACCCGAAAATCCTTTAAATAATTCATTAAATAAAATCTCCTGATTTAGCCAACGATAACGATTGATTTGCTGTGTTACTTTTTTATATTTCTTTCTTAAAAGTTGTTCAGCATAACGTGTTAAGCTTTTTTCAGAATCATCTTGGATTAAATGCCCAAAGTATTTTTCTTGTTGCTCTTCTGTTAAAGATGTGACTTGGTCATGGATTTTTTTAGTTCTAGATTGTTTGATTAAACGTTGATTCCAACTACTTAACAAGCGTTGTTTTACTCCTTGTACTCGGTCAACATGCGGACTATTGTTTGGTGTTTCATCAAATAATTGTTTGATATGTTCCTTTGAAATAATCGTTTTATCACGTAGTGTAATATCATCAAACAATTTACTACTATCAAACTCTCGATAAACATTATCTTTTATGTAATGAATAAACTGACCATCTCTTAAGTACTCTGTTTCTTTTGACACGCTCTCTTTAGAAATTCGTTTGAAATAATTTTCTTCTGACTCAATATGTCGACGCATATAACTTTGAGCAAATTGTAACAATGTCATGTTGCGTGGATTTTTTTCTCCTAATGATGGCAATACGTCTGACACATATTGAATAAACGCTTTGTTTGGAGACAGTATCAACACATCATCAGAGGTAATGTCATCTTGCATATTATATAGTAAGTACGCGATTCGTTGCATAATAGCTGATGTTTTCCCACTACCTGCCACTCCATTGACTAACATATAAGGCGTACTTGTGTCACGAATAATCACATTTTGTTCTTTTTGAATTGTCGCTGTGATGTCCCGCATTTTTTTGGTATCATCTTTTGCTAAAGCATCGAGCAATACATCATCTTGAATCGACACCATCGTATCGAAATAAGTAATCAGCTTGTCTTTTTCAATGACAAATTGACGTCGTTCTTCAATGGATGTTTCAATGGCATTTCCTCTCACGTTATATAATGAAGGGCCTATTTCATTATTATAGAATAATTCAGCTATTGGAGAGCGCCAATCATAAATCAAGTTATCATTATTAGCATCTGAAAAACCATGCATCCCAATATAAAAAGACTCTGGCTCTTCTTCATCTAAAAAATCGACTTTAATTTTTCCAAAATATGGATTTTCTAATAATCGATTAACTTTATCTAAAGTGACTTCACCATTTCTAATTTTGATATTATACTGATCAATTTCACGATTTTTCATTTCTATTTGCGAAAAACTATCTAACTTATCAGATATGCCATCTACATTTAGTTTAATGTCTTCTGTAATTTTGCTCATCATCGTTTGACCAGATTGCTTTGTTTCATTTAACCACTCACTAAGTGTTTTCTGTGTTTTCTGCAACTGATGATACGTTGATTTCAAATAATCTTCTTCTTGTTGTCGAATTTTTTCAGACAATGATGTTCATTCCTTTCAACATGGAACTGCATTATTAAAGAATAATCATATCATCATTTTTTTTCTAAGACAAGATAAGAACACTCGTTTAGCGAAATAATCTAAAAGACTGCGGTAAATACTTAAAAAGTATCCCCGCGGTTTACCCTATTTTTATTTATACATATGTAATGGATAAGTAGTAAATTCTACTTCGTTTAATTTTTCTGCTGTGATAAATCCTGCTGGTGCTTGTAATAATGATGGAGTGCGATTCACAACAGTCGCACATGTATGAGCCAAGGATACATGAAACATTGGCGTTAAATCTTAACGCATTAAAAGAACAACAAAAAAATTCAGCAACAAATCAATATCACTGAAATATTTTTAAATAATAACATGATTTACCAAAAAAATAGAGAAATTCAATCTTTTGAATACCAATCATTCCCAACTCGTTACCTATATACGTACACAATTGATGTCAATATCTATGATTTATCGAGCATGTAATATGAAAGATATCTGAGACAGTTCAGTCATGTTGAGTCTATCATCAAACAGATTGATTTACTTCAAGATACTCTTTACTCCAATAATTTTTTCGTTTTTTGTTCGGCTGATTTGAACCATTTATCAAATGTTGTGACTTTAAAATCTAGCGAATTTGTAATTGATTACTATCAGTCTTTCGTTAAAGAAAAAAAGATGTTTCATAGCCTTTAAAGACAAAGTGACTACCTCACACAGACGAATTAATGGTGACTATTTATGTGAAGTTATCAGAAAAATGTCACATACTTCAAAACTAGAGAGAAATATGTTTATTAGAATCCAAATACCAGTTAGTCAATAAAAAACCTTTTTGCATTTTAGTTCTTTTTTTAGTACGATAGCGATAATAAGTAACGTAGAAAGGGTCGAGCAACATGGTCAAACATAAAAAAATTATATTACCTAAGTATCAACAAGTGGCAATTGAAATTGCTGAACGAATTGATACGAATTACTATAAAGTTGGTGACAAAATTCATGCCAGATCAACTTTAGCTAATACTTTTAGTGTATCACCCGAAACAGCCAGAAAAGCTGTCAATATTTTAGTTGATGTTGGTATTATGGAAGTCAAACATGGCAGTGGTGTCATTGTAGCATCAAAAGAAAAAGCAACCTCTTTTTTATCACAATATAAAGATGTCCAAAATATTGAAGAAATCAAACAAGACTTACTAATGAATATTCAACAACAAAAAAAGGAATTGGATGACTTAACTGATTTAGCGAATTTACTTGTTTCTCAAACAAAAAAAATCAATCATGCCAATCCACTTCTTCCATCTGAGCTACTTTTAACAAACGAAGCAAAGTATCTCAATCAAACCATCAAAGACTTAAATCTATGGCAAGAAACATCCGCAACAGTTGTCGCTATATTACATGACCAACAGCTTCTCGTATCACCTGGTCCTTACGCAAAAATAACTGCTGGTGACATTTTATATTTCATTGGAGATGAATTTTCAAAACAACGTCTCTCAAATTTTTTTTATCCATCTGAATCCTAGTTATATCAAGCCTTATTATCATTTTATTTTCAGAAAATATGATAATAAGGCTTTTTTATCTTTGACAAAGTGACCATTTCGTTATAATATAGTGTGGTCACTTCGAGTAAAAAAGAAATTATATAAAGGAGTTTTGTAATGACTAAAGTAAAGGTTGAAAATTTGACCAAAATTTTTGGTAAAAAACAACAACAACAGGTTGCTTTACAAATGGTAAAAGAAAAAAAATCCAAAACAGACATTGTCAAAGAAACTGGGGCAACTGTTGGTGTATATGATGTTAATTTCGACGTCAAAGAAGGCGAAATTTTCGTTATCATGGGGCTTTCTGGTAGTGGTAAGTCAACATTAATTCGTCTAATTAATCGAATTATTGAGCCAACTTCTGGTGATATTTATATTGACGGACAAGATATTGCCAAACTTGATAAAGATGAATTAAGAGAAGTAAGACGTCATAAAATGAGTATGGTATTCCAAAATTTCGGCTTATTTCCACATCGTACAATTTTAGAAAATACAGAATATGGTTTAGAAGTTCGTGGTGTTGAAAAAGAAGAACGACAACAACGTGCCGAAAAAGCATTAGAAAATTCTGGTTTACTTACTTTTAAAGATCAATACCCTGATCAATTATCAGGTGGGATGCAACAACGTGTAGGATTAGCACGTGCCTTAGCAAATGATCCAGAAATCTTATTAATGGACGAAGCCTTTTCAGCACTTGATCCATTAATTCGTCGTGAAATGCAAGATGAGTTAATTGAATTGCAAGATAAAGTGAAAAAAACCATTATCTTTATCACCCATGATTTAAATGAAGCTTTGAGAATTGGGGATAGAATTGCTTTAATGAAAGATGGTCAAATTATGCAAATTGGTACTGGTGAAGAAATCCTAACAAATCCAGCCAATGATTACGTCCGTGAATTCGTTGAAGATGTTGACCGTTCAAAAGTCTTAACGGCACAAAATATCATGGTGCCTGCAATAACAACTAATCTTGATATTGACGGACCAAACGTTGCCCTACAACGTATGAGAAGTGAAGAAGTTAGTATGTTAGTTGCTATAAATAAAAAACGTGAATTACTAGGTACTATTACAGCAGATGCTGCTGCAGAAGCTAGAAAAAACAAACAAACACTACATGATGTCTTAGATAAAAATATTATTACAGTGGAAAAAGATATGCTAATTAGTGATATTTTCCCTCTCATCTATGATTCTCCAACACCACTAGCTGTTGTTGACAATGAAGATAACGATCGCTTGTTAGGTGTTGTGATTCGAGGAAGCGTGATTGAAGCACTAGCTGAAACAACTGATGAAAATGAGGTGATGGATAATGAATAGTATACTAATGAATGCTTTACCAGTTGCAGACTGGGTAGAAAATATCACAGATTGGTTTACAAATACCTTTTCAGGATTATTTGCTTTAATTGAAAATCTAGGAAAACAAGTAATGGGAGGCATGACAAATTTATTAACTGCCATTCCACCACTGATTTTTATTATCTTAATAACTGCTCTAGCTTTCTATATTTCAGATAAGAAAAAAGGGCTAACTATTTTCACATTTCTTGGTCTATTGTTTATTTTAAACCAAGGTCTCTGGGCTGATTTAATGAATACAGTGACACTAGTTTTAATTTCAAGTGTTCTCTCTATTATTATTGGTGTGCCACTTGGGATTTTAATGGCTAAAAGTGATAAAGCTCAAGCTATTTTAACTCCTATCTTAGACTTTATGCAGACAATGCCTGGTTTTGTTTACTTAATTCCAGCTGTTGCATTCTTTGGTATTGGGATGGTTCCAGGGGTTTTTGCGTCAGTTATATTCGCATTACCACCAACTGTTCGTTTCACGAATTTAGGTATTCGCCAAGTACCAGAGGAATTAGTCGAAGCGGCCGATTCATTTGGTAGTACAGGAAAGCAAAAATTATTTAAATTAGAATTACCACTAGCAAAAAGTACTATCTTAGCCGGTATTAATCAAACAACAATGCTTGCTCTATCAATGGTGGTTATTGCATCAATGATTGGTGCTCCTGGTTTAGGTCGAGGTGTATTATCAGCCTTACAACGTGCACAAGTTGGTAATGGGTTTGTTAATGGATTAGCTTTAGTTATTTTAGCGATTATCATCGATCGATTCACACAGTATGTCAATAAACCACGTGCTAAAAAAACAAAAGCCACAAATCCTAAGCAGAAAAAAGTAACAATTATTGCAGCTGTTGCAGTTTTAGTTGCTGCCATTGGCTCATCTATGTTCCTATCTTCAAATAAATCAAGTGATAAAAAAATTAACTTGGCTTATGTTGAATGGGATTCAGAAGTTGCCTCAACACATGTATTAGCAGAAGTATTGAAGCGTCAAGGATTTGACGTTGAAACAACGCCACTAGATAATGCTATTATGTGGGAATCTGTTGCAACAGGAAAAGCTGATGCTAGTGTGTCTGCTTGGTTGCCTAGTACTCATAAAGCTCAAGCTGATCAATATAAAGACAAAATTGATATTCTTGGTCCAAATTTAGACGGAGCAAAAGTTGGGTTAGTTGTTCCTAGTTATATGGATGTTTCTTCTATTGAAGATTTATCAAACCAAGCTGATAAAACTATTACAGGAATTGAACCTGGCGCTGGAGTCGTAACAGCTGCTAACAATACAATTAAAACTTATCCAAACTTAAATGATTGGAAAGTTGAGACATCTTCTTCTGGAGCAATGGTTGTTGCTCTTGATCAAGCGATCAAAAATAAAGAACCAATTATTATTACAGGTTGGACTCCTCATTGGATGTTCTCTAAATATGATTTAAAATATTTAGAAGATCCTAAAGAAGCGATGGGGGCTCCTGAACAAATCAACACATTTACTCGTTTAGGGTTGAAAGATGATTCACCAGAAGCTTATAAAATCTTAAAAAACTTCAACTGGACAACCGAAGATATGGGAACAGTCATGTTAGCTATTAATGAAGGAGAAAGTCCTGAAGTAGCTGCAAAAGAATGGGTCGACAACAACCAAGATAAAGTTGAAAGTTGGTTAAAATAAAACCAAAAAAAGAAACTCGTAAATTTACGAGTTTCTTTTTTATTTGTCTTCTTCTAAAATAGATTTTTGAGAAAATCTTGCAGTTAAAAAACTACCTAATAATATCACTATGATACTTCCTATCATGACAGGCTCTGATTCAAACCATTTTTGTGTCTGTGGCAATCTACTTATTGTAGTAAAAAAAGTAATTCCCCAACCAAAGACTAGGTAACTATAATAGGGTTTATTTTTTCTTCTGATAATAACATACGAAACAACTATCATTGCAATAACTATAACAAAAATTGACAGGTATAAAGGAAGCGGAATAGATAAAAACCTATTTCCTATCATAACCGAACCAATGTAGCCCACTGTTAACAATCCGCCAATAACGAAAGCACCTATATATTCTAGAATTTTTGATTGCTTACTGACTTTAAACGTCATTTTTTCTAAATATTTAAACACACTAAATACTAACAACATGCTAAGTACTCCATTTAATAAAATGGTCAAAATATTTATTGAAGGATTTCTTTGTGTGAGTGTACTAAATAAAGAAAATCCTGAGCTAATTCCAAACACCATATAAAATATGGATAATTTTTTTCTTAAAGGAACTTGTGGCATCTCTTTGAACAACTCATCTAAATAACTTTTCGGTTCTTTACCGAAATAATCTTCAGCTGAAATACCTGATTCTTGTGCATCAAGTAAATCATATAAGATATTTAATAATGCCGTTTCAATAATCTCATCATCGCCAAACAATCCTTTAAATCGTGTATATAGTAATATTTTCTCATAATATTTTTTATTCTCTGGTGTTAATTTATCTCTTAACTCATTATTTTTTTCAATCATTTCCTCTATCATTACCTTATCCCCTTTTTAATATGACATTCACAATGTCACTGAGTTTTTCCCATTGATCATTAAACTCTTCCAAACGGTCTATTCCCTCTTCTGTGAGCGAGTAATACTTACGATTTGGGCCATCTGGCGAGGCTCTTAGTTCACCAGAAATCATATGTTGCTTTTCCAATTTTTGTAATAAAGGATACACTGTCCCCGCACTTAAATCGGCGAACCCAAACTGAATTAATTTTTGAACTAATTCATAACCATATGTTGTCTCATCTTTTAAGATAGATAGTACACACCCTTCAAGAATCCCTTTTAATAATTGAGTTTGTTTCATGTTCTCCTCCACTACTATGTCATACCAACTACTGAATACAATATATCACAATACAACTACTATGTAAAACATAATAGCGTGCAAAAAAAAACTGACCCCATAATCGGAATCAGTTTTTTTAGTTATTGACGAATTAAATAATCAAACGCACCTAAAGCAGCTGTTGCACCACTTCCCATAGAGATGATAATTTGTTTGTACGCACTATTTGTACAATCTCCTGCAGCAAAAACGCCTGGAACATTAGTCATACCATGGCTATCAACTAAGATTTCACCACGATCTGTTGTATCAATTGTGTCTGGCAACCATTCTGTATTGGGTACTAACCCAATCAAAATGAACACACCACTGACATTTAATTCATGTTGGTCTTTCGTATTAACATCTTCATAAACTAATTTTTCAACACTATCACTACCCTCAATTGATTTAGTTGCCGCATTCGTTATTACCGTAACATTGGATAATGAATATAACTTATCTTGTAACACTTTATCGGCTTTTAATTCAGGTAAAAATTCTAGTACATAAACATGTTTTCCCATACCAGCTAAATCAATAGCAGCCTCAATACCAGAATTTCCTCCACCAATAACTGCAATGTCTTTTCCAGCAAAAAGCGGTCCATCACAATGAGGGCAATAGGCAATCCCTTTATTTTTAAATTCTTTTTCACCAGGTACGTTGATGTTTCGCCATCTAGCACCAGTTGAGATAACCAATGATTTTGTTTTTATCACTGCGCCACTTTTCAGAGACACTTCGACAAACTCATTTTTGTGAATATCAGTTGCTCGTTGATTTTTCATAATATCAACATTGTATTGGTTCACATGCTCTTCTATCTGATTCATCAGCTGTGGACCTTCTATATAAGGAGTTCCGATGACATTTTCAATGCCTAGCGTATCCATCACTTGTCCACCAAATGTATCAACTACCATTCCAGTACGGATTCCTTTTCTTGCGGCATAAATGGCGGCAGCTCCACCAGCAGGTCCTCCACCAATCACAAGCACATCATATGGATTTTCTTGATCGATATCACTGATATCAACACTACCAAGAATTTTTTCTAAAATAGTACTTAATTCCATACGTCCACTTGAGAATTCTTCACCATTTAGAAAAACGGTAGGCACAGCCATGACTTTTTTTTCATCAACTTCGTCTTGATACATACCGCCTTCAATCATCGTGTGAGAAATGTTTGGATTAACAATACTCATGATATTTAGTGCTTGAACGACATCTGGACAATTATGGCAAGTTAGGCTCACAAACGTTTCAAATGATAATGGTTGATCTATTTTTTTGATGGTTTTAATGACAGATTCTTCTACTTTAGGTGCTCGCCCACTAACTTGTAATAAAGCCAATATAAAAGAAGGAAATTCATGTCCTAAAGGTAGTCCTGCAAACGTCACATCACTTGTTTGACCGGGTTGGTTGACTTCAAAACTTGGTGTTCTGTTCAGACTACTCTCTACAAGAGTTAGACGTGACGATAATTCACAAACACTAGTCAAAAATTCTCGTACTTTATTAGATGGCTCACTCTCATCTAAACTAGCTTTAAACTCAATATCTGATTCAAGTAATTCTAAATACTGTTTTAATTGTGCTTTTGTTTCATTATCTAACATGTTTTTCTCCTTATATTTTTCCAACTAAATCAAAACTTGGTTTTAATGTTTCACCATTTTCTTTCCATTTAGCAGGACAAACTTCCCCTGGATTTTCACGTACATATTGTGCTGCACGAATTTTATCAACTAAAACACTTGCTTCACGTCCAATGCCATCAGCATTGATTTCAATGGTTTGAACCACACCATCAGGATCAATAATAAATGTACCACGTTGTGCGGCCCCTGCTGCTTCATCTAGTACATCAAATTGACGTGAAATAACATGTGAGGGGTCTCCTATCATAATATATTCAATTTTACCAATCGCATCAGATGTATCATGCCATGCTTTGTGCGTAAAGTGTGTGTCTGTTGAACAAGAATAAACCTCTACCCCTAAACTTTTTAACGTTGCGTATTGGTCTTGTAAATCTTCAAGTTCTGTAGGACAAACAAATGTGAAATCAGCTGGATAAAAACACAGAATACTCCATTGTCCTTTAAAATCCTCATTAGAAACAGAAATAAATTCTCCTTTATGGTAAGCTTGTGCTTTAAACTCTTCAACTTCTTTTCCAATTAATGACATAATCATAACCCTCCGTTTAATTTTTGATTCTAGATTAACTAAAATCTTATTTATAATGATTATAATCTAAGGGTATATACAAGTCAAATATAACCTAAAATAACTGACTTTAAATATAAAATAATATATATAACACATAAAACATAATTATAGTTAATCTAATTAGGCTTTACTATCCAAGTGACAATTGCCTTTTTTTTCGTTAAAATGACTATTATAATAGTAATTTTTATAACTATATGATAAAGAGGTGCTAATAAGTGTTTTCTACTGTCACACTCGCATTGGATGGTATCATCACAGATACAACACATATGCACTATGAAAGCTTTTTATACGCTTTTAATTTTTTTAATATTTTTTTGCCAGATAATCTATCTTATGAGGAACAAATTATTTTTAGAAAAAATGATTGGTTACACTCTCTTTTATCTTTAAATACAGACCAAAAAGAGGACATTATTAAAAAGAAAAATGACTATTACTCAACTTATTTAACTAAACTTAATTTTGAAGACCTTTATCCAGGAATTGACAATTTGTTTAGTGAGATGGAACATTTATCGATTAAAATAAATTGTTATTCAGACAATCCTCTTGCAAAAAACGTTTTAAAACAATTGGATCTAAATTATGAAACCAACATTCTTACTTTAGATGATTTAAGCAATCAATCTAGTGATATCATGATAGTCGATCATAAAACTGACTTAAACCATAACCCTTCTCTGCTACTTTTTTTAACACAAGATTACTCTAATAACAAAAGAGTACACTGTATTCAAAATACAGAAGAGATTACAATGGCTTATTTAAAAAAAATTTGGGAGGAACAACGATGAATTATACTATTAAACATGATAAAGCGACGAATATTCATTATGTCACAGTATCCGTAAAAGATCATACTGTAACGTTTGTTGACTTTGGAGCTCGAATTCAAGAATGGATTATTCCTGATAAACAAGGGAAAAAAGAAAATATCCTACTTTCTCCAGATACACCACAAGAAATACTAACTGACACAGCTCAATTTGGAGCACTTGTAGGACCTGTTGCCGGACGAATCAAAAATGGTATATGGAACCATAAACAGTTTGAAAAAAATAATGGAAATCATCATTTACACGGTGGGAGTAATGGTTGGTGGCATCAATTTTGGTTGTTTGATGTTGAAGTAGTAGAAGAGTCAATCACTGTTCATTTTATGTTAAAGGATACCTTAACTGACTATCCTGGACCAATTTATGTCAAAAATTCTTACAAAGTAACAAGTGATTCGATTGAAATGACAACAAGTGTTCATTCAGATAGTCATACTATTGTTAATCCAACAAATCATATTTACTTTAATTTAAACGGTCAAGCAAAAAAAGATATTACAAACCATATGCTACAAATCCACTCAGATAAATACTTAGAAACTGACCATGAAAGTATCCCAACAGGAAAACTACTAGAGGTTGATAACAGTGGTTATGATTTTAGAAAACCACGCTTGTTAAGTCACGCTTTGAAAGAACTCTCACATGGTCTTGATGATGCCTTTTTATTACAAGGTAATCAACCACAAATTATATTAAGTGAACCAAGTAACGGAAGAAACATTAGCATCTCCTCTGATCGTCAAGCAGTTGTTATTTTTTCCACAACAGGTTTTGAAATGAATCAATCTGTTTCTGGCAAAAAAATGTGTTCTGAATTAGGGATTGCCATTGAAACACAGGAGCTTCCAGATATCGTTAATCACCCAAACTTAGGAAACATTGATTTAGAAGAGCAACAAATTAAAACATGGAAAACAACATACGCGTTTTCTGTTATATAAAAAAACCACTTTATGTGGTTTTTTTATATAGTGTTTAGATAATTTGTCGCAGCGCCAATTAAATTGGCGTCATTTCTAAATTGACAAGCTGCTATTTGCGGCATAATATTTGGTAAATGAACACTTGCTAGCTTATGATACAACCGTTTTTCAAGTTCATCAATCACTTCTTTACGTTCTGAAATACCACCGCCGATAATAATCATTTCTGGATCAATTGCAACCTGTAAATCATAAAGTATTTGTGCAATATTTTCATACATAGTGTCTAATAATGCTAAGACTAATGAGTCTTTCTTCTTTGCTAATTCAAATAATTGTTTTCCATCCACTTTTTCACCAGTTTTTTTATAGTAAGCTTCTGCTACTCGGACTATTGTGCCTGTTTCACTTAATATCTGATTAGTATGATTTTTCATCAATCCGAATTCTCCACCAAATAAATGGGTTCCTTTATACAACGAGCCATTGATAAATATAGCTCCACCTACGCCTGTTCCCAAAACAACAAATAAAGCATTCTCTATATTTTTTCCTACACCTAAACTCATTTCTGCGATGCCTGCACAATTTGCATCGTTTTCAATTCTAACAGGTAGACAAAATGCCTTCTCAAAAATATCAAAAATAGAACAATTATGTAGGTATTTCACTGCACTAATCCCTTCAATCTTTCTTGTACTGGCATTGACAGCACCGGGTGCACTAATAGCAATTCCTTCTATATCAACAGGATAGTGATTTATTACTTTTTTCATATCCATTACTAAATCATCCAATGTTTTAGATGTTATAAATTTAGATTGGTAAGATAATTGATTATTTTCCCATAATCCACATTTTACAGCAGTGCCTCCTATATCAAATACGGCTAAATTTGTCATGTCATCACCTCAAAATCCATTACTTTTTGATAATTCTTTAAACCATAACCCACTTTTCTTCAATGAACGTTTATAATAATTTTCTAAATCAATACGATAAAAACCATAACGATTTTTATAACCATTTAGCCATGACCAACAATCTACAAATGTCCATGTATGGTAACCAAAACAATTGCTACCTTCTTCAATTCCTCGATGTAGGTATTCTAAATGCTCTTTCATAAACTCAATTCGATAATCATCTATTATCATACCAGATTCATCCATGAAACGCTCTTCATCTGCGACTCCCATTCCATTTTCTGATACATACCACGGAATATTACCATAATCGTTTTTCATCATTATAGCCACATCATACATCGCTTCTGGATAAATTTCCCATCCACGATAAGGGTTAACCCTCTTATCAGGCCAATCGTATGGCTCATAAAAATCCGTTGGGAAAATCGCTGGGTGTCGAATTTCTCTAGGGGCTTGAACCCTCATTGGTTGATAATAATTTATCCCGATAAAATCAACAAGGTTAAGAGAAATCATTTTTTTATCATCTGATAAACTATCAGGAGTTAAATCATTTTCTAATAATAAGTCACTTAATTCAGCCGGAATAGTTCCTAATACACATGGATCTAAAAAACTTTTTATTATTAATAAATCTGCTTTTCTTTTTGCTTCTTGATCTTGTTTTCTATCACTTTTAGCATATGTAGGGGTCACGTTTAATATAATACCAATTCTGCCATCATTTCGATTATCTCGAAATGCTTTAACTGCATAAACATGTGCCATCAGTGTATGAAAGCCAACCTGAATCGCTTTTTTAAAATCAACAATAGCTGGGTAGTGATAACCATATAAATACCCACATTCAATATGAACGAGTGGTTCATTGAATGTTACCCAATCACTCACCAAGTCACCAAATAACTCAAAAGCTGTTTTAGCATAAAAATGAAATGCTTCGACTGATTCCCTTGTCTCCCAACCCCCTTTTTCCATTAGCCACCAAGGCATATCAAAATGAAACAAATTAACGATTGGATGAATCCCTTCATCTAACATCGTTTGAAAGTAATCTCGATAAAACACCACAGCTTCTTGATTAATCTTTTTCCCATCCGGTAACAATCTTGCCCATGATATAGAGGTTCGATAAGAATTTAATCCAATCTCTTTCATTCGTTTAATATCATTAATGTATTCCTCATACACATTAGACGTGTTTTCTGGTCCCTCATTTGCATGAAATTTCTCAGGATTTAACTCAAACCATTTATCCCACGTTGTCGCACTTTTTCCATTACCTAATGAATGCCCTTCTGTTTGAGGTGCTGATGCTGCTGATCCCCATAAAAAATTAGCTGGAAATGTTAACATGATACCCACTCCTTATCTCATTATCTTTACTATCCATTATAAAATAAGATATATCTTTTATAAAGAAAAACATCAAAAAAAATATTTGGTATATCATATAATATTGTGAATTTTTTATAAAAAAAGAGAATAGACATCTTTTTTGATACCTGTTCATTCATGTTACATAACTAACTCTATATAACACAAAACACTTGATATTTAATGAGCATGAATTTTATTAATACCCCTTTTTATACTTTATCATTCACAAGCATAATGTTATACATTGATTTTACTTTCTGTTATATTTTGAACATGTCACATATCGATATATTTGTGATAAAAAATACATGTAAGGGTGGATACAATGAAAGTTGTTGTTATAGGATGTACTCATGCGGGGACATCTGCGGTAAAAAGTATTTTAAAAGAATCACCAGAAGCTGAAGTGATTGTCTATGAAAGAAACGATAATGTGTCGTTCCTATCATGTGGAATCGCGCTCTACGTTGGTGGCGTTGTCAAAAACGCGCAAGACTTATTCTACTCAAATCCTGAGGAGCTAGCTTCTCTAGGTGCTACAGTAAACATGGAGCATAATGTGACATCCATCGATACTGAACTTAAACAAGTGACAGCTGTCAACTTGAAAACAAATGAAACAAGCATTACGTCATATGATAAATTAGTGATGACAACAGGCTCATGGCCTATCATCCCTCCTATTCCAGGAATTGAAGCTAATAATATTTTATTATGTAAAAATTATAATCAAGCAAATAAAATCATCGACTCTGCTAAAGATGCCAAAAGAATCGTTGTGGTTGGTGGTGGATATATTGGGATTGAGTTAGTTGAAGCGTTTGTCGAGTCAGGTAAAAATGTCACCTTAATCGATGGTCTAGACCGTATATTAAATAAATATTTAGACAAACCATTTACAGATAAACTAGAACAAGAGTTATTGAACCAAGGAGTCACACTAGCTTTAGGAGAAAATGTGGCACACTTTGAATCCGATGAGCACTCTAATGTGAAAAAAGTACATACGGCTTCTAAATCATTTGAAGCTGACATGGTGATTCTGTGTGTTGGATTTAAACCTTCGACAGAATTATTAGGTGACAAAGTGGATAAATTACCTAATGGTGCGATTAAAGTGAATGAGTATATGCAAACAAGTCAACCTGATATTTTTGCTGCAGGCGATAGTGCAATTGTTCACTATAACCCAACACAATCAGATAACTATATTCCTTTAGCAACAAACGCCGTTAGACAAGGCTTATTAGTTGGAAAAAATATTAAAAAACCAACTCTAGCTTATCGTGGGACTCAAGGAACGTCTGGATTATACTTATTTGGTTGGAAAATAGGATCAACCGGTTTAACCATAGAAAATGCATTAGCTCAAGGAATTAATGCTGATATGGCATATTTAGAAGATAACTACCGTCCAGAATTTATGCCTACAACGGAAAAAGTTATGATGCAATTGGTTTTTGACAAGGATACAAAACGCATATTAGGCGGTCAATTAATGTCGAAATATGATATCACTCAGTCAGCAAATACATTGTCTTTAGCCATTCAAAATAAAATGACTGTTGAAGATTTAGCTCTATCCGACTTCTTCTTCCAACCTCATTTTGATCGTCCGTGGAACTATTTAAATTTATTAGCACAAGCAGCAATGGATTAAATCTTCTACTATTATATATCAAATAAAACTAACCCTTAAGTCATCTCGTATGAGTTAAGGGTTAGTTTTTACACTTCTTCAGAAAAAGAAATACGATCGTGAACTTTCATAAAGTTAGGTCTAGAAAAATGTAGTCCATCATATACAGCTATTTTTTCACTTGCCTCTAACATTAAAATTGAAATTTCTCTTGTAAAGTTTTCTAATTCTTCGATGTCAAATGGTGTATAAGATAGTAGAAACTCTTTTTCTAAATGTGATAAATGAGATTTATCTCCTTCATACTGTCTCCAATCATCTGATTCATTCGGTTTTGCTCCTTTTGATAAATACCACATTGAAACTAAATGTTGTTTAATTGATAATATGATTGATTCAATATGATTTCTTTCATTTCGTCTCCATGCACGATATAAATTAAAATAATCAGCATAATACTGATTTAAGACAACATCAAATACTTCTTGTGTCACAACATAATTCATTGATTGAGATAAACGATGTAAATCAGTTAACGTGCCATCATCTTTTATAATTTCAATGTATTTATATTCAATACTTGGCTCTAACATTTCTAAAGTATAAACCATTAAATCTAACTTGATAAATGTTGCATAATGAATAATCGAATGATTATAATCAAATAATTCAACAAATAAAAAATCACCAATCGCACTAATAATCTCACGTTGTTTTTCTTCTAGTAATATTCCAGGTTTTAAAATAATTCGGGCATTAATATCTGAATAATAATCTTCTGTTTTATCTCCTATTGACCCACTGTAGTAAGCACCAATAATATCACTGTCTTCTTTTACTAATCTAGCAAATCTATTTTGTAATTTATCACGTTCTACTGGTAAATTAGAATCCACTAACATAATAAACAATCCTCCTTAAATATCTATTACTTACAGTATATTCAAAAAAAACCGGTTTTACAAAAGATTTTGTAGAAAAAAAAAATTTTTTCCTATTTTTTTATTTTTTCGACGGTTTTTTAAAAAGTCAGTAATGTAACATCTTTTTTTTCATTAGTAATATATGTAATATAATTCTTTTTATTAATTAATCTAATAATAAAATATATTTCATAAACTACACACATATATTATGCTTATAAATATGATTATCTTTATTTTATAAAACTTTTAATAACCAATTAGTTAAATACATCTGTTGAACTCATGACTAATTTATTTAACTAATAACGAACATCAAAATATTTCTATGTATCAACTTTTGTAATATTTCGCTTTATTTTGTTACCAAATTAAACACATTCTTTCACCTAAGAAATATTATTCGATGGTAAAGTATATCTTGTCGTTGGATAACAACAAAATAAAAACAAACATTTAAAGGAGATTTTTAATTTTATGAAATCACTAAAAACAATTATATTTGGTAGTACCTTTGCTTTAGGCTTATTATTCAGTACAACAGTACTCGCAGATTCTGTATACACAGTAAAACCGGGAGACACACTTTCATCAATTTCGACTGAATTCTTTGGTTCAAACAATAATATTGACCAAATTGCTAAAGATAATAATATCAGTAACATTAACTTGATTCACCCAGGTCAAGAGTTAACAATTAAAACAGATGGGAAAGCAACAGTTGCTCCTGCTGAAACAACTAAAGAAACAAGCCAACCAGCACAAGAACAACAAGAAGTTCAACAAGAGGTTCAACAACAAGCATCTACATCTACTTCTGCTACAACATCTAGCGCAAAAGAATGGATCGCTCAAAAAGAATCTGGTGGAGACTATAACGCAACAAATGGTTACCATATTGGACGATATCAATTAGACCCAAGTTACTTAAACGGTGACTACTCTCCAGCAAATCAAGAAAAAGTAGCAGATGAATATGTTGCTGGCCGTTATGGCTCATGGGAAAATGCTCAAGCATTTTGGATGAACAATGGTTGGTACTAAGAAATAGCCTCTAGCATCATACTAAAATAAAGAGTAAAAAAGCAGGAACGCAAAGTTATTGTAACTTTGCGTTCCTGCTTTTTATTTTTGCTTAGGTTTAAATCGTTTTAAACGTAGAGCATTTAATAATACGGATACAGAACTAAAACTCATGGCTGCTCCAGCAATCATCGGATTAAGCAATGGACCACCAAAAATATATAAAATTCCCATAGCTACTGGAATACCTAATATATTATAGCCAAATGCCCAAAATAGATTTTCTTTAATATTTCTCATGGTTGCATCAGATAATTCTATCGCTGTTACAACAGTTTTTAAATCTTCATTCATTAAAACAATATCTGCTGATTCAATGGCAACGTCCGTTCCATTACCAATGGCTAACCCTATATCAGCTTGTGCTAAAGCAGGTGCATCATTAATACCATCACCTACCATTCCAACTTGTTTTCCTTTTTTTTGTAGATTTTCAACTTGTTGTGCTTTATCTTCAGGTAATACTTCACTAATGACTGTATCAATCCCCACTTGTTTTGCTATCGCATGAGCTGTCAATTCATTATCCCCTGTTAGCATGACGACTTGTTTTCCCAAATGTTTTAATGTACTCACAGCCTTAATGCTGCTTTCTTTTATTGGATCCGCTACAGCAATAATCCCAATAATATGTTGCTCACTCGCTACATACATAGGGGTCTTGCCTTGTGTCGCTAACTCATGAACAATATCTTGTTTTTCGTCTAATGAAATGGATTGTGCTAACATCAGTCGTTTGTTTCCAATATAATAAATCTGATTATTAACACTTACCTTTATTCCCTTACCTGGTACTGCTGAAAAATCATCAATTTTTATAAACTCTAAATGTTGTTCTTTGGCTTTTTCAACAATTGCTACTCCCAAAGGATGCTCTGAATGAGTTTCTGCTGAAGCTGCAAGTATTAGTAATTCCTCTTGACTCAATTGATTAAATACTAACACATCTGTCACAATTGGTTTCCCTTGCGTGATGGTTCCTGTCTTATCAAACACAATCGTATCAAGCTTATGGGCTATTTCTAATGCCTCACCACTTTTAATGAGGATACCATTTTCAGCTCCCTTACCTGTTCCTACCATTATAGCTGTTGGCGTTGCTAAACCAAGTGCACATGGACACGCAATAACTAAAACGGAAATCATAATGGTTAAAGCAAATACCCAGGATTCTTGTCCTAAAAAATACCACAACAAACCTGAAATAATAGCTAGTCCAATGACAATCGGAACAAAGACGCCTGAAACTTTATCAGCTAACTGTGCGATAGGCGCTTTAGATCCTTGTGCTTCTTCAACCAGTTTAATTATCTGCGATAATGTTGTATCTTTTCCTACTTTGGTTGCCTTAAATTTAAAACTTCCCGTCTTATTTATACTAGCACTCACCACATTGTCCCCAGATTTTTTTTCTACAGGGATACTTTCTCCAGTAATCATTGATTCATCAACTGAACTGTTACCAGAAATAATCACTCCATCGACTGGGATTTTTTCACCAGGTCTAACCATTACGATATCATCTAAGACAACTTCTTCAACTGGTATGGTTTGCTCTACCTCATTACGAATGACGGATGCCGTTTTTGGTGCAAGGTTAATTAAGGTTTTAATCGCTTCTGATGTTTTTCCTTTTGATACTGCTTCAAAATATTTTCCTAATGTAATCAATGTTAAAATAGTCGCAGCTGATTCATAATAAAGATTCATAGCAAAACTTGTGTCTCCCATAAACACTTGAATGGTTCCATATAAACTATAAATTGTTGCCGCACTCGTTCCTAATGCCACTAACGAATCCATATTAGGATGTCTTTTGACAAGTGCTTTAAATCCGACTGTAAAAAATGGCCATCCTATTGCTATCACTGGGATAGTCAATATAAATTGAATAAGAGCAAAAAGTTGTGGAGAATGCACTGGATTAATGACTGAGGGCAAAGGTAAGCCTATCATATGCCCCATTGATAGATACAATAACGGAATCGTAAAAATAGCGGAAGAAACAAATCGATTCCACATAACTTCGATATGTTTTTCTTTATTCTCTTCCTTCGTCATTTTTTCTTCGGTATTTATCTGTTTGTCAATCGCTTTATATCCAGCAGCCTCTACTGATTGAATAATAGCTGATTTCGTCAAAACATCGGGATTATATGATACACTCATCTCTTCTGTCGCCAAATTAACAGATACTTCTTTAACACCATCTAATTTCCCGACAACTTTTTCAATTGTACTAGAACAGGAGGCGCAACTCATTCCTTCTACATCAAATTGATTTGTGATAAGTTGTTCTCTAATCTCATATCCAGCATCTCTCACCGCTTTTGCAATATCTGCTTCAGTCAATTTAGTTGTATCATACGTCACATCTAATTTTTCTGTCGCTAAATTAACACTTGCTTTTTCAACCCCACTTAACTTTGATACAACCTTTTCAACCGTACTAGAACAAGAAGCACAACTCATTCCTTCTACTGGTAAAATCACTCTTTTTTCCATATTTCCACCTCACTTATGACAATTACATTGACCGATAGCACAGTTACAATCAACTGTTTTCGGAGCTTTTATCTTTTTTTCTTTTAATAAATAGATTAACTGATCGATATCATTTTGAGAAAATTCTTCTTTTTCAATCACTTGATACAAAGCTTGTCCCTTCTTTTTTTGACAAATTTTATTTAAGTCATCTAATAGTATATAATTTACAGCAAATTCTTCATCCACAAGTGCTTGATAGATAAACTGTTTTCCTTGCTTTTCAGTTGATAAAAAATGCTTATCAACTAATCTAGCGAGTAACGTCTTAACTGTTGACATGCTCCAATCCATTTTATCACCCAGTATTTCCAACACTTGCCGACTTGTTACAACATCATTTGCCCAAATAACTTTCATTATCTCCCACTCTGCTTGCGTAATAGAAAAAGACTTCTTTTTTTGAATCATTCAGTCACACCTCTTCATTCATTGATAAATTTACTATAACTTAATCGTCTACATTTGTCAACGATAGAGTTTAAAAAAAGAATAGCTCGCGATTAGCTACTCTTTTAATTGTTTATTCTCATAGTTTGAAGACAGAATATCTAAATTTATTTTAACAATAACAGTGGTTCCTTCTTCTAATTCACTTACTAATTTAACCCGTCCACCAAGTATTTCGGCATAATGTTTAACAAGTGACAAACCTAACCCAGAGCCTCCATTATTTCTCTGTCTTGAATGACTCACACGATAAAACCTTTCAAATATCCATTTTTGATCTTCTTCAGAAATACCAATACCAGTGTCTTCAACTTTTAACGTTAATTCATTATTTTGTTGTGTTAAATAAACAAATATTTTGCCATGCTCTTCAGAGTATTCAATAGCATTTTCTAACAAATTTTTAACAATAATTTGAAATGAATCATTAGGAATAACCAAATCTTCTCCTACTGCACTTTCAAAAATAACAGATATATCTTTGTCAAAAGCTTTATATCGATAACGATCAATTTCATCCTCTATAACTAACTTAGGATGGACAACAAAAGAATCCATCATATAAATATCTTTTTCCGTTTTTAGTAACATTAAGATTGTTTGAATTAAACTCATCAACCGTTGTGCTTCACGTTCAATAATCGTTAAAAATTCTTTACTAGCTTCTGGATCATCTTTTGCTCCTGCTAATAAAGTTTCAGAAAAACCAATAATGGATGTCGTTGGTGTTTTTAACTCATGTGATATATTGCTAATAAAATCCTCATGTACTCTCTCAATCTGTCGGACTTCCGTAACATCATAAATAATCCCAACGTATTCATGATTGTCTATTGATAATTGTCGAATAACAATTTTTAAATCTTGCGTTCTTGGTTTTTCTATACGAATTTCCCCTTGAACTGCTTCTTTTGTCTTAACAGCCTGGTTAATTAATTCAGTCAATCTAGGTTCTGTAAACCATTCATCATATGGAGAAATCGTCCATTTTTTCTGGAACATTTCTTCTATTGTTTGATTGGCTAATGTTATCTCCAATCGATCATTCAAAATAAAAATACCGATATCTAAGTTCTCAAATAAAAAATGCAATGTCTCTTCATTTTTTAACTGCTTATAATACAGTAAATTTGTTTCTTCCATTAACTCATACACCGTTTGATAGAGTTCATGCCATTCCTTAGGGGCATCTATAACCTTTTGTTTTTTCTCAGGATTTTGAATTGCTTGTCTTAAAATTGGTAGCATAAATTGAATTGGTTTTTTTGACTGACGATGGATGTAATATCCCATAATGAGGATTGCGACAAATAATAACACCATGATTGTAATCACAATTCGCTGAAAGTTCTCAACATATTGTGAAATGCCTTGATACGTTTCTGATAGACGAATAACCCCTATTAACTGATTATCTTGGTACACTGATTTTGCAACATAGATTAGCTTTTCATCAACTGTATTACTTTCTCTAATAGCCACTCCTTCTGATCGACCTTCTTGCAACACTTCTTTAATTTCAGGACGATTTTTTCTTGATTCTTTAACTAAATTATTACTAGATGAATCATATAAGATATCCCCAGATTTATCTAATATAGTTAAACGTTCATGTTTTCCTACACTTTTATCAAGTTTTTCCTTATCTAAAATAAATTCTTTATCTTGCAAAATAAATGGAACCAATCTATCAATTTCTTCAGATAATTGTTTTGTTTGTTGATTGATAACATCTTTTTTAAAAAAATAGGTGGTATAATAACCACCTATGAGCACAAATATTATTATTATTAAAATAACCCAAGCTGGATTCACTATTTTTTGTAACTGTTTCATGCATATGGCTCCTGAAATTTATAACCAAATCCTCTGACTGTTTTTATATATCCAGGATTTTTGGCATCGTCTTCTATTTTTTCTCTTAAATGACTAACATGAATATCAACTGTTCGAGATAAATGATACATATCGTCTTTCCAAATTGATAACATTAATTCATCACGTCCGATGATACGATTTTGTCGTTCCATAAAATAAATAAGTAGTTCAAACTCTTTTTTCGTCAGAGAGATGTCCATCCCCCTTTTCAATACTTTATAATCATTTGGATAGGCTATAATATCACCTACATTTAAATGATTACTTCCAACATCACTTTCAGTTTCATCAGTTGTTTGATGATCTAAGCGCCTTTCCACTGCTCTAAGTCTAGCAATAAGCTCTCTTGGACTAAATGGTTTTGTCACATAATCATCTGCTCCTATCTCCAGACCAACAATTTTATCAATTGTTTCATCTTTTGCTGTTAACATAATAATTGGTGTACTAATTTTTTCTTTACGCAATGTTTTCGTGACATCAAATCCATTAATTTTAGGTAACATTAAGTCCAAAATAATGAAACTGTATTGATTAGACATAGCACAATCAACAGCAGCTTCACCATCATGTACAACATCAACTTCAAAGTTTTCTTTTTCTAGGTTATATTTTAAGAGTGTTGTAATAGATGGCTCATCATCAACTACTAAAATTCGCTTCATAATAGCTAAACGTCCCTTCCCTATCCTGTTTAGTTTGTTCCATTATACCACAGTTAATATAAATAGATGAACACAGGATAATAATGAGCATGGAATCAATTATTTAATAGTTCCGTCTAAGTCACGTTCAACCTTCATATCAGAAATAGCAATATAGCCTAACTCGTTCACTACATTTTTTTGTACATCATCAGATTTCATGTAATCAAGGAATGCTGTCACATCAGAACTTGCATCTTTTTTTGTATACATATGCTCATATGCCCAAATTTTCCAAGAATTATCTAATACATTTTTATCTTTTGGTTCCACATTATCAATAGAAAGACCAATAATACTATCATCAATATAAGAAAAGGCTAAGTAACTAATAGCTCCGGGCGTTTCAGAAACGATTTTTCGAACAGTACCAGATGAATCTTGTTCCTGTCCTTTAGCTGCTTCTGCGCCACCGATTCCCCATTTTTCAAAAGTTGCACGAGTTCCGCTTCCTGATGCACGATTAATTAATTCAATTTTCTGATCTTTTCCACCTACTTCTTTCCAGTTGGTTACTTTACCAGTAAAAATATCTTTTAACTGCTCAGAAGTAAGGTTTTTAACACCTACTTCTTTATTAACAACAGGAGCCACACCTACAACTGCTACTTTATGGTCTTCAATCTTCGACGCATCAATTCCATCTTTTTCTTCGGCGTAAACATCTGAGTTTCCAATATCAACAGCACCTGTTGATACTTGCGTTAACCCTGTTCCACTACCACCACCTTGAACTGTAATAGTATAGTTTGGATTATCAGTCATATAAATTTCTGCTACTTTCTCTACTAATGGCTGTAATGCTGTTGATCCAACAGATGTAATATCTACTTTTTCAGTAGATTTTGCTTTTTCAGAACCACTTGTCCCACTATTGCTACTTTCAGTTGACCCATTACCTTTACAGCCTACTAATGTAAATAATACGCCTACTGTAATGACAGATAATAATTTCTTTTTCATTTTTCAAAACTCCTTAAAAGTTATTTGTTTGATTTATTTATTACACACAGAGTGTATCAAGTTTGTGTAAAATTTATAGTCTTATAAATGTAAAATGAACGTAAATTATCCAAATGTAAGATTATATTGGTTCATTTTTCAAAACAATGAAAACTTTATAACAGTTATGCGTCAATTGAAACAAATATATCAAAAAAAGAGAGCAGATTTCTCTACTCTCTTTTACCTATTTAATCGTTTTTAATTTTAATTCTGGTTCACCATCACCTTCAACAGCTTCTTTAGTAATAATAACTTTTTCTACATCTTCTCGGGTTGGAATTTCATACATAATGCCCATCATCACGTGTTCAATGATTGAACGAAGACCACGAGCACCTGTATCGCGTTCAATTGCTTGATTAGCAATAGCATCTAATGCTCCGGGTGTGAATTCAAGCTCCACATTATCTAGAGATAAGAGTTTCTTATACTGTTTCACTAATGCATTTTTAGGTTCAGTTAAAATTCTTACCAAATCTTCTCGGGTTAATTTTTCAAGAGATGCTGTCACTGGTAATCGTCCAATAAACTCTGGAATCAATCCGAATTTTAATAAATCTTCCGGAATAATCTGTGCCATAATACTTTTTTCTTCGTCACGTTTATTTTTATTTGTTGAACCAAATCCGATTACTTTTTCACCTAGACGTTCTTTTACGATTGTTTCAATACCGTCAAACGCTCCGCCTACGATGAATAGAATTTCAGATGTATCAATCTGAATCAATTCTTGTTGTGGGTGTTTACGTCCTCCTTGAGGTGGCACACTGGCTACCGTTCCTTCTAATATTTTAAGTAAAGCTTGCTGTACCCCTTCACCCGACACATCACGTGTAATAGATACATTTTCACTTTTTCTAGCAATTTTATCAATCTCATCAATATAGATAATCCCACGCTGCGCTTTTTCAACATTAAAGTCAGCTGCTTGTAATAGTTTTAAAAGAATATTTTCAACATCTTCCCCAACATATCCAGCTTCAGTTAGACTTGTTGCATCAGCAATAGCAAATGGAACATTTAATGTTCTAGCAAGAGTTTGGGCTAAAAATGTTTTCCCAGATCCTGTTGGTCCAATCAAACAAATATTACTTTTTTGAAGTTCTACTTCATCAACTTCTTCATTTTCTTCGTTGATTGCCATTTGTTGCACTCGCTTATAATGGTTATATACTGCAACAGATAAGACGATTTTGGCTCTTTCTTGTCCTATAACATATTCATTTAACACATCTAAAATTTCTTTTGGCTTTAATACATTAATTAAATCAGATACCATTTCATCTTGCATCTCTTCATCAATGATTTCTTTACATAAATCGATACATTCGTTACATATATATACTCCAGGTCCTGCGACTAATTTTTTCACTTCATCTTGTGACTTTCCACAAAATGAACAGCGAACTTCATTATTTTCACCTGTATTGTCGTACATGTTTTCCCTCCTAATTGAAAAAAGACCTATACGGCCTAATTCACCAAAAGTCTAATCATCTTGTTTATAATAACATACTATACTAGACAATGCATTAAAAAAGAAAACAAAAGACAAGGCTCTATTACCTTGTCTTTCTAGTCTTTCTTATGCTTCTTCTTTAACTGTTTTAACGATAGCATCAACTGCTCGTTTCATTTTGATATCATGAGCTAACATATCATCAGATAAAGCGTTTCTTACAGCTGAAGCTTCCATGTTGTATTGAGATGCTAAATCATCAATTTCAGCTTGAATGTCTTCATCAGTTACTTCAAAGTTTTCAGCCTCAACGATTGCTTCAATCACTAAGTTTGTTTTAACACGTGATTCAGCTTCACCTTCAAATTGTTTATGTAAATCTTCCTCAGTTGTTCCACTGATTTGATAGTATAATTCAGGTGAGATCCCTTGGTTTTGCATGTTTGATAAGAATTCATTCATACCACGGTGAACTTCATCGTGAACCATTACTTCTGGTAATTCAACGATTTCAGCATTTTCAACTGCTTGAGAAATAGCTGTTTCCTCAATCGCTGCTTCAGCTGCTGCCTCTTTAGAAGCTACTAATTCAGCTTTGATTTTTTCTTTTAATTCTGCTAATGTTTCAACTTCTTCATCCACATCTTTAGCAAACTCATCATCTAATTCAGGTAATTCTTTTGCTTTTACTTCATGAACAGTTACTTTGAAAACTGCTTCTTGACCAGCTAAATCTTCAGCTTGGTATTCTTCTGGGAAAGTGACTTTAACTTCCACGTCATCTCCAGCTTTAGTTCCAACTAATTGTTCTTCAAAGCCTGGGATGAATGAGTTAGAACCTAATTCTAATGAATAGTTCTCACCTTTTCCACCTTCAAAGGCCACATCATCTTTGAAACCTTCAAAGTCAATAACAACTGTGTCACCATTTTCAGCTGCTGATTCTTTAATCACTAATTCTGCTTGTGATTGTTGTTTTTGAGCTAAGTTTTCTTCAACTTCTTCATCAGTGACTGAGCGGTCTTGCTTAGGAACTGTTAAGTTTTTGTAATCTCCTAATTTAACTTCAGGTTTTACAACAACTTCAGCTGTGATAACCCATGGTTGACCTTTTTCCATTGATTCAACATTGATTTTTGGTTGAGCAACTGGCTCAATTCCCGCTTCTTCAATTGCTGCTTCATACAGTTCAGGCAAAACAACGTTTAAAGCATCTTCATATAATGCTTCTTCACCATACATTTGGTTAAACATTTGGCGAGGTACTTTCCCTTTACGGAATCCTGGCACGTTTAAATCTTTCTTCACGCGATCAAATGCAGCTTTTAATCCTTTTTCAATATGTTCTGTAGAAACTTCAAACGTTAAAACACCATCGTTTGTTCCTTTTTTTTCCCATTTCGTAGACATATAATGTACCTCCAAGTTATCTATTCATTAATAGTTTTTATACTATTTCATACCATACAATATTACACTAAAGACCTTTAATTGTAAACATTTTTCACTAACAACTCACTATTTTGTCATCGTATTCATCATAATACGATCGAGTAATTGAATTTGTTGATTGATTTTGTTAACTTCCTGATTGTCAATTATATCAAACCCAAAATAAGTTAGATAGGCTTTATTCCAACTTTTCACGTCAGTTACTATATCATCAATATAAGGATACATCATACCTAAATGCGTCTTAACAATATTTAAAACTAGAGTCTCTTGACTGGGTTGATTATTTTCCATGTATTCTGACAAATCCTTATATAAAGAATTATTTTTGACACTAGGCATTAGTCGATTCATTTCATTAAGTTTAGCATGATGATGTAGTTGACCAAATACATCTAAAATACTAACTGTTCCTTCATATTTTAATTGCACCAATTCATCAATGATTTGAGAACGTATAAGTGGGGAAATATTTTTACTAATCAAAAATATTTCAGATGATAACTTAAAAAAATCCAACTTAGTTAAATAATTCATTTCTTGTAGTAATGCCTTTTGCTTTATAAAAGAAACTTTTTCTATTGACTTTATTCTTAATAATCTATTCGTATAATCCGTTTTATCAACCAGCGTCCAATATTTTTGAGTTTGATTCAATGTCTGTTTGAATTCCTCACTTAAATGAGATGCTCTATCAAACGTCAATAGCCATTTTTCTAAAACCAGAAACTGCTTCCTTTTTAATAAAATATCAAAATAAAGTGGCTGTAATTCCGACTGTTCTCGGTAGTCATCTTCATATTCTTTCATATATATATAGGCCGTTTCTAACCGACCAACATTGATTAATGCTTTAACTAACAAATAATTTACTTCTAAAGACTGACTAGTTTCATAACTATCGTTAAAATATTGTATGGCTTTTAAATCATCACCCTGTTCACTACTTTTTTTTCCTAGATAAAGCAATCTATTTTCATTAGCTGGAAATTCTAACATCTCTCCCATCATCTTTCCTCCATCACATTCTTATCATTCTACTGACACTATAAAAAAAAAGCGTCACACATCAGTGCGCACTTTTTAATCGTTAGTCTTGTAACAATTCAAAAATTTCTAAAGTGACTAAATCAATGTCATCAAATTGATAGACTTCTTGAGAACCTGTTTCCGTTAATTCAAACATCTCATTGTTCCCATCAAACGTCACGATGCATCGCTCTTGTCCTTCTCTTTCAAATCGACGAACTTGTACTTCATTGTCGCTAGATTCCACCATTGCATTCAATCGTTTAATAATTGCTGCTAACTGTGAACTTTTCATAGAGCTAGCCTCCTTCGCATTTCTTCTGTTATATTGTAACAGAAACACTCCTAACATGCATTGAAAAACTGTGTCTTTTTTTAACTTTTTTAAATATCCCACCAAAGTTTAATCAAAGCTTGCGTTCCATCGTCTTCAAACCCTTTGTCTACTAGTGATTGATAGAGATGTCTTGCTTCTTTAGTGGCAGGTAAGTCAATGGACATTTTCTCAGCTTCTTCTAATGCAATGGTTAAATCCTTTAAAAAATGTTTAACAAAAAAGCCAGGCGTAAAATCCTCCTTCAAAATTCTTGGAGCATAATTGGTGAGTGACCAATTTGCTGCACTTCCTCCACCGACTGTATCAAGAACTTTTTCTAAGTCTAAATCTGCTGATTTAGCATAAACAAGTAACTCAGTCATTCCTGTCATAGTGCCTGCAATCATGATTTGATTAGCCATCTTAGTATGTTGCCCACTACCAGCTTTTCCTTGTAGATTCACTTTACTACTAAAAACATTTAAAATTGGTTCCACTTTATCAAAAATGGCATCATCACCACCTACCATCGTAGTTAGCGTACCATTTTTAGCTCCTAAATCACCACCAGATACTGGAGCATCAAGACTATATGCTCCTTTTTCTCTAGCTGTTTGTGAAATTTTTTTTGCTAGTGACGGCGTACTTGTTGTCATATCAATGAGTATTTTTCCTATTACGTCTGCAGAAAATATACCATTTTCTCCATAATATATTTCTTCAACATCTTTTGGATAACCAACCATTGAAAAAATAATATCACTTTTATTAGTCACATCTTTTGGTGTACCTTGCCAAATAGCTCCCTCTTTGACTAATTCATCTGTCTTAGACTTCGTACGATTATACACATTTACTGTATAACCAGATGTTAATAAATGTTTTACTATTGATGCACCCATCACACCTGTTCCTATAAATCCTATTTTTTCCATGCCAATTCACCTCATATAAATAAGTTTGATACTCTTATTATAGAAAAAGGAAACAATTAAATAAAGTCACAGCACTTCTAAATATGTATAAATAAAAAAACATTCAAGTCAGAAACTTAAATGTCCTAATATTATTGAGTTCTTTTTTGTTGAAAAGTCAATGCAACAAGACCTAAAATAATACCTAAATAATAGGTCACTCCGCGCCATAAAAAAATAGCTAAAACTAATTTACTTTGTGATAAAGTGAACGTTCCAAATAATAAACTAAAACTGTACTCTGCACCACCAGTTCCACCAGGAATAGGAAATAGTGAAGTAATCATTGTAATAAACGCATGTAAAACAACAATATGAAAAATGCTAATATTATGAATACCTAGCCCATGTAAAACAAAATAAGGGATAATATAATAAGCTACCAATTGAAGAACAGTTAGCGCACTTACTTTAATCATTAAAATGGGCTGATCTCTCATATAGTTACTTTCTGCATAAAAAGTATCCATTTTTTCAATCGTTCGTTGGTATAACTGATTAACTTTTTCATCTTTCTTAAATACATAAATCCCCTTAAATACAATATTTACTAACTTTCTTGTAAAACTATACCAATACATTATCATCAATAACGCAATAACAATGACAAAATGAATAATAAAACTGAGCAGTATTAATAGTTTTAATTTAGATAAATTATTTGATAAATAACCATATCCACCTACCAAACACATTAAAAAATTAATCACAATCCACACTTGATACACAACAAATTTCATCAAACTTACAGATGTTGCTACTCCAGTGTCAACATCTGACTTAGATAATGCAATAATTTGTGCTGGTTGCCCACCTGTTGAAAATGGTGTGATAGCATTAAATAAGTGTTCAATCAACGGTATTCGATAGCTTGATGTAAATCTAAAGGTAGGATTGCTTCGTTTTAACAGTACTTGAACAATTTTTGCTTCAATTCCCCAATATATTAAGATACAAGCAACTGCTGCAGCTATCCACCACCAATTTATTGTGGAAAACTCTGTAGCCATATCTTGCAAACTGACCTTTTTCATTTCAGTACCAATCACTATCAACCCTAATAAAACAGCTAAAACTAGATACCATTTATTTTTTTTGGTCATAGAGCTCCTCCTAACGCACTACTTTTTAAATAACTTTAATGAGTATAAATTGCTATCATCTTCATACTCCTGATGATTTTCTTCAAAATAGACAAGAGCTTTTTGATAAAATTCTTCTACTCGTTTACCAAATGCTTCACTTGAAATATCATATAATTTATTTTCTAAAATAGATTGTTTTATTGAAATATCCTTTTTAATATAATCTATTAACGTCTGTGAAAACTCTTCATTTTCATCATATGTTACACCTAAACTCTCATCATCAAATAAGTTATCCAAATAGTCATTTCCTTTTGCAACAACCTTTGTTTTTGCCGCCATTGCTTCTGTATAAGTTAATCCTTGTGTTTCAGAATCCGATGCACTAACAAAATAGTCTGCTGCTTGATAAAAAGGAGCTATATCTTTATTAGGTATTTCACCAGTAAAAATCACTTGCTCCAACAACCCTAATTCATCTACCTGTTTTTCTAATTTAGCCTTAAACGGACCATCACCAACTATCAATAATTTAACATTTGGAATTTCTTTCACTACTTTAGGCATACCTTTGAGCAAAGTTTGAATATTCTTTTCGTAAGATATCCGACTCACAGATAACAATAGACATGCATCATTATCAATTTTATAAGTCTCTCGTATACTCTCAATGAGCTTTTCTTCAACAGGTTTAAATTGCGATACATCAATTCCTGTAGGGATAACAGACATTGGTCGCTCAATCCCATACTCTTTTAATTTATTAACAACTCTTTGACTTGGGCAAATAATACCAGACATATGATTAGTATATAATTTAGATAATTGCTTAACATGAACTGGTTTTAACACTTTTCCCTTAGCAATATAATGTAGATAATCTTCATACATCGTGTGATAAGTATGAACGACTGGAACATCTAGTGCTTTTGCTGTTTGTTTCCCTAAAATACCTACACCAAATTCTGTATGTGTGTGAACAATATCTAAATCTATTTCTTTTGCAACATGATACGCATACAACATTCCCCTAATAACGACGCGTCTATCTTTAAAAGAAATAAACGGAATACTAGGCATACGTATAATGCGTGGTTCTACTTCTTTTGCGTCAGGATCTGTTGTGGTGAAAATATACACGTCATGTCCCAATTTTTCAAGTTCTTGCTTCAGTATTTTAATAGATGTTGATACACCACTAACTTGAGGGAAATATGTATCTGTAAAAAAACCTATTTTCACTTAGTTCTCCTCCTTAGCACTTCTTTTATAATAGTCATACCATATTTTAGCAACATTTTCTTCACTATAATATAAAGCTGATTTTTTCGATTTCTCCTTATATTCCTCTAATATCTCAGGATTATCTTTGATTTTTTTAATTGTTTCATTCATATCATAAATATTTGTCGTTGATATATACTGTTCATCAATGATGGCATGATATAAATCTAAATCCCTTAACATAACAGGTGTACCACAATTAAATGCTTCTAGAATGCTCATAGGAAATAATTCATTATATGATGGCAATAAAAATACATCTGCCAAGTTATACAATTTCATAATTTCTTCTCTGTCTACAATTCCAGTAAATAATAAATTTTCAGGTGGATTGTCATATATTTTTTTATAACGATCATATCCATCTGTCATTTTTCCAAATGAAAATCCTCCTGCCCAAATAAATTGAACGTCTGGATTATCAATAGCTAACTGAACAAAATCATCAATGCCTTTTCTCTGTTGAATTTGTCCAGTCCCTAAAATAACTAGTTTTTCTTCTGAAATATGGTAATTTTTTCGCCAATTATTTTTTTCATCCATCGTCGCTTCGTAAAACTTTTTATTTGATACAAAATTTGGAATATAGGTAATTCTCTTTTCTTTTAATCCTGCATCCACTAATTTGGGAATAAAGGTTGGATTAACAACCACTAATTGATCCATTCTCCCATAAAAACGTATAAGGTACCAATCAAATACTTTTTTAAATGGTGAAAAAAGCGTCAAACTCCCCTCAAGCGTTTCAGGTAAAAAGTGAACATATCCTATCGTTGTTCCTCTTTTCTTTTTAAAAAAAGTCGAAATAAAAAACTGTGGGTCCACAGTATGATAATGTGAAATATCTGATTGCTTAAATTTATTAATTGAAATATCAAATTCAGTTGAAAAATGTTTATTGAGCATATTAATTAATTCTATATAGGCACTTCCAACCCCTTGGCCTTTCACTTTATCAGCTGATGAAAACATATTTATCCTTAACAAAAAATCCACTCCTACTATCTACTATAATACGTAAAGTCATTTCACAATACATCATACTACAGTCGCATTTTTAATGCGAAATGTGTACACTAGTATATATCTTAACACGTTATAATAAAAAAAAACCATAATTTACTGTATAAAAACAGTAAATTATGGTTTTCAATATTAATTATTTAGTATATTCTTCAACTAAAGCAACAACTTCTTCAGCTGTATCACAATCGGTAATTGCTTTCTCAGCTAATTCAGCCATTTTTTTAGAATCAAGACGACTCATTAAGCTACGAGTACGTAAAATACTTGTTGCACTCATAGAAAACTCATCTAATCCTAAACCAACTAGTAATGGAACAGCTGTTTGATCGCCGGCCATTTCCCCACACATACCAGCCCATTTTCCTTCAGCATGAGCTGAATCAATAACGTTTTTAATTAAACGTAAAATTGCAGGATTATAAGGTTGATATAAGTAAGAAACACGTTCGTTCATACGGTCTGCTGCCATTGTATATTGAATTAAATCATTTGTTCCAATGCTAAAGAAATCAACTTCTTTAGCGAAACGGTCAGCAATTACTGCCGCAGCTGGAATTTCAATCATAATACCTACTTGGATATCATCAGAAACATCCACACCTTCAGCAACTAATTTAGCTTTTTCCTCTTCAAGCAATGCTTTAGCTTCTCTAAATTCAGCTAAAGTAGCAATCATTGGGAACATAATACGTAAATTTCCATAAACAGATGCACGTAACAATGCACGTAGTTGAGTACGGAACATTTGATCTTCTGCTAAACAAATACGGATAGCACGGTATCCTAGGAATGGGTTCATCTCTTCAGGGAATTTCAAGTAAGGTAGTTCTTTATCCCCACCAATATCCATCGTACGAACCACAACTGGTTTACCTTCCATACCCTCCAAGACAGCTTTATACGCTTCAAATTGTTCGTCTTCAGTTGGAAAATCAGGAGAGTCCATGTACAAGAATTCAGTACGGTATAAACCAACTGCTTCTCCACCATGACCTAACACACCATCTAGATCTTTTGGTGTTCCAATATTTCCAGCTAATTCAAAATGTTTACCATCTGCTGTCACTGTTTTAGCGTATTTTAATTTGTCCCATTCAGCTTTCAATTCATTAAATGCTTTTTCTTTTGCTTTAAAATCAGTAACTTGTTCATCAGTAGGATTGACAATAACATCACCTTCACTACCATCAACAGATAAGATATCACCTTCAACAACATACTCAGTAATGTCTTTTGTTCCAACAACTGCTGGAATTTCTAAAGAACGAGCCATGATAGCAGAGTGAGATGTACGTCCGCCAATATTAGTTACAAAAGCACGAACAAAATTACGATCTAATTGTGCTGTATCACTTGGAGTTAAATCTTCAGCAACAATAATGACTTCTTCGTCAATCATTGTTAAATCAGGTAATTTAACACCTAACAAGTGACTCATAACACGTTTTGTTACGTCACGAATATCAGCAGCTCTTTCTTGCATGTAAGGGTTATCTTCCATAGCCTCAAACATTCCAATAAACATGTCTGTAACTTCTTTTAATGCTGATTCAGCATTAACTTTGTTATCTTTGATATTTCCTTCAATTGCACTGATTAATTCAGGGTCAGATAAAACCATTAAGTGAGCATCAAAAACTTGTGCTTCTTCTTCACCTAAAGTTTTCACCGCTTTGTCTCTGATTGCTTGCAAATCTTTAGTTGATTGACTAAGAGCATCTGAAAGACGCGCTGCTTCGGCTTCAACGTTTTCAACTGAACGTTTTTCAAATGATAAATCCGGCTCAACTAAAAGATATGCTTTAGCAACTGCGATACCATCACTAACCGCAATACCTTTCAACTGTTTAGTCATTATTCAGATAGTCCTTCTTTTTTCATTGTTTCTTCGATCGCTGCGATTGCATCTGCTTCGTCAGCACCTTCAGCTGTAATTGTCACATCAGCACCTTGTCCAACACCTAATGACATAACACCCATGATTGATTTTAAGTTTACAGATTTACCTTTGTATTCTAAATTTACATCTGAGCTAAATTTACTAGCTGTTTGTACCAATAAAGTTGCTGGTCTAGCATGAATACCTGTATCTGCTACTACGTGAAATTCTTTTTTTTCCATAATTATCTTCTCCTTTGTCATGTGAAAAATTTTTATGATGGATTATTTAATTGAATAATAACTCAAAAAATAACCCTTTCAATGATAAAGAATACCATGTTTTTCTATTACTTACAACTTTTTTCCCATGTTCCATAAAGAACTTTAAAAACCTTTTATAAACTTTTCAGTTCCATTTCAGAAAATATCGCGAGTTTATTTGAGAAATAATTTGATATAGAGGCTATTTTGTCCACTTACTCTTTATTTTAAATTTTTTTATAAAAAAACGTTTTTTATAAAAATAAACATCACGATTTTTTTCAGTTTTTATCTAAAAAATTTAAGCATAATTTTTGCTTCTTATATTCAAAAATTATATAATAAACATAAGGTCAAAACAGGTCAAACTGTTTTGGTGAATCATTTGATTAGAGGAGGATTTGCCTATGATATGTAAAAACTGTAAAAAAAATGATGCAACCATTCACTTACACGCATCAGTTAATGGAGAGAAACAACAAATAGATTTATGTCAACAATGTTATCGTGATTTAAAATCTCAAGAAGATCAAATGAATCGAGAAAAATTTGCTCAAGACCCTTATGGTTTTGGTCAATTAAATGATTTTTTCAAACAGTTGGCCCAACAATCAATGAAACAACCACAACAACCAACTATTCAAGCTCAACAAGGCGGTGGTGGTGGAAATTCTTCTATCCTGGTAGAATACGGGGAAAACCTAACACAACTTGCTCGTGATGGAAAAATTGATCCTGTTATTGGTCGCGATGCTGAAATAAAACGTGTGATAGAAATATTAAATAGACGAACTAAAAACAATCCAGTACTTATTGGTGAACCTGGTGTTGGTAAAACCGCGGTCGTTGAAGGGTTAGCGTTAAGTATTATTAATGGTGATGTCCCACAAAAACTAGAAAATAAAGAAGTCATTCGTCTTGATGTCGTGTCACTTGTTCAAGGAACAGGTGTTAGAGGCCAGTTTGAAGAACGGATGAAACAACTGATTACTGAACTAAAAGAACAAAAGAATGTCATTTTATTTATTGATGAAATCCATGAAATCGTTGGAGCAGGATCAGTTAGTGATGGTTCAATGGACGCTGGAAATATCTTAAAACCTGCTTTAGCTAGAGGTGAATTACAATTAGTTGGCGCAACAACATTCAATGAATATCGAATCATCGAAAAAGATGCAGCACTTGAACGGCGTTTACAACCTGTAAAAGTGGATGAACCTACTATTGAAGAAACCATTCATATTTTAAAAGGGATCCAAGAAAAATATGAAAATTACCATCATGTGAAATACACAGATGAAGCCATCGAGGGGGCTGTACACTTGTCTAGTCGTTTTATACAAGACAGACATTTACCTGATAAAGCTATCGACTTACTAGATGAAACAGGTTCTAAGAAAAATTTAACCATTCCTTCTATTGATCCCAAAATTTTAAATTCTAGAATTGCACGGGCTGAAGCTAATAAACAAATTGCTTCAGAAGAAGAAGATTTTGAAAAAGCGGCTTATTACCGTGATCAAATCAAAAAATTGGAAGACTTGAAAATTCATCAAGTATCTGAAGACAGTATGCCTACTGTGACAATAAATGATATGGAAGAAACCGTGGAAACCATGACAGGAATTCCGGTTGGTAAATTAAAAGAAACAGAGCAGCAACAAATGAAACATTTAGCAAGTGATTTGAAAAAACATGTCATTGGGCAAGATGATGCCATTGATAAAGTATCACGTGCCATTAGACGAAATCGAATTGGTTTAGGAAATAAAAATCGTCCAATTGGCTCATTTCTTTTTGTTGGACCGACTGGTGTTGGTAAAACTGAACTAGCAAAACAACTAGCGACAGAGTTATTTGGGCATGAATCTAACATGGTTCGTTTTGATATGAGTGAATACATGGAAAAACATAGCGTGTCTAAATTAATTGGCTCACCACCTGGCTATGTTGGGTACAACGAAGCAGGTCAATTAACTGAAAGAGTGAGAAGAAATCCGTATAGTTTAATTCTATTAGATGAAGTCGAAAAAGCTCATCCAGATGTTTTACATCTATTCCTTCAAATTCTTGAAGATGGACGATTGACAGATGCGAAAGGAAGAACTGTCAGTTTTAAAGATACTTTGATAATCATGACAAGCAATGCTGGAACTCAACATGTTGAAGCAAGTGTTGGATTTGGTGCTATCAAAGAAGGGACGACTCAATCAGTTCTAAATCAATTAACCCATTACTTTAAGCCAGAATTTCTAAACCGATTTGATGGAATTATCGAATTTAAACCATTGAGTAAAGAAAATCTGTTGTCTATTGTGTCATTAATGCTTGATGAGATAAACATAAAATTACAAGAACAAGGTATTCATATTGATACGACTGAAGAAACAAAAGAAAAATTAGTTGAACTTGGTTATGATCAGGCTATGGGTGCAAGACCTCTTAGACGTACCATTCAAGAATATATTGAAGATGGGATTGCTGATTGTTATTTAGATAACCCTTCTGCAAAAAGATTATCTGCTGATTTAGTAGATGATACTATCACAATAACTGAACAAATGAACTAATACATGTTTTAAGGAGAAAATTCTTCCTATTATATGGGAAGGTTTTCTCCTTAATTTTTAATCATTGTGGTATAATTAATCTATAGAAAAGGATACAACTAAATTGGGGTGATATTAATGAAATTGATTGACGTTACAAATAGTTATGCTACTTTGGTTTCTAAACAATTGGAAAACACAGATGCTAGATTTGTCAGTGTCTATTCATTAGGTAAAACATTAGTGATTCACAGTACAGCAGACACTCATATCGATGTTGTTTTAGTGAATAAGACACGTGATATTAAAGATTTAGAACTAAATGCTGTATTAGAAGAACTATTACATACCACAGTGGATAATCCAGAGTTAGAAATCATTCGAACACACGGTGTTATAGAAGTTGAAATTCCTGTCAAACCGAAAAAAACAAAAAAAATTAGTTAAATAAAACCATTCCTATGCTTTAATTGTCGTTTGCACAGGAATGGTTTTATTTTTTATTCTACTTTGAGTGTTTGTCCATTAATGATAACAGAGTCAATGTCACTTAATTCAGTGTAATCATATATCAAGGATACATGGCTTTCTCCGTTTTCAGTGTATATATTACCGTCACCATCTTTTGTTAAATCAATTATCTCCCCATCTTTTTTAACTAGTTTTACATCTAAATTCAATTCCTTCATTTTTTCTGGAGAAGAATCTTTTACATCAAAACTTAAAGATAAACCGGATAGATTTATATTAGATAATGCTAAGTTTTCTTTTTTAAGTATGATATCTTTTAATGCTTTTCTTTCTATTTCTTTTGGTTCTTTTAATTTTATTGCCCAATTACCCAAAACAACCGTTTGAGTTTTTGCAGATTCTACTTTTAAATCATAATTTTGTAACTCTGATTCTTTGATATCAAAAACAAATTCCTCATAATCACTTTTTCCTGTTTCGTTTTTATGTGTTTCATTATTATAAGCTGAATAAGAAGCAATGTATGGCCATAACTTATTACCATTTCTTTCTGTTTTTTTTTCACTAGAATTTTTAGGTTGAAAGTCTAAGTTTAAGAAATTGTACCCTTTTATATTGGGCCATTTCACCAAAATATGTAATAAGCCGTCTTTATAAGCCATATTTTCAATAAAATAATCTTCATCAGGAATTAATGGAATCGATAATCGTTTGTTCGGTAAGTATTCACTATACAACGCCTCATAGTTGACATTCAATTTCTCTAGAATTGAATCCTCAACACTTCCACCTCCTACTCCACTTTTTCCATCATATTTTTTCCATTTAACATTTGTCGCCAAATCTTTTTTCCAATCAACTGATACAATATTTTCCATTTCTTTGGTATGAGAACCAAAACCTGTTAGTATAAACCCAGTATCTTTATGTTCTTCCCATGCTACTGAACTGACTAATAACGTCGCTGTCTTTGTTTTTTTATCATAGTTAATCACTTGCGTGTTCCCACCATTTAACATGGACCAATCCTCAATAATGGTATCTTCAGACAATCTATCCCCAGTTAAATCTTGTAACTCCATTAAAACATAGGTAGTATTACCATCTTTGAATGTATTTTTAGCCGTTAGTTTTAATCCTCGATCTTCTACTGAATAATCAAGTTTTTCTGCATCTACTAATATCTTATCTGCTTCTGTACCAAAAGCTTTGGTATAAGTTACTTTTATCGTATCTAACTGCGTATACCCAACCATCAAACTAAGCACTGCCACTGCCCCAAGAATAGCCGCCCATTTTTTCTTTTTAGGTTTTAGTGGTTTGACTTTCTCTGCTTCTTTATTGATATCTTCAAATACTGATTGTTTTATTTTTTCTTTTGACTCATTAGGCATCTCTTGATTCATTTGCGCCAACAATTCATCTAATTGCTCATCTGTTAATTCTTCAAATGGTTCTTTTTGATATTTATTCATCCCAATTCTCCTCCTAATTCTTTAAACTGTTTTTGTAATTGTTTCTTACCTTGATACAATTTATTATCAATTAATTTTGAGTCATAACCTGTCTTTTCTTGAATGTCTTTTGGTTTCATTTCATAGAAATAACGTTTAATAATAATTTCTCTCATGGGTTCTTCAAGTGTCATAACCGCTTGATAAAAAGCTTGCCAATCCATGTTATTTTCTTCTTTTGTCAATGTCGCTGTGATACTATCATCGAGCTCTACAGTCACATCTTTGGCTACTTGTTTAAGCTTATTTAATGCCATACTTCGCGTCATCATGCATAGATACGTTTTTAGTGTGCCTTTGCTTGGATCAAACCCCTTTGGATTTTTCCATAGTCTAATAAACACATCACTGACTAACTCATCAATATCTTGAATCTCCATGCCTTGCTGATGATTTAAATATTTTGAACCAACTGCCCACAATAGCTTCGTGTATGTATCCATCAATTGACTCAATGCTTCTTCATCTTTATTAAGCAAGCTAGTCAAGTACTCTTCATCTGTCATATTATCCCTCCTCTATGATTCTCACTTACAGTACAATGATTTTTTCGAAATTCCTTAAATGCATAAAAAAAGTTCTAGAGAAATCTCTAAAACTTTTATTTGTTATAGTTTCTTCTTTAAAATAGTCGCAATTTGTTGTGAAGCTGTCCCATCACCATAGGGATTACTAGCAGTCGACATCTCAAGATACGTCGCTTCATTTGTTAGTAAGTTGTCTAGTGCTTCATAAATGATGTCTTCTTTTGTTCCAACTAGTTTTAATGTCCCTGCTTTTATTCCCTCAGGTCTTTCTGTTGTGTCACGCATGACTAACACAGGTTTACCAAGCGAAGGGGCTTCTTCTTGTATTCCACCACTATCGGTTATAATCAAATAACTTTTAGCAAGTAAGTTATGGAAATCTATCACATCCATGGGTGGAATTAATTTAACTCGATTCGTCTGACCGAATACTTCTTTGGCAAGTGTCTGAATGGAAGGATTCATATGAATCGGGTACACTACTTTAACGTCTTCATGTGTATCTACCACTCGTTTGACAGCTTGAAACATTTCTTTCATCGGTTTTCCTTGGTTTTCTCGTCTATGAGCTGTTAATACAATTAGTCGGCTATCTCCTACCCACTCTAATATCTCACTAGTGTATTCATTTTTAACCGTTGTTTTTAGCGCATCAATCGCTGTATTGCCTGTGACAAATACTGTGTCTTCTTTTTTTCCTTCATTAAGCAAGGTTTCTTTTACTTGATTAGTTGGCGCAAAATCAAGTGATGACATCAAACTAATTGACTGCCTGTTAAATTCTTCAGGAAATGGTGACGAAATATTATGCGTACGCAGGCCTGCTTCAACATGCCCTACTGGTATTTGAAGATAAAACGCAGCTAAAGCTGATGCATAAGACGTACTCGTATCACCATGAACCAGTACCATATCAGGTGTTTCTTTTATTAAAATAGGTTTGATTTTTTCTAAAATATTTGTCGTGACATCAAATAGATCTTGTTGTGATTTCATAATATCCAAGTCATATTTGGGTACTACATGAAACACACTCAATACTTGATCCAGCATTTCCCTATGTTGTCCTGTCACACAGACGACCGTTTCAAATTCATCCTGTTTTTCTAATTCGTTAACAAGTGGGCACATCTTTATGGCTTCTGGGCGTGTCCCAAATACTAACATTATTTTTTTCTTCAAAAGTGTCACCTCATTATTTAATTAGTTGCTTTATTTTCATTTTGTCGTCACTATAAATGATATATCCCCTATCATCATATATATGTATCATCGTATCAGTTGTCGGGCTAATGATATATATGTCAGGTGTTTTAAAAGAATTCTTTGTCTTAAACTGCGGTTGTCTATCTGGAAAATCTTGATTAATCAGACTAAGTATCAACTGCTTCCACTTTATATTGGAGTAAGTTGTTTCAATTTGCAATCGCAGATAAGTATCTATATCATCATTAAGATAATCAAATGTTTGTTCAGATAAGGTGATTTCTCTTATATTTTTCACTATTTTATGGAGAATTTTATCTGTTTTATTTTTGTTATGTAGCGGATATTTATTTATTAAAAGAATTACCTTATCATCTTTAAAAAATAAATCAGTTAAGATACTTTTTAATGTTGTATATGTAAGAAAAAACATCTCCTCATTATATGAGCTATCCTCTAAAAATTGATACATATTAGGATGCAAATCCACTGCTTCTTGATAAGAAAATAATATCTCTAGCCGATCAGTTTGTAAAAAATCTTTCATACTCTCATACCTTTTTAATCCATATTACCATGAATGAAGAAAACAAACGATACATTCTATTACTTTAACCTGAGTTGACGAGTGATTCATAGTTTGATAAAATGACAACCAATTACATACACTAAGTTTTCTAGGGTTCCGTAATATCGCTGTATTAGTCTGGTCCAAGAGAAAACTCATAGAGAATTTATCTATGTCACGGAAGGACAAAAGCCTGGGAGATACTGTTTTTTTACAGTGTCTTTCAGGCTTTTTTATTTTAAAAGGAGGAATATCAATGAACAAAGAATGGACGAAAGTTATCTTAGCAGCAATACTAGAAGTTTTTTGGGTGATTGGTTTGACGCACTCAAACAACTTATTCCAATGGACACTCACTATTTTTCTTATTGTTGCCAGTAATTACTTAATGGTTTCAGCCACAAGTAAGCTACCAACTGGAACGGTCTATGCTGTATTTGTAGGTCTTGGTACAGTTGGAATTGTGCTATCAGATGCCTTATTTTTTGGTGCGACACTTACTTTATTAAAACTGATACTCATTTTATTACTTATTAGTGGTGTTATTGGTTTAAAACTATTAACACCAGAAAACAATACAAAGGAGAAAAAATAACATGGACTGGATTATTTTGATTGTAGCAGGTTTATTTGAAATGTTTGGGGTCACAATGATCAATCGTTTGTCTGTACAGCGCATATTCTCTACTGGATTACTTATTATTTTAGGATTTGGTGTGAGTTTAATATTACTTAGTATCGCATTGAAGACGATTCCTATGGGTACTGGATACGCCATTTGGACTGGTATTGGTGTTGTTGGTGGGTCGGTGATTGGTATGCTGTTTTTTGGCGAATCAAAAGATTGGAAACGTCTATTGTGTATCTTTATTATTCTATTATCAGCAATCGGATTAAAATTGATTGGATAAGATAAATAAAATACGATCGAAAAATGATGGATCGACCATTTTTCAATCGTACAATTTATTGCCTTAGATAAGGTTTTAACCGCTATGAGTATCTGCCAAACACAAGTCGATAATAGAAAATAATACGCCCTTTAGCACTTAAATAATAGATGGTTAATGTATTATGATTGTGATTCATGAACAAGATGTTGCAGAAACATGCGATGCTATCTACGAATTTAAAAATAAATAATTTGGATTAGTAAAATAAAAGGATTGATAATCAATTCAGTCCTTTTTATTTATCTATAAAATACATTGTGTTTCAAATACCTATCCATTATGCTAAGGATATCATATAAAAAAGGACGATATTTAATGAACAAACTATCCTTAACTATCCTAACGATTTCATTATTTTTTATTAGTGCTTGCCAATCTTCTAAAGAATCAGAACAAAAAGGTGTCGCTAGACAAGCCGAAGAGCTAAAAGAAAACTATACCGATTTTTATAACTTAAGTTATTTCCCTAATATACCAAATGGTGATACCTATCCAGTACCTGGACTCAAGGAAACGATTGTTCCATTACTTGATAAACCTGGTAAAAAAAGTGTCAGTCAATCTATGGATCCACAAGGTGTAACGATTGCAGAGGATTATTTATTAATTTCATCTTATAGTCATGATGATACTCACCACTCTGTTGTCTATGTCCTAGATAAAAACACTCACAAATACATTAAAACCATTATTTTAAAAGGACATCCTCATGTAGGAGGTATTACCTATGATCCTATTGCAAAAAATATTTGGGTATGTTCTTCAACAGATTCTAATAAAGCTGAACTCGTGGCTTTTTCAATGGATAAATTAAAAGCATACAACATGGAAGAACATTATGAACCCATTGTCTATGACCAAGAAATCACATTAGATGGTATTAAACGGTCATCTTACGTCACTTATCATGATAAAGCCCTTTATGTTGGTTATTTCTCAATTGATCATAAAGCCATTTTAGAAAAATATTTATTTAATGGAAAAGGTGTATTTGATACAACATTAAAAGGAAAAAAAGAACTGATAGATGATGATACAACTCTTTCTCCTGAAGAAAAATTACATGTTGGAACACAAATTCAGGGTATTACTTTTTATAAAAATTATATGCTTTTATCACGTTCTTACGGGGATAAAAACTCGAAAATACTTGTCTACGAATTAGATGACAATGATTTATTCCTTGAAAAAGATGCCATAAAAATGATATTAGCACCACCCTACTTAGAACAAATTTCCGTATCAGGTAACAAACTCTACACTATTTTTGAATCTGGTACGCAACGTTTCAGAGATAAAAAAGGGTTGACTGTTGTGAATTATGTCGTGCCATTGGATATGGAGAAAATATTAGAATGAATAGTATAGTCTCCTCAAAGAATCCAAAATCGTTTGAGGAGACTTTTTATTTATTGTCTAATATCTATCCATTCTAATCCCTTTGCGTTTAATTTTTCAATATCACCATAATACAAAACTGGTAAAAACATCTTACTAATTTGTGTATCATCAACAAAATAACCAAATTTTATTTCCCTTTTTTCTCCAGGTTTAATATCTGGCATTTTATAAAAACTTTTTCCTTCACCATGGCTATCTAAATAATCTACTTCTCCAGAATACGGAGTAAAATCAACTTCTTCTTTAGTAGCACTCAACCCTTTTTTACTATCTTCTAAAAGATAAAGTCTATTTTGAAAATATAAGTCTTTAATGGTTTTTTTACTTTTATTTTCTATCGTAGCTGTCAAATAAACAAATTTAGTTTTTACTTTTCTTTCTCCTACTACTTCATCAAGTGTTTGTATACCATCTCCTTTTTTGATTATTTTTTGATTAAATGGTAATAATTCACCATCATTTGCTATTAACTGTTTGTCTTTAAGCTGTTCATATGAATTACTATTAAAATTATTTTTATCTAATAATTTTATATTATCCATAACGGTGGCACTTTTAACGGTAAATAAAACCTCTTGCATGTCATAAACTTTAGTATTTACTGCATCACCTATCTTATGGATATTAGAACTATTTTTAGATAAATAGTAATTTTTTTCTGGTTGTTTACCTTTGAATAAGTCTTTACTTAAAATACCATAATGAGTAGCATCCTTTTCATTGGTTTCTTCTAAAGATACTTTTTCTAACATTTTTTTCCATTCTGATTCCTTAACATCATTTGAAATATAGGCTTGTAAAACATAACCTTCCTTCTCAAAAAATAGATAAACAATCTTATCAAATTGAATATCTCCGGAATTCATCATATTTTTTTTAATGACAATACTAGGATGATTATTAAGTGTTAATTCTTCATAGTCTTTTGTGTAAAGTTCTTTAAAGTCTTCTTTTCCAGATAATTGCCATAAAACGAAACTTATTCCTCCACTGTTTATGTTGTTCTTATAACTAAACTTATTAGAGTCGTTATCTTCTACCATATCTCTTGGAATATAGTCGAATTTCAATTTATAAAAATGATCATGATTATATTTTTTTCTATCTGATAAAGAAATATTTAATTCATAATTATTTTTATTTACTATCCATTGATAAATTTCTTTTGAGGCATAAATAGTCGTTGGAATCAAAACTATTGATATAATGGCTATCATCAACACACGTTTTAATCCAAATTTGGTTTTTGATTTTTTTGTTGACACCTTTTTTAAAAAATTTTGTTTATTTAATTGATAGGTTGAAGAAAAATGATGTATCTCTTGTTCTTTATCAAACTCTTCTTCAGCTAATCTATTTGCTATTTCTTCTATTGTTTTCCTTTCAAATTTTTCATTCTTTCCCATATTTCTTCCCTCCAATCACATTTTTCACCATACTTATAGCTCTCTCAAATTGTTTTCGTATAGTTGCTTCTTTTGAATCCATTATTTTTGCTATCTCTTTATTTGATAATCCATAGTAAACTCTATACAAAAAGACATGAAGATATGGTTCTTTTAATTGCTTACTAATATCTAATATTTCCTGTTCAGATATCATTTTATCCACATAATCATTCACATTATTATCTTCTTCATGTTTATCCTTTTTAGTTTTATAATTTTCAAGATATTTTATCTGAGTATTGTTTTTACGATACAAATCAATCGATTTATTCTTTGTTATTTTGATAATAAATTTTTTTAAATGTAGATCATCAAATTTTTTTATACTTTCCAAATCTGAATATAATTGTTCAAAAACTTCTTGAGTAATATCTTCTGCTTGCTCTTTATTATTCAATACTGATAAAGCTTGATAAAATATTTTCTGTTCATAAATCTCATATAAATATTCAAAAAATTCTTTATCTGATTTGTGATTTTTCATGATAAACTCCTCTCATAGCTACCTTCATAATATATAACGTTTCAAGAAACTAATATGTGACACTTTTTAACATACAAAAAGAGATTTTTCCTAAATTACAGGAAAAATCTCTAATAAATCATTTTTACAACAATGTTTTCAATTCTACTTCTGGATACTTATCTGCAAACCAACGCATCGCGAATTGGTTTTCAAATAAGAATAATGGTTGGTCAAATCGATCTTTTGCTAAGATATTTCGACTTGAACTCATTTTTTCATCTAACTGAGATGGGTCAATCCAACGAGCAATTTTTGTTCCCATTGGTTCCATGATTAACTCAGTATTGTACTCATTCAACATACGATGTTTGAATACCTCAAACTGCAACTGTCCAACAGCTCCAATAATATAATCCTCAGTTAAATAAGTTTTATATAATTGAATAGCTCCTTCTTGTACTAGTTGATAAAGTCCTTTGTGGAACGATTTTTGTTTCATCACGTTTTTCGCCGTAACTTTCATAAATAACTCTGGCGTAAATTGTGGTAAATCTTCAAATTCAATCTTATCTTTACCAGTGAACAAAGTGTCCCCAATTTGATAGGTTCCTGTATCATATAGCCCGATAATATCACCAGCCACTGCTTCTTCTACGATTTCACGAGAATCAGCCATAAACTGGGTTGAGTTATTTAATTTTATTTTTTTCGATTCGCGAGCTAACTTAACTTCCATGCCTTTTTCAAAACTTCCTGAACAGATACGAACAAATGCAATTCTATCTCTATGAGCTGGGTTCATATTTGCTTGAATTTTAAAGACAAATCCAGAAAAGTCTTTGTCATAAGGACTAACTTCGCCACCATCTTTTGTTTCATGCTCACTCGGTTTTGGTGCAAATTGTAAAAATGTTTCTAAAAATGTTTCCACACCAAAGTTTGTCAAAGCAGAACCAAAGAATACTGGGGTTAATTCACCTTTAGCAATTTTTTCTTCTGAAAATTCATTTCCAGCTTCAAGTAACAACTCAACTTCTTCCATTACTTGTGAAAAAATAGATTGTTGTTTTAATGGGTGATCCATTTCTAATTCTCTTTCGTCATTTAGAGGTAAAAACCTTTCACCATCAAATCGATCAGGACGATGAATTTCGATACGATTATTGTAAATATCATATAACCCTTCAAATCCTTTTCCCATACCGATTGGCCAGTTCATTGGATAAGAATCAATTTCTAACACTTCTTCTAATTCTTCTAGTAAATCAAGTGGCTCACGACCATCTCTATCTAGTTTGTTAATGAATGTAAAAATAGGAATACCACGCATACGACATACTTGGAAAAGTTTTTTCGTTTGTGCTTCAATCCCTTTAGCACTATCAATGACCATGACAGCACTATCGACTGCCATCAATGTACGATAAGTATCTTCCGAGAAATCCTCATGTCCTGGTGTATCTAAAATATTCACGCGTTTGCCTTGAAAATCAAATTGCATCACGGAACTTGTTACCGAAATCCCACGTTGTTTTTCAATATCCATCCAGTCTGATTTTGCATAGTTTCCCGTTTTTTTACCTTTTACAGTTCCCGCATTTCTAATTGCACCACCAAACAATAGTAACTGTTCCGTAATTGTTGTTTTACCAGCATCCGGATGCGAAATAATAGCAAATGTTCTTCTTCTATCGACTTCTTTTTGTTGATCAAATCCCATATATAGACTCCTCTTAATTTTCTATGTATTTATATTACTAATTTAGTAGAAATTCACGCTCTAGTATAACATAAAATCTCAAACAATAGATTTTATTTCATAAAATTTTAAAAAGGCAAAAGAAAATACCCTTGTCTCAGAGCGAAGACAAACTAATTACTCATTAAGCGTATCGGGTTATCTTTTTTATATTAAGACATGCAACAGTTATCCAATTTTTCATGTGCATTTTTCTTTATCTATTCCAACATTAACAGTCACGCCTTTTCTCTATTTTACCAAAAAAAGACAAAGCATCGAAATTTATCAATACTTTGTCTACCGTCAGAATGCCCTTAGTAAAATACCTACAGGTGTTCTTTCTTTATTCACTTTTTTTTGCAACAAATGATTCTAACATATCCTTAACATTTAACCCTGTTGTTTCTTTTAGTGTTTCTTGAGTAGAAGCTAAAAGGTTCGTAGCATAATTTGTGACACGATTCGCTCCACTATTGTCTCCACCTTGACCAGTATCTACAACAGAAATTTTCTCGATATTTCCTAATGGTTGTGCTGCTTGTTTCACTAATTCAGGTAAGATTTCAATAATCATACTCATAACAGCCGCTTCCCCGTATTGTTTAAAGGCTTCGGCAATTTGTTCTTTCGCTTTGGCTTCGGCTTCACCAATCGCTAGAATAGCATCCGCTTCAGCTTGCCCTTCCATTCTAAGTTGAGTAGCATTTGCTTTAGCCATTGCTTCCACTTTAAATTGTTGTGCTTCGGCTTCAGCTACTTCAGTTGCTTTTTCTGCTAAGGCTTCTTGTTCTTTAGCATAGCGATCTGCGTCCGCTTTTTTCTTCACTTCAGAATCATATTGTCGTTCACGACGTTGAATTTCTTTTTCTTCTAATTCAATCTGTTTTTGACGCTCAATAACTTTAACTTCCATCTCTTGTTCGATAACGTGTTGTTGTGCTTTGGCACTTTCTAAATTATAGGCTTGATCGGCTTTGGCTTTAGCAATATCTTGTTCTTGCTTATAAGCAGCTAATTTTAATTCTTTTTCTTTCGTTGCTTCAGCAATTTCTGTCTGACGTTGTAATTCTGCTTCTTGAGATTCTTTTTCCGCTTGTGCTTTTTTAATACGTGTTTCTTTGCTTGCTTCAGCTTCAGCAATTTCAGCATCACGTTTTACTTGAGCAATACGAGGTTTTCCTAATGAATCAAGGTAACCATTTTTATCTCGTACTTCTTTAATAGTAAACGACACAATCACAAGTCCCATTTTAGCTAAATCTACACTGGCTACTTCTTGCACACTTTGAGAGAACTTATCTCGGTTTTGATAAATTTCTTCTACTGTCATTGAACCTAATATCGAACGTAAATGTCCTTCTAACACTTCTCTGGCTTCATTTTCTAATTCTTCACGTGTTTTTCCTAAAAATTGTTCCGCTGCAGTTGCGATTTCTTCAACTGATGAGCCAATTTTAATAATGGATGTCCCATCAGCCATAACTGGTACACCTTGTTCAGTATAAACATCTGGTGTTGATACATCTAATTTACTTGATAAAAGACTTAAACGATTGCTTCGTTGAAACACTGGTAAAACAAATGCTCCACCACCACGTACAATTTTGACACGATTTCCTTCATTGTCAGCATGGACATTTTTATTTCCTAAATAGCTCCCACTAATAATCAATGCCTCATCTGGTTTAGCTGTTTGATATTTTGAAACAAATACAATCAATAGCATGATTAGTATAAACACCACAAGCCCAATCGCAATAATCCCTAAATTCATTTACATTTCTCCTTTTATTTTAAAAATTTTCAACATATGGCACCACATAGCATACTCTTTCCCTAATTTCGATAATAAGAACTTCTTCACCCTTATTAATTGGTGTTTCCTGTTCCTTATAAAATGCCGCAGGACGACTCATCGTACCTGTAACATTGCTAATGGTAATCTCTCCCATTCCCTTAACAGGTATTGGCGTAATGACAGTTGCCACTCTTCCTTCTAATGTTTTTTCTGACACAGATAGGGTTGATTCAGAATTTTTTAGAGGAATTAATATGTAAAAGTTTAATAAAAATACAATAACTGATGATAGTAGAATGGCGATAATTAATACCCAGCCACTACCTAATGATAATAGCGTTTCCCCTAGATAGCCAAAAAGCGAAACAAATGCAATCCAAGGTACAATTAATACTGGATCAATTGGCCCATCAAACTGTAAGATGTCACCAACTAAAAATAAAACAACAGATAAAATAGTACAAAATATTAAAATATAAAAGTACACTTGTTCAATTGATTGTATTCCAAACATCTCTCCCACTCTCCTTCCCACCTTATTATTATTAGTTTACCAATATTTCAATCAAAACAACAGAAAAATCGTATATTTTCCAACCGATATTCGAAAATGGTATAAAAAAGACAAAGGACTTTCCTCCTTTGTCTAAAAAGATTATTCAGTTGATTTTAGTGCTTCAATCATATCCACATGTTTTAATTTTCGATGCATAATTAACATGACAATAAATGAAAATAGAATCGTTAGTAATGCTGAATACACATAACTAATTGGATGAACGGTTGTTGGAAACATCATCATATCAATTTCTGCTGTTTTAAGAACATAACCATGTAAAAGGACCCCTAATACAAATCCTAGTAAAATCCCTAAAACGGTTAAGATATTATTTTCTCTATACACATACATGGTCACTTCTCTATCGTAAAATCCTAATACTTTAATAGTAGATAATTCACGTATACGTTCAGATATATTAATATTGGTTAGATTATACAACACGACAAACGCAAGTAACGCTGCTGAAATAATTAATACCCATACTACGATATTTAAACTAGACATCGTATCATCCATCGTTTTACCTATTTGACTGGTAAAGGAGACATTTGCAGCGTAATTACTTTTCATTAATTTATCAGCTAAATTATCTTCTTGTTTGTCACTTAATGACTTATCAAATTTCAGCAATTCCACATTATATTCAGGCTGTTTATTAAACGTTTTTTCAAAATAACTTGGTGTCATGTACACAAAATGCATGGCATAGTTTTCAACAACCTCTTGAACTTTTACCGTCATATCTTTATTGTCTGTATCTCTGATAGTTAATTCATCTCCAGATTTTACATCAAAGAAGTTTGCTAACTTTTCATTGATAATGACTCCATCATTAGATAACGTGTATGTGTCACCAGATTTTCGGTTATTGAATGTAATAAATTCTGCTAACCTCTTCTCTTGCTGCGGAACATCCACTGTCACTTCTCGACTTATGTATCCTTTTTTGACAACGGTCATATTGTGTTGAGATAGAGTCAAACTTGTTTTAATCTGACTATCATCTGCTTTTATTTTCTCATAATTTTCTTTTTCTTGAGTCGTACTATCTTCATTAATGGTTACTGTCGCATCATAATGCCATATTTTATTAAACTGAAGATTAACAATATCACCGATTGAATCTTTCAATCCAAATCCAGTTAAAATCATTGCTGTACAGCCTGCTATCCCTAAGACTGTCATCAACATACGTTGTTTATAACGAAATAGATTTCTAGCTGTTACTTTTTGATTAAAACTAAATTTAGACCATAACCAAGATATTCTTTCTAATAAAATACGTTTACCTGGTTTAGGTGCTTTGGGTCTCATCAATGTAGCTGGAGTACTCAATAAATCAACTCTTAATACAAGAAGTGATGCTAATAACGTACAAAGTAAAGCTACTATAATTGATTGAATGGTGTAACTTGGATAATGAGTAATAATCACAGATGGCAAATTATACATACTACCATATGCATCAAAAATGACAGTTGGAAATAAATAATAACCTATTGCCAGTCCAATTAAACTTCCAATAATACTGGCTGTTGTAGAGTAAACAATATATTTTTGTGAAATTTCCCAATTTGTATAACCTAAGGCTTTTAGTGTTCCTATCTCTCCACGCTTTTCATCCACCATACGTGTCATAGTTGTTAAAGAAATAAGAGCAGCTATCATAAAGAAAAATACTGGAAATACTGTGGCGATGGAAGAAATCCGATCAGCATTATCTTGAAATTCTGCATAAGAAGGATTATCTTCTCTTGAAAAATAATGATAAGTTGGTGCTTTTAAGTCATCAATGGTTTGTTGATTTTTTGCTAATTCTTCTTTTGACTCTACTAATTTTTGTTCTTCTTGTTCTATTTTTTTCTTTTCTTCATTTAATGTATTACTAGCTTCTTCTAGTGTTTTTTCCTGTACTTCATCTACAGGTAATCCTTGCTGTTTTGCTGTTTCGATTAACTGTTTATTATCATTTAATTCTTTTTCTTTTTCAGCTAATTGTTTTTTTCCATTTGTTAATTGTGTCTCGCCATCAGTTATCTGTGTTTTAGCTTTAGCTAATGACTCATTTGCTTCTTTTTTCATTGCTTCTAGTTGTTCTGATGGGCGATTTTTCAAAGTATTTTTTAAATTTTTGACATCTGTATCATAGTAGTTATTATAAGCTTTACTATAACTTGCTGTCTTTTCAGTATTAACATATTTAATATACGCTTCTGTGTAAACGGGTAACGTAAATACCTCTTCTTTTATATAACCAAAATAATCAATGGTTCCTTTACCAACTGTTGTATAGCCTCTGGAAACTTTATCTATATACATAGGACTATTCACAAATCCAACAACTTTAAAACTAGTTTGTGAGACACTTTTGCTATCATCTAACTGAATTGTTAACGTATCACCGATTTTATAAAATTGATTGTCTTGTACTTGAGTATCAAGTGCCATTTCATTATCTTTTTCTGGTAATTTTCCTTTTACAAGGACTGGTTTGTTAAGTTCATTTTTTCTAGATTCATAGGACATTAATTTTAAGACATGATTATTTTCTTTTGTAAGAACATCTAAACTATATGACGGTTCAACTGTTTGGACAGTCTTGTCTTCCTTGATTAATTCAATGTCTTTGTCTTCTAATCCTGTTGTTGACACAAGTTTTGTATCCATTAATTTATAGTCTTTATAATAATTATCTGCTGTATTTAACATGTCAGGGCCTGTTGCTTTAATACCTGCGTAAAATCCAACACCTAACATAATAATTAATAGGATTGAGATAAATCTCGCCTTAGATTGATACATTTCTCGAAAAGTAGATGTCCATAATGCTTTTTTCTTTTTCATTTAGCTGAACCTCCCTTTACCATTCTAACTCGCTGGCTTTTACTGGATGGTCATTTTTTTCAATACTTCTTACTTTTGCATCATTGATTCTAATAACGCGATCGGCCATTTTTGCAATTTCTGAATTGTGTGTAATCACAATCACAGTTGTACCATATTTTCGGCAAGTTTCTTCCAAAATAGCCAATATATGCTTACCTGTTTCAAAATCCAAAGCTCCAGTAGGTTCATCACATAACAATAATTTAGGATTTTTAGCTAGTGCTCTAGCAATGGCTACACGTTGCTGTTCACCTCCAGATAATTGAGCAGGAAAATTATCTTTACGATGATCCAATTGAACCATCTCAATCACACTATCGACATCTAATGCCTTTGGTGAGACTTGTGATGCTAACTCAACATTTTCTTTAGCCGTTAAGTTAGGTACCAAATTATAAAATTGAAAAACAAATCCTACATCTACACGACGATACTTTGTCAATTCCTTTGCATTGAATGTTGCAATATCTGTTTCATCCACAATAACTTGACCTTCATTACAACTATCCATACCACCTAAAATATTTAAAACAGTTGATTTTCCTGCGCCACTTGGTCCTAGTATTACAACAAACTCACCTTTCTCAATTGAAAAATTAATATCATTATTCGCAACAATGATACTATCTCCCATTTTATAACGTTTATACACATTCTTTAATTCCACATAACTCATCTAATCCCTCCTTTTTTCTCACTTATTATTGTAACAAAAGATGGATTATTTAAACATTCATAACATAAAAAAACAGAACGCTTTTTCTTTTTATGGTAATATCATATAATGACAAGCAACTACAAAAAAGGAGTACAACATGACTAAGAAAAACAAGAATAAAAAATCATCACCTATTCAATATATCATTGGGTTAGTGATTTGTATTATATTGGTAGTAGCAGGTGTAAAATCACCTGAAACATTAATGGCGTTTTTACCATTTGAGCAAAATCATTCTGTCACAAAAAATGAACACACTAATAGCTCAATTCAAAAGGATAATCCAGGTCCAGTTGAACATGGTAAAGCAAAGTTTACAGCAGAAGAATTGAGAAATAGTTCAAAAGGATGGATAGAATATGGCAAATTAGATAAACTTGGTAGACCAACTACTGCCAATGCCCTTATTAAACCCAATATGGTCAATACAGGCACATCTGCTAACCAAAGTATTCGTCCTCCTGGTTTTATTTCTGGTTTAGAACCTCATAACCATTCGCGTGGCCATTTGATTGGAAGACAACTTGGCGGAACGGGCGACAAGTTAGAAAACTTGGTCACGCTATATCAAAATCCAGTTAACACTCCCTTCATGACAAAATATGAAAATATGGTTCGAAAAGCTGCTGATGATGGGGAAACAATTCGATATCGAGTGAAGCCGGTGTATAATGGAAAAGAACCTATGCCTATTGCAGTCGATATAGAAGGTAAAGGTTTAAGTAAACAATCAAACATTGATTTTTATGTCACAATTGAAAACAAACAATAATGGAGTTGAGGTTAATGGAGACGTTTAAACAACTAGCACTAATGACAACAAATACTTCACCTGCACATTTTTTAACTCTCATTAAAGAAAAAAATCTGCAAGAGATGACAGACTATTTTATTTTTAACAATGACAAAAATAGCCAACAATTTTATCAAGCATTGGACTTTTTAGCAGATGATGGGATTTGGACAAAAGAAGACTTAACAGACTACACCTTTATTGCACAAACCATTGACAATGATTATATTGTCGCAACAGATGAACAAACACTAGTTATCCCTTATTCTTGCTATCAATCTGATAGTGAATCATTTGATGTATCTGTCTTCACCTTTTTTTCACTTGTTGAGGATAATGAACTACACTCAAAAATCATCGCCAAAATAGACTAGAGGATAGGTTCCTGCTAGTCTATTTTTTACATTAAAAATACTATATGTTAACAATATCACTCTATACTTTCATTTACTAAATTTTCCGTTTACAGTGACATACTCAACAAAATAAATCATAACATAAATTAAAGTAAAAAAAGACAGTCGTTTAATTGATGTGTTTTTAAATCTTTTAATAACCCCAAACCAAAAAGTGAATGACCAAAAACCAACAATACAATGATACTAATATGATGGTATTGTAAATACCCCATATAAATCATGAAATGCTAAACACTATTAAGAAACAAAAAAATTTTTATTAAAAATGATATAACGCGTTTCAATTGAGGTATGCTATTATATATTTTTTGCTTTTTTTCCACCCTGTTCTCCCTGATACAATCCTTTTATGACTATATACTTATCCTTCATAACAATCTTACTTAAAGTTTTTCAAAAAAACGATACTCACTTTTTTATATTATATTAAATAAACGGAAAAATAATGACATTAGAAAAACTAATGAAACTAATAACATGTTTATGTCTTAAAAAATGTATCGTTATCTAATCAATTCACCTAATCATCATAATAAAAACTATGAACTGAAGCTTATTCCTCCAATTCATAGTTTTAATCACATTTAATCTATTACAATTAATTCTTTTGGATACTCATTTAAAATCTGACAGCCATCTTTTGTTACGACAACTAAATCTTCAATTCGAACACCAACTTCTCCAGAAATATAAATACCGGGTTCAATTGAGAAAATCATTCCTTCTTCAACTATATCTGTATTACTTGCTGATACATCTCCAGCCTCATGTACCTCTGTGCCGATAAAATGTCCTGTCCTATGAGTAAAGTACTCTCCATATCCTTTTGAGTCAATATAATCTCTTGCCGCTGCGTCAATATCACATAAACGAACGCCAGGTTTAACTGTTTCAATTGCTCGCTTATTTGCTTCGAGTACCGTTTCGTATACATCACGGCTTTTATCAGATACCTCTTTATAAAAAACAGTTCGCGTCATATCAGAACAATACCCATTTTTCACACCACCGATATCTAAAATAATACTATCACCAGGTTTTACCTTTGAATCGTCATTCATATGATGCGGATCAGCTCCATTAGCACCATAAGCGACAATTGGTTCGAATGAGAAGCCATCATTACCTAATTTATGATAAATTTTTTCTAATCGTTCCGTCATGTTTAATTCAGTTAATTCTTCTGGGATTAAACCGATTAATTGATTCATCGCCAAATCATTATCATGAGAGGCTTCTAACATTTTTTCTATTTCTTCTTCAGTTTTAACTGCTCTCACTTTATCAATGACATTGGAACTTAACGTATATTGACTAATAGGTGCATCTAATTCTTTCATAATATCTAATAAAAAATGGGCTGCCCAATTTTTTTCAACTGCTATTGGTTTGTTACGATCTAGTTCTTTAGCTAATGTTAAAACACCCATTCCTTTATCAGTATCATCAACAAAAATAATTGGCATTCCTAATGATTCTTCAGAAACAGGAAACAATCGATTTATCACAGCTACGTGGTGGCCATCTTCTTTAATAATTAAAGCAACTAAACGTTCTCCCGGATCAATGGATTGTCCTGTCAAGTAGGCAATTGATGCCTGATCCGATACGATTAATTGAGGTAACTGTTGTCGTTTCATCTCTTGTAATACACGGTTCATTCGTTCTTTATTCATTAAACTTCGTCTCCTTTTTCTTGAATAAAAAAACGGTAGAAAACTCTACCGTTTCACTTATTTTATTGTACTTCATAACGGCATTCACCGTCTAGGTAAGTTGCTTCTAAATTTAATGATTTGTCTAGAACAATAAAGTCAGCCGCACGACCTGGCTTAATCATGCCACATACGTCATCTATTTTACAACTAATGGCGGGAACATAACTTGCCATCATAATGGCTTCAGCAGGTGTCGCAATCCCCCACTCTACCACGTTTTTAACAGCTTCTTTTAATTTCAAAATACTACCGGCTAGATTTCCCTCTTGCATTCTGGCAGTGCCATCTTTAACCGTTACTTTAAATTCACCCAACATATATTCTCCATCAGGCATCCCCCCAGCCATCATACAATCAGTAATTAGTGCCACATGATCTCGACCAGTTGAATCCATTAAAATTTCAGCAGCTGTAGGATGAACATGATGACCATCACAAATTAATTCTGAAAAAACATGTTCCAAACTAAGTGCTGCTCCTACCATTCCTGGCTCTCGGTGATTTAAACCACGCATCCCATTATAAGTATGAACAAAGACACTTGCACCTGACTCAACTACTTCTTTCGCTTGAGCAAGTGTGGCATTACTGTGACCAAGAGACACAACAACTCCTTCATTTGTCACTTGTTGAACAAATTCTTTTACGCCTTCTCTTTCAGGAGCCAATGCTATTTTTTTAATCATGCCACCAGAAGCGTCTTGCCATTCATGAAATACTTCAATACTTGGGTCTGAAAAGTAACCAGGATTTTGAGCTCCTTTATGTTCTTCCGTGAAAAACGGACCTTCAAAATAAATCCCTTGGATTTTAGCTCCATTGACTTGATTTTTTACTTTACCAATTGTTGTCGCCACTTCTTTCAGTCTCTTGTGATCAGACGTCAATGTTGTGGGTAAAAAAGAAGTCACTCCACATGATAAAAGGGCTTCTGACATGACTTTTAATCCGTCAGCATCGTTATCCATGACATCATGGTTCTTAAAACCATGAATATGAGTATCTACCAGTCCTGGTGCTACCCATTTGCCAGATAAATCAATTAATTCATCATACTCATTAGGTATCTCATGTGTAACGTTTCCAAAAATATCGTCATTTATTTCCAAATAGCCCGGTCCAACTTCTCCACTTGCCAAAAAAAATTTATCAGCGTAAATTACTTTTTTCATTGCTAACACTTCTTTCTTTTCTTGTATATCTTAAAATTATCATTATTTAATTCATTAGTCAATAATTGGTCTAGATATTTCATAAACGCTTCGTTTGTTAATGTACTGTATATTTTTTTATGAATAATAGAAGAAAAATAAAAGGGTTTTTATTCCACATTTAGAAAGTTTAATGTTATAATACAGAAATATTATTACTATGCTTTTTATTTTTGGATGATATGGGAGAGATTAGTATGGATACTAAAGAAAAAGTGTTCTTTAAATGGCAAGGTGGACGCTATGAAGGCATCATTGAAAAAGAATATGAGAATTCTGTTTTAATTGAAGTCAATAATCCCGATGATGAATTAAAAGATAAATATTTAAGTCGAATCGTCGTGAGTAAAAAAGAGATTAAAAAGAAATAATGATTAAAAAAGTAGTTAGCCTGTTAGGCTAGCTACTTTTATTTCTGTCTATATGTAGATAAAAATGTTTCTAAACTTAATGTGGCTTTTTTTAGTTCTTCCATTTCCGGTAAATAAACAATTCTAAAATGATCTGGAGTAGACATATTAAATCCTTTTCCATGAACCAATAAAATTTGGTGTTCATGTAAAAAATCTAACACAAATTTTTCATCATCTCGGATATTAAATTTCTCTATATCTAGTTTTGGAAAAATGTAAAAGGCTGCTTGTGGTTTTTTCACTGTTACACCAGGAATCGCATTTAAAGCATTGGTTATGTATTCACGTTGCTCATAAATTCGTCCACCTGGTAAAAGTAATTCATCCACACTTTGATGCCCACCTAAAGCTGTTTGGATAATTTGCTGCGACAATACGTTTGAACATAATCGCATAGAAGCTAACATATTAATTCCTTCAATGTAACCTTTAACGTGTTTCTTTTCTCCACTAATAACCATCCAACCACAACGAAATCCTGCTACACGATGAGATTTGGATAACCCATTAAACGTTACCACGCATAAATCAGGGGCTAAACTAGCAATTGATACATGTTCCAAACCATCCATTACTAATCGATCGTAAATTTCATCTGAATATATAATTAGTTCATGCTCTCTTGCAATCTTCACAATTTCCAATAATAACTCTTTTGAATATAAAGCACCTGTTGGATTATTGGGGTTAATCAACACAATCCCTTTAGTTTTTGATGTGATTTTACTTTTAATATCATCAATATCAGGATACCAATCCGCCTCCTCATCACACACATAATGAACCGCACGACCACCTGATAGTGTAATCGCTGCTGTCCATAAAGGATAATCTGGCATAGGAACAAGTACTTCATCATCATTATCAATTAGTGCCTGCATAGATAATGTAATTAATTCGCTAACACCATTTCCAGTATAGATGTCATTAATCGTAACATTTGGCATTTTCTTTAATTGGCAGTATTGCTGAATCGCTTTTCGCGCCGAAAAAATTCCTTTTGAATCTGAATAACCTTCAGATTCTCTAGCATTCGTTATTAAATCATGAATAATTTCATCAGGGGCTTTAAAGCCAAACGCAGCAGGGTTTCCAGTATTTAATTTTAATACATCAACCCCTCTAGCTGTCATTCTATCTGCCTCTTCTAATACAGGACCTCTTACATCATAGCTAACATAATCTAATTTGGATGATTTTTTAAATTGTCTCACTAACTTTCCCCCTAATAAAAAACTCGCTTCATTTTTTTCTAAATTACACCTATAAACAATGAAAGACAAGTTAATTTTTCTTTAAATTATTTATGGTGTGTCTTTTCCTTCTACTGCCGTTGACGCACCAACTAGTTTTCCAGCTGGATCCAGTCGTTTTTCCACCAATCCTAGTACCCAATCTGTTACAATCGCCATCAGTGCAGTGGGTAATGCTCCAACTAAAATAATAGCCGTTCCATCAGTCGCGTTTGTTCCACGGATAATAATATCTCCTAACCCACCAGCTCCAACAAATGATCCAATTGCTGTAATGCCTATTGCTACGACAAGGGCATTTCTAATTCCTGCCATCAGAACAGAAATAGACAATGGCAATTCAATCATCCATAAACGTTGGAAAGACGTCATTCCCATTCCTTTTCCTGCATCAAGTATGTCTTTATCGACTTGTGTCATACCTGTATAAGTATTAGAAATAATTGGTAAGAGAGAATATAAAAATACCGTAATAATAACCGTATTCACCCCTAAACCAAAGGCAAGCATTAATAGAGATACCATTGCCAGCGATGGAACAGTTTGAATAACATTGGCAGCTCCAATCACCCAATCTACTAAATGCTTCTTTTTTGCAATAAAAATTCCAATAGGAATTCCCACAATAGCTGCAAAAAATACCCCGTAGATTGAAATAAGAAAATGTCTAACAAATTGGGAGAGGACATAGCCACTATTGTTTTGTAAATAATAAAAGAACTGTTGCATTATATTCATATCTTGCATTATTTTTCCCCCTCAAAAAAGTTATTTTCTCTTAAGAATTTTTTGGCGACTGTTTCGGGTTCTAATAGATTATTATCTGCTTCGTAATTAAGTCGTTGCATGGTTTTTGTATCTATTTTCCCAGACAATTTAAGTAATGCTTCTTTTAATTTTAGATTTTTATTCATCACATCATTATCAATCACAATACTACCATCATAAGGTGGGAAAAATCTCAAATCATCTTCTAACACAACTAAATCATAACTTGCAATACGTCCATCTGTTGAATACCCTAAAACAACATCCATTTTTCCAGCAGCAACCGCATCATATACAAGACCTATTTGCATAGGATAAACCTTTTTAAAATCGACGTCATATGTGTCTGAGAATGCTTGATACCCATCTCCATCACGTTTCATCCAAGATGTATCAACACCAGCTGTTAGTTGATCGGCAACATTTTTCAAATCACTAATTTTTTTCAAATTATATTTTTCAGCTGTTTCCTTTGATACCATAAAAGCATAAGTATTAGCGAATCCATAAGAAGGTAACCATGTTTGATGATATCGCTTGTTAAATTCTTCTGAAACAATATCAAACGCTTTTTCTGGATCTTTTTCAGCAGGTAAATTTAGTGTCCCACTTAAGTCCGTCCCTGTATAACGACCAGCAGAAATATCAATATCTCCATTAACCATTGCATTGTGTGCTACTGTACTTGTTCCCAAATTATTGATAAGAACGACTTTATCATCTGTATAATGTTCAATCATCCCTTTAACTAAATTGGCTAATATCTGATTTTCCGTTGTGGCCAAAGATCCGACACGAATGGTTTGAGTATCTCCTTTTCCACCACCTAATCCAGGTAATTCGCAACCTGTTAAAAAGAGAAGCCCTATCATTAAAATGAATAATAATTTGTTTTGTTTTGTTCTCATTAACTATTAGCCTCCTTCATTTTAGGAGATAGTCTTTTTTCTAATAGTCCTAACAAAAAATCACTTATTAAAGCTAGTAGCACCACTGGAATAGTTCCTCCAATAATTAATTCTGGTTTGTATAGGTTCAATCCACTAAAAATTAAATCACCTAAACCACCACCACCAATATACGAGGCTAAAGTTGCCCAAGCAATAACGTAAACCGTTCCTAAACGAATACCACGCATAATTGTAGGCAAGGCAAGTGGAACTTCTACCAAACGAATTTGTTCATAGTCGGTCATACCCATTCCTTTAGCTGCATCTACCATATTAGGATCTACTCCTTTAATACCCAAATATGTATTTCTTAAAATAGGTAGAAGCGAATAGATGAACAACGCGACAACTGCGGTCATTTTCCCGACCCCAAAAAAAGGTATAAACATTGTTAATAAAGCTAAAGAAGGAATAGTTTGTAATACACTAGCAAGTCCAATGATAATGTTTGCTAATTTATTTGTGCGAGTCAATGCAATGCCTAAAGGTACCGCTACAATCACACCAAGTAGTAAAGCGATGACTGAAATATATATATGTTCAAATGTTTTGACAACTAATTCATTTCCATTTTCCAATAAGAAGGTATTCATTATACTTCCTCCTTCTCTACTGGTGTTTCATCTTCAGATGATGAATCCTCTTCTCCCCAAATCGTATCATAAACCATGTCTACAAGAGATGAACGAGTTAAAATTCCGACTAGTTTTTTATTGTCATCAACTACTGGCACATATTTCAAACCACGTTTTAAGATACGTTGAATGGCATCTCTTAAAAGGGCTGTTTGTTTTATATAGAATACATCAAGTTCCATGATGTCCCCAACACTTGTCGAGTACCCACGCTTATCATTAATAGACTCAACATCAATAAAGCCTTTTAAGACATTATTTCCATCGACAACAAGTAACGTATCCACTCGTTTTTCACGCATTAAACGAATCGCTTGAGACAATGATTTTTCTGGTGTAATCGAAATAGCACGTTTCATCATGACTTCACCTACTGTAATAAAATCTTGCTGACTATGCATCAAACGTTCTTCTCCGATTAATTCGCGGACAAAATCATTCGCTGGATTACGTAAAATATTTTCAGGCGTGTCACATTGAACCACTTTTCCATGACTCATGACTACAATTTTCGTTGCTAATTTTAGTGCTTCATCCATATCATGTGTAACAAATACAATCGTTTTCCCCATTTTTTCTTGCAATTCTTTAACAAAATCTTGTAATGAATCGCGAGTAATAGGATCTAATGCTCCAAAAGGCTCATCCATCAAAATAATATTTTGATCAGCAGCCAACGCACGAATCACACCGATACGTTGTTGTTGTCCACCAGATAATTCATTTGGATAGCGATCAAGCATTTCTTTAGGAAGCTCAACTAGCTTAATCAATCTTTCTGCTATTTCATTGCGTTCTTCTTCAGGCCATTTTAGTAATTTCGGTACCAATGTAATATTTTCTCGAATTGTCATATGAGGTAATAAACCAATATTTTGGATGACATATCCAATACTACGTCTTAAATCAACAGGATTTTCTTTTGTGATATCTTTTCCATCAATTAAAATCTTTCCTGATGTTGGTTCAATCATACGATTAACCATACGCATTGCAGTTGTTTTACCGCTACCACTTGTTCCGATAAAACAAATAAATTCACCATCCCCAAATGATAAATTTATGTCAGATACTGCCTTTTTATTTCCTTTATAAATTTTCGATACATTTTGAAATTCAATCAAAATTTTGCAACTCCTTTTTATTTAGTTTATTTAAGTGTGAACGATTTTAACTCAATATGCAAATTTCATTTATCCTGATCATAAAACTATCGTATTTCCCACTTTATCAAACCATCTGCACATATATCTGTACCAGATTTTATTTGATGAAGTGTTTTATTATCATCTATTTCCTCAATATAGCTATCCACTGTTTCCCCATAGCGAATTTCTTTATTAAATTTAATGATCACTCGACTTGGAACATGACTAATCAAAAAATCATAAGACATACTATCCATCATCCAAGCAGGATAGGTGGCATTATTAACATGATGATTATCATCAATGTCCCAAAAACTCACACCAAACGAGCGATTGATCGATTCTGATTGTAATGTTGGAATTTTTTCTCCACGTTTTATTCGTTTTGTTTTCTCAGATTGAAAAGGTAAAATAACTTCATCTGGAACGGCATGAACTTTTCTGGTGGTATTATCCATTAGTGCGAAGGTTGACTCCATAAAAGCCAATTCATTGTTTTTTTTATCATGTAACCAAAATTTTCGATAACAAAAATATTTATTATAACTTTCAGCTTGAGTCGTTATAAAAACATCATCTCCAGAAACTGGTAAAGAATGTATGGTTAAATCATGTTCAGTAATAATCCAATTGATATTAAAACTTTGAAGTAACGTCTCATTAACACCTAAAGAATCACTTTGATTAGCAGAAGTTCGTATCATCATCTTTATCAGTGTTGGAACTTTTAATAACCCTTCAGCATCACAATCATAATAAGGAATTGTGTACTTTTCAGTAAACGTATTTGTCATATTATCAACCTCTCATATGTTTTTAATCAATTATATCATAAAAATAGTGTTTATCTTATCATGGCGATTAAGTAAAAAAGATTCTCATAAAACTCTAATTTATTGATTTGTCCGTCTTTTACAAGTAAAATAAGACCAATAATAAGATTATTTAGATATATTGTTAGGAAAGTAGGAAATAAGATGACACAAGACAACAAAGCATTATTTATCATCTTTGGGGGAACTGGAGATTTAGCTAAAAGAAAACTTTATCCGTCTCTTTTTCGTTTATTCCGTAAAGGAGCTATCAACAAACATTTTGCTGTTATAGGAACAGCTCGTCGTGAATGGACAAATGAACACTTCAGAGAAGTCATAACAGACAGTATTCAAGAATTAAACCCTACCCCAAAAGAGCTTGATTCTTTCACATCACATTTTTATTATCAAGCACATAATGTTACCAATACACAAGAGTACGTTACTCTTGAAAAACTTGCTAGTGAACTAGATAATACTTACCAATTGAATGGTAATCGTGTATTTTACCTAGCTATGGCACCAAGTTTCTTTGGAACAATTGCTCAACACATTAAATCTGAGCATATTTTAAGTGAGAATGGTTTCAACCGCTTAATTATCGAAAAACCATTTGGAACAGATTATCAAACAGCAAAAGAATTAAATGATTCTATTTCTGCCGCATTTACTGAAGATCAGATTTTCCGTATTGATCATTACTTAGGAAAAGAGATGGTTCAAAATATTTCTGCCATTCGTTTTGGAAATAATATTTTTGAATCGTTATGGAATCACTACTATATTGATAATGTTCAAATCACGTTGGCAGAATCTTTAGGTGTAGAAGAGCGCGGAGGGTATTATGATAAGAGTGGTGCATTAAAGGATATGGTACAAAATCATATTCTACAAATAGTCGCACTTTTAGCTATGGAACCACCAACCATCTTTTCTGATCATGCCATTCGAACTGAAAAGATTAGTGCATTAGAATCTATTCGTATCTACAACGAAAAAGAAGTCAAAGAAAATGTTGTACGAGGACAATATTCTAAAGGTCATCTTGGTAGTAATCAATTCCCAGGGTATCATGAAGAAAAAGATGTCGACCCTACCTCTTCAACTGAAACATTTGTGGCCGGAAAATTAATGATTGATACGTTTCGTTGGGCAGGTGTTCCTTTTTATATTCGTACTGGGAAACGTCTGACTGAAAAAGGAACACGTATTAATATTGTCTTTAAAACAACACCAATTAACGTATTCCGTTCAGCAGATCAAACAGAAGATATTCCTGAAAATATCTTAACCATTTATATCCAACCTACTGAAGGATTTTCTTTAACGTTAAATGGCAAAGAAATCGGATCAGGCTTTGCAATGGATCCTGTTAAACTAAATTATCGTCACTCAAGTGAAACATTAGAAAACAGTCCTGAAGCATATGAAAAATTACTTTTAGACTGTCTAAAAGGAGATGCCACTAACTTCACTCATTGGGATGAAGTAGCTGCATCATGGAAAATTGTTGACGTTATTAAACATGTATGGGACAAGGATACTTCCAACATTCCAACGTATCCTGCTAGGACGATGGGACCTAAAGAAGCCTTCGACTTACTTGAAAACGATGGACGTTCATGGGTTTGGGAACCTGATCAGTGGTATAGAGAAAAAGAATTATTAAAATAAAAAAGGTGAACTTGATTACATCATCAAGTTCACCTTTTTTATTTTAACCAAAGTAATCCTTCATAAAAGAAGCCGTTTCTGAATCTAAACCAAGTTCCAAAAAATTTTCATCGATTGGTTGAATTCTGTTTAGATTGTAGCCATCATATTTATCAATTTCATGTAGTATATGTCTAATATCATATAATACTTCTTTTTCAAAAAACCATTCCTTTAACCTTGTTTGTGTCAATTTTCCTTCTTGTTTTATATCATCTAAATGCTTATCCATTTTTTCTATACTCTTTACAATATTATGAATAATTTTTTCTTCTTTTTTTTCTTTTATTTCCATTTTAAACACTCCATTATTATTTATTCATTGTACAATGACAAAGAAATTTATTTTCTATTTAATTTAGTAATGACGTTTATCTCTTTTTTTGATATCATTAGAATAATCTCATTTTTTAATTATTTTATAATCAGGAAGGAGGAAATCACATGGACATAAGACAGCTAACTTATTTTGTTGCAATTGCCGAAGCAAATACGATTTCCGACGCTGCTAAAAAATTAAATATTGCTCAATCAGCATTAAGTCAAATGCTAAAACAATTAGAAACTGAATTAGGGACCATTTTAGTTGAACGTCACAAAAAACAACATCATCTTACCCCTAGTGGTCGTATTATGTATAACGAGGCGTTATCTATTATTGCGCAAATCAACTTAGCGAAACAACGTATTCACGATAGTACAGTAGGAACTCTAGGCTCCCTTAACATCGGAGTGGATTCACTCTTATCCACAGTATTATATACAAATATTAAAGACTATGTAAAAAAATATCCTGATATTAAACTCAATTTTTTTCAAAATGATCAATTCACATTAAAAGAAAGGCTAGATGAAAGACAAATTGATGTAGCTTTGACTCACTACACTCTTGATCAAAAAGAATATACTATAGCTCACAAAGAAACGGTTCCTGTTTACCTCGTTTACTCTGAAAACTATGACAAACATTGGACAATGAATGAAATTCTTAATCAATCAAAAGATATCATTTTACCATTGCATAAAGAAGAAGAACTTTATAGGGATCTTGTTATTTGGTTAAATCTTACTACTAATAGTAAAAAACAAATAACAAGCTGTACAGATGTTAAATTACTTTTACAACTTATAAAGACTAAACAATGTATCAGTTTTGTTCCAGAATTTTTACTTAGTGAATTGCCCAAAAGTATTCATGTCCATAAACTTACCCATCCAAAGTTACATTATTCTTATAAATGGATTTATCTAAAACATCGATATTTTCCACACATTATGACCGAATTTTTATCATTTTAATTATATTTAATCATTTAAAAAATACTTTTTGATTAGTGTAACAACAAATTAAAATTAAAAAAACAACTCATATAAATTTGATGAATGACATATTACGTTTAAAAATTCTTTAAAATATTTCTTAGCTAAGAGCACTCTTATTAAATCATTTATTTATGACTCTTTTTGTAACTAAATGTGAAAAATGCTATCATAAATATTAAAATCTCTTTAACAATAGAAAAAAGCCACCAATATCATTAATTGGTGACTTTTTTATTACACTAACGTTGTATCCTCTTTTTCTTCTTCGTATAATCCTGACACTTCCTTGTACCAAGTAAATAAATGTATTACGATAACTTTAATGGCCGCATATCCAGGAATCCCTAAGATAACGCCCAGTACACCGAATAGTTTACCAGCTGATAATAATACAAAAATAATGGTAATAGGATGAATATCTAATTGACTACCTAAAACAAGTGGCGATACGACTCTACCTTCAATGGTTTGTTCCAAAACAAAAACAATAATCACAGCTATTAACATCTTAGGACCATTTACCAACGCTAAAACAATTGCTGGGATAGTTGCTAAAGCTGAACCAATATAAGGAATGAGATTTAGTACACCAGCCAAGATACCTAACGTCACACTGTATTCCAATCCTATTACACTAAAACCAATCATAAACATAACAGCTACTGCAAAGGCAACTGTCACTTGACCTCTAACATAAGAAGATAATTGCTTATTGATATCTTCCAACACTTTCAGCGTTGGTTTTCTCATTTTAGTAGGTATTACGGGGGTAATATATGGTACAAGTTGTTTTCCATCTTTTAATAAATAAAATAAAATAAATGGAACAGTAATTGTAGTAACAACAACATTCGCAACAGCTCCCACAATATTACCTAGACTATTAAACGTTGTTTTTGAAACAGAACTAGCTAAACTACTAATGGATGTGATTAATTCATTAAAATATTTTTCAAATGGTTCACTAAACTCACTTAAAGCTGGGAGAGCCAAAAATTCTGTCGTCTTTTGTTCAATAATATCCCAATAATGAGGCCATTCTGTGACAAAACTTTTGGTCTGATATTCAATTTTAGGAATCAAGATGACAATTCCCCAAATAATTAAACCTAGAATGGTAATAAAAAGAGCACTTATCGTATACACACGCTTAATACCACGTCTCTCAAAAAAATTTACGACTGGATTTAATAAATAATATAATAATCCAGATATAATGATTGGCACACCAACAATACCTAAAAATTGTGCAACTGGTGTAAATAAGTGTGATACTTGTGTAAACACTAATAATATTAATAATACGAGCAATATAACCATTAACCCAGTAATAAGTTTATTATTTAAAAATAAACGATAAAATAAAGATTTGGTATTTCCTTCTTTTTTTACTTTCAACTACTTTCCCCCTAACGATATGTAATAATAGTCCCTTCATTAATGACAGGGAATGTATATGGTTCTAAATAGATAGCGTTAGATAATTCGTCCATTCCTTCTGGACTTTTAAACATTAATGACACATGGCCCATAGAGTCTAATTGTCTATTAGCTATAGGACCAATTTTTACAACATGGTACTCTTGATCATCAAAAGAAATAGTCCCACCAACTTCAATGTTAAACGGTTCATCTGTTTCAATTGTTTGAATAACAGAAAATTTTTCTAATTCATTTGTTACTTTTTCTCCAAATAAAATAATCATTTCATCTTTTGCATCCATTGAATGCTCGCCAATTTGTTTGACAACTGCTTTTATCATAAAGACATCTTCCCCACTTTTATAGTATTTATGATATAACTATACCACAATAACAAATAAGACTCTCATTTTATGCTAGATTATTTGAAAAGTATTAAAAAAGAAGAAGGGCTTCCCATCCTTCTTCTTTTTCATGTATTAACTATTTTTTTTATTTTTTTTATGTTTACCAAACCAACTAATAGAAAGTAATGACAACATTAACAATCCTAAAATAAATACTTTTTTATTCTCTACTTCTCCAGTTTTAGGTAACGCTTTGGTTATTTTAGAGCCTTGTTGCGTATGTTGTGTTGATGATTGATTTGATGTAGCGCTATATTTATTTATATTTCCATCAATAAATCCAATAGGTGCTTGCGATATCACGCTATTTTCGGATTTTTTATCTTCTTTATCTTTTTCTGAGTTATCTTTGTTTTTTTCAAAAGGTGGATTTCCCTCTTTTGATTTATCATCAGAGTCTGTTCCTTTTTTATCGTTATCCTTCGTTAATTCATCTTCCTTTTTAGTTGGTAAATCTGTTTGTGTACCACTATCAGTCGTTTCAACAGATGATGGTTTTACCATAATATTTTCAGAAAATACTGGACTTTCATTAGATGCTGTATCAACCGTTTTCACTTGTAGCACACTATTTTTTGTTACAACAAAGGCATCTTTATAATCTTCCCATGTTTTCCCTTCGTCCAAACTATACTTAATACTTGTATGCTCATCCTTTGCCGTCATACCTAAAGTAACTGTTACTTGCTTTTCTTTTCCTCCATATGAGCTTAATGAGACCGTTGGAAGAGCTTTAACTTCAGAACGAATAGTTTGAATTGCTGTATGAGTCACTGGAGATTCATTGCCATATTTGTCACTGTATTTAAAGAAATAATCACCATTTTCACTGACCGTTATCGTATCTGGCACAAGTGTCCAAGTGTTTTGATCAGTTGAATAATATAACTCTGGTGCACTGAATTTCCCTGCGTGTTTAATGACAGACTCTTTATTTTTTGGTGTTAGAACAATTGGTTTATTGGTTAATGAGGTTTCATTGGACGTAATCTCTGGCGCACTAATAGCCTCATCTTTATGATGATGAATATCAAAATCTAACTGTTGTTTATTCCCAACCAAATCTGTTAGCGTTGCTGTCATTTTTGATGTTTCTTCAGGTAATATTTTTACTTTATACGCTACATCAACAGCAGGTCGATTAGCAAAAAATGCTTCATTAAACACATCATAATCTGAATCAGTGTGAACGTGATTATGATTGATACTTAAGTTATACCCGGCTAAGTTATCTGTAATCGTTGCTTTTACTACATATGGATTATGATTAGTAAAGCCTACAAGTTTTCCTGACTCATCTTGTTCTACATTGTCTAACGTTAATGTTGGTAATTTGTCATCTACCCAAATCGTATAGCCATAATTAACAACAGGTCGACCATTATTTAAATCATCATCTTGTGCATAAGCAGTTAATCGATAAGAACCTGTTGAAATATTTTTCATTTGGTAGCTAAACGCTAATGTCGTTGGATCATAATCAACTTTCTCTCCATTTAATGTAAATTGTTTAACTGGATAAGCTAATTTACCTGTTATGGTTAATACTTTATTTTCCTTATCATAGCCAGGACTCTCTGTATTAATAATAGATAAACTTGATTCGATATTATCAAATTTAATGAAAGTATCATCTAATTTTGTCGTGCCAGATGAGTGAATGACAACTTGTTGAACGGATTCATTACCAGCATCGTCAGCCGCAATAACAAAGTATAAATTATCCCCGTAAACAAGCGATAAATCATATGAAAATGCCCCATTATCTAATGTCAGTGGCGTTGAAACATCTTCTTTTGGATCATATATGACAGCTTCTTTTGCATCTGTTATCTGTCCAGTTACTGTATAATTATTTTTTGTTGTATTAATGACACCATCTGTCAAGTCCTGCACTTGAATAATTGGTGCTTCGATATCTACTTTTACAGATAATGTTCCTAAAGGTTCATTTCCTTCTTTGTCTAAAGTAAAATTAAAATCCGTCTTGTCTTTAGTAATTGGAACCTTCACTTCAAATAATCCTTTATTTGATGTTTTAACCTCTATACCATCCACATAAAGTAACGTATCTTTTGCATAACTTCCTATTAAAGTAAATGTGCTGTCCTCTTTGTTATACCCTGCTGTATTTTGGCTAATGGTTTGATTTGGAGACACGTTGTAAATTAATAAATTATCTTGGTTCCCTTGTTCTTCGATTGTTGAAGAAAATTCAACGTTACCTGCATGATCACTCAATGCAAGAATGATTTGATTTTTCCCTGGTGAAAAGACACTTGAAATTTTTTGAACCGTTTCATATTTTCCTGCATTTTCCTCACCTTGTGGTATCTGTCTAAGTGCTACTTTGTAATTCTTGCCATTGACGCTTAATGCTACAACGTCTTGCTTAATCCCCGATAACTTATCACTTGCATCTACTAATAGTTTCCCAGACTTTGTTACCTCAACTTTTTCTATCTTAGGTTTTGTATTATCGACTGTGACTGGGATATACGTTACTTGATCGGAATTATCACTTTGTGATGACACCGTAACTTTATATTGGTAACGACCATCTGGAACTAATACTTCTTTTCCTGATTTTTTATCGTATTGAGTTCCTGACCATTTTGCTTGAGATACGACATGAGTTGTCCATTTTCCAGAACTTGTATTGTAAAAATCTTTTCGTCCGTTTTTAGCAATATATAACTCTTTTATCGTCTCCCCTTTATCATCTACAATATCATAAGTCGCTTTAGCAAAATTACGATTGAAAAATAAATAAGGAATACTATAATCTTGAATGTTATCTTTATTTTGAGGAGAGATGGCCATCGCATCAGGAGAAACAACTGATTGACCTTGATCATCTTTAAGCATTCCTAAAATAAAGTTATTATTACTTGCTAAAAAACCTGACGCCGTAGGAGCACTATGTCCATCTTGGTAAATTAATGGATCAATTGTGTTTCCAGTTGAATATTTACCAAAAAATCCCATATAAGGTATCACAAGATTTGGCGTATCCACGCCATCAAAACCAATAAATCCTTCAACAAATTGTTGCTCTTCAAAAGAGTAAGGCAAACTTAACTGGAATACTACTTCTTTACTTTCTCCAGCTGCAAGTTTAATGGTTTGATTCTCTGTTGACAGAGATGCTTTTTCAATCTTCGTATCGTAGATTTCTTTATTAGCGTCTGTTGCTTGAGTGTATACCCCACCAAAATCATTAACAGTAAACTCTTTTTCTTTTTCTCCATGATTGGTTAATGTGACATTGATAGTTGTCGAGCGACCAATTTCTTTTAAGGCAATGGTTGAATCTTTAGTTGGTGTGTAATGAAGACTTACTTCATTTTCAATAGCTGAAGCCACGTTTATTTCACCAGCACCTTGACGTCTAGGTGAAATAATTTCCTTCGTATGTGACACATCAAGCAGTGGCACAGAAGTACTGATAGCTGAGTCTTTTGCAAATTTTACTAATTCTTTTCCACTTAAATTTAATTTTTTCTCTTTAATTGCTTGTAAAATCAATGCCTGTGACCCTGCAACAAATGGTGATGCCATACTCGTCCCACTCATTGTTTGATATTTATTACCATTAGCTAATGAGTAGATATTTCCACCAGGTGCTGAAATTTCTGGTTTAAAATTCAATTCAGGTGTTGGTCCCCATGAGCTAAAATCAGACATTTTACCATACATTTTGTTATCAACTTCTGCCTTCCCAAGCGTAAAAGCAACAGGCTTTTTATCTTTAGCGATTTGAAGCAATACTTCTCCATCTACATCAGATAGACCAATCGTTGGATATTCAGTATCTTCTAGAGACATTTGAACGACACCATCTGTATTATTATAGATAAAAGCAGCAACAGCTCCATTTTCTTTAGCTAATCTTGCTTTATTGGTAAAAGAAATTTCCCCACGTTTAATTAAAGCGATATTTCCTTTAAGTGCTTTCTTAATATCGTCTGTGTAGTCTTCTTTTCGTCCAAGACCTACGTCAACTAATTGACGCTCACTATTTAATACATCATAATTTGTTTCTACTTTACTAAAAATAGTGGTAGATCCATCTGTTAGTTCAGGTACTGAATTGAAAACAGCATGTCCTAATTTATCCTGTAGCGTTTCCATTGTCACAATCGAATTTTCAGATGAAGCAACTGTTAAAGCCTCTGTCGTTACACCAGGACTTCCAACAGTACTCATATCTGAAGTATCAAGTAAATTTTTTGGTGTATCATGCATGTCATTTGTTCCACTAACACTGTTATTCCCGGCAGAAATAACTGAAATAACCCCCGCATCACTCGCTCGTTTAATCGCTTGATTTTGTGGATCTTCTGGATCAGTGTTAGCACTAACAGAACCCAAACTCATGTTAATAACGTCTGCTCCTAATTTGACAGAATCCTCAATCGCAGCAATGACATCATCACTATAACACCCACGAATGTTTTTATTATTTGAAAAAACTTTCATTGCAAGTAATTGTGCTTCTGGAGCCACTCCTTTTACATCACCATTTGATGCTGCAATTCCTGCAACGTGTTGTCCATGCATCCCAGCATCACCCACATCGACGATATCATCACTACCATCTGCGTAGTTATAACCAAATGGGACTTTTTCACTAAAATAAGAACCCTTATCCATTTTGTTAATACTATCCTTTGTTAACACGCGACTCTCTGGATTAGATAAAAATAAATCTTTATGACTCGGATCAATTCCACTATCAATGATTGAAATGACCATTCCCTCACCATGAAGTTTTCTTTCTTCCCAAACCTTTTGAACTTCAGCAATAGCATTCGCATGCGTATCTGTTGGATAAAAAACTTGTGCTGGTGTGACTGAAATGACACCTTGTAACGCTTCAATTTTTTCAATATCGCCTACTTTGACATCAATTGAAAAACCATTTAATAAATAACCAAATGATCGTTTAGCTTGTGAGCCGGATATTTTTTCAATTTTAGTTTTTAAAGACGATTGTTTTTTTACTACTTTTTCTGTCGCTTTTTCAATTGATTGAACAGAAGACTTAGAGCCTGTTGGTAAATCAACATGATCAATAGCCACTTCTTTATCAAGTTGAATTAGTACTCTAATACGCTGACTATTATCAACTTTTGTTTCTGATGATTTTTCCTGTATTAACCCATCTTTTTTTAATTGTTCGTTGACTCTAGCGTAAAAGTCTTTAGAATACGCTTTATTTGCAGAAGCATTTTCCTCCAATAAATACTTCTTCAAACTCTCTTCTATCTGCTTTTTCCCTGTTTGCTTGTCGCTAGTTTTCTCATTTTCTTGTGCCAATACAATTGTTGCATCTAAAATTGGCGTGGACAACAATAATAAGCTACTCATAAGTACTGCAGATTTTTTAACAACCGACTTTTTCATTTACCTACCCCTTTGATTATTTAATAACAACAATAAGATTAAAATATTGTTTATTATTTATTAAGTTTTTCTCATTATGATAAACTTTTTTCTCATTTTCAATAGGATAAACTAATTTATACTAGTAACTTTACTATTTGCGAACAAAAAAAAGACCAAGATAGGACATCTTAGTCTTTTACTGTCTAGTTATTATTCTGTTTTTGACGCACTTGAAACTGCATCCGCATCAGATGAAGCAGTATGTTTGGAAGATTCTGAAGCTCCACTGACTGTATCTGTTCCTGGTGTTAAAGTTTGACCTGTTTGTTTTAAATACCAATCAACAATTGGTTTAAAATCTAATATGTATTCGTTTATGCCAGCATAATTTCCTTCATCATCATGAATTGCTTGATAATTATGTACAACAAATTTATCTGGTCCATGCGTTGGAACATGTACTCTTACGCAATCTTGAGCTCCAGATCGTAACTGCTGAACAACCCAATTCACACCGTTTAATGCTTTTTCTGGATGACAATAGGCTAGAGGGTTCCCTACTTGACTTGGATGACGTGAGGCTAACATATCTTTATCTTCTTTTGTGTAATTATAATATAAAAATTGATTATTATTATCTGCATAGGTTAATTCCATAGGCATTGAGGCAAAGAAATGATTTAACTGATTAACCGTTAATATACCACGATTTAATTTGACATAAGTATCACCTTCTACTGCTTGAACTTTTTCTGATGCTTGTTCAACCCAGTCATCAGCTCCCTTGTCAACTCCATCAATTGTGGTATCGATTGACCCTTCGCAATATAAATCTTCTTTTTCCAGTTCAGGCTTTTTCGTTCCTTCTAACTCAGATATTACTTCAACATATCGTAAAAATTTATCTAATACATTACTTAAAAACTCAACAGTTTTAGCGTCTTTTAGGTTATTATTGTCATCAAAAGCTTCGCGTACTTTTCCAAGTAAAAATTCATTTCCTGGCATGACTAAAGCATGAACACCTGGTGCATCAAGTATTTGTCGTAAATGTAATTGAGCTCGTGAAGAACCTTGGTCATAGTATGAAGCACCAATAATCATTACTGGTTTGTTTTCTAGTGGATGTATTTTAAATGATAACCACTCTAATACACTCTTTAAACTGGCTGGTATTGTATGGTTATGTTCAGGTGTTGCAATAATAACCCCATCTGCATTTAAAATCTTACGGTTTATTGACTGAATCACTGGCGTATTTGTTTGATCATTACTTTGATTAAACAATGGAACATCTTTAATTTCGATTAATTCTAAATCAAATTTATCAGAAAAGTGTTTTTTTATGTATTGTAACAACGTACGATTATATGATTTATCAGCATTTGATCCTACAATTCCTACTAGTTTCATTTGACTTCCTCCTTAAATATTTTCCCATGAAAAGTTTTCTGCTTCTTTTTTATTTTGTTTGTGAGCACTCATTAATTGATTGGTCATATAGACAAAATGCTTAAAGTCTAAAAATAGACTATGTAATTTTTGAATTTGATCCTCATCTACTAATTTTCCACTTTCATCGAAAGCTTGAAGTGAGTGACTTAATAGAAATTCCGAACTCGGCATTGTTCTAGCCTTTAACTCAGGTGAATCAAGCATTTGTTTTAAATGACTTTGTGCTCTTGATGAACCTAACGTACCATATGAAGCTCCTGTAATCATAACTGGTTTATCCACAAATGGGTAAATATTGTAAGATAACCAATTCAATGCATTCATTAATGCTGCTGGAACGGCATGATTATATTCCGGTGTACTGATAATGACACCGTCTGCCTCTTCTATTTTTTGCGCTACTTCTTTTACAATACTTGGTAAATTTCCATCGTCAGGTTTATTGAACATAGGGAACTCTTTGATTTCGATTATTTCAATATCTGCCTCGTTTTTAAAGTAATCTCTAATAAAGTACAATAATTTTCGATTTGTTGACTGATCAGAATTTGTCCCTACTATCGCTATATACTTATCCATAAAAATCTTCCTCTCTTTACATTAGTTTTGTTTTAATCATCTCTGAAGTAAATACTTTATTTGTTTTATCTATAACAACACACTCAATAGCATCAAGTTGATTCACAGTACTAATAATATCTTTAGTATTTTTACCAAATAGACGTGTTGTCCATATTTCTCCATCAACTGATCGTTTAGAAATAATCGTCAAACTAGCGACATCTGTTTCGATTGGATATCCTGTCTTTGGATTAATTATGTGATGATAGATTGTTTTTCCAACTGTTAGCGTTCTTTCGTAAATACCAGACGTCACAATCGATTCATTTTTAGCTTGAATAGTTACTAAACAATGAGAGCGTGGTTCTGTTGGATGTTGGATTCCTACTCTAAAATAACCATCTGGATGATGACTTTCTCCATAGACCACCACATTACCACCAAGATTTAAAATAGCCGACGTTATATCCTGTTGTTTATAATACTCAACTACTTTATCAGCAATGAATCCTTTTGCTAATGCACCTAGATCAATCTCCATTTGTTTATCCTCTAAATGAATACTATGTGTATTAGGACTTAAAATAATTTTTTCTGGATTGGTTTTTCTTAATAGACTTTCAATGACTTCTTTTGATGGAACTAACGCTCCTTCAAACCCAATTTTCCACTCTTTTATTAAAGGGCCAATCGCTATATTTAAAAAACTATCATCCTGAATACTATGATACTTGCCTAGGGAAATAAGATTGTATAGCTCAGGGGAAACCATGGTATCTGTTTTTCCAGCATTAAAGTTTATTTTCATTAATTCTGAAGTATCGTCATTAGCACTAAACATTTTTTCATAATACTCTAGCATTCTAACTGTCTTCTCAACTACTTCTTCCGCTTTATTTCCTACTACAGTAATATCTATTACTGTTCCCATCAAATGTAATTGTTTGACCACTTTATTTTGCATGGCCTACAATCCTTTCTTAACAGCAATTTCTAATTGCTTTAACTCTTTTAACTTAATCTCATTACGATTAATTTTGGCATAAGCTCTCGCATCGTAAATTAATTCTAAAATGTCATTTTTATCTTTCTTTTCTTCTATTGCATTTTGTGCAAGCTGTGCCGCAGCACGAGCTAAATAATACGTCACGTGATTATCTGAGCATATTTTTATCGCATAATTTAATAAAACATTACTAGCCTCGAGCTCATGAATGCTAGCATAAAACTCACCACATTGATAGACAATATTTAATACTCGCCAAGTATCTTCTACTTTTTTTATAGGATAACGATAGATTTTTTCCAACACTTTATTAAAATAAAACTCTGCTTTTTCCACATCATTCTCTCTGGCAAATACCATCCCAATTCCAGTGTAAGCCAGTAGATGATAGATATCTTCAGTTTCTCCATTGTCTAATAAAATTTGATCAAAATTAAACAAAATATCGGTAATTTTAGCATGTTGAAAAACCATTAAAAAACCTGTCAAATAATGATACCTTAACAAAATATCATTGTCTTCGATTTTGCAAATATCAATTGTTTCCATTAAATTCTTTGCTTTTTGATATTCGCTGGTTATTAATAAAAATTCTGCTTGATTTAATATTTCAATTACATCAGTGTATCGAATTCCAACTTTAGGAAACAACTCACTCAAAGGTAAATCCAATCTTTCACACAGTTTAATTAGTATCTTTAAATTTGGAACTTGAGAGTTATTTTCAAACCGACTTAACGTTGCTTGCGTGCAAATATTTTCTGCTAAGTCATTTTGCGAAAACCCTTTTTGTCTCCTTGCTTCTATAAAACGTTCAATATTCACTATCATCACTTACTTTCGATCTATTGTTTAACTTTTCACATTCTATGGAAAAATCATACTACTTTTATACATTTATGTCAAATCATAATATATATTTTTTTATATCTAACCATATATTTTTAAGTATAAAAGAAATATTTTTGATTAACTTTTACTAAACTAGTGCATTTAATTTGATTATGTTGGTTAAATTTGAGATACTTTAATCACTAAGTTATGGGAGGAATCTTTTAATGCCATTAATGAAAATTGATATGATAAAAGGACGACAACAAGAAGAAATAGAAGAAATTCTAAAAATTTCCTATAGAGTGATGTTAGAAGCCTTTGATGCACCTGTGGGCGATAGATACCAAATAGTCAACCAACACGAACCATATGAAATGCAAATATTAGATACTGGTTTAGGATTTGAACGAACAAAAGATGTGCTTCTATTTAGTCTTATTACTCGCCCCAGAACAACTGAACAAAAAAAACAATTTTACCACAATTTAGTGGCTGCTTTAAATGATGAATTAGGCATTCGAAAAGAAGACGTTATGATTAACTTAGTTGTTAATGATGATGAAGATTGGAGCTTTGCATTTGGTAAAGCGCAGTTTTTAACAGGAGAATTGTAAATGAGATATCACAAAACAATGCCCTTGAAACACTATGTTTCAAGGGCGTTGTTTTGTTGTATTTATATTGTAACTAGTTGATTTTTTTCGTATGATTCTTTACAAGCAAGTGCTACTTTTGTCGATTCTAATCCGTCAATTGCATTAATACTAGGCTGTCTATCAGTTAGAATACACTCAATAAACTCATTTGCTTCATTAATAAAGGCTTGAGAAAAACGTTCTGGGAAATTTTGTGAGGTTGGCCGAACAACGCCATGTTCATTCATAATAGTGACTAGATTTTTTTCTGGTACTTGTGCTATACGCAGCATGCCTTTTGTTCCAATTAATTCTGTTTCAACATGATACCCATGATGACAATTTCTACCAGCTACTAATATTCCCATAGTATTATCAGCTAACTGAAGCATGGCGGCTCCTGTTTCAAGTTCTCCCACTTCATCAAGTTCTTTATAAGCAGCATTTTTTCCGATTGCCCAAACTTTACTTACTTCTTGACCTGTAAACCAACGAACTAAATCAATATCATGAATTGACATATCAGCAAACAAACCACCACTATTACTTGCTCCAGCAAATTTAACAAAACTTTCTAAACCTTCACTTGGATCAATTCCATAACAACGAATTAATGTTACGTCACCCAGTTCACCATTATCAACAAGTTCTTTCGCATACATATAATCCGTATCAAAGCGTCGCATAAATCCAAGCATAAATTTTTGGTTTGGGTATTGATTAACAACTTGAATCGTTTCATTAATTTCTTCAATATTAAGTCCGATTGGTTTTTCAGAAAAAACATGTTTTCCATATTTTAATCCAAGTTGTATTTGAGAACAATGTAACCCTGATGGTGACACAATAAAAATCGCATCAAGTTGTTCATCTTTAACCATCTCTTCATAATCAGTATAGGTAACTTGTACACCTAAGTTATTTTTAGCATACTCTAGCTCTTCTGAAACGGGACTACATGCAGCATACAATGTGGCATTAGCTACTTTATCTTTTAAATTGTGAGCGTGAACCTTACCTAATCTCCCTAATCCAACGATACCTACTTTTATTGTTTCCATCTATCAGACCTCCTATTTTTATGAAACCGTTACCTAAAAATAGTTTATCATAAAATAATCAAGTTATCCATAACATATCCAGATAGATATTAAAAAAATAAATCCCCACTATAAGTTACTCTTATTAATCAAAAAACTAGAAAGCCTCTCACTTTCTAGTTTTTTTTCTATTCGCATATAAATAAAATGGAATACCTAAAGCTGTTAGTCCTAAACCTGTGACGACAAGAGATAATTGATTAATCAACGTCATGGATAGAATAAATACTCCCCCAATGATGGAAATAATGGGGATAAATGGATATAACGGAACTTTATATGGCCTTGGTAAATCAGGTTCTTTCTTACGAAGTTTTATCACAGCACAAAAAACCAATGTGTAAAAAATCCAAATAACAAATACTAACATATCCGTTAAAATATCAAATCCACCTAATAACATCATGACAACTGCTACTGCTAACTCAAAAAGTCCTGCAATAAAAGGCACTTTATTACGATTTAATTTTGCTAATTGATTTGAGTATGGTAATTGTTTATCTAATCCCATAGTATAAGGGATTCTCATACCAGTCATTGTATAGCCATTAATTGCACCGTATACAGAAATTAGAATTCCGATTGTAACAATTTTCCCACCAAAGTCTCCAAATATTTGTTTTGATACATCCATCGCAGCATTTTCATTCCCTGCTAATGATTCGATGGGTAAACTTTTTAAATAAACAAAGTTAACTAATAAATAAATCACCATAACACCAAACAATCCACCGGCTATTGATCTTGGTAAATCTCGCTCAGGATTTTTTAACTCCCCTGATATATTTCCCACATGAATCCAACCATCATATGCAAACATAGTAGCAAGTAATCCTGCTCCTAACGCTGGGAAAAATCCAGATGTTTGTGCCCCTGCGGTTACTGGAAATAAACTGACGCTTACGTCACCTTGTCTCAGTAATCCAAAAATCACAATTAAGGCAAGTGGTATTAACTTACAAACCAATGTAATCGATTGAAATATTCCACTAGCTCTGGCTCCTAAAAAATTAATCAACATAATGGAACCACCAACTAAAATAGCTATTGGTACAATCACTGAGTTGGATAAACCAAATAAGTTTTTAAACTGGGTACCGAATATAATAGAAAGAGCTGCGACGTTGGCTGGAAAATAAATAATGATTAATGCCCATCCTAATAAAAAGCTCCATAACTTACCATACGCCCGTTCAATATATCTCACCATTCCACCTGTTTCTGGGATAGCAGCCGATAGTTCTGCTGCTGTTAATCCTGCACAGATACTAATCACACCGCCTAAAAACCATGACATTAGCGTTAGACTAGCTGATCCAGTTGATTGCGTCACACTAGCTGCTTTGAAAAACACTCCTCCACCTATAACAGTCCCCATAACGGTAGATAAAGCAGGAAAGAACGTCATCGTTCGATTTAACTGATTGCTATCTTCAACTATAATTTCCTCTTGATTTGACATACTTCTCTCCTTTTAAGTTAATTCATCTATAGTAACTGTTCATTATGAATTAACGAATGATAAATTTAAAACATAGCACATTTTATCATACTTATGGGAAAGCAAACAACTTTACATGTTAATTTACTTACTATTTTCAGAAAAAACCTTATATTATAAAATCCAATCATATGGCGTTTGTTGATAAATACCATTGATTCAATTTTGAAAGAACACACTTGCTTCTAAACGCCATATTTGCTTAAATCTTTTATCATAAAAATAAGCATACTTTTCAAGAAACTCAGTGTTTAATCCTTTTTATTTATCACGTAAATATTCGTCACATCATGTATTGACATCATCTTCCAAGTGCCAAAAAATAAAGATATTTCTATTATCTTCTGATACTAATATCAATACTCCTAATTATGATTAGATGAATCATCAGATACAATCATCATTGATGTTAAATTAGACACCGAATTAATCGGAGTTCCTTATTCAAAAAGAAGGGTTTTATAAAGCCTATCACATGAATAAAGAACAATGGATTAGCATTGACTTATCCTCTCTGCATGATACAACGAAACTCTTCTCATTAATCAATACAAGTTATCTGACCATTAAACAAGCAAAAAGAGCCCGATTATAGGCTCTTTTTTATTGAATCGCTTGGTCATTTCCAAACCATTTTTCACTAATTTTCTTCATTTTTCCATCATCTTTTAATTTTTTAAAAGCTTCATCAATTTTTATTTTTAACTCTTTATCACTTTTACGAATACCTACAGCAAAATCTGCACTTTCAAATGGTGTTTCAACAATGGCGTAGTCATTTGGATTTTTTTGTTGCGCTATATAATAATTAGCATACACATTATCTACAATTAATCCATCAATTCGTTTGGCTTTTAAATCAATAAACGCTTCATTAAAAGTATCAAACAAAACTGGCTCATTATCGGCGATCACATCTGTAAATACTTCAGGATTTTTATCAATCATATCTTGTCCTGTTGACGCATTTTGAGCTCCTAAGATTTTGCCTTTCATGTCTTTATATGATGTTATACCATTATCTTTCATCACGACTAATTCTTGACGACTAGTAATATAAGGATCACTAAAGGCGACTTTTTCCTTTCTTTCATCCGTAATATTATACCCATTCCAAATTAAATCAATTGTCCCATTGTTTAATTCATTTTCTTTCATTGACCAATCTATTGATTGAAATTCAGGATCAATTCCATATTCTGCAAATACTGCTTTAGCCAAATCAATATCAAATCCCACAATATTATCTGATTCATCTCGAAATCCCATTGGCACAAACGTATCATCCAACCCTATCACAACTTTTTTGTTTTTTTCTATCTCGCTCCATTTATCTTTATTAGTCCTGCTAGAGTCATTACTGCTTTTTTTACTTCCACAAGCTGATACAGCTAATAACATAATTCCTAACACCACGATTAATATATGTCTTTTTTTCATTGTCATCCCATCCTTTTATTTTATTGGTTCTACTCTAATAGTGTTATCGGCAATACGTTCTGCAAAAGTTGGATCATGTGTGACCACAATTTGTGTCACATCTGGCGATTTTAAATTTAAAATGACTTCTGCTACATCACCACTAAGACCTGGATCTAAAGCACTTGTTGGCTCATCATAACATAATACACGTGGCTTCATAGCTAATGCACGTGCAATTGCCACACGTTGTTTTTGTCCACCAGATAATTCAAAAGGATAAGCTTTTTCTTTATCCTCTAATCCTAAAGTTATTAATAATGTTCTAGCGGTTTTTTCAGCCTCTTCTTTGGATTGTTTTAAGACCATTGTCGGTGCTAATACAATATTTTCTAATACATTTAAATGAGGAAACAACTGAAAATCTTGAAATACCACACCAATTTTTCCATTAATAGCTTGATGAGATTTCTTTGTTAAATCTTCCTCATCAAGTAGTAGTGTGCCACCATCGAATGTTTCTAACCCACTAATACATCTCAATAAAGTGGTTTTTCCTCCACCTGAAGGGCCGAGGATAACAGTAATTTCTCCCATTGGAAACGTGTAAGATACCTCATCTAAAATTTTCTTTTCTCCGAAACTTTTGGATACATTTTTTATCTCAAGCATTCTCATCACTCCTTATTTATAATAGCTAAATCGTTTTTCAAGGTATTTCATTAAACCAGTTAAAACGGCGGTGAAAAAGAGATAAATCACCCCAACCATAACGAGTGGTACAAGTGTTACATCACGATTTGTCGCGATTTTACCTGCTCGTAACAAGTCACCTAATCCCAACACATACATCAGCGAAGTGTCTTTTACTAAGTTAATCACCTCGTTCCCAATGGATGGTAAAATAATTTTTATCACTTGTGGCAAAACGATTTTATATGCTGTTTGAAACGGTGTTAAACCAAGCACTTGTGCACTCTCAATTTGACCTTTTGGTATAGCCTGTAACCCTCCTCTAAATATCTCAGCGAAGTAAGCTCCATAATTTAGAATAAAGGCAATCATCACAGCATCATATCGTTCAAAGACAATACCTATTGCTGGTAAACCAAAAAAGATAAAGATAAGTTGTAATAATAGCGGTGTCCCTCGCATTAACCAAATATAAAGATTTAATATAAAGGTCAATGGTTTAAATGTCACACGTAAACCAAACGCAACGAGTACTCCTAGTGGGATAGATCCTAATAGTGTAAAGAAAAAAACTTTTAACGTCATACCTGCCCCATCAATAAGTGATGGTAAAATTTTCATTATGTATTCCATGGTAAATCCCTCCATTTTCAATTATTAAACAAGATAATTTTTTATTTACCTATCGTTTATTTTTAATTGTTGGTACAAAAAATCCCCTTGGTATAACCCAAGAGGACGATAAACCGTGATTCCACCTCAATTTATTGCTATTTCACAATAACAATCTCATGATGTTTAAACTAATATTTTAAACACTCATCCTTAACGCGGATAAAACGTTATTCCCTACTTTGTTGTTCAGAAATACATCTTTCTAGTTGTGTTCATGTAAAAGCATGTTGATTTTTCTCTCAGCCTATTGAAAAATTCTCTGTCAAAATGGACTTAATACACTACTTGTCTAGTCATTGATTGTTTGGTATAAAAAAAGTCCCTTGGCTTATAAAAGCCAAAGGACGAAAATTCGCGGTTCCACCTTTATTTGTTATTGTTTCACAACAATAACCTCATGAAGTTTATAACTTCGAGCTCATAACGTTTCTCAAACGAACTTTTCTACTAACAATTTCAAAAAGTTAACTCCCAGATGTGATTCACTTAACACGTCTACCTTTTTCCACCAACCAAAGGCTCTCTATAAAACGTCATTTAAGTTACTTTTTCTGTTCATGGTTTTTAACAACTTTATCATCAGGCTTTAATCTTGTCAACAAAATTAATTTAATCGTAATAACTTCTTCTTTTCTACAACTATCATTAATTAAATTTTCGATAATGAATGTAAATATAAGTAAATGAATGAATTATCATAGTCATATTTTTTTAATTTCTTATATTGATAATCAACTAATATCTTACCATGTAACCAACGTGTTTTTTTCGTGATAAAAAACTTAACTCGTCAGCTAATTCAACAATTAGTTTAGAAAAATATTCCAATGTTTTGTTATATCTTTAGATTTTATTTCTAAAAAGTCATCCCTAAATACAAAAAAAGAAACTGACAAAAAAGTCGTTTCTTTTTTATTTTAACTTAATAACAAATGTTACATGGTTCTAACCCTTTCTTTTTGGCTTCACCCAATGTAGAAGGAGTGAAATTACCGCGCCCATGAGCATGAGTATGATATTTTTTTCCAGTAGGTGTAACAAATACTTGATTCATATCATCAGATGAATCATTATCATTAGCCAATGATTCATGATTCGTGATATTGTGTTCTTCTTGTGATGGTTCATTTTCTTGAGCTCTCTCTCCTATTGAACTGCTACCATCTGCATAATTCAAGTCAATCCCATCCTGAATATTAAAGATGTAAACATTAAATTTTATGGTATCATTTCCAATAGATTGTGCTTCCATTTGAACGCCACGCGCCAGTAACTCTTCCCCTCTAAAAACTGGTGTCACACGATATCTTACATAATTATCTGAATTTTGTTCAAGATAATGTTTAACATCCATCTCATGACGTAACATCTCTGGACTGTTTAATTGTCTTGTTCCTGTAATTAAATTTTTCCAATTCGCATTTTCACCAGCTAATGCCCAACCAATTAAGTGTGATCGATTAAATAAATACCCACCTTCAATCTTTTTATTTTTCCAACCTGTTGGTGTAACAGACGAAATACTTTCTCTTTTTCCAGTTGGCATTAATGATTGATTTAGCATAGCATTTGCACTTGTTGCTCTATTTAACCCATCTAAATCACCATAAATTTCCCAAGCGCCATTACTCAAAGATAGCTCTTCATCGCTAAAACTTGGTACATCATCATTAACCTTTATCGTTTGAGTTCCTTCGTATTCTAAGTTTGCCAAATCACTAACTTGATTTTTTAATTGTGAGGCTTGCTCTTCTTTTTTCTTCTTTTCTATTTCATCCTGTTTTGCTTTTTCTTCTGCTTCTCTTTTAGCTAATTCTTCTTTTTCTTTACTTGATGTATCTACTGTACTTTCTTTTATAACACTTGATGAAACTGATGTATCACTTGTTTCCACTGTTTTATCAGCAACACATCCTCCAAAAGTTATTAACCCTGTCAATAACAGAGCAGATAACGCCCACTTTTTCATTTTCTTCTTCATCTTTTCCTCCTATATTTTCATTCCTATCAACTATCTTATAATAAACTATACACTTTTAGTTAATAGTGGTAAAAATACTTTTTTAAAGTATATTTTTTGCTAATCAAGGTAAATCCTTTTAATAAAAATTTTTTTCATGATACTATTTATTTAATCAGAATGGAGGAGTAATTATGAATCAGTTTTTAAAATTGTTTGGTATAAGTGCTGTTATCTTTTTAATGTTTGATCTATTTTGGCTATTAGTTGTATCAAAAAATTTGTACCAAACTTTCATAGGAGAGTTACTCGGTGATGTAAAGGTAACTCCCGCTATTATTTTTTATTTTGTCTACCTTGTTGGGGTTGTATTTTTTGTCCTAATCCCTGGTATTGACAAACAAAGTATTTTCTACACCATTTCTTCTGGGGCTCTATTTGGTTTTATTTGTTATAGTACCTATGATTTAACCAATTTAGCCACTATTAAAAATTGGTCAGTAACGATGACAATTATTGACTTAGTATGGGGAACATCCGTCACTGCTATTACATCAGCAATTGTTTATTTTATTAATTTTAATTTTTTGAAGGGGTAATTTAATTTGGAAGAAGTTGATATTAAAAAGTTAGCTAACAGTATCAAATCAGGTGCTAACTTAGTTATAAAGAATAAAAATGAATTAAATCGTATTAATGTCTTTCCTGTTGCAGATGGTGATACTGGTAGTAATTTGGCCTTTCTTATGCAATCAATTATGGATAATCTTGTTAGTTATCACGACACGGTACATTCTCTATTAACTAACGTAGCATCAGCCGCTTTACTTGGAGCTCGTGGTAACTCTGGAATGATTTTAGGACAGTATTTAAATGCCTTAGCAGAAGATTATGCTCAAAGTGATTTATCAACAGAACAACTCGTTTTTTCTTTTAAAACAGCTCTTGTTAAAGTATATGATTCGTTGCTAGATCCAAAAGAAGGAACCATACTAACAGTTATCTCCTCTTGGTCTGAAAAACTTGTTGATACTTATAAAAAAACACAATCATTAGAAGAATCTTTATCACAAGCACAGATGATAGCAGAAAAAGCCGTTTTAGAGACACAATTTCAAATGACAATTTTTAAAGAAAATAAGTTGGTGGATGCTGGAGCAAAAGGTTTTTATTATTTTATTACTGGTTTGACTGAAGCCTTCTCTCAAAATTTACCACAAGAGTTGATAGAAGAAACCATCCCTTCTTCTATAACTAACTATCCATCTAACTTGATATCATCTGATCATATCATATCTGAAAAGCCTTCTTATCGATACTGCTCGGAGTTTATTATGACTCAACCAAGTATTTCCGATAAAAAATTGAAAGGTAAACTATTAAATAAAGGGGATTCTGTTATTGTTATTGGAAATAAACAACAGTTAAAAGTTCATATACATACTAATAACCCTAAAGACGTTCTATCATTATTAAACCACTACGGTCGTATATCTTATCAAAAAATAGATGATATGCTTCTTCAATATGAAGTTAATACCAAGCCTGTATCATCTATCGCTATTGTGACAGACTCTATTGCTGATATACCAAGTGACTTACTATTGAAACACCAAATACATGTCATTCCAATGCCTGTTCAAAGCGAGTCTAATAATTATCTCGATAAATTAAGTATTGATTCACAGCTTATTTTTGAAAAGGGTATAAATACGAGTCAATGCAGTACATCGCAACCTACTATTCAATCAATTGATAACCTCCTATCTTTTTTACAAGGGAAATATGACCATGTGATTGTTATTACAGTCTCTTCAAAACTCAGTGGTACTTATCAACTAGTCAACCAAAGAATACAAACTAAAAAATTGGCATCTCAATGGATAACAGTTATTGATTCAAAAGCTAACTCTGTAGCGCAAGGTCTATTAGTTATGAAAGCAGCAGAATTAGTAGAAAAATCCTTGAGCTTTAATGACATTATAACTAATCTAAAAGATACCATTCATCGGTTATTTATCTATGTAGCTGTCGCTGATTTATCGCCGATGTTACAGTCTGGTCGAATTCCTTTATCTCTTGGAAAAATGGCTCAAAATTGCCACATCTTGCCAATTGTTAGTCTGGATTCATTTGGCGAAGGAAAACTAATGACTCTTTCATTTAGTCAAAAACAAAGTATTAAAAAAATAGCAAACAAAATAAAAAAACTATTTCGACATCATCAAATTGATCGTTTAGCTATCGCATATGTTTACTCGGAAAATCAAGTTGAATTACTAAAATATTATTTAAAAGATTATACTGATAAAATTGACTATTCAGTAGCCAGTTCAACATCTATTGCTATCAGCGCCGGAAAAAATAGTATCGCCATTGCAGGTATTTTAAAAAAAGGAGAAAGTTAAATGTATCTTACAATTATTCTAGCATTATTTGCTTATTTTATTATTTGGTTCATTATATCAACTATTAAATCCAACTATTCCTTAGTTGATATTGCTTGGGGGGGAGGATTTGTTGTGGTAGCTTGGGTAGGCTTTTTAATGGCCTCTCCGCATACCATTCAACAGATACTTGTTCTACTCTTTGTTACACTTTGGGGAGGTCGTCTTGCTTGGCATTTAGGGTTACGTAATTGGAATGCTCCTGAAGATTATCGATACGTTAAAATCAAACAACGTTGGGGAAATCAATTTGTTCACTTAAAAGCATTTATCAATGTTTTTCTTCTTCAAGGCCTCTTATTGTTTATTGTTGCACTACCTGTTACACATACTTTTACCAATCAACAAGTATATAATACTTTACGTTGGTGGCAAATACTTGGTGTATTCATTTGGATTATTGGATTTTTATTTGAAGTCATTGGAGATTATCAATTGACTAAATTTAAAGAAAATCCTAGTAATAAAGGAAAATTATTAACAACTGGACTTTGGTCTATTACTAGACACCCAAATTATTTTGGAGAAGTCACAAGTTGGTGGGGGATTTTTCTTTTATCTTTATCACATTGGACTAATCTTTGGATTATCATTGGTCCTATTACTATTACCTTTTTAATATTATTTGTGTCAGGTGTTCCCTTACTAGAAAATAAATATAAAACTAGAAAAGATTTTCAATCTTATGCACAACATACTTCAAAATTCTTTCCTTTTATTGGAAAAAAGGGATTATAAACTAACATATTAAAACAGCGACACAGTTTGATTCTGCGTCGCTGTTTTTTCTTATACTACTTTTCTCTCAACTAATCGATAATACACTTTAGATGTTTGAGCATACATCACAAGGTAAATTAGTAAAAAGATTACTACCATAATGATACAAATTATCATAAATAATACTTTATTACTCAATCCAAATAACATCAGTAAATTACTCATCAAAGGAAACGCAAAAGCTAAGTGAAGTGTCGCGAGGATAATCGGGAAAAAGAATACCATAATGATTTGTCCTCTAATACTTTGTTTCACTTCTTGATGACTCATGCCAACCTTTTGCATAATATCATAGCGATGTTCATCCTGCATACCTTCTGATATTTGTTTGTAGTAGATGATTAACCCTGTGGCTAAAGTGAAACTAAGTCCTAAAATCATACCTAAAAATAAGAAACCACATAATGCTACTTGCCATAAATAAAGCATACGTTCCAAAAATCACAAGTACAATCGCAATAAAAATAAGCTAATTGCTTTTTAAAGGAAACTCGATAGTGACTGACATATAATATCCAGCACCAATACAATCAATGCCTGATATACCTGTTAATCATTTTACTTTTGGTTCTTTTTCCCCTGTTTGAGTACCTTTTAATAATTCTAAAAGATTGACTAGTTTTAACTGAATCATATTAATCGCATAAAATAATAAAAAGATACCGATAAAACATACTAACACATAACCTAGGCTCGTCATCGTTAAATTATAAGTACATCCTTCACCGAATCCTGTTATTTTTTCAAAATTAGAAACGATAATTTTGAGAAAATAATCCAATTACTATTGAAAACAATGACACTAACATGGTCTCGATAAATAAAATCTTGCCAAGTTCACGTTTTCCCATCCCTAATATATTGTATAACCCTAGTTCTTTTTTTCTTTGTTTGAGCAAAAAACTATTGGTGTACAATGAAAAAATAGTTGTAAAGATTAAGATGACGATTGAGCCAAAGTCAGATAATAATTTTGCTGAATCTGCTCCTAGTAAAGAATTCATTCCATCATTTTTTAATAAAATTTGTATAATTACATTGACGTTGACCAAAAAAATCATCGATAAGATAAATATGTTGTTAATCCTTAACTGATAATCGAATCATCTTCTACAATAAATAATTTGTGATTCATATTGAAACGCCTTTTTAGAATAAAAAAACCATTTCTATTATGTCTATACATAATAGAAATGGTTTTCACTTGTGTTGCTATGCTTTTTACTTATTTGCCTGACAGTTTTTTGTAGGTCTGAGCTTTTTCTATAGCATCATCTGCTGATTTTTCAAGTAATGTTGCTACTTCTGCTTCATCTTCTAATACATTTTCCAATGCAGAAAAACGAGTTTGATAGTTAAAGAATTCTGTTAGATTATCAAAATTAGCTTTTTTATAATCTATTTTTAGTGGCTCTTTTCCTTTATCCACTAGCTCAGGATTATAACGATAAAGCGGCCAGTAACCTGACTCGACAGCTCGTTTAGTTACTTCAACGGCATGGCTCATTCCACCTTGAATCCCATGATTGATACAAGGAACATATCCAATAATAAGGGATGGACCTGGATAATTTTCTGCTTCAGCAATTGCTTTGATTGCTTGGGTAGGGTTGGCATTAATCGCAATTTGTGCGACATACACCCCACCATATGTCATGGCAATTAATCCTAAATCTTTTTTAGGTGTTCTCTTACCTTCGGATGAGAATTTTGCAATTGCTCCAGTTGGCGTTGCTTTTGATGTTTGACCTCCAGTATTAGAGTACACTTCATTGTCCATGATAAAAATATTCACGTCTTCACCACTAGCTAAACAGTGATCAATCCCACCAAAGCCAATATCATAAGCCCAACCATCACCACCAATAATCCATTGGCTAGGTTTGACAAACAAATCTCTTTTACGATAGATATCTTCGAGTAATTCATTGCCATCCATTTCTTCTAACAAAGCTGCTTCTAGTTTTGTTGACCTCTGTCTTGATCCTTTTCCTTCGTCCTTGTGTTCAATCCAATCAGCCATCAACTCTCTTAATGAGTCGGTTCCAACTTGCTGTTTAATCACTTCTTCTAGTAAATGTTGTACGCCATCTCGTTGTGTTTGATTAGCAAGGTACATCCCCAAACCAAACTCAGCATTGTCCTCGAATAACGAATTGCTCCAAGCAGGACCTTGTCCTTCTGAATTGGTTGTATAAGGAGTTGATGGTGCTGATGCACCCCAAATAGAAGAACAACCTGTCGCATTAGCCATCAACATACGATCACCATAAAGTTGCGTTAATAGCTTGATATAAGTTGTTTCACCACAACCAGAACACGCACCTGAAAATTCCATTAAAGGTTGCTCAAATTGAGACCCTTTTATTGATTCTTTTTTCTTCACAGGATTTGCTTTTTGTTTTAGCGTCATAGCAAATGCCCAGTTGATTGCTTCTTCTTTTTGCTCATCATAAGGTTTCATGACTAACGCTTTTTCTTTTGCTGGACACACATCCACACACAATCCACAACCTGTACAATCTTCCAATGACACTTGAATACGATATTTCAAGCCATCTGCACCTTTCATTTCACGTACAATAAATCCTTCAGGTGCTTCTGCCATCTCCTCATCGTCCGCTAAAAATGGACGAATCGCGGCATGTGGACAGATAAACGCACACTCATTACACATCGTACATGCTTCAGGTATCCATTCTGGAACTTCTAACGCAATGCCGCGTTTTTCAAAAGCGGCCGTTCCCATTGGTACACTACCATCTGTCATATTATTATCAATAAGTGTTTTAACACTCAATGAATCACCTTGTTGTGCATTAACAGGTTCTAATATTTCTCTGACATATTTTGGTTTGGTCATATCAACGACTGCTTTGTCTATTTCAATATCTAACCAATTACTAGGTATATCTACTTTTACCAAATCGGAGAGTGTCAAATCTATAGCTGCATGATTTTTATCCACAATTGCTTGCGATTTTTTACCATAACTTGCGACTACTTCTTCTTTTAAATATTTAATGTATTCATCTTTTGGCATAAGTTGATTCAACTCAAAAAACGCTGTCGACATGACTTGATTAATACGTCGACCCAAACCAACTTCTTGTGCTATGGACATCGCATCAATGATATAAAAGTTTGCTTCTTTTTTAGCTAATTCTTTTTTCAAACGTTTTGGCAATAAACGTAACACTCGATCTTTATCCCACGTCGTATTTAAAAGGAATGTCCCACCTTTTTTAAGTCCACGCAACAAATCGTATTGATGAATGTATGACCCATTATGACAGCCAATAAAGTCTGCTGTTTCAATTAAATAAGGGGAATTGATTGGTTCTTTTCCAAAACGTAAATAAGAGGTCGTTAACCCACCAGATTTTTTTGAATCATAAGAAAAATACCCTTGTGCATATAGGTCAGTGTGATTTCCAATGATTTTAATGGCTTGCTTATTAGCACCAACTGTTCCGTCAGATCCAAATCCCCAAAATTTTGCTTGGTAAGTATCTTTTGGTGTTAAATCAAGCAATGGTCCCACTGGTAATGACAAATGTGTGACATCATCATTGATACCAACAGTAAAACGATACAATAATTTATCCACCGGTCCACTTAAATGATCAAAAATCGCTTTAATTTGGTTCGGTGGCACATCTTTAGAACCTAATCCATATCGTCCACCAATGACGATTGGACGATTTTTATGACGATACATCGCACTTTGAATATCTAGTAAAAGTGGCTCGCCATCAGCCCCTGGTTCTTTTGTTCTATCTAAAACAGCAATTCGTTCTACTGTACCTGGAATATTTTTTAAAATATTTTCAGTTGGAAATGGGCGATACAAATGTATATTTAAATGCCCTACTTTACGACCTTGATTATTTAGATAATCAACTGTTTGTCTAACAGTTGGCGCAACTGACCCCATTGAAATGATAATTTCTGTTGCTTCTTCATGACCATAATAAGTACTCAAATCATAATTCGTTCCACGAGTTGCATTAATATCGTTCATGTATTTTTGAACAATGTCTGGCACTCGGTCATAATATTGATTGATTGTTTCTCTTTGTTGAAAATGAATATCTGGGTTTTGCGCAGAACCTGAAACACTTGGATGATTTGGGTTCATCGAACGATCTCTAAAAGTAGCTAACGCATCTTGATTTACTAGTTCTCCCAGCATTTCATAAGGAATCACATCTATTTTTTGAATTTCATGACTTGTTCTAAATCCATCAAAGAAATTCATAAATGGTAAACTTGCTTCGATGGAAGCTAAGTGAGCTACCGCAGATAAATCCATCACTTCTTGAACAGAGCTCTCAGCTAGCATACAGAAACCGGTTTGTCTTGCTGCCATCACATCTCCATGATCACCAAAAATACTTAACGCGTTTGTTGTAACTGCTCGAGATGCCACGTGAAACACTGTCGGTAACAACTCGCCAGCTATTTTATACATATTTGGTATCATTAACAATAATCCTTGAGATGCTGTATACGTTGAGGTTAATGTTCCAGCCTTTAGCGACCCATGTACCGCTCCTGCTGCTCCTGCTTCTGATTGCATATTTACAACCTTGACTGGTTCGCCAAATATATTTTTACGATGTTTCACTGACCAATTTTCTACCACTTCTGCCATTGTAGAACTTGGTGTTATCGGATAAACTGCCACTAATTCAGTAAATGCATAAGATATATAAGCAGCCGCTGTATTGCCATCCATGGTAATTTTTTCTGTCATTGTCGTTACATCCTTTTCTATACTAAAAATAAAAGCAAGGTGTGACCCTTGCTAATTGTCTACGCTACTTTACTAACTAATTTATCAACAAATGCTTGGAGACGTTCTGTATCTTCGCCATCTGCTTCGTTTTCAATCTCAACCATTTCAGCACCTTCTGTGGCGCCGGTCTTTTTAAATTGTTCCACAAAATCTCGTGCTGATTGACAGAAATATTCTCCGTACTCTGTATCACCAGACCCGACAACGCCGAATAGTTTGTCTTCTAAATCTTCATCTTCTAAATCTTCAAAGAAATCTTCCATCTCAAATGGTAATTCACCATCACCGTATGTATAAGTTGCGACAATACAAATATCTGCATCTTCAAAAAAATCCGGGTCAACTTCTGTGCATTCTTCACGTTCTACCTCAAATCCTGCATCACTGAACTGATCTTCTATAATTTCAGAAATACCCTCTGTATTTCCAGTCATACTAGCATATACGATTTTAACTAAAGCCATTTATTTTCCTCCACTTATGATTAACTTAATTATTTCACAAACCTTATCAACTAAATTTTAACATAAATAAGAGCTTTTATGAATATTCTAAACCTAAAATTAATGAAAAACCATAGCAATTTGTTACTTTTTTCATAAAAAAATGAAGCATGCTTAGCATACTCCATCTTAACTACTTATTTTAATCAATCCATATAACTTTCAATGGCTTTCCACGCCTGATCTTTTCCTTCTTTTGTTTCAGACGAAAAGATAATAAAGTCATCTGATGGATCAAAATTCAATTTTTTCTTAATCATTGATTCATGCTTGTTCCATTTGCCCCGAGGAATTTTATCGCATTTTGTTGCAACAACAATGACTGGTATATTGTAATACTTCAAGAATTCATACATTTGAATATCTTCAGTTGAAGGAGCATGGCGCATATCAACAAGTGATACAACAGCTTTTAATTGCTCTCTTTCAGTCAGATACGTTTCAATCATTTGTCCCCATTTTGCACGTTCTGTTTTCGATACTTTAGCATAACCATATCCTGGAACATCGACAAAGTGCAGACTATCTTCAATAATATAAAAATTTAGGGTTTGTGTTTTTCCAGGTTTCCCTGATGTCCTGGCTAAATTTTTACGATTTACTAGTGTATTAATAAATGATGACTTTCCAACATTTGAGCGTCCTGCTAAGGCTATTTCAGGTAAATTTGTTTTAGGGTATTGTTCAGGTTGTACCGCACTAATGACGATATCTGCGTGATGTACATTCATATATTTACTCCTCTTGTAATAAGTCTAACACAGTCTTTATGATATCTTCATATGAATCCAACTCAACGTCAGGTTCAATCATACCTTGTGTTATTCTTTTATTATTTTTGTTTAACCAGATAACTTTCCAACCTGCACTTTTTGCTCCAACAACGTCATTATCATATGAGTCTCCAACATATAAAAAATCAGTCTCATTAAAATGTGTTCTTTCAACCATTTTAAAAGCAGTTGCATCTGGTTTACTGTATCCAATGCTTTCTGAAATATGATGAGCTTCTTCATTAATCCAATTGACCAGGTTAAGTCGTAAAAGCTTCAGTTCTTGATGATCAGTTGGCCCATTTGTTAAAATGCTAGTAGGGACATTCTTCTCTCTCAATACATTGAGTAATTTTATCATTTCCGGATGAATTACTATCTTAGTTTGTTCATGTAAATAACATGCTTGAAATGACTCACATTCTGAGTCAGTGATTTCCACATCAATATCTTTTAATGTTTGCTTAATGCGTAAAACACGCATATCATGTAATGATAATACTCCTGCTACAACATTAGCATAAGCTATATCACTATGGTATCGAAATAAACGATACAATGTTGGTAAAGAAATCGTATCATCAAACCAAGTTTTTTTCCCAAAATTAGCCTTCATCGCTAACTCAAATGGTATACGCTGTTCATATAACGTATCATCCACATCAAATACAACAACAGTCATTCATTCCATCTCCAATCAATTCTCACTTCATTATATAAAAAAAATGGCTGTTATGCCATTTTTATTTGAAACAAATGAGTTAACCAATTCCTACCAAGAAATATAATAACTTATCAGCATAAGTCGTTTCTTTAATATCCCTTGAAAGCACAGTATTTAATAACGTCATATTATCAGTAATTACTCCATCTACTCCATAAAAAATCATACGATTAATGGTATCTGTATCGTTTAATGTCCACACATAAACTTTCTTCTCTTGATTATGCATAGACTGAACCAAATTTTTTGTAAGTGTTGTGTATTCAACCGAATAAAAATCCATCTTTCCTTCAGGAGGGCCAGCTAATGTGAAAGGCATAATATATCCCACATATAAATCGGTTTTTTTTTCTTTTAATTCTTTTACCACATCAAAAGACAATGACTGAATTTCATGCCCTTCTTCTTTTATCGTATCGTAATATTTTTTTATAAACCGCTCGACCATATCAGGGCTATCTTGTTTTGTTGCTTTGATTTCAATCAATAATTTTTGGTTTAGCTCCTTAGCTCGTTTTAAATAGTCATCAAAAGATACCAAATGTGCTTGTTTGCCATTTTCTTTGGCTGTCATATGTTGTAATTCTTCTCGTGTAAATTCATTTGGACGACCTTTTTGTTTAACTAACTGATTTAGTTTAAAATCATGCATCACAATAAATTCCTTATCTTTTGTCTCTTGCACATCCATTTCAACAAAATTAGGCCGTGTTTTCTTACTTGTCATCTCCAATGCCTCTATTGAGTTTTGTACATGGTTCCCATTATCAACTCCTCGATGTGAGATTGTTAACGGTCGATGAATACTTGGCTGGGTTAAAAATAAATAATTGTATGACAAGACACTGATGATTAACCAGATTCCACCAAGTGTAACGATTATTTTTTGTGGCCAGGTTACTTGTTTAAACGTTGTTTTATTAATCAATGGAAACATATCATTGGTATTTGGTAGATAACCTGATTTATCTAAATATGAAATCGTAATAAAGAAAATTCCAATCGTCGTTAAAACTAAATTAAATACCCAATTAAATTGAAGGAGTGTTAATAATACAATTGCCACATAAAAACTAGATGATTGATAATAAGTATCTACCACCTCTTGTATTCCTATTAGCAATCCATTGACCACCACAGCTATTATGGCGATTGTACCCATTACCGAAATAAATTGAATGATAATCGTTTTTAAATGTTTTTTGGTTAAATACCAACTTGTTTGGCTAGCCTTTTTAAAAGTGTAGTCCTTAAAAATCATTAACGGTAATGTAAACATCAAACGAATGGCTATTGCTATTAAACTTACATAAGCTAAAATAAATAGTATAATAAAAATAACACGATTCTCAAAAATAAAATCAACAATAAAAATTGGTATTTTAAATTTTGATAATAGGTCCGAATTAAATCTTATTGCTCCTATTGAGCCTAATAAAATAAAATAACACAAAAAAAATAAAAAATTACTAATTTTTAATTTTTTCATCTGGAAAATAGTTTCCTTAGCTAATTGCCTCAAAGATATTGCTACTTTATGTTTTACAAAGTACATCGTCAGTAGTAAAAACGTATACTCAAAATATATTGTAAACACTAATAAAAATAACATCATAATCATTAAAAAAAGCACAATTGGATGATGAAAAAGAATTAATCCCACAGTATCATAAGACAAATAAGGGATATCTCCCATTTTTAAAATAAAACGAGTTAATGTAACCATAAAAGGTGCCATGATAAATAATATGATAACGTTGGCCAATATAACACTTTTAGATGAACTTACCCCATCTTTTATGAATTCAAGTGACCTTTTTATACTATTCTTCACTTTGTACATTATATCACCTCACTCTTAATATTATATACTAAAACATGTCATAAAGGGGATAAATAATTTATTTATTCTGTGTCATTTTTGTTATATCACCTTCTTGTTCATTTATATATCATTAAATAATAAACATTCTTTACAATACTATTTTTCAAGACGTCTGACTTGGCGAAAAGAATTCATTTCAGATAAAATTTTGATAACAATAAAGTTGAATGATTGAAAAGGAGTTTTTGAATGAAACATTTTAATGCACCAATACTTGACTGGAACTACGTTAATCAACATGACTGGTGTTGTGAACACTCAATGTCGCAATCACCTATTGATATAGATACAAGTACCTTGGAACCAATGATGGATATGGGGAAGTTACAACTAACCTATTCTCGTACAGTGGATGCTATTTTTGATACTGGCTCAGCTATTCAAGGATTAGCTACAGGAACAGCTAATATTAACAATCGTTTTTTCAACCTACAACAATTCCATTTTCATACTCATAGCGAACATAAAATTGATGGTAAACTATCTGATGCTGAACTTCATTTTGTTCATGAGGCACAAAATGGTCGTTTAGCTGTTTTAGGTGTATTCTTAATTGAAGGTGCTCATAATGAGACACTTCAAACATTACTAGATGCTGTGAACACAAATAAATCCATTCACAATGTGTATCTGTATGACTTATTACCTAAAATTTCTGATTATTATCACTATCTAGGCTCTTTAACAACACCTCCACTTACTGAAAATGTCGAATGGTATCTCTTTAGAGAAACTGTGGAAATTTCTGCCAAACAAATTCAAACTTTAAAACATTTCCATGCTAATAATGCTCGTCATACCCAACCATTAAATGGACGAAAAGTCTTATTTAAATCATTCAATAAAAACTCCTAATGGCTAGATACCATTAGGAGTTTTCTATGATAATATGTTAATAATCTTCATATTTCGTTTAACAAGTTCCGCATAAAAGAAATTCCCACCATTTTGATATAATTTACCACCATTATGAAATAATGCAATCGGTTCATAATAATGGTATGTTGCACCTGTTGCATTTCCTAACATAGGTGCTAACACCTCTTTAGAATAAGTTTGAGCTAATTCTAAAGAATTTTTCTCACCATGAGTGACTACATAATCCACATAGCTTGTACCAAAATTATACGCTTGAACTCCTGTCCAAATATCACACCCATTATCAAGTGCATACTTGATTGCCTCTGCTAAATGTGTCACACCACTTGTGATACTCTCTTTTTCTGTTGTTATTTTATTTTGTTCACCATACTTACTTTCACTACTCTGCATAACGTCTACACTGTTGCCTTTTGTTTCCGTAAATATAATGGCTAATACAAGGTCTTCATATTGATCCATATTTTCTTCTTCTAAAACAGTCTTCACTAATGGTTCCCATTTTAATGTTTGGGTAACATGTTTTTTTAACTGCCAAACATACCAACTACATGCAATCAAAAATACTAATGTCAAAAATAAAATACACCGTTTTATTATTTTTTTACTCACTCATGCATTGCTCCTTATAATCAAGGTAGCATTTATTTTGTCATATTATGTTTGAATAATCAAGTCATAGTTAAACTGTTTAGTCTTATTTTAACAATTACATAATATCATTTAATAACAATAATTTATTTTATTGAAATATCTCATCTGTATCAGGCTCATATGTAAATCTTGTGCTATTTTTTCGGTAAAACTAATACTCTTGTACTTAGTTTAGGTGCTTTTTCTATATCATGGGTAATCATAAAAATACTTTGATGTTTTTCTTTCCACAGACATCGCAATAAGCCTTGCCTATTTCATCTTGTAATCGCATCTAATACAACTAAAGGGTTCATTTAACATCGCTCTAGCGCTATATAAACATTGTTTCATGCCGCCAGATAGTTCATAGTTTCTAATCCTATCAATCCAACCTGAGTAATCAATGTAGTGACTTTTTGTTTTATTTCCTCAGCTGACAATTTTTGCTATTCAGACCCATAAGCTATACTTTGTTCCACTGAAATTCAAGGATACTCCCACATCCACGCGATTCTTTTTAGACTCTCTAAAAATACAAAAAACTCCACTTACTGTTTAGGTAAATGGAGTGTTTGTTTATTTATATTGTTCTGTCTGCCATTCTTTACTAAAGAATAATTCTGGATTCATTTTATAATCAGGCTTTTTATTAGACTTCAGAAACTCTTGTAAATGAGTATCCATTTCTAACCATCCACGCCAACCAATGTGAATCGTGTCTTCCATGAAGAATTTTTCACCACGTTTATCAGTAAAATCGACAACATTATTAAAGCCTTGTGACGTTAATTGATAATTAATTTTTTTAGAAAAATCATCTAACATCTCAGTTGATAAGCCTGTATAATCAGACCACAACTTATTCACCGGTGGAATAACAAACATGGCATCAATATTATTTTTATCAAGCAATTCTAAGAAAGCCTCAAAATCTGCATATTCTGGTGAAGAGATATAGTTAAATTTCTTTTGAGAATCCTTTAACCTCCCTTTCATCGGCATAATTCTATTTGAGTAAAATCCATTTGAAATTTCAAATGGGTTATTATTCGTTTTCTCTTGTCCAATTTTATAAGCTAATGCATCAAGCTCATTAAAATTATATTGATTTGGTAAATATGTTGCTTGTTTATCAATTCGTTTATTCTTAGAAACAATTCCAATTTGACCAAATAGTAAATCTTCATTTCGAAGTCGTTTATATTTATAATAAGCTTTTCTTCTATCAGCTTTTGATAGTTCTTCGCCATTTTTTAATTTTAACAACATTTTCTTTAACTGAGTATCAGATTTTACACTTTCAAATTCAAGTAACCGACCAGCAATATATTGATCAGTTTGATCAGTTTCATCTAAATCTACTAACCATTCATACGTTTCAATCGGTGAATAAAAAAGTGAGTACATGGGATCTGATACACCTTTTTTAACAAACCATTGTGGAGAAATAATAAATACAACTTTTTTATTTTCTAATGGTTTTTTAACAGAATTTAACATAAAAAAGTGCGTTAAAGATTGCGTTCCTGGCGCTCCTAAGAGGAACGGTTCATAAGATCTATCATATTTTTTTGCCATTACAGATGGATGAAAAGGATTCACACGACTTAATTCAGATGAACCAAAGAATGGTAAATACTTTCCAGATTCCATTGCTTCTCTTTTTATTTCAGATCCTTTTAATACATTAACAGACATAGACGATGCAGCTTCATGTACTTTCTTTTCTGAAGGTTCCTTAATAAATTCTAGTGGCGAATACAATAAAACTACTATGAACAAAGCTGCTAAAGCGAATGGTCCAACAGCGAAAAATATTTTTTTCTTTAGTGTCATGATTGTAAAGCTTCAACCTGTGCAATAATTTGTTCAGGAGTCGCCCACTCGCTTCTTTCATATTCTGAAACAGGAACAGTTATACCTAATTGACCATCAATTTCTACTAACAATTGAACAGTAGCCATTGAATCTAAAATACCTTCTTCATATAAATCAACAGTCATTTGATCTGAAAAATCACTTCCTGTTAAATCTTCTAAAATACTTAAAACTGTCTCTTTTACGTTCATTTTTACCCATCTCCTATACTAAAATAAAGTGCTTAATTAATGTATCTAAAAATCCTGAGAATATCAAGAAACTAAAACATACTGCATTAAATGTAATAAAAATTGCTAAAGCATGAGTCCAACGATTACTTGGCAATGTGTCTTTATGTTTCTTTTTATATCTCAACCAAGCATCATTAATACAAATTAATAAAGCATGGTAAATACCATATACAATATAATACCAGGTTAATCCATGCCATAACCCCATTAACAGGAACAGGCCGAAATACCCAACGTTTGAAGCCACAACACGACTCTTAAATATTTTTTTCTTTAATAACGTAAACATCAATCTCATGTAAACATAATCTCTAAACCAAAATGATAAAGTGATGTGCCATCTATTCCAAAATTCTTTGATGTTGGGACTAATAAATGGTTTATTAAAGTTCATGGGTGTTTCATAACCAAGTAAATAACTTGTCCCTACTGCAAACAAACTATAACCAGCAAAATCAAAAAATAAATAAAAACTATACACATACATATACCCAATTGTTCCAAGAACAGGAGCCGTTCCACCTAGTGCAACTCCTTGAACAGTTGGTAATAATTGACTACCTAAAACATATCCTATAATAAATTTATATAATAAACCTAAGAATATATAATGAATACCTTTTTGTAACAACTCTACATATTTTTCTTTATCTGGCGGATTTAAATAATCTTTTAAAAATCGACGATAACGATCAATTGGACCAGATGAAATAGTTGGAAAGAAAATTAAAAATTGAATATAATATTTAATATTAAATTCCTTTAATATCCCGTCACGTATTTCCATCACGACTTGAACAGATTTAAAGGTTAAATAAGAATAACCTAGAAAAGCTAAAATCGACTGAGAACCAAAAAATGGTGAAAGCTTAATGATAATCATAGGCAATAGATTTAGCAAAACTGCTAAGTAAAAAATACTACTTTTATTATCTTTTTGTCTGTATTTAAAGTATATAGCCGTTAATAGTGTTTGCCAAATCATGTAGGCAATTAAAGCCAATCCCTGTTTTGAATTTGGGCCACCAAAACTAATCCATAAAAAGAAAATAGTTAAAAAATTTTGATACCACATCATTCTTTTACCATTTAAGGATAAAAGAATCGATGGAATAAATAATACACCTAATATAATAAAATAAAAAGGTTTTTCATAAGGAGTCAAGTATGGGATCAACTGTGCTAGCTGACTCATTAACTATTCACCTCATTTATTAACTTTTTACGATCTATTTTTCCGTTTTGTGTCATTGGAAGACTTTCAACAAAGACAAAACGATGTGGCACCATATAATCCATTACTGTTTTATTTAAGTCCTCTTTTAATTTTTGAATCAAGCTTTTTTCATCTGCTTTTTCAACAGGTGTTTCCAACACCACATAAGCTAATAATTGTTGTACCTTACCAGACTTATTATATTTTGGAACAGAACATGCCGAACGAATTTCTGGCAGAGTGATTAAATGGTGATCAATATCACCTAATTCCATCCTATAACCATTTAACTTAATTTGAAAATCCATTCTTCCTTTATAAAATAACAAATCGTCTTTGATTAAACCTGCATCTCCGGTTCGATAGGAAGGTACCCCTTCAAATTCAAAGAACACCTCTTTTGTTTTTTCAGAATTATTAAAATAACCTATAGATACACTTGGACCAGAAATAACAATTTCACCAATTTCACCACTAGGTAATTTTTCACCCTGATCATTCAAAATATGAATTGTTGTATCACTTTTAACTTTTCCAAGTGGTACTCGTTCATAGTTATCTAAAACATCTTGCGTGATGATAATATTAGTAATAGCAACAGTTGTTTCTGTTGGACCATATGTATTATAAATTTTAGCATTAGGGAAACGGTCTAACAATTTTTGAGCAGTATTTTTTGGTAATTCTTCGCCACAAAATTCAAAATTTTCTAATGTTGGTAAATGTTCAGAATCAAATTCTGGATTCAATAATACCATTTCAATTAATGAAGGAGTTGATACCCAGACATTCAAGGCCATTTCTGGAATTGATTTGAATAATAATGGAAAATTCTCAATCATCGTTTTCGGCATTGGAATAAGAGTTCCAGCTGATAATAAAGCAGGATACAAATCCATTACTGATAAATCAAATGAAAATGGTGCTTGACATAAAAAACGTTGATTTTTTTTCAAACAAAAATCACTCAACATCCAATTGGTAAAACTAATTAAATTATTATAAGTGATTTGCACCCCTTTTGGCTTTCCAGTTGTTCCAGATGTAAAAATAATATAATACACATCATTTTCACACACCACTTGTTTTGCTAAATATTCTTTTTCATCATTCATCAAAGAAATAACTGTTTGTCTATCATAAACTTCTTTTGTATCTAATGGCCAATCAGACAAAGATAAAACACAAGAAGCATTTGCTTCTTCAACAATCATCGATACTCGTTCTTTAGGTGTGTGATCATCAACAGGCACGTATGAATGACCCGATTTAGTACAAGCTAAAAAAGAAATAACCATTAAAGCCTCTTGCCCACCGTAGACAATAATAGGCGTTTTCACTGGGTACCTTTCTTCTAAAAATCCAGCGAGAGAATCTGATAATTTATCTAACTCTTTATAAGTGTATCGACGATTATTTTCTTCAAAAAAGATGGTTTCTTCACTATTTAATGAAATATCTTTAATTTTTTCTAAAATTTTATTTAACATTATTTACTAGCTCCTTTTTAAAATTGATTATATATGAAAGAGCCCCCACCAACATGGCTATATTGATACAAATAAATTAATACAAGTATTATGGCTGCATAAAAAAGTGTTTTTCCAACAAAACTCATCCATCTTTTTGTATTTTCTGGCACTTCAATTTTTTTTAATTCCATACATAGCACTCCTTTACTTTCAACTCATTTTACAATCATTTAAGTTAAATTATATCAAGCATATGATTGAATTTATAATAGGTCTTGAGACCTATTTTTTATAAATCTTTGACTAGTTTAGTGTAAATACTATTGTCAACAATAATAGTCAAATATTAAAAAACCTCATATATGAGTTTATCATATTTCTACTATATTTTATAATATTTTGTGTGATTTCATTCTTTATTCTCACTTTATTATTATTAACATGTCTATTATAACAAAAAAAGGAGATAACATAATTAAATGTACCCCCCTCTCTCGTTAATATTTAAATTAATACAAAAAGCACGGCAACGTCCTACTCTCACAAAGGGAAACCCTTCACTACCCTCGGCGCTAAGAAGCTTAACTTCTGTGTTCGGCATGGTTACAGGTGTATCCTTCTTGCCATCGTCACCGCACTTATATGCTTTTTATTGAGTGATGATTCACTCAAAACTGGATGTTAAGTTAGTATCAATATAATGGTCCACCGCTATCTTGGTTAAGTCCTCGACCGATTAGTACTAGTCCGCTCCATACATCACTGTACTTCCA